>CAMOGW010000004.1 GCA_946614435.1 uncultured Prevotella sp. | reverse complement strand
TAGTCACCCTAACCTTGCCTCGCAGGATAACGAAAGACTCATCCTTCGTTGGGTGTCGATGGATGGGAACCACAGTCCCTGGCTCCAGTGCATTCAGCATACGATGACACTTATCTTCCAGCGACTGATGAAAATTATAGTTCATCCGCAAACGAGGAGATTCCTTCGCTTTAAACGAAACTTCATCCAAAAGAGCATTATCTATTACCATAAGCAACTATTTCGTCTTGTTATACAAATAGGTAAAGAAAAACTTTGGTGAATCCACTGGAAACATAAGCACTAACGAAGCAAAATCCCTCAGCCTTCTCCACGTGGCAACAATCTTATAAGTTATTCCAGAATACCTTGCCCTATAACTCAGGTTATTATTATGCCCAAAGTTTCCGTTCTGCAAGACTCTCCTTAAGACCTTATTACCTTTATTCTTGAACTGTGCATCATAGAACGGCATTGCTTCAACTGGCATTCCTAGCGTATCTACAGCAAGCGACGCAAAAGCTTTCCACTCACTAATTAGTCCCATCTTACGAATTCGTGATTCCATGAGTTCGTAGTTCAGTGAATCCCTATAGGTGTAGAGCAATCTGCACCAATCACATATTTGTCGCAGGCCAACACCTTCAATAAAGAAATGACGCAAAAAATGAGTATAGACTATTAGTATATGGTTGTCAGGATTAGGCATAAACACATCAGTTTCACCAACAGACCATTTACCTACCCCACCCTTTTGCAAAGAATCCTCAAGCACCTCATCAACAACATTATCTGCTCTACAAGAAATGCCGAAAGGCATTCTTCCATGAAGTTCTACATCAAAGCCATTTATTTTAAGTGCCAGATGTTTCTTTGCCACATCCTCCGATTCTGTCACCTCACCTAAAGGAATAAGCAATTCTTTTGCCTTTTGATAATTCTCGTCACTCAACAACAAATCCACATCACCAGAAACTCTCCAAAAAGGCTTCTCATAACATTGTGCTACTCCCTGTCCTTTTACAAGCAGAGCCTTTATATCAGTCTTCCGCAGTTTCTCAATAAGGTGAGCAACAAAGGCATTCATATCCTTGTTACGTTGCTCGATTACCTGCACTTCTCCTATCCACTGCAATAGCAACACCTGAGGTGGCTTTACATCCGAGTGTTCCAATCCTGCTAGTACAAGTCCAAGAACCGATTGTTCGGTGGCAAGACGATAGACCTCCTTCCATTTTATATCTTGATATGGCAAGAGCCGGACATCCTTTTCCCACTGTCCAGCCCTCACCACTTCAAGGAATGCTTTTGTGTTCTGATGATTTATACCACGCATCATAACATGTTAATTACCCGTTTCTAATGCTTCTATTGCCTGCCGTGGCATCACCTTACTATTGATTATTGCTAACTTATATTTTCTGTGTAACAGATACCCGGTCCTCCGTTCCCCTTTATAATCCAAATCACCATGAGTAAGAGATACTGCTACCACAGGCCATCCTGATTGATACAATTTCCATTTATCGTTTGTAGTGAACAAGGTCGCAAATAGTCACGTTCTCAATGTGATTATACAGTGCGCCCCACGCCAATCCTGTACCAAATCCGCAAGCGACAATTTTCTTATCTTCAATATCGTTTCGTAATTTATTCACTATCATCAACGGTATTGAAGTGGAAGATGTGTTACCAAATTCATTAATATTATATGGACAATGAGCATCGTCAATCTTCATTCGCTTCTGAATAAGCTTATTGATAAGCTGATTGGCCTGATGAATCAAGAAGTAATCCATCTCCTCCTTAGGCAATTCAAAGTGCTCCAACAACCCCTTGATACATTTGGGGGCTGTATGCATGGCAAAGGACAATATATCTTCACCTTCCATGTTGGCATTCAGACGATTTCGCTTCATTCCATCCTTACACTCATAGTATTCAAAAGACTGATGTGTAACAGGGTTCCTATAACCACCATCAGGGATAATCAGAGAACGATAGTTACTGCCATCTGTATGCATACTGAACAACAAAGGATTAGCCCCTTCTTTATATTCAAGAATAGTTGCCGTTCCAGCGTCTCCAGCTAGCAAATTTACTCGATCGTATGGTGACTTTGCCTTTGTTGAGGTCTCGCCTACCAGAAGTAATCCCTTCTTAATCTTTCCTGCACTAAGAATGGATGACATTACAGACAATCCATAAATCCAACCAGGACAGCTCATGGTAATATCAAAACTCATACAGTTAGTAGGCAGGCCCAAACGGTCCTGCAGGATACATGCTGTGGCTGGGAAGATATAGTCAGGAGTCTGTGTTACCATTATCAGGCAACCGATCTCCGATTTATCAATGCCCATTTCTTCTATCAGCTTATCAGCAGCAGCCTTACAAAGGTCTGATGAGCAAATACCGTCTTCTGCCACATACCTATATCTTACGCCTGTGGTCTCTATGTATTTCTCCAACTCATGTTTGTCTTCAACCAAGTCGGATTCCATATTATCAACTCTCTTTGGCGGTACACAAGCTGCTATACCTGCTATCTTTACATTCTCTATCTTTAAAAATGCCATTTTACTTACCTAATGCTTTATAGTTAATTTTACCCGATTCAAATCTCGGTATTTCATTTATCACTCTCACATCAAAGGACTTTGCCATCAGACCTGTCTTTTCCGAAATAAGTTTCTTGACCTCTTCCTTCAAATCCTCCTGTGTAATGTAAATCAACATCTGATTGTCATCACCCGTGCAGGCGCACTCAATGCCGTTAAAGTTCTCAGATATGATTTTCTCACTCTGATCCAAACTGACACGGAGTCCAAAGAGTTTCAGGAAACGCTTCTTACGACCTACGATATAGAAGAATCCATCCGCATCTTTCTTGGCCAAGTCACCAGTCTCATACCTGCCACAGAACTCATCACCTTTCGCCAAATCTTCCACACATGTGCCATACCCCATAGTCACGTTCGGACCCTCATAGCGAAGTTCGCCTTCCACATCTGCTTCATTGATTTCATTGCCGTTCTCATCAACAAGAATCAGTTTACCTTCAGGGATTGCATGACCAATGCTACCAATATGGGTTGCAGCCACAGAAGGAGGCAGGAATGCCAAACGAGCAGAAGTCTCTGTGGTACCAAAGGTAGCAAAGAAACGCTTGTCTTTCTCTACGGCATAATCAGCAATAGTCTTGAACAACGTATCTGACAGTTTGCCACCACCTTCTGCCATTGTGGTTAAGTGTGGTAAATCCATCTTCCAGAAACGTAAGCGGTTCAGAATCTCATAACTGAACGGAACGCCCGTAAAGTTACTACCCTTCTGCTCTTTGATAAAACTCCAATATTTAGGACTCATCAAATTTGCCTCAATCAGCAATACGGTCGCACCAGCATAAAGATGGCTGTTTATGACATTCAATCCCATTGTATATTGCATGGGCAGATCAATGATTCCCCTTTCTTCAGGAGTCCAGCCAAAAACCTTTGCCACATTCTTGGCATTACTTTCTATGTTACCGTACCTATGACGTACAAGTTTAGGACTACCTGTGGTTCCAGAAGTGGTCATCAGCATAGAGAGCCCTGGATGCAAAGCAGGTGCAATCTTTCCTGTTTTGCAAAGAACGAAATCTTTATACTCAAACACCTTTTCATAACCACTCTCATCAACCATATTCTCTGGCATCCAGTAATAGGAAGGCCCGTATGTTTTATCCAGTATTTTGAGCAATGCTTTGTCAATGTGCGCACTAAGCAGCAGGCACACATCCTTGCAGTCATACAACGACAGGAAACCTGCCAGTGCTCCCACCTTATTTTCACAAAGACAGAACACCAACTCACGATCTGGTAAAACGGCAGATAGTTTACTCTGAAGGTCAACCAAATCGCCGTATGTCAATTGTCCACCTGCATCATCAATGGCAGCCACTGCTGATGCAGGTTTCTTATCTATATCAAACAGCATCTAAACAATTCGTGTAACTTATGTAATTTGTGATCTTAAATCTCTATTCCGTGCTTCTTCAATATTTCAACACCTGTTGCAAAAGAAGTGAACTGCATCACCTCGTCCGGATCGAATTCAATACTGAAAGCATCCTCGATGATTGCCACCAAACTCATCTGCCCGATGCTATCCCACTTATCCACACTTTCCATGGTTGCAGTCTCAACTTCATCCATAGGAATCTCCAGTCCTTCAACGAATGCTTCTTTTAATTTTTCAATGTTGCTCATAATTATTTACCATTAAATGATTTTACAATTTATTTAACTCTTTTTCTATACGCTCTGCAATCTGCGGTGCTGTCAGTCCGTGCTGTTCCCAGCAATAACGCAATTCACCTAACTTTCCGTAAAAATCGCCTATGCCAATGCGTACCAAACGAGGAGTGTTTCCTTTTTCCGACAGGTACTCTGCAACGGCTCCACCTAAACCGCCAATGATACTGTGTTCTTCTACAGAAACAAGCAACTTGGAATCTGCCATTGCTTTATCTAAACAGGCTGTATCAAGCGGTTTGATAGTATGCATATCTACAACTTTAGCATCTATACCTTTGGCTGCAAGCAATTCTGCTGCGTCTAGTGCCTCGCGAACCATCATACCCGTTGCAATGATAGTTACGCCCTCGCCCTCTCTTAGTTCATTGGCTTTGCCAATTTCATACTCAAAGTCGTTGGCATACACTATAGGACAATTCAGCAGACCAGAAAGGCGCACATACACAGGACCTTTAACATCATGGGCCGCTTTCACCATCTTGATAGCCTCTAAGCTATCTGCCGCTGAGAGAATGGTCACATTAGGCAATGCCCTAGCCATAGCAATATCCTCTGTTGCCCAATGGGAAATAGAGAGAGTTTCCATAGCAAAACCTGCAGAATTACCAACTATCTTCACATTGAACTGGTGGTAGGCCAAATTGTGACGTACAAACTCTATTGCTTTCACCAATACGAATGCAGCATAAGTACAAGCATAGACAGCTCTACCATCCTCAGATGAAAGACCAGCCGCAATGCCTATCATACTTTGTTCCGAGATACCTGCATTGATGACTTGATTCGGATAATTGTTATAGAAGCGATCCAAACTGGCAATAGCCACACTGTCTGCCACAACAACTCTCATATCAGGGTCATTCTTGGCCAGTTCCATCATGCCAATACCGGCTGCTGCACCCTTTTGCCCCATACGGGCATAGGCTTTGATTAATGCGGGACTAATGTTCATTTGCTAAGCTCCTCCACAGCTTGATGATATAGTTTCTCACCCATAATAGCCTGATGCCATGATTTATTGTTCTCGATAAATGATACACCCTTACCCTTGGTAGTCTCTGCAATGATTGCGTAGGGCATCCCTTCAGGCTTGTGCTTCAAAGCTTCCAAAAGCTGATGAATGTCGTGACCATCGACTGTGACAGACTCAAAACCAAATGCCTCCATCTTTTTCTGCATATCGCGTTGAGCCATTAACTCCTCAGTATTGCCATCCACCGACATACGGTTACGATCAATAATCACCGTCAGGTTATCCAGTTTATAATGGGCTGCGGCAATAAACGCTTCCCATACTGGACCTTCCTCACATTCTGCATCACCCAACAGACAGTACACATGGTATTTCTGTCCAGTCTGTTTTGCTATGAGTGCCTTGCCTACGGCAAATGACATCTCCATACCCAAACTCATGGAACCATACTCCACGCCCAATTCTTTCTTCAACTGATGACCAACCAACAGACCATCATTCTGTTCATAGCTGTTCAGCACATCCACAGGATAAAATCCCATTTCTGCTCTGGCTGGATATTCAGCCAAACGAGCGTGTTCTTTTCCTGCAATGAAACGGTCACGATCGTTCCACAAGGGATTATCTAAATCGTAATTCAATATGGCACCATACAACACGGCATAGATTTCCATGCACGACAAACTGCCGCTCACATGAGCACCTCTGTTGCCCGCTGCCAAAGCCATGTCCATCGCATGAAGTCTCATGCGCTTGCACATCGCCTTTATTTCTTCTTCATTAAGAATCTTTCTATTCATTCTATCTTCCTCCATCCACTTTGATGATTTCACCATTGATATAGGAAGCCTGTTCCGAAGCAAGGAACAATGCCACCTGAGCTATCTCAACCGTAGTACCAAGTCGCCTTAACGCAGATTCAGAGGCCAGATTATTCAAAATATCATCTTTGTACTGGTGAATCATTTCTGTCTCTACTGGGCCTGGAGCTATAGCATTCACTCGTATTCCCATCGGGCCTAATTCTTTGGCCAAGCATTTTGTCATCATCATAACAGCAGATTTGCTACTACCGTAGGCTATCTTTCCGGCCTGCGGTTCAATACCTGCAATGGAACCCATATTAATAATCACACCTTTCTTCTGTCGTGCCATCCGTTTGGAAACCTTCTGGATGATACGCAGCATAGCAAAGTAATTTACAGCAAATAGATTCTCAATGTCTTCCACTTTGCTCATACTTAATAGGCCCACTGTGGAAATACCAGCGTTGTTCACCAGCACATCTATAGGCTGCCCATCATTTATGATGGACTGGATGCCTGCAGTGATAGCATCTTTATCTGTCAACTCGAAATAGATGGGCTTTATCCAAACGCCAGCCTTTTCCGCTGTTTCTTTCAACCATGCATCATACTCTGTCGTTGACTTCCTAGCACACGCCCAGATGTTGGAGCCAGAAGCAGCAAAGACTTCTACCATGGCTTTGCCAATACCTCGGTTACAACCTGTTATAATTACATTTCTTGCCATTTTCTAAAATACTATTTTGACAAAGCTATTTCTTCAAACATGCCGTTCCATCCTTTTCGTTTTTCTTCCCAGCCGTTTGATTGAATATACCTTATTGCATCTTTTGAGAATTCAATAGGAGCCGAGCGATATGCCTCAACTATCACATCACCAAGAACTGAAAAATCAGAAGCAGTATGATAGCATAATGGTTGGTATATTTCAAGCATTGGATACCGTATCCAACTACCATGAACTATTTTTTTGTCACACAATACATATTCTTGTAAACTTGCACATCCTGCATCAGTATTTTGTGTATGAACAAACATATCTGTTGCCATTCGTAACATAAACACATCAGGAACAGACATGTAATCCTCCATAAACAATGCATCCAATTTATGATTATTACATTTTTCACGCAATTCAGCGACATACTCTTCCTTGTCGTTAGTACCGTATGATACCGGAAATAATAAAGCCAAATTGTCAGGTAGTTGTGAGCGCACTTGAACAATAGCATCGATAATCTTCTCGTGATTCTGAGCACGGAAAGCATTATATCCACAAGTAATAACATACTTGTCTGATAAACCGAAATGTTTCTTTGCAGCTATTGTATCAACCTCGTTTAGATGGTGGTTTATATAATCTATTGTTTCTGATCCCCATGCTTGAGGATAGAATTTATCTCTACTATTTGGCAAATATGATAATATTTTCTTCCCAAGATTACCATCGACCAAGGTAGTGATATAATCACATTTATTAAGCACCCCACTTGCAAGTACCCTGAATTTTATCCCATTAACCCGTAAGATATCACTTCCCCAAGGCGATGCTACAACCTTCTTCGACATCCTTCGTAAATATCCCATTGCTACTACCATATAAAATTTGGGGAAATGAATATCTACGATGTCATAACTATTATGTTTTGACAATTCTTTGAATTGCCTCCTTAATGAAATAATACTCTTTATTTTACCTACTGTCCCCTGACATTTATCCTGCTTGAAATAGAGTATCTTACTAACATTACCTGTTAATTCTTCTGGTAATTCTTCTTTTTCTTTATCAGTAAAAAAATGTATCTCTGCTTCAGGGTTCTCCTGTTTCAGATTGTATACAAATCTTGTCATATGGGAATTATGACAATCGAAAGCAACTATAAGTAACTTATATTTCATATCCTTTTTTATAATATGTTTATCATCTTCAAGTATTCCGGCCATTCACCCATATCCTTCCAGGAATGCTCACTTACAGGGAAGCAGCCTACACGTCCGCCACGTGACTGAACTTTCTCCATCAGATGAGTAATATGGAAGAATTCTCCTTCAGGAATCTCGTCAATCAACTCAGGATTCAATATATAGACCCCCGTGTTCACCTGATAGGTCTGCTCAGGTTTTTCTTTCAAAGCGGTCATCAATCCATCCTCACCAGTTTCAATCACGCCATAGGGTATCTTGAAACTCTTCACCATGGTCACGATAGTCATATCATTGTGATTATTCACATGATAGTCCCACACATCCCGGTAATCCTGTTCATTGATACTATCGCAGTTTGACACGAAGAATGGGGTCGTGATCTTACCTTTCAACAGAGATACGCTACCTATGGTTCCAAGAGGTTTATCCTCCATAAAGAACTCAATGTCATACCTGTGATCAAGTTGTCCGAGATAGTATTTCATCATGTCAGCCTTGTAGTTAACAGACATGTAGAACTTATGGCAACCTATACCCTCAAACTGATCCATGATGACTTCAAGGATTGTCTTGTCACCTACAGGCACAAGGGGCTTGGGTATTACGTTTGTGATTGGCTTCAAGCGTGTCCCCTTTCCTCCAGCCATAATAACAACAGGTAAGTCAATCTTTGGACGGTTATCTAAACAAGGTTTTTCAGAAAGTATATCATCCCAGAAAATAACGTCTTCAAGATGTCCATTATCATCTAATACTGGCATTAATTCTGCTCGCTTGGACAACATCCACTCTTTTATTCTTTCCCTGTCGTCGCTCTTATGTGCAAAGAGTTTTCCCTCGCGAGTTACTATCCTTTCAATAGGTGTATCAAAAGGAATATTGGCAATAATAGCCCTTTGGAGATCACCATTAGTGATAATCCCCAAGAACTTCTCACCCTCAAATACAAGGAACAACTTTGTGAAGGCCTCATCCATCGCTTTCATAGTCTGGATGATGGTCTGGTCAGCAGAAATAATCTTCTTCTGTATCCGTTCTGAATAACTACTCATTTTATCTATTACTTATTATGCTTTAATCTTCAATATAGCAGGATTACCTGAATAAATACCCTTCTCTGTAATGTTCTTCCTCACAAAAGAACCGGCTCCCACAATAATATCATCTCCAACGGAAATGCAATTAGCAAGAACGGATTGACTTCCTATAAAGCAACGCTTGCCCACCTTGCATTCACCATTCACCATTGTTCCTGTAGAGATATGGCAGTGGTCGCCAATAACTGAATCGTGCTCAATATTGGTAGCGGTATTCAGAATAACGTTTTTACCCACCTTGGCACCAGCATTCACAAATGCTTGGTGAAGTACTACTGTACCTTCGCCTATTTCTGCATATTTAGACACGTAGGCTGTTGAAGCTATGATTGTTGCAAGTTTGCCGCCAGCCTCCTTAATCTTGTTGTATAATTTGATGCGGATGGCAGGATTCTTGATGAAGCCTACGGTAATGACAAACTCTGCCTTATCAACGTATGCAGGGATGTTATCATCCGTACCAATCACCTTGGTAGAGAGTATTTCCTTCCCAACCTCTTCAGGCATATCTAGCACTCCAAGGATGCTATAGCCAGCACTCTCTGCAGCTTCTAATACGGACTTGCAATGCCCGCCGCCACCAACAAGAATTAAAGGTTTCTTCATATCAACTATAAGCAACGTACACTACTTGGAATATTCACCACTCTATCCGCAAAGAAGATGGTATTCTCCAAACCGTCATTCTCGCAGTTCTCGAACATAGGGAGTCTGTTCATGAGTTCCCAGATAGGACGGGTCATTACGCCATTGTCATTGGTTTCCTGCAAGAACTCTAACTGCTTGTCATGGTCAGGCAGAATAACTACATTCAGCCAATAGTTAGAGAAACTGTTCTCTGGCTCTATGAAGAACTCGATACCATCAACATTCTTGAAATACTCAGCGTATGCAGCAGCGGTAGCACGTTTATCAGCTACATAAGCGTCAAGATTCTCTAACTGAGCACAACCAAGAGCTGCATTGATATTTGGCATACGGTAGTTATAGCCAATGTGATCGTGACGGAACTCCCAACGATGGGGTATCTTAGCCTGAGTAGTGATATGCTTGGCGTATGCGCCCATCTCCTCATCATTGAAGAGCATCATTCCACCACCACCCGTGGTGATAGTCTTATTACCATTAAAGCTGATGGCACCAACCTTACCAAAAGTACCCGTATGTTTGCCTTTATACTTTGAGCCAATACTCTCGGCTGCATCCTCTACCAATTCAATATGCCACTCTTTGCAAAAGGCAGCAATCTCCTCGATGCGAACAGGATGACCAAAGGTGTGCATAGGAACACAAGCCTTGATTCTGCGACCAGTATTTTTGTTATAGCAAGCATATTCATCCTCTTGGAATGCAAAATCATGGCTCTTATCAAGTTCATTAATACGAATGTTCTTGCGTACCTCAGCATTTTTCTGAAGCCATTCCTTCATGGCATCAGGAGAAAGGCCCATTGTGCTATTATCCACATCAATGAATACAGGATGAGCACCAATGTAACTCAAAGCATTACAGGTGGCGATGAAGGTGAGTGCTTGGGTAAGTACTTCGTCATCACGCTTCACACCCACGAGCATCAAACTCATGTGGAGTGCATTAGTACCGCTGACACATACCACAGCACGCTTAGCGCCTGTGTATGCAGCCATATCCTCCTCGAAGCGATCAACGAACTTACCAACAGAACTAACGAATGTAGTATCAATACACTCGTTAAGATACTTCTTCTCATTGCCAATGAACTTAGGAACCGCCAAGGGTACGTTCTGTGAACCATAGAGGTCTTTTATAAAATCAATTGTTCTTGCGTACATTTTATTCGATATTATTTTTTTTACACAATATATTCCATAACCATAATCTCAGCAAATCAATTATTACTGAAATGAAATAAACTAAAACGAGATAAACAAATACAAATAGGATACAACCAACACCATTATGAGAGTTATAAATATATTGTACACCGCTGCTAAACACAGGCCTCAAATCTACTTGGCTATGGAGCAAGTAGACAGCGAATGATCCTGTGGCTAACATTGATACAATTTTGTTCGACTTTACATCCAATTTTGAAAAGAAAAGTAAAAGGTACAGTGCACCAATAATAGTAATCGGATTCGTATAAGCATATACAACATTATAAATGCGAGCACTTACAATAAGCCCCCCAACTGCTATTAATGTATTTAGAATGGCACACCCTGCGAAAATCATAATATCATACTTTTTGTCTAGACAAAAAAACCTTCGTACGTTGATTGGGATACTTTCTTCCCTCTGCGCCTGATGTGCATATTGTGCCAACATATAAAGACCTATAAATAATAATGGGCCATACCCATACACAAAAAACCTATTCGCGCCTCCGAACCATCCGTACGTGCTCGAAAAAGCGAAAAAGCCAAGTATAACAAGGCGTTGATGCTTCTCTGTCGAATTCTTTACAAATGTGTTTAAGACAGGTGCAATTATCATCAAAACGACATATGCCTTAATAAACCAATCCCACTTTGTAAAAACAAGTACTTCTAATATATTCTTAATTGAAAGATCTGTTTTTCCTAACAGGAGAAGAATACAAAATACTCCCCCCCACAGCATCAAAATCTGGAATGCAAGAGAAATAAAACTCTTCGTCCTGGTATTTATAAGGAACCACCCAGAAATCATAACAAAAATATCAACTCCAACTATCCCGAACGACTCGATGAAGTATCTTGTAAAAACTGCTAAAGGATTGGATTCAAAATCAACAGATGTGGGTCTTATTAAAGAAATCATATTAGCATGAATCACAAGTATCATAAACATTGCGAATATGCGTAATAACTCCATATTTGCTTGGCGTACTTTCCCCATTTTACATTAAGGTTTTGCCTCCATCAACAATTAATGCATGGCCAGTAACGTATGAGGAGGCATCCGATAATAGAAATACAATACTATTAGCTATCTCCTCTGGCTCTGCATATCGTTTCAATGGATAAGTTTTCATATCCTTCTCAACATCCTCTTCTGAATAAGAACTATTCTTTATCAGATTGGTATTAACTCGGCTTGGATTAACGCTATTCGAACGGATGTTGCGTGCAGCAAACTCCAAGGCCGCATTGCGCATAAAAGCATCTAATGCATTCTTTGATACCGCATACATCACACCACCCATCGAAACCATCTTAACTCCACTGATACTTTCAACGAAAACAATGGAGCCTCCTTTGTTAATCTTCTTCTTTTTATACATTTTTTGTGTAAGATACATCGATGCGAAAGCATTAATGTTCATTATCTTGTTGAAGTCATCCTCATTTAAGAACTGTATCGGCAGTATTTTTGATATACCTGCACAACAAACCAGTCCATCAATATTAGGGATAGAGGCAACCAGTTCATCAATAGCTTCTTGTTTACACAAATCAGCCACAATTTGCTGATGGCATACTCCACCCACATTGTTTAACAAGGACAAAGTCTCACCGAGTGCTTCATTATTGATATCTGTCCCTATAACAGTTGCTCCCATCTGAGAACAAGCGATAGCGGTGGCACGACCGATACCACCACCAGCGCCTGTAACAAGGATAGTTTTTCCTTCAAGTGAAAAAGGATTATACATTACTTTTTACTCTTTACAAGTTCAAAAACATCATTCACCGTCTTGGCTGCTCTCAACTCGTCACCTTTAATAGTCACATCATATTCATCATCTATCATGGCGATAAGCGACAAACCGATCAACGAACTCCACTCGTCTAAATCGTGAAACACTGTTTCAGGGGTAAACACACTGGCGTCAGTCTCATCGAACTGATCAGCAAAATTCTGGATAAACTCTTTAATTTCCATTTTTCAATTCTTTTATATTAATATTAATGATATATTTTGTGATGATTCGTGTTAAAACACTGTCTTTTTAGCAGGATTTCCCATATAGAGGAGACCATCTTTAGGTTTGGTCATCAGCACACTACCTGCTCCAAGCCTTATCTCATTTCCGATCTTCATCTGTTGAAGAACAATACAACCAACTCCGAAGAAATTCTTATCACCAATATTCGTCTGGCCAGAGATACGTGCTGCGGGCATAAACACGTTAAACGAACCTACGTTCACATCATGTCCCATAGCTGTATTTCCATTCAGCACATTAAAATCGCCTAAGGTCACATCACAACTTACTTTACAGTCTCGCTGGATAATGTTACCCTTACCAATGGTGAATGTTTGCTCGTCGGCCATCACAAAGTTAGGATGGATAATGTTCGGGTACCAAACATTAGAATTGATAATTTTACCTACCACCTTCTCCACTGTTTTGGGGCTGCCTATAGTGATGGCAACACCTATCTCCTTGTCGTAGGCATTCAGCACATCAACACCGCCTAAGCATGGTGCAAAATGCGATATCATCTTACCTTTAAGGTCAGGATCGTCATCAAAGAAACCTACCAGATTCCATGTTGGCTCCACCTCATTAATTTTCTCTAAGATGCAAGCCACCTCACGGCCAAAGCCGCCAGCTCCAAATATTGCTATATCTTTCATTATTCTTATAATTTCGTTATGGATGTCGTTGTTGTACAATTCAATTTGAGCCGTTGAATGCTTCCATTGTGGCGGATTTTCCGTCTGCATTATTAATATCTTTCCTCATCAATACATTTTTGATGGTTATAAAAATGACTTTCAGGTCTGTCATCAGAGACACATGGTCTACATACCATACATCCAGCTTGAATTTTTCAGTCCAACTGATAGCATTACGTCCATGACACTGAGCCCATCCACTGATGCCTGGTCTTACCTCATGACGCCGAGCCTGTTCCGGGCTATATAGTGGAAGGTATTTTACTAATAGAGGGCGAGGACCAATCAAAGCCATATCACCCTTCAAAACATTAATCAACTGTGGCAACTCATCAATACTTGTAGAACGCACAAACTTACCAACCTTAGTGAGGCGTTGAGCATCTGGTAACAACTTACCGTTCTCATCCCGCTCATCCGTCATCGTCTTGAACTTAATGACTTTGAATATTTTGGCATCTTTACCAGGTCGTTCTTGAAAGAAGAAAGCCCCTGCCCCCTTGTTGGCAAAATGCAGCCAGATAGTAACAACCAGTAATATAGGACTAATACAAATCAATGCTATCAGCGAAATCCAGAAATCTAAAAAACGTTTAAAAAAGTTCTTATACATTGGCTATCTTTTCTATTTCATTAATATACGCATCAACCACGAACTGGCGATCAAACTCTTTCTCTACTTTTCGTCTTGCTGCCAAGCCCATTTCCCGCTTCTGCTCGTAAGGCAAAGATATGAACTGCTCTATCTTTCTAGCAACATCATATCCATCGCGCTGTTTCACAATATATCCATTCAACCCATTATCTACAATTTCTCTACAGCCAGGGCGGTCTGTCGTTATGATTGGCCTTCCTGCAGCACAACTTTCCTGCAACACATTTGACATCCCTTCTGGATAAAATGAAGGATGTACTGTACACCATGCTTTTCCTATAAATGGTCGTACATCCGGCTGTGCACCATGATAGATAATAACACCTTCTTTCTGCAATTTTTCGATTAGATTCTGATAAGTTTCCTCACAATAACCTAAAATATGAAACTCTACCGCCGGATACTTCCTCTTTATTTCTTGCGCTGCCAGTAGATATTCTTCAATACCTTTCTCTCGCAATAGACGACTTATGAAAATAAAACATATTGGCTCTGTCTCAGAAGGATAAGGTTGCAAAGAATGAAAGTGCAAGTTAACGCCAGAACCTGGTATTAACTTCACATTACCTCTCACCATATTGTGTTCCAGACAGAATTCCATGTTCGCTTTGTTCTGAAAGAAAACTGTTTTTGTTTTCCTTAGGCCAGCTTTATATAATAATATGGTTAAGCGCTGGAGCCATCCAGGATTTTCAACCGCAGATCCTAGTCCTGTAATGTTAGCTAACTGTGGCACTCCGCACAACTGGCATGCCATCCCGCCATAAAGATTAGGCTTAATAGTATAGCTTAACACAATGTCAGGTTTCACCTGTTTTATAAGCCTTCTATACTGTAGCATCAACCCAATATCCTTAAGCGGATTAGTCCCTTTTCTATTGAATTGTATATCAATTAATCTACAACCGATTTCCTCAAAGGATTTACTCCTTTTATCAAAAGGGGCAGATATAATAACACTATGCCCCGCATTTAGTATTGCCTGCATCACTTCTTTGCGAAAGCTGTACAAGCCTCCAATATTATTGGTCAATACGAGAATTTTCATATAATCAAATTTTACAAAAAGAAAACTTTGCGATTAAAGCATTATGATCGGATAAATCAGAATCTATTACCTTAATGCTTTCTAATTTCAATTTATCTTTTGGATATAATACATGGTCAAGTCTTAGACTAAGCCACTTATTATGAAAAGTTGTGCCATATCCAAATCCGCCTTCCCACCATGCATCAGAAAGTCCTACATCTTTAATGCGACTTATAGTGTATGAACCAGAAACATCATTCAAATCACCCATCACAATAATAGGAACTTTCTCATCGGTTAGTGCATTGTATATAGAATCTGCTTCAGAGGCTCTGTTTATAAAACCTTCAATTATATCCTTTCTGCTGCTACTGAGATGACAACCAACAATAATTATTGTACCTTTCGGATGAAAAACATGAACTAAATTATTTTTTGCCCAGACACCATTTGTCGTTTGTGTATCAATACCTTTTATACTGTCTATATCATATTTACTATAAAAGATACAATTCGACTTACTCCTATAATATTGTTTATATTCTCCAGATTGTCGCATAATTGAATCTAACTCTCTGCTTTTAGAACGATGAAATTCACACAAAAACACAACATCTGGTGACTCTTTCAATATCTGCTTTGCTATTTCTATTTGATTGTCTTTATAATGGCTATCACGACATTTTACATTGTAGCACATTATTGAAAAGTCTGATTGACAATCTTTATCTTTAGTGCATAAATTAAATGCAAATAATTCTGTCAAATAATTCAATATAACGAAAAAAAGAAAAGAGTTGAACAACCATTTAAAATGCTTTTTCAATTTTTATGAGGATATTTTAACAAAAACATGGGAATAACACATCATTTCCTATATGAATTTCTTTTCTCTCAAATCAAGGAAAGCATCTAACAATTGATCATAATCCTTCTCTGTCAGGTAACCTATATGACCGACACGGAAGATGGTGTCTTTCATATCACCACCATTAGGACAAATCCACATACCGTACTCGTCTTTAATCTTTAAGAAAATTTCGTATGCAGACTGCGTTGTGGGATGCAATGGTGTAACAGCATTGCTCAATGAATCGCTTATAATCTCAAATGGAAGATTGTGTTCTTTCAATTTATTACGAAAATATGTAGCCAGATGAGCAGTACGCTTAATCTCTTCTTTATCCCCTCCAGTTGCATCTATCTCATTCAAACGAACATTTATCTGACGCAGCACACCTACAGCTGGTGTCCAAGGCGTTTGACCTCTCTCTTGGTTCTTTAATGCCAACTTCAAATCAAGATATTGGCAACAACACTTTGTTTTCTCTATTCGTTCCAAAGCTGATGGAGCCAATGCCATTACTGCTATTCCAGGAGGGCATGCCAACGCTTTCTGACTACCTGTTATCATTACACCAGCATTCAGTTCTGCCATATCAAATGGGTCACAAAGGAATGTACTAATGGTGTCAACTATCATAAAGCAATTATTGCGCTTACAAAAATCACTCACAAGGTTAATATCGTAATGAACACCCGTAGAAGTCTCGTGCTTCTGCAACAGGAATGCAGTATAGCCTTTGCCCTCATATGGTGCAAGATGCTCTGGTTTCAAGGCCTTGCCATGTTCCAACTTTATCTCTGTAAAAGGTATCTCATGTAATGTCAACAGTTCTACGAAACGTTCACCAAAAGAACCACCATTTATTACAATTGCCTTGTCTTCCTTCGTCAGTGTGTTCATAATGGCACACTCCATGCCACCAGATCCTGAGCAAGTCATAAAAACAACACGGCTATCATCTGTGGTATGAGCAAATTTCTTTATCAGTTGCTCATTTTCCAACATTACTTCAGAAAACTCTTGTGTTCTAAAATATGGCACTTGTTCAGCACCAATGGCTCGTACAGCGTCTGATGACTGTACAGGCCCAACTGTAAAATTTATCATAACTATTTTAAATCTTTAATCCGCTTTACTGGAATTCCTACATAAACACCATTAGCTTCTAAACTCTTATTTACTAAAGAACCAGCACCTATTACACATCCTTTAGGAATTACAACACCAGGCAATATTATAGCACCAGTTCCTATCCAACAGTAGTCGCCAATAATAACATCATGCCATTCTGTATTACCGGCTCTTTTGCCCCCCCCAACACATATAGGATGGGTGGCCACGCAAATATTAACTCTATGCGCTATCATCACATCTTTGCCGATAATAACCTTTCCATGTTGCCCAACAATACAAGTTTCCTTACCAAGATAAGTTCTATCTCCAATAATTAATTGATTTTTATCTAAATCAATTTCTAGGCATTTAGATAATTTACACGTTTTACTAACATCTCTGTAAACTAATCGCAATAAAAATACCCGAAATCTATTTGGTATATATAACCTTATCAAAAGAAGAAATAAAACGATTTAGCATAACTATTAGCCGTCTAAATTATTATAGTTATTAACCTTATATTTCCGAAAAATTCTTTTTTTCAATAAATTGTTGCATAACAAAAGCCATTTGAATAGACTCTCGCCTGCGTAATCTCGAGTTGGAATAACGATGGTTCAAAACACTACTTACAAATTCCTGTATCTCATATCGAAGCCCATAACCATCCCACTTATAGAAGAACTTTTTGTTATCATTTTGATCTTCATAACGGAATTCAAAATAATCTGTCAGCCACCAAGGAGCAGGAACATATGCATAACCCTTTGTTCCGGAAATTATAAGACTACCTTCTGTTTTTACACCAAGCCCAACCTTAAAGGAGCATACTGCGTTTTTAAATCGAAAAACACCTTTAGTATGAATATCAACGCCCTTATCCATTCTTGAGTATAAATTAAGATTCTTATAATCTATACCACATAATTTAAATATAGGTAATAAAGGATAACTACCTTGTTCAAACAAGGCACCACCACCTTGTTCCTTATCAAATTCTCTTCCGTTTTTATCTAACAACTGTGACAACGAAGCTTCAATGTCAACGACCTCTCCTATTACCCCGGATTTTATCATTACCATAAGGTGATTAAAAGCAGGACAGTGGGCTGTCTTATTGGCTTCCATTAGTATGAGTCCTTTTTCTTCAGCCAACCTATACACTTCTTTTGCTTCTTCTCCATTAAGAACCATCGGTGTTTCGCAAAGCACATGTTTTCCCGCTTTCAGAGCCTGTTTTATATAATAATAATGAGATAAATGTGGAGTAGATATATACACAGCATCTATAACATCATAGAAGTCATCAAGTTTTGAATAAGCAACAATTTGAGGAAACAGAGTCGACATAGACATTGTTGCATTTAAATTGGTATCATATGCTGCAACAATCTCAACACCATTTACCACACTTGCTTCTACAGGCATTCTTTTAGCAACTCGCCCACAGCCTATAATGCCAACTTTTACATTATCCGTTGATTCCTCTCTCAACATAGTTGAACTGATTCCTTCAGTACGAGGAAGGTAAACGACTTCGCAGAATTCTTTCAAGTAGTCGAACTTTCCTTCCCAGTCGGAACCAATAGCAAAGATATCAACATCATATTTCTGAATATCATCAATTTTTTGTCCTAGATAATCTTCTATTATTACTTCATCAGCATAGCCTGTTGCTTTGACAGCTTCTACACGCTCAAGGACATTATTGCGGACATTCAATTTGCCCCTATCACGATCAAAACTATCGCTGGTTACACCAACAATTAAATAATCACCAAGTTCTTTTGCTCTTCTAAGCAGATTTATATGCCCTTGATGCAACAGATCATACGTTCCGTATGTTATGACTTTTTTCATTTAATCTTTTATTGCGTTTGCTATTATATTAAGACATAATTCAGTTGCATTACCATATACTGTAATGTACTTTTTTCTGAATGCAGCCGTTTGTTTCATGATATCTTTCATGTTTCCATCTTTAATATAATCTATCAACTCCTCTTCACTCATCATTCCACCAGGTATTTCCTTACGTATATCAAAGTACAACTTTCTTGATTTTGTATATTCATCATAGTCGTATGCATAGCAGAACATTGGCTTTTCTTGGACACCATATTCAAAGAATATCCCAGAATAGTCAGATATGAGCATATCTGATATAGCCATCAAATCAGTGTTATAAGGGTAGTTGCTTACATCTTTGACAAAAGAAGAATCTGGAGGTATATTCATCATACTGGCAATAATCGGATGTGCGCGGAACAAAATCAAATATTCGTCACCCAGTTTTTTTTGCCACGTATCAAAATTCATAGCACAAACAACCTTGGGGTTCTTTTCATCCCTATATGTTGGTGCATACAATATTATTTTTTTATTTTGTAATATCCCTAACTTTTTTCTTATAGCAAGTTTCTTTTCCTGTGGATAATGAACTAAAATGTCATTCTTCGGATAGCCTGTCATTACAATTTTATCAATAGGCAAATTAAATATTTCTGCCTGCAATTTCCTTTCGTATTCACTTTGTGCACAACTACAATTGATTTTTGTTCTACTAATAAATGTAGTGAAATTCTCACATCCTGCTTCTACAACATGCTTACCCATCATTTTAGGAAGAACTGTATGTGTTGTGTTCAAGTAGAATGTATGTTTACCTGCGAAATCCAGTCCTCTTTCCATATGTACATTCGTTATCCACACCCTAGCCTTTAATGCTGTCAAGAAATATGACAACGTATCTATCTTTACCTTATTCTCGACTTCACTGAATTGATTGGGATTTCTGAAAGCCCAAACTAATTTATATCCCTTATATCTGTCATCACACTTCATTGCATCATACAAGCACTTAGGACTATCATTGAAGTGACGCCCACCATAAGAAACAAAAAGAATGAGTTTATTATCAGTTTGAACAAACAATCGTAAGATATTTACAAAAGCAGAGGCCACATAAAAATAAATGACATATATCCACCTATTGGCTTTTACATATTCTATAAGTCTTTCTTTCATAATAGTTGCTATTTCTTTTTTGCCATTATTTCAGAATAAAATTCTTTACGCCTATTATCCAAAACTTCTGTAGAATAGAGTTTAGACCTTTCAAAATTTTCCTTAGACTGTTCTAGCATTACGTCTTTTGAAAACTTTTTCAAGATTCGACATATATCACTAGGAGATTTCTTTTTAAACACGAATTCTTCATTAAGTAATTCAGGTGTTCCTGATGCATTAGCACCACATGCAGGAAGAGCCTGTCTCTCAGCCTCAATCAATACTCGTGGTAAGCCCTCTGCCAAACTCGGGTGTATATATATATCTAAACTTCTATAAAAGTCTGTCATCTTATCACGTGGGACCATTCCTAAAAAATGCACACGATCAGTCAACAAATATTTTTCGGCAATCGCTTTCAACCGTCTATTATCTCCACCACCAGCTAAATAATAATGATAATCATACCCCTCTGACACTAACTGAGCCATTGCTTCAATTACATATTGTTGACCTTTAAATTTGACATATACAGCTCCTGCAGTACCTATGTTAATTCTTCCTTTGGGATTGAATGCTTTGATTCTCTCTTGACGGTCTATTAATATAGTCTCATCTGCAGGACCTAAGACAACGTTTGAACAACCTATGCTTCGCCCTCTCGTGGGATAACGTCTTTGTAAAAATTTATCTGTCACATAAATAACATTCTCTGCGCTACCAATCATTTTTCTTGCATTCCAAAAATTATAAGGAGCCATTAATTTCCCTTTTATGCTATGATTCCAAAAACTATCCCAAGCACATGCTATAACTTCTAAAATGCATTTTTTATGCATTTGCCTCGCGTATTTATAAGCCCATTTACCAGTAGTCATTGAAGGGGTTTTAATTACAACAACATCAGCTTCGTTTATAACATTTTTCAATAGCTTTACATTAGATGGTTTGGGTGAAAACAACTCCCTTAGTGAGCTTTTTACAATAGCAATTCTAGAATTTGGAAAATCACTCTGAGGTTTTAAATTTTTGACCGTATCAAAATCTTCAACTTCAATAACTGATGCACAATAAATAAACTGATCACACAATTTACCATATTTCACAAAATCACTATAATTTCCTAAATAGAATTTTCCATTATAGCGCATTAATGGTCTCGACTGAATTACTGCTAATGTCATATTATTTTGATTTTTATTATTAATCTATGTTATATTATTCCTATAGTACTCTACTATTGTTTATCGTTAAAAATAATAATATTAATTTCTATAAACTTATGGATTTGTTGTTACTATTAAATTCTTAGAATAACACACTTTTTTTGAGTTTTCTATAAAAAAAATAGGGGGCGAAAATAACTCCAAAAAAAATCCACAGACGTTCATTGTACCATAAATCAGAAGACAACAATGCTCCTGGTACAGATATAAAAAAGAAAAAAGGGATTAAAGAATATTCATTCTCATCACATGTCTTTATTCTTTTATATAATTTATAAATGACTGGTACTAATAATAAAGAAAAAAATACTAAACCACCATCATACAAAATCTGAAGAATAAAATTATGCGGATAAACTATGCCCGTATTATTTTCAAACTGATCTAATCCGTAGCCCAATATCGGATTTTTATAAATCTCTTGAACAGCTAATCCAGCTATATAATCACGTCCATTTGAGATATCTCCTGTCTCATGTATCTTCACAATGTTCTTGTCGATAACGTTTAAATTTAAACCTACTGCATGTAAAGCAGAACTTATTAAAGTTAAAGTCTCAAGAATGAATATTGAAATAAAGAAAAATAATATTAATATAAAAAGTGACTTGCTTTTCTGTAACCTTACACCAGAACCATTACGTTTTTTTACCAAGACAAAATACAATAGTAATGAGATAATACACAAGAATGGACCTCTAGAACCAAAAGACAACATTTGATAACAATATAAACTGTTAATTAAAACTGCTAGAGCTCCTATAATTTTCCAATTACGATTTTCATGTTTATAGTACAATTTTAAATAGATAATGGATGCTATAACTGGTACCAAAAAAGCATAACTAATTTGCATTGAAATAGTATCATTTGCACTATCTTGAGTTGAGAAAATGCTTGAAGAATAAACAATGCCAATAGATGGCAACAACATCACAGATTTTATAAATGTCTTTGGATTAATTTGAACAATAGATGGTGCCACAAAGGCCAATAATGTAAAAACACATAAAAACTGAAATGGAACACGCGGTACACCTATTGTCATATTTGTATATTGAAACCAAGCAACTATAAAAAGCGAAATAAAAATTACATATTTATTAATCTTAGACAGACTGGTTTTTTGTATAATTGCCACAAACAATATGGTGGCACCAATAATTGAATATAAAATTGGCATAAACCCCCTATCTTCTTCAACATTGACCATTGCCTTTAATATATAGTTTATGCACTTTATATCAACAAAAAAAGCGACTATCAATGAAGCAAGAAATGTCGTAAAAGGTATCTTTTTTTTATAATTCATAACGTTTGTGTTTTATCCCACTATATACCAATTGATAAAGATATAAGAAGCCTCTATATCCAGGTCGCACTTCCAACCACTCTTTTACAAACATTAAGAATTGTCTTTTCCTCAAATAAGCTAAACAGATACCAAATCTGTTCTTTATTTGAACATCTTTTCTTTTGTCTTTAGGAAGTGTATCTATTATCGGCATCAATCTATTTAGATAATGCGTTATATAGATCTTTTTTACTGCAGGATCTTTTGGAAGGTTACGCTGAATTCTAAACCTCTTATATCCAATATGTTGAAGAGCATATACTTTATATTTTGCCATTACTCTTGCCGTAAACTCCATATCTTGATGTCTTTTGAATGTTTCATCAAAGCCACCAAGAGATTCCCATGCTGTTCTTCTAATACAGATGGTAGTACTACTTATTGTGACATAATGCATTAAAATGGCATAAAGATCTTGCCCAGTAAATGTCTTTATCATTTTACGCTTTACACCTGTATCCGTAAATTCATCTATCCCTGAACAATATGTCAGAGCGAAGGACTCATCCAGATTTGGAAGTACTTTCATATGCTCTTCTATATTGGTTGGGAAGAAAATATCGTCATCATCCAATAATGCAATATATTCGCCTTTTGAATTTTTTACACCAGTATTTCTTGCGGCTGATCCGTTAATGTTAACCTCGTGGCAAACATATTTAACAGAAGGAACATTTTTATATTCCTCCATAACTTTTGCTGTCAATAATTGATTGGGGGTATTTAGGCCATTATCATCAACAACAATTATCTCAATGTTAGGATATGTTTGTGCTAAAACACTATCAACACACCTTTTTAAATATTCTGCACCTCCATAAGTAGGAATTATAACAGAAACTAATGGCTTATCCATATTTTATATATTTAACTCAATTGTTTTAAATATTCAATAGAATTATTTTTTAAAAGATGCAATTTATTATTTATACGATTGTAATCCAAAGGAGGTAATAATGGTATATCTGAGTGAGGAGTGATTATACGATTCTCAATAGCAACACTATTGAGCAGTGTTTCTGCTCTATTTGAATTATTGTAATACGATGCAAAAAAATCTTTTTCAAATATAATGGAGAAGACCAAACCATGAAAAGAAGATGTAAAAACACATTCTGCGTGTTTTATTAAATCTAAGAATTCACAAGGGCCCTCAGTTGTATGCAAATATTCTGTTGATTCCTGCGCTGCAGTTCCTGTTAAAATGACTAACTCGCACCCACGTTCTTTTGCGTATTGTTTTACTTTTTTGACATCAAACGGGCTGACCCCTATACTATAAAGTAACATATATTTGAAATGGACAAGTGGTTTGAAAGGCACGAAATTCTCCCACTCATTTTTATCCAATAACAATGTTGGATCAAGAGTAACTTGAATATTATCATATCCTAAACTTTGAAGCAACTCCTTTAGGTTCTCTTCTCTTACCGCAATCTTGTCTAAATGAGCTACAAGCTTTTTCACCTTTTCTTTATCTCTATCTGTCGATGGCAATTTCCCCATACTTGCAGAATATGCGACATGGCTTTTGGTTCTAAAATTATTAGCGCCAAAATAAACGGGATTATAATCGCCTATCCCTGAGTGTTTACGCCATATTTGGTCACTTCCATAAACAATAACATCGAATTCTTCTCTTACATTACTACAATAAGGATATATGTATTTTTCAAAGAATGGCTTGAAATTGTTTATACGCTCTTTCTTGTATTTATAGTGCTTTATTGAATCAACAATATACCCATAACCTCCAGGTATTCTAAAATACTTCAAACTTTTTAAAGAAAAAGTTTCATATTTCATCGAATGATAATCTGGCCAATAATCTACATAGTGCACCTCATGACCAAGTTTTTCCAAAACTACACGTGTGGCAACAGCTTGGAGACATGCTCCATAATTTAATGTACGGTGAAATGTTAAGATTCCTATTTTCATTTATTTCCTTATTTCAATCTCCAATCTGGAATCTTTATATAAAGACTCCAGAAAAGAACAGTATTCATCAAATAAAATATGAGACTTCTCATCAGTAAACATGTACCTCTTTGGATTAAACAAATAAGGTATGAATTTAGCCTTCCCGACCAATCTCAAAGCCTTTGGATATGATCTTCTTCTATCAGAAGTCCATAAGAAAAACTGAATAGTTTTTTCTAACAGTGTAAAAGCAAGTCCTTTGATTGTATAATTATTTCCTCCGTTGAAAGTAGTGCCAAGATTATTCGCACCTGAAGGTTGATTTTTTTTTCTGATTAAATGGTTCTTTTCTGCAATCTTAATTAATTCCTCTGCTTTACCAATATTGCGTATTAGTTTTATTTGAAGTATTACGCCCTGAATCTCATGCCTCTTTAATGAAGAACTCCGATACTTTAGATCAAGCTGTTGTGGTGTGAGTTCAACGACTCTGTTGTCTGGTGTTAGTAGGCTGAATGACTCGACGACTTTATTTACCGAACATCCACGACATCCGCAATTTCCATAAATCCCAGCTGCTACTGTGCCGGGAAGATCTGTTAAGCCTTCAAAGCCGATATATCCTTGTTCAATGGCATACTTGGCTATTTTACCAATAGCCACTCCACAATCACAAACAAATTCATTGTCGGTATCTTTCCATGAGTTAACGTTTTTTGTACAGACGACATTGTCGGCAGTGTATGATGGTAAAAATAACGTATTGGACGAATAACCAATAATATCATATTGCTCATGATTATTATTGAGCGTCATGATAAGGTCTTTCAATTCATCCTGCGTTTCAGGATAATAGAGTTTCTTTATTCCAGATTGATTCTCTAAGTTTTTCTTGTTTGATTTAACCCAAGATATCTGTTGAGCGGTAACATTTTCGAATATTAACATTGCTTTAGAAACTTACTGCTTAAACCTTTAACCTTTGACAATATCAGAGTTCGTTCATTATACGAACATCCCAAATAAAGAATGACCACAGAAGATATGCACATGAAGAATAAAACATTAAAAACAAATGTAAAGAAGTTCTCAGGCAAATAATAATCTACTATGATTGCGGGAATCACCGCGATACCAGCAACCAATAGACATTTTAATCCAATATTCTTCAAGAATGTTAAGGGATTAAAAGACGGTATAGTCTTGGGAAGCATAAAAACGCGCGCCATAAAAGCAATCACCTCAACTATTATTGCCACAACAACTACACTTTGAGGGTTGCAACCAAAGTATAGACAAATAAAGCTACCAGGAAGATTCAATAAATTTATTCCACCTACTACAAGTTGGTAATCTCGAACATTTCCTGTAGCATTTTGTGCAGTAATAAGCGGTTTTGATAAAGCAGAGAACAGCATTACAATAAGTGTTAGCTGTGTGAAAATCACAGTGTACTCAGGTATTTGTTTTAGCCATATACCTATTATAAAATGGGCATTGATTATAATTGGCAGGGATAGTATCAATACCAAGTAAAAGGAGAACTTAGATCCTTTATTGATGAGATTTAACATATACTTCAAATCACCTTTTGCATAAGATTGTGTAATCTGTGGATTCATTGCCAGCATGAAATTACCGACAAATTGATTAACGGCACCATCTATTTGATTTGCGAGGCCGCGTGCTGCATTGACTGCAGGTCCAAAAAAATAATTAAGTACGAGGTTGACGCCATGATTTTTCAATACAGCTGCACCATTTCCAATTAAATGCCACAATGAATAACTGAACATGTGTTTAAGTAGAGGCTTATCTAACACAAATCGATAATGACATTCTTCAAAGTGCTTCCTGCAATACACTTGGTACATATATCGTGTCAAAAATTGGAGAATCATCAATAGTAAAGCATAGAACACCAAACGATCAAACGGTTCGATATAAACAAGAAAAGAAATACCCAGTTGTGCAAGACCTTGAAAAAGACCTATATAAGCAAAAGCTTTCATCTTCTCATGTGCAATGATGCTGGCATTATAAGGAACCGTTATCAAGTTCATGCAGAAATTAAATACAGAGAACTGGAAACACCAATTTGCTGCTGTCAATCGTTCTGGTGACAAAACCATAACATTGTTTACATACCATACTCCAATAGCCTCAGACAAAATTGCAACAAATATTGCTAATCCCCATTGTATAGTAACAGCTGTTGAGAAAACAATGTTTTGCCTTTCAGGGTCACCTTTACCTAATTCAAAATTAAGAAAGCGAGTGCATGCACTTGTCAATGCTGCACTAATAAGTGCAAACATTGAAACGAATCCACCAACAACATTGTATATACCATAGTCCTCTACTCCCAATGCATCTAATATCACTCTACTTGTATAGAGTGTCACTAGCATTAGGAATAACAATCGTACATAAAGTACCAATGTGTTCTTGGCAATTCGTTTGGTATTATTTGTATTTTCTTTGATTGCAGACATTTTACCTTCCTGCTATGATTCTACTAAACGCGGTCAGTCACGTTTAAAAATATCTCTTGTATAAACCTGTAGATGTCTGAGGTCTGAAGGATGATGGATGATGTGTCAATCTCGTTTGAAGATGTCTCTAGTATAGACCTTTTCAATCACATCGTCGAGGCAAGAATCATAGCGGTTGGCGATGATAGCCTTGCTCTGAGCCTTGAATTTATCAAGGTCGTTGATAACCTGTGAACCAAAGAAGGACTCGCCATCGGGGATGGTGGGTTCGTAGATGATGACCTCGGCGCCTTTGGCTTTGATGCGCTTCATGATGCCCTGAATGGCACTCTGGCGGAAGTTATCAGAGTTACTCTTCATTGTCAATCGATACACACCAATGACACATTTCTGTTCACGATGAGCATCCCACTGGCTGCTACCCTCGTAATAACCAGCCTTGCGTAACACCTCATCGGCAATGAAGTCCTTGCGGGTGCGGTTGCTCTCCACAATAGCTGTCATCATGGTCTGTGGCACGTCGGCATAGTTGGCCAATAACTGCTTGGTATCCTTGGGCAGGCAGTAGCCGCCATAGCCAAAGCTGGGGTTATTGTAATGTGTACCGATACGTGGATCTAAGCCAACACCGGAAATGATAGCCTGTGAGTCAAGTCCCTTTACCTCAGCGTAGGTGTCAAGCTCATTGAAGTAGCTTACACGAAGGGCGAGGTAGGTATTGGCGAAGAGCTTGACGGCTTCGGCTTCGGTCATGCCCATGAACAGGGTGTCGATATTCTCCTTTATCGCACCCTGTTGCAGCAAAGCCGCAAAGGTCTTGGCCTTTTCTTCTGCCTCAGGATTGCCAATGGCAGTAATTGCTGCATTCTCTTCGTCCCACTTTTTATTTCTGTCAGCAGAGAAAATCTTTGGATAACCTACAATGATACGGCTAGGATAAAGATTGTCATATAGGGCCTTGCTCTCGCGCAGGAATTCAGGCGAGAAGAGGAGATTGAACTTCTTGCCCTTCAGATCGGGGTCAGTCAAAAACTTAAGAGCGTACTTGACATACAGCGAGCGGCAATAGCCCACAGGGATGGTGCTCTTGATAACCATCACGGCATCAGGGTTGACACTCAACACAAGGTTAATGACATCCTCGATATGATGGGTATCAAAGAAGTTCTTCTGTGGGTCATAGTTGGTAGGGGCAGCAATGACAACATAGTCAGCATCTTTATAAGCTGCTGCGCCATCGAGTGTGGCTGTAAGGTCGAGTTCCTTCTCAGCCAAATACTTCTCGATGTAATCATCCTGAATAGGGGAAATCTTCTTGTTGATCTTCTCTATCTTTTCGGGGATTACATCTACTGCTGTGACATGATTGTGTTGCGCCAACAGTGTGGCGATACTCATACCGACATAGCCGGTTCCTGCTACTGCTATATTCATTGTATCTTATTTTATTTCAAATTATCTTTATAAATGCACTTGGCGAACCAATAAGGTCACGATCATGGTACAATCCCATGATAATTAACGGTTCTATATCCTCCTTTGTGACTTCCAATTGCGGACGAAGAAGTTCTACTATCATATCCATATTGCTCATTTCGTCACATGAGACTTTGCTCATCACGAACTCACGCAGGATAAAATTGATTGCCGCCTCGTTTATCGTATCGCTATAGCCCAAAGGCTTCAGACATGACCGTATCGTAAGCAGCCAATTTTGACGTATAGCCCTAAAAGGCCACCCTTTTAGGTAACTTCCGTCAAAAATCGACTGATTATTATCGATTTTTTAATCTTTATTTTATACCGATGGTCGTCGGGAGTAAGTTTCCATAGTCCCTACGACCATCTATAATTGCACTGAAAAACATCTTAAAGTATTTCTGTGCGGATGCTTACAGCTAAAATGAAGCTTATATCAAAGTTTACAAGTTTCCACTAATGCTTGGCGAAGGAGCGAGAATTGCACCTTTAAGAGAATGACTATACTTGCTGTGTGATTCGACAAAAGATTTAACGTCAGACGGGCAGGTGGGTACAGCAAGACGATTCACCGAAAGATAGGTTTCTCCATAATTAAGAGCAAAAGCCAAATGCATTAGCCTGCCATCCTCAAACCAATCGTTATTCAGTATTCGTGCTACTTGCTCACTACCTTCGACTCTATTTCCCATAAAAAAAGTATTATGCGATGGTCCGCATAGTAGATAAAAAAGACTCGGGAGTGAACTTCAGATGATTGGCGGAATACTCTTTGCCGCCTATTTCAGCATAATAAGAGTAATCCGAAGCACCTATACTGATGCAAGCCATGGTGCTTTTCGACTGCAATCCCAACGTAGCATTAGTATCAGGTCCAATTATCCACTCTTTCCAGTCGTCATCATCAGAAATTGCTAACACTTTTTTCATATTACTCAGGACACGATGTGATATAGGTAAAGCACCATAGCCGTCCCACCCTTTCTCTAACGTGGCAAGGTGATCAAGGCGAGCGAATGCCTTGGAAAGGTATTTGCCGGTCACCTCCAATACAAGACGGCGTCCAACTTTCTCTTTCACTTCCGGACTTATGTTCATGGTGTGAAGAAAGTTCATCACGTCTATATACGAGTTTGCGCCGTATGCTGCGACGGGTTCGCTGGCTATCATTGTATCGTTTACTTCCATATCGCGTCTCGAATGAGCAGCAAAGATAGGCATTTATTTTTAAACATCCAAACTCCGATCAAGAAATTGCACTTCTATCTTGAAAGTTTACTGTATTTGCAAGACTATCGCAGAACGCGGTAGAGGAGGGAGCCGAGGCGAATGGTGATGGAGGTGCCACGAAGCCAGAGACGGGTGGTTGTGCCGATTTCAGCATTCTGACACATCGCCACATTAGGCTCTACATAGACCACGTCGCGCTGCTGAAGGTAGTAATAGGGGGAGTTGATGATGTTCGCATCACGCATGTCAATCTCATGGATTGAATACTCGCCATCGGGTTGCTGGCGCAGCAGCTTCACATTGTCACGGCGGCCATAGATAGTCATGTCGCCTGCTTTGGCAAGGGCCTCCAGGATGGTCATCTTGTTACGGGTGACAGTAAAGGTGTTGGGACTCTTTACCTCGCCCATCACCGTTACCTCGAAGTTATCGATGATCGTATTCACCTGATAGGAGGCGCCACTCTGGACGTAGGGAGCTATCTTCTGCTCGATGTGCTTATTGGCTTGCTCGATGGTCAGACCTTCAAGCTTGATCTTGCCTATGACAGGAAATTCTATGCACCCGTCATTCTCTACAAGGTACTGAAGTCTCTGTCCCGTATTTCGTCGCATGCGAATACCACCCACCCGTCGGTCAGAGATATCCAAGGGGAGGGGAACATGACGATTGAACATAGCCACTGCATCTTTATCGGTTGGACATGACACGAAGATGGTGAGCTCATCCTTTGGCTTGATGGTCATGTCGTAGAGCATGGCACCCTTGGAACCGTCGAAGGTGGCGGCGTTCTGGAAATAGGGAACGTCCTTGTAACGGGCGCAGGAGAACAACAGGGTGAATAATGAGAATAGTATGAAGATTTTTTTCATACAAATAAATAGAAATTACTAAGGGAGGAAGAAAAAGGCCCTTTCCCTCCAAAGGGGGGAGAAAATTATGAGAGGGCGTCCGCGCGAAATTTATTGATGGCGGAGACGGGAAGGCGGAACTTGAAGGAGCCGATGCAGTCGAGGACTACGGTGGCGTATTTATTGCCACTCACTTGCTCAATGGTGCCCTTCAAATCTTTCAGGAGCTCGGACTTGGAGAGGATGCCGTCACTCAGTTTGACGGTGTCGTGAACCTGAGGATGCAAATCCTCGGAGTACTCTACCGTGCCGTCGGCATAGTCAAGGATTACCTTGAGAACTTCAATCTGCCTGTTGGGCACACGGGCGAAGCTGGTGAAGCCATTGACGGTACGTGAAAGGGAGGGATCTTTACAGAAACACTTGAGATATTGACACTTACGAAGGACATCAATACGGTCTAACTCACTGACGCGGATGAATACTTTGCCGTTAATGACCACTTTCTCAATGCCCTTGCGGGTCTGAGTGGCCACGTAAGCTTCTACGTGATAGTCCGACAAGGTGGCATCGTTAACAAAGCCTTTCGGATTGTTGAGGAAATCCCTCACTTTTAGTTCCGTAAAGCGTTTTTTAATGGTAGCCACGTACCATGCTGTGGGGTCGAAAGCCTTGTGAAGGGGTTGTCGTTCGCGCTTGAGATGGACGATATTTTCACCCGTGATACTCTTCAAGCGCCGATAATTTCGTTTTTTTCTCTCCATGCCTCCGGCGCAAGGCCCCTCATTCTCATTAGGGGTCTCGACAGGAGTCAACGGTGATAGTGAGTCTTGTTTCATACTCATTTTCAGGCAATTATGCCATTAAGAAAGAGGTGAGTGACTGCGCATCAACAGCCTAAAAAGACTGAAAATACCGAGGAAATCACTCTTTTCGGGTGCAAATTTAGTAAAAAGAAATGAGATAAGGATGAAAATATGGGAAACATTTTTAAAAAAAAGATTCGAGGGGGATGGGGATGGGGGATGGGACTTGGTGGGAGGAGCTGGGACTTATTGGGACTGACTGGGAGGGGCTGGGACTGACTGGGACTGAGTGGGAGGGACTGGGACTGACTGGGAGTGACTGGGAGTGAGTGGGATTGGGTGGGATTGAGTGGGACGAGATGGGAGGGGGGGGAAATGGTGAGACCATTTAGCCAAGATCGTAAGTTGACTTAGGACGGATCATGACATGATATAGCCTAAATCGCTGAATGATGTTGCCTAAATCTTGTAATGAGAGAACCAAGATCGCTGAATGATATAGCCGAAAACTTGTAGGGAGAGAACCAAGATCGCTGAATGACGTAGCCGAAATCTTGTAAGGAAAGAAGCAAGATTATATCGTGAAATAGCTGCAACATTCGGGGGGAGGAGCAGATAAAAACATCTGCTCCTATCTGCTCCGATCATAAACTATTGTATGTCAGAAGGTTGCAGACGGGAGCAGATGGAGCAGATGTTTTGAAAACTATTGTTGTCGGTAGTACTTTCGGTCGAGTTTTCCGTTATAGGTGCGACTAATTTGTTCCACTTGCTCGTAGAGCTGGGGTACCTTATAACTCTCTAAGCGGGCGTTGATGTAACGGGCAAGTTCGCGCTTGCCCACTTGCATATTGGCAGACGGGACATAGAGCAGTTTCAGGGCACTGCCGAAAACGGTGTGGGACTCGGCGATACAGATGCAATCCTTGATGCCGGGAAACGAGAGGGCTACATCCTCGACTTCGGAGGGGGCTACCTTGAAGCCACCGATGTTGATGACGTCGTCGTTGCGCCCCTGAAGGATGAGCATGCCCTCGTCGTTGAGCTCGCCATTGTCAGCGGTAAACAGGGTGTCGTCGTGCAGTACCTCGGCTGTTTTCTCGGAATCGCCCACGTAGCCAGTCATGAGGGTGGGTCCCTGACAGGCCACTCGCCCCTCGGGAGTGATGAACACACGCGAGTGGCGCATAGGTCGGCCCAGGCACCCCGGGAGGCTGCGGCCATCATTATAATTATAGGTGCAGATGATGCCTGTCTCGGTGGAGGCATAGGTGTTGTAGAGACGGCTCTTGGGGAGTGCCTCACAGAGGGCCTGCTGATCAGACGGGGCAAGCGGTGCGCCGCCAGCCTCCACGAAGTCAATCTTGTCGGTGTATGCACTGAGCTGCTTGGCTCCGAACTGCAAGAGGATGCGGATGCTGGCCGGCACCAGGAACGTGGCCATCTTCTGGCAGGGATAGTCGAGTGCACGGAAGAACTGCGACAAGTCTTTCATGCCCTCAAGCAGGTAGATCGTGGCTCCGAGGAGAATGACGGGGTAGATCTTGGAGAGGCTGCCGATATGATTGAGCGGTCCGCAGATGATGAAGACGAGATCGTGGCTGAACTGCTGACCGTCGATGAGGTTCTCAGCATTGCAGACGATGGCGCGATGGCTTATCATGACACCCTTCGACTGGCCCGTGGTGCCCGTGGTGAAGAGAATATCGGCTGTACCGGCAGGAATATCGGCGCCGCGCAACTGCTGGCTAATCTCATTGACACGGGGCTGTGGCGTGTCTTTCTCTAACGGCACAGCCACAGCTCCGGCCAGATGGATGGCGAAATACTGCACCAGGAACTCCACGTCCTGAGAAGAGCGCATCACTACGGCCTCGCCCTCGCGCACCCCTCGCTGGCGCAATTCGCTGGCACGCTGCTGCACCTTTCGATAGAGCCGTGCGTAGCTGAGAGTTGCACCGTTGCAGATGACAGCAGGCTTATCGGCATACTGTTCTGCATTCTGTCTGAGATAGTCTTCGAGTGTCATCATACCTTCGCTGCCAGTTTAGCCTCGACCATCTTGACGATGCTGTCGAGCGATTTCAGATTCTTCGGGGTGGCATCGACCGCCTCGAGCTCAATGCCGAACTCGGAGGAGAGGGTCATCAGGATGGTGGTGACTCCCAGCGAGTCGAACTCAGCAAACAAGAAGTCGGAGTCAAAGTTCACCAGAGGCAACGTGTCCTCTAAGAGTGTCTTGATTTTCTGCTTTTCAATTTTCATAGGAATAGGGTTCATGAAATAGTCAACAGTCGTTATACTGATTTATTTTCTCTACCAATTTGTTTCTCCCGATCACGGCCTCCACCGTGTTGACCGCCGTCAGGGGCACACCACACATGCCATGCAGGTTGACACACTGTCCGGTGAGCAGCAGGTTGCGCACCTTTGTCTGTACTGGAATCTGCGAGAGCATGATGTTCTTGCAGTCCTTCTGCACCCCATAGAGGGCACCCTCGGGCTCGTTATAGAAATCGCGAATGGTGAGCGGACTGGAGGTCCATGTACCATCGATGCAGGCCCGTATGTCAGGATAGAGGTGTTCCAGCTTGCGAATCACCTTCTCAGCCTGTGCCGCCTTCCACTCTTCATAGCTGGCTCCGCGATGGCCCACGGTGGTATCGGCCCAACGCTCCACGGCTGAAAAGGGCATGAGGCAGTTGACAATCATCTTGCCAGCAAAACGCTGCTGTCCGCTCTCAGCAGGTGTCATATACATGATGCCTCGCGGCCATGAGGCATCATCGTAGTCCTGAAGATGCCACACCTGTGCGTAGTCGTCCTGATAGTAGCAGGTGTGATTGATATAGGGGAACGACTCAGGACGGAACTTGATGTAGAGCGTGAACGCCGAATAGGTGTTGGGAATGCCGGCAATGCGTTCCCGATAGGACTTGGGAAAGCTGCCGGGACCGATGAGACCAATCATCTGCGCAGGATGGATGGCCGACACGAACAGCGGGGCTGTATAGACGAGTCCAGAGGCCGTCTCCACTGCAACGGCCATGCGCTCGCCGTTGGTGCGGATGGCCACCACCTGCTGTCCGGCCACAATGCGCCCCCCACCCTGCTCTATCACCTCGCACAGCAGGTCGGCCATCTGCTGACTGCCATCGACGAAACGGTCGGGTCCGCCAAGATAGAGCACATTGATGAGTGCATGAATGTAGGCAGGCGTGTGCCCTTCCACCCCGCCATACATGGGGCTCATATAAGCCAGAAGGTCCTTGAGCTTCACATCTTTTATATAATAGCTGATGAAATCGGAAGCAGCCCAGAAGAACTGCTCGCTATGTGCCATGATGTAGTCGCTGCCCGTGCGCAGATAGAAGAAATCCACTTCGCCAGCCAGCCTATACATGGCATCGACGTAGGCACGTATGCCCTCCGCCTCATGCGGAAACTCGGCTACAAGATAGTCGGTGAAGGCTTCGCGGCCCTCGGGTATGCGATATAGGCGGCGGTCGGCATGATAGTATATCTGATCGATGCAGTCGGCATCGACCCTACGCAACTTCAACTTGTGGGCTATGCCCAGATAGTTGCAAATCTTGAACACGGAGTCGCCCGGACGCAGTCCGCCCAGGATGTGCATGCCCGTCTCAAACGTGACATTGCCCCTGCGGAAGGTCTGTAGTCCACCGCCCACGACAGCATTTTTCTCAAGAACCGTGACGCGATAGCCCTCCTTGCTGAGCAGTGCTCCAGTAAAGAGTCCGCCCAGTCCTCCACCGATGATGATTACCTCATTTTCCTCCATTTTCAGTATTTCTTATTTGTTCCATGATTCGCTCGGACGTCAACAGTTCCGAACAAGTGACAATCGTTCCCACGATGACACCCAGGATGCCATGCGAATTGACGTTCTGCCCCGTGAGCAGCACGTTTGGTATTTTGGTGCGATGGTGCACACGGGCGGCAGGCCCCAGGGCCACGTCCTTGGCAATGCCATAGATGGAGCCGGCTTCGGTGCCCGTATAGTCAAGATAGGTGAGCGGTGTGGAAGTGTCGTACCCTGCGATGCCGTCGGCCAGCACGGGATGGTCCTTGACGACGGCAGCAATGAGGCGCTCAGCACGCTCGCGCTTCATGCGTTCGTAGTCGTCGCCACGATGGCCGATGCGTGTGCCCTTCCACCGTTCCACCTCGGCAAACTGCATATAAGCCAAGATGACAGCGCCCGTAGCATACTGCTGATGGGGCTCGCTGCATATATGCATGTAGAGATAGCTTTTAGGCCAAGTGGCCTCGGTGTAACGCTCGCAGTCCCAAGGCGAGGACTGCCGATAGCCGTAGAAGTTATGATTCATGTAGGGAACGGTCTGAGGCTTGAAGCGCAGATAGACGGTGAAGCAGCCGACGGTCTCGGGCAGGCTGGCGATGCGACGACGGTAAGCCGGACGCAGGAGCGGCGTTTGGCAGAGCTCAACCAGGCGCGCCGGATGGACGTCGGAAATGACAAGGTCGGCTGGATAGAAGCGGTCGGTCTCTACACCGATGGCCTGACGGTCATTGCACACCACCTTGCGCACCTGCTGCCGACAGAGCACCTCGGCTCCGCTCTCCCTCAGCGACCTGACCAGCGACCGGGCGATGGCATCGCTTCCTCCCACAATGCGGAAGGCACTCTGATTATAGAAATTGGTGATGAAGGCATGGATGGCAAATGGTGTCTTGTCACGTTCGGCACTATAGAGAGGCAGGTTGCCCACCAGCACATTGCGCAGCATGGGATCGGGCACTATCTCATCGAGCACCTCGTTGATGCTGCGCAACTGATAAGCAGTCATCAGCGGCGACACATCCGTCTCAGCATTGCACAAACTGCGGAGCGAGGAGGCCTGAGCCAACTGCTCTACGAGGTCGAAATAGCGATTCAGGGCATCGCGCTCCTTCGGGAAATCGGCTGCCAGAGTTTCAATGAAGCGCTGCCTGCCATTGGCCAGACGGAACTGCTGGCCTGCTAAAGACACGACATCGTAGCCCGTAGGATCAAGGCGCGACAGCTGAATATCGTCGAGCACGCCAAAATAGCGCAGAAAGCGATAGAGCAACTGCCCCTCATCGGCACTGCCAATGAAATGCATGCCAGTCTCGAACTTCACTCCATGACGGGTGAAACACTGCAGACAGCCTCCCACCTGAGCGCCCTGTTCCAAGACGGTCACGTCGTAGCCGTTGCGACTCAGAATCAAGCCACTGGTGAGACCTCCCAGTCCACTACCTATCACAACGCATTTCTTCTTCATATTCTCTGTAAGTGCAAGTTTGACGGAATGACGGCCACGTTGGCGGCTATCTCGTAATTCTCGGCATCGGCCATAGTGGCATAGACCTCTGCATGCGGATAGACCAAGGCGGTGAGCAAAGCCTTCTCGCCCTGTCCGCTGTCAGAGAGCCGGATTTCCTGCGCCCCATCGTAAGGACGGGTCTGCAGCTCAGCTATCGCCTGTCGGAGATGGCGCTTCATGCGATGCTCCACTTCAGCTCCCTTATAGAGATACTGATAGCGCACGTAAGCGGCACAGTAGGCAGGAGTCTCCAACTGGCGGCACAGTTGTTCATAGTGCGTGAGGTAGTACCTACGGAACTGCTTGGTGCGCTCCATGAGGTCGGAGCTGTAGCGCGGATCGCTGAGGGTGATGCGCTCCTCAATGCGCATATCAATGACACCTTCACGCAGCATGAAGTCGTTCTTGGGCAACACATGGCCCGCCCCGTGCAGGAACACGGGCAACACGTCGGCTCCCAACTGTTCAGCCAAATAGAAAGCGCCCTTGTGGAAACGCAGAATGCGAGAGTCTGTAGAGCGTGTGCCTTCGGGGAAGACGGCGATGGAATAGCCTCGCTCGTAGAGCCGACGCAAGGTCTCGACATGATGCTCAATGCCATTGCTCACAGGATAGTACTCGGCATAGTGAATGATGTTCCCTATGAACGGATTGTTCCACACCCAGTCCTTGGTGAGGAACACAATCTTAGGATGGAGCATGATGAGACACATGAGATCGAGCTGCGACTGGTGGTTGCAGATGATGATGGCTGGACGGTCAAAAGTCTCGCCCGACACGTTCTCAATATGGAAGCTCACGCCCGGCACATGATGGATGATGAACCGTGCCATGCGCTGCAACAAGCGATGGTAGCGCAGTCGCTTCGCCTCAGTGTCCTTGCCTATGCGACGATAGAGCCACGTAAGGGGCTGCATGAAGCACACACCCACAAGGAAGACCAAGAGTGAGAAGAGCGAGTAGCCGATGCGCTTGAGCGTGAGGGGCACCTCGCGACGGGAGCCGTCGGCCTTCCGCGTGATCCAATGATAGATGACGGGCGGCAGATAGAAAGCCATGAGCACCACGGTGAGCATGCCGATAACGGTGACCTCGGCCAAAGAGCGCAAGGCAGGATGGCGAGCCACGATGAGCGTGCCGATGCCGATGAACATGATGACGGCTGAGAGGGCCACACTGCGCTTATAGCTGTCGAGCCGACGACGGCCCGTGGCATGCTCGGTGATGAGCCCCTCGGTTATAAATATGGTGTAGTCGTCGCCCTGTCCGAAGATGAACGTGGCAAGGATGATGTTCACGATATTGAACTGCACGCCCAACAACTGCATGGCTCCGAGGATGCAAAGCCAGCTCACCGCCAACGGGAGGAACGACAGCAGGGCCAGTTCCAATCGGCCAAAAGAAAGCCAGAGGAAGAAGAACACCACGAAGCCGCAAACGAAGCCGATGTAGTTGAAGCTGTCGGACAGAACCTGCACCAGCTGGCTGCTGATGTCACTACTGCTGAAAGCAAAGAAACGATCGTCGCCGTCGTGCCGACGGAACTGCTGCTTCACCTCGTCCTCGTGAGCCGTCTTCACGAAGCTGACCACGCGCGTCTTACCATTCGCCTGCTGTATGTAGGCAGCAGACATGAAGTCCATGACTGGCTGAAAATACGCCAACGGCTGGGCCTGGGCAGGCCGCGAAATCATTTCGACAAAAGGCTCGAAGGCATCGGCAGAGAAGCCCTGACGCAGCGACTCGTGCTGCAAGGCGGAAAGCAGACTGTCACGATGCTGATTCCAATAAGCATTCCATCGGTCGGCCAACTGCTGCTGTGCCTGTAGGGAAGGCAGGAAATGGCCAATACCACTCACCCGCTCCACTTGTCCTTCCTCGGTGAGCTGCTGCAAAAGGGGGCGCACCAACTGTTCATTGTGCTGAAGGGCTTCCTCCAGACTGTCGCCCTCGGCCACTGCATAGACCTGTGCTTCACCTGTGGCACTGGTCAGCAACTGCATGCCCTCACGCTGTTCGGCGGTCATGTAGTTGATGTGACGGATGTCGGAATCGAAAGAAGTGTCGAGGCTGTGCCATCCCAAGAACAGCGTGACCACCGTCAGCACGAGCAGAAAAATCCGGCGCTGACGACTGGTATTGAGCCGGAGCACATCAAGACTGACATTCAGACGAGCGCCATGAACCTTGCCGTCCGGCTTGACGAAGAGCGGCATGAACAACAAGACAAACAGGATGGTGCCCACGAGCATGAGCGAACCGAACCAGCCCAGATCGCGCATGGCGGCAGCATCGAGCCACACCAGACACAAGAAGGCACTGACAGTGGTGATGTTGCCTATGAGCAAAGGCGCCGACATGTCGCGCAAGGTCTGCTCACGATGTCCCGTCTCCTTGAGATGATCCAGATAATGCAAGGGATAGTTGACGGCAATGCCGATGATGACCGACCCGATGCCCAGCACAATAATGGAAACGGAGTCGTGGAACAGCGACATGCCCGCAATGGCGAAGAGCCAGCCGAAAACAATGGCGGCACCAATCCACAGCATGTAGGACAGGCGCCGATAATGGAGATAGAGCAAGAGCAGGATGAGCGTGACAGCGATGAGTGTGGCAATGAGACTGTCGGTCTTGATCTGATTGGCATTGCCCACCGCAATCAATGGAGCCCCCACCGCCGAGACACGCACTGAGGGACAGTCGCTGCGCGTCTGCGCCATCACGTCGTTGAGCAGGTCGTTGAGCTCATTGTTGTGTAATGACTCGCTCATGCCGAACGAAGAAGTAAGGAAGGCGAGCGCCGTCTTTCCGTCTTGCATGAACACATAGCCATCCAAGACCGTGAACTGACCGCTCAGCTTGAACGACTGAAGCCGCTGAAGCACGGGCGTAAAGAGATGGAGCGGGTCCTGTCGCATGGCAGGTATGAAGCTACCAGCTGTGGGCAGCTGCAGCATGCGCTTGTTCTCCTCCAACTGACGGGCCACGAAATCAGGCTGGCGCAACAGCGTATCAATGCGCTGCCAGTCGGCCTCGGTCAGGAAGAAAGGCTCGTTGGCCATGACGAAATCCATGACATCGAGCATTTGTGCCTCATCGACACGTACCTGCACATCCTGTAAGAGGTGATTCGCGTCGCGCTCAAGGAGCGATGACTCGAATGCGTCCATTGCCGCCTCGATGCTGTCGGTATGCTCGCCGGCGAACACCACGACGATGCGGTTCTGCCCGGAAAGTGCCTGATAGACTTCGCTGTAACGCTCGCTCTGTTCGTGGCGCGGCAGGAAGCGAGCAATGTCTTCCTCATAGTCAATGCGCAGCGCTAAGACGACGGCACCGAGAATGAGCCCGAACAGGCACAACAGGGTGAGTAGCCTGTGGCCCATCAGCAATCGATATATGCTAAGCAGTCGTCTGGCCATTCCTTCCTTTGAATAATTTATGCAACAGCATGCGTGGCCATCCATAGACGACAGCCAGAAAACAAAGCACAGTATTGAGAACGGAGATGCGACCGAAGTCGGCCAACGGACGGAAATGAGAGACGCGCTCCTCGCGCGGCGGATAATAGACCCTGATGGGGAGCGAGACAAACTCTACGCTCTTCCAAGCAGAGAAGACGAGCAACTCGAGCTCGGCCTCATAGCGAGAGGTTATCCATTGAAGTCCCGAGAGCCGATGCAAGGGATAAAGCCGGAAGCCCGTCTGCGTGTCGGAGAGCGAGAGCCCTGTTTGCACGGTGAACCAGAAGTTAGAGAACTTATTGGCAAACAGACTTCCACCCGACATATTCTTCTGATCCAAGTTGCGCGAGCCCACGATCAAAGCTCTGGGATGCTGTTCCAAAGCAGCAACGAACAAGGGTATGTCCTCGGGAAAATGCTGCCCGTCGCTGTCGAGGGTGATGGCATAGTCATAGCCCAGTTCCAACGCACGACGGAAGCCTGCTACCAACGCATGTCCCTTGCCACGATTCTGTTCGTAATCGACGACCTGCAAGTTTGTAGAGGAGAATTGAGAGAGCTGTGTGCGCGTATCGTCGGTGCAACCGTCAACGACCACAATCACCCGATCAGTGAGCTGCAACACACGCTTCAGCACACCGGCAATCGTCGTGCCGTTGTTGTAGGTCGGTACGACCACACATACGTTCTGGCGGATAATCTGTTCTTTAAGGGTGGTCATTGAGAGGTGGTCATTGAGAGGTGAGAGGTGAGAAGTGAGTGAAGATGAGGGAGAATTTAGTGAGTATCGCGCCTTTAGCCTCTATCGTGCCTTTGGTCTTGCACTCCTGGCCGCTTGTCAGAACCGAAGCAAACCTGACACTCACCTCAGGCGTGGTGACGGGTGAAATGACAGAGATGAACTTGAGATTGGCAATCCTACTCAGTTGCAGATGTCTTCCCAAACGGTTCTGAAGCAGTTCACAGATGATCTGCACGATGCACACTCCGGGCGTAATGGGGTTGCCAGGGAAGTGGGCCCGGTAGATGACATGATCAGCATTCAGACGGATATCCGCCTGGTCAGCCGTCTGATTCACGACAGCAAACATTTCATTCTGTAGATTCATCGTCGTTATCGTTGATTTCCAAGAAACTATATCTCAGTCCATATTTAGAATTGACCAGAGTCACGGTCTGATCGTCATTGACCGCAACCGTCCGCTTTCCCTTCCGCTGCGGATTCTGCGTGGCCCTGAAGAGGAACTTCAGATCGCCCCGCACCACTCGTTTGATGTACCAGCGGTTCATGGCGGGCATCACATTGAGCAGCTTCACTCTCTTCCGATCGGGCGATACGGTGAAGTCCAAGGCATGAATGCCGAACTCATTGACCACCGAGCCACGACTGCCCGTCGCGTCGGTCTTGATGATGCAGATGCCCGACAGCTCAGTCCCACGTGCAGCGATCGTCACGCGATAATGATGTCTGCCATCAAGCGAGAGCAGCGGTGTCTGTGCCCAAAGGGCGACCGCACAGAACAGCAGACTAACCGACAGTAAAAAGCTTCTCATCGACACGCTCATTGGTCTTTACATTCTTCAAGGTGATGACGGTCGTGTCACCACTCGTCTCGGTCATCTCAACCTGCGACACCATTCGTCGGGTGCTGCTGATATGGAGGCGCACACTCTTGAACATCTTCTTCACCTCTTTCTTCTTCGGCGTAAGGTCGGCTATCCACTCGTCGCCCTGCACATACATCACGCAAGTGAAATCTGCATCAGAAGAGAGACACCTGCCTGTGACACTGTTCATCATGAGTTGCGCGATGCCCTGAAAGAGACGGCTCTGACGGATATCAATGGTACGGGAGGTCTTGGCCGACTTGATGTGAACACTCTGTCCGTTCAGAATGAAGATGTACTGATAGGGCGATGTGTATTCCCACCGCAGTTTTCCGCTGCCATCGTAATACATCCTGCCCTGAGAGGTCATCTTGTCGTTCAGGAAACGAAGCGACTTGACCTGTGTGAACGAGCAGGCAATGGAACGGATAGAAGCCGCCGTGCGGTTGATGCTCTCCACCATCGCCTTCGACTGTGCCTCATCGGCCCTTTTCATGGTCTGGCCCTGTATCGAAAGAGACACGGCCAGACAAATCAGTAAAAATACATTTCTCATCAACATCAGTTCCTCCTATTTAGCTATTAACACACAACCCAGCATGATGAGCGCCACACCAGCCCAACGGATCAAGGGCACCTCTTCGTGAAAGAAAAGAATGGCGGCACACATGCCGAACACATAACTGAGCGAAATCATGGGATAGGCCATGGAAAACGGAAAATGCCTAACGATGTATAACCACAAGACGGTTGACAGAGCGTAGCAGATGCCGCAGGCCAGCAGCCACCAATTATCGAGGTTGCGGATGAAGAAATTCAATGTCCAGGAAAAGGCGCCCATGCGCTGTAAGGCCAGCTTCAAGAGCACCTGTCCGCCGCAGAGCAGCACCGACTGAACAATAGAAATCAACAATAGCCTCATTCCTCAACACGTTGCATTAGTACATAAGAAAAATTATCGCCATCGCTGTGGTTCACCACCAGCAGACGGTTCAACGGAAGCGCCGTCGTCTTGCCATCGCACCGCATGAACGACGGCGCCATGCCCTGAGAGAGCAGGTGAGCGGCAGCATAGACGCCCAGCCCGGAGGCTGAGTAGCATTCGCCAAAGAGATGCTTATAGCGCAGCATGGGCAGCGAAGCGTAACACTGTCTTATAGCTTGATAAGCCTGATCGTTCTGTTCACTTCCACTGAGTCCTACCAACACCGCATCGACATGGAGCGGCCAAGTTGTTGTGTCGGGCTGTCCGAAACTCATCTTCATGTCAACGATTTCACAGAGCGCCTTCTCCGATTCCTCCGAAAGAATCATTGCCATCGAAGCCTCACTGGCTGTGACCTGTCCCGGGAGACCGACGTAGCCGGTGCGCTGGAGAATCTTGAAGCCGACTGGTGTCATCTCGTCATTGGCCGTCACCAACGCATTGGCTATATCCCCTACCCTCAGCTGTATGAAGGCATCGAAGAGGGCACTGTCGAACGACACGCCCCGATGGCTGTAAGTGGAATTGTAGCCATGGCACTTCTGCTGAATGGCAATCAACGAACTAATGGTGTTATGCGTGGATTGCATGAAGTAAGTGGGCTTCAGCATTTCCTCGCCATCCCGACACAACAGGTCAAGAAACAGTTCGGTATATTCGATGCACCCAAGTCCTGTTCCTGTGATGATGGCATCAGGCTGAGTGATGCCCGTATCGCGCATCACCTTGAGCGAGGTGACCAGTGCCCGCTTCAGAATCTTGCCTAATCGGCGCGACTCCAACGGATTGAGCCACTCGCGGAAATTGGGATCAATGCAGCGCGAATAAGGCTCGTTGCACCACACAGGTGTCGTCATCCACGCTTCAGACAGCGGTTGCTGCAGCGATATTTGTGTGGCTGCATTCACATATATTTTTCTACCGCCACTCATACTTCATGCTTTGAGAAGATTAAACTTGAGTCGTTGCCGCCAAAGCCAAACGAGTTGCACATCACATGCTTCAGGTCAACATTCTTCATACAAGTGGCCACAGGCGTTATGCCATTTTCCATCTGCTGTTTCCATCCGTAATTGGCTGGCACGATGCCCTGTTGCAGAGCCAGGAGACAGATGACTGCCTCAATCGATCCAGAGGCACTGGTGGTGTGGCCCGTCATGCCTTTCGTTGACGATACTTTCGGCATGTGCTCACCGAAGACACGAATCAGAGCCTGACTCTCACTCACGTCATTGTTGGGCGTGCTGGTGCCGTGGGCATTCACATAATCGATATCAGCCGGTTGCAGACCTGCCATCGCCAGTGCTTTCTGCATGGCGAGATAAGCGCCCTCGCCATTATCACTGGAAGCCGTCTGATGAAACGCATCACATGCGTTGCCATATCCGCACAGCTCGCCAATGGGCTTTGCTCCGCGCCGCTGTGCCGAAGCCTGAGACTCCAGGACAAGATAGGCAGCTCCCTCACCAAGATTCAGTCCGGCCCGCGTGGCATCGAACGGGCGACACTGTTCGCGGTCCAGAATCATGAGCGTGTTGAATCCATTCAGATGGAACTTCGTAATACACTCCGAACCACCGACCACGGCAATATCCGTGAGCCCACTCCTGATAAGATTAGCACCGAAGACAATCGCATTTGCAGCCGATGAACAGGCAGTGGAGATACTGGTGACCATAGAGAAAATATCGAAGCGACGGGCAATTATCTCGGTCGTAGAGCCGCAATCGTGCATCTTGATGTAGGCATTGCGCGAGTCGTTGTTCAGGAAGTCGAGATAGTACTGTTCGCTCTTGTCCATACCTCCCACAGTGGTTCCAGAGACCAGGGCGATGCGCTGTCCTTGCCGCTCGTTGAGTCCTGCTTCACGGAGTGCCTCGTCCATAGCCAGCATGCCCATGAGCACCGTGCGCGTGGTAGGTTCCTCAGTGATGCCCAACAGCTGTTTCATCTGTTCATCGCTCAGTTTCACTTCGCCTACCGGAAATTCATGATGCTCCGTCTGCAGATATTGCAACGGCTGGATTCCCGTGTGCATCGTCTCCAATGCCTGCAAGGTCTCAGCCTTATTGTTGCCAATGGCCGAGAGAATGCCTGCACCCGTGATCATAATCGGTTCTGTCATGCAGCGCAGTCTTTTTTACTTCGTTCTGTTCTTGCTGACGAATTCAGCCATAGAGTTGATTGACTTGAAGATGTCCTTACCGGCAGCAGGATCCTTGATCTTGATGCCATAGTTCTTCTCCATCATCACGATCAGCTCAAGCGCATCAATCGAGTCGAGCCCCAATCCCTCACCAAAGAGCGGAGCATCATTGTCAATGTCTTCTGGCTGAACATCTTCAAGGTTCAGCACTTCTATAATTCTGTTCTTCAGTTCTAATTTCAGTTCTTCCATATATACAAAAAAATTATTTTTCTACAATATAAAGATATGCATCAAATGAATCATGCGTTTCACAATCGACCCACCCGGTGACGGCACTCGTCGTTGCGTCATCAGCAAACGTCGCAACCAGCACTTCGTCCATCAGTTGCTGATTGTACTCGCTGAGTACATAGAAAGCCGTCTCACCGTAATAGTGATGGCGGATGGCAATCTCGCCCGTGACGATATTGGGCAACGTATAGACAAAGATGGAGGGACTCGGATAGAAGTCATCATCATGCCGGATGGTCTCCTGATACTTGCGATCGCTACAGATAGAGCCACTCCGATTGAAAAGAACGACGGCCCTATCCTCCTGCTCGCTATGTGCCTCTTGCTCATTCTGCAACAACAATTCTGAGGCAATGAAGCCCAGTTTGCTCAGCTCGTCCATCTTAAAGAACTTGGGATAGTCGTTGACATAGGTGCGATACAGCTCCGTGAGCAAAGCGGAGCCTGTCTCCTTCACCGAAAGCTGCCGGCCATTCAGTTCGACACTCGTCGGCGTGATTCTCACCCAACTCTTCAACTTCACAGTTCACCTCCTTTCCTGAACAGCATGGCAGCATTGCAACCGCCAAAGCCAGATAGCAGTTTCACGAAAAAACGCCCTGCCGCCACCTCATTCTGTGCCGACAAGCGGACAAAACGCGACACGCCCAGTTCCTCAAAGCCTCGTGTGGCCAGCACCGTGTGGTCGTCGAGTGCCTGCATGGAGAGAATGGTCTCTAACACGCCTGCCGCTCCCATCGTGTGGCCATAGTAGCCCTTCAGAGAGTTAAGGGGCACATCTTGCAAGCCTGCGCGATTCACAGCGACAGCTTCCATCTCATCGTTATAGAGGGTGGATGTGCCATGCACGTTGATCAACGCAATCTCACCTTTCGGGACATCGGCAGTCACCGCTCGTAGCGCACGATAGCATCCCTCAGCCGTCTTGGAGGGGTTCGAGATGTGATGGGCATCATTGCGCACAGCACCTTTCATGGCCAGCCAGCAGTCATCCGTCACGTGGTCTGTCTTCTGGTAGATAATTGTAGCGGCAGCCTCGCCTAAGTTCAGTCCCACTCGTTCCAAATCGAAGGGGCGGCACTCCATAGGCGACAAAGCCTTGAACGACTGAAAGCCACTGATGATGAAACGCGACTGCACGTCAGCTCCCACCACGATGGCTGTATCATAGGATGTGGTCTGCAACATGCGCATGGCGGTAATCTGTGCTGAGAGACCTGAGATACAAGCATTCGAGACAACAAGTGGCTGTGTCACGATACCGAAATAGTCGGCTATCTGTTGAGCCGCAGCCCCCAGATGAAGACGATTCTCCGAAAACGGGGACGAGGGGCTGTCGAGTAGATTTACATTTCCCTTGGTGGTGGAAACGACCAACAACAACTTGTCAGAATGTAAATCAATGTCTGCCTGCTCTACGGCTCGTTTCACCGATTGGATGGCGATGCACTCGAAAGGCGTATAGCCATCCATGAGCTCCACCTTATCCCAGTCGAAGAGCGAAGCCACGTAAGGCTCTGGCAGGTCCAACCTGACACAAGTGGCAGCCGACCGCATCTCCTCAGCAGCAAACTTTCTGAGTCTGCTGTGGCCGAGTCTCACTTGAGCATAGTTTTCAGCCGTCGTGAATCCTAATGGCGAGTATATGTTATCGGCAATTTTCTTTACCATTATTACTTGTTTTTGAGTCTCAGCCCTGAGCGACGATGTCGCTGAGTGCGATTTTCATTTCGGCGGTGACCACGGTCTCATCGCCCACTCTCACAGAAGCCTCGACCAACGTCAGCTGCATCACCTCTTCTTTCACTTCGATACTGGTCGTGAGCAGTTCGCCCAGTCGGACCGGTCGAAGGATGTTCAGATTGCGGATGCTGCCAATGAAACCGATTCTCACTTTCTCATGGTTGACATAGTTGATGTAGCCCATTCTGGCTGCACACGTCTGTGCGATGTTCTCCACGAGGGCACAGGCATTCAGCACATCGCCCTCCATGAAGATATTGTCGCTACGCACCAGGAACTTAGTGGTAGTAACGACCTCGTCAGAGAAGACCAGCTTATCAATCATGATGAACGGTGGTCGCTGCGGCAAGAGGTCCAGCACATTGATTGTCTCCAAACTATTCTCCATCTGTCTGCCAGAATTCATAATAATTGAACCATTGCTCGGGATGCCGCTGCAAGACTTTCTCTAACTCGCGCACAAAGCTTTGTGCCAGTGCAGTGGCCTGCTCTATCCTATTCTTAGTGGTCACGTTCTTATCGAGCTCAATCCGACGAATGTAGCCACGATACTTGTGAGCAGCCATCTTCACGATGAAGATAGCGAGCGTCGGTACGCCACGCTGCAAGGCCAAAGCATAGGGGCCTAACGGGAAATGGGCCTTAGCACCAAGAAAGTCGCATTCCACGTAACGCGGCGAGCCGAACAGGCGGTCGGCTGGTATGCTGACGATTTCGCCATTGGCCAAAGCATTGTTCATGACGAATACATGCGACATATCCTCACGCACGGAAATCATGCTGATGTTATTAGGTGACAGCATGCGATTGCGATTGGCCATCACAGACTGAGCCTCACCAGAGAACACAACTGCATTATAGGGCTTCTCAACAGACTTGAACGCATAGCCCGCCAGTTCATAGTTGCCTACGTGACAACTGAAGATGACAAATCCAGACGGCTGACGGCACAGTTCCACGAAATGCTCGTTGCCGTCGAGTTCGAACTCAAAGTGCTTGCCTGCATAAGCCGCAAAGCGGTCAAGTATGATTTGTCCGAACCGATAGTGATTCAAATAGACATACCGAAACGCTTTCCATCGCCCGTAGTGGTGGCGTTGCCGGAAGTAGTGGTACATGGAAATGTAGCCGCTATGCACAAAGAGCATGTAGAACGGAATGACAAAAATGGCCATAAAGACATAGACCACCCTCACATCGACATACTTGAATATCGCAATCAATGCCTGATGCATCCAGCTGGTGCCGGCGGTCTTGCCAGTCCACTCCTCATGATTCAGTTGTTGCGGCATAGGTTTCCTCCCTCACAGATTAAGCTACTTTGCTCTGAATATAGTCGCAGAAGTCGGCCAGTGTCTTTACACTTGCCATTTCCTCGGTTTTAATCTTGAATCCGAACTTTCGCTCAACGATGACCACGATATCGACAAAGTCGAGGCTGTCGATGCCCAAGTCGTCTTTCAGCAATGCTTCGGGCTTGATGTTTTCTTCTTCAATCTCGAGATCTTCAATCAGAAATTCCCTTACTTTTTCTTCAATTTCGCTTCTTTCCATATTTATCTAAAAAAATAATTATTTTCTTATTTTACATACGATGATGCTATGTCCCAGTCCCAGATGGTCATGGATGGTCTCAACCTCAAGCCCAGCCTGCGTGATGATGCGCTCCATGTCGTCAGTGTTATACATCTTTGAATTGCCGTTGGCCAATGCCGTGAAATAAAGGCTTGTCATGGTCAGGCAGAAAGCAGCCGGCTCGAAGCGCTGGCGGTCCCACAGCGTCTCCATGATATAGAGACGGCTCTTATCGTCCATGATACGGGCCGCACGCTCCAAGATACTCTGAATCTCGTCTTCGCCAAAGCAGTCGAGAAACTGGCTCATCCAGATTGCATCGTAATGCCGATTAGTGGGGAATGTGCTCTCACGGTTCAGCAGATTCGTTCCGTAGGCATCGATTCGTTCGGCTCCGGGCTTGCCAGCCGTCTGCCGCTTCATCATTTCCACCTGCTGCGGAAGATCCATCACAGTGACACGCACCTCCTTGTCGTAGCCTACACACTGGAGTGCCCAGCGCCCCGTGTTGCCTCCCACGTCGAGCAGCGTGCGCGGCTTGTTGGCAAAGACCACTTCCAGTGCTTGCCGGAAAGAGCCGTCGCTATAGAAATGGTCGAAGCCGAACCAGCTTTTCTGCACTTGTTCGGGTAGAGACGACAGTCCTTCGTAGATGGTAGGCCAATCGCCGAAATGCTTCAGTCCGGCTGGCCGGCCCTCGCGCAACGCTTCTTCCAGATGGAACCAACCTTCGTAGTTCACATCATGGTTGAAGTCGATATTCACTCTTGCAAAGTCATCGTTCAACAAGAACCATCCTGTCTTGGCCAGTGTGAAACGATCAGTCGAAGGATCCACCAGTACGGTACCGATGCTCAGCGAAGCCTCCATCAGCACTTTGACGGCATAGACCGACAAGCCCGTCTTCTCAGCCACCTCGGCAATGGTCATGCCATTGTCACTATCGCGCAAGAGGTCGAGTATTCCGAACTTCAGCATCAGTCTTGATGCCTGAAACACGACGGAGCCCCATGCTATCCATTCAGCACGGGACTGGGCTTCACGGGCCGACAGATGATCCTCTGTGTAGGCTTTTTGTAATGCAGGTGAAAGATTCATTGTTTCTATTTCCAGTTTTTCAGCACCAGTGCCGAGTTTGTTCCACCGAATCCGAAAGAATTAGACAAGACCGTGTTCACTTCCGTGTCAACGGTCTTCAAGGCCAGGTTCAAAGGTTCAGAGAATTCATCGGGCTCCTCAAAGTTTATGTTAGGTGCCACGAAGTTATGCTTCATCATCAGGATGCTATAGACTGCCTCGCTGGCTCCTGCCATCCAACACTCATGTCCCGTCATTGACTTGGTAGATGAGATCAAAGCATGTTGGCCATTGAGGAGCCGATGGAGCGCAATGGCCTCAAACTGGTCGCCCTGCGGGGTCGATGTGGCATGAGCGTTCACATAGTCTATATCCTTCGCCTCCATGCCTGCATCTTTCAAGGCGCGACTCATGGCGATGACGCATCCTTCGTCATTGGGCTGCGATATGCCGCTGCCGTTAGACGAGAAGCCATAGCCACCCACCTCGGCGATGATGTTTGCACCACGAGCCACGGCACTCTCGTAATCCTCCAGCATGAGCGCTGCTGCGCCACCGCTGGGAACGAGTCCGTCGCGGTTCTTATCGAAAGGACGGCTGGCCTTTGTCGGTTCGTTCATCCGCTTGGAGAATGCCTTCAGTGCGTCGAACGTGGCCATGGAGTAATAGTTCGTCTCCTGTGCGCCACCTACGAGGATACGATCCTGCAAGCCCTGCTTGATGAGCAGATAGCCAATGCCGATTGAATGGCTGCCACTGGCACAAGCCGAACTGATGGTGAAGTTCACGCCACGGAGTTGGAATATGGTGCTGAGGTTCATATTGACCGTCGAGTTCATTGACTGGAAAACGAGTCCTGAGCCCAACAGCTCAGAGTCATGTTTCTCGGCCATGATATTGGCCGCTTCAATCACAGGCTTTGCCGACGAATCATTACCGAAGATGATGCCTACCTCATGGTTCAGCAGGAAACTCTCGTCGATGCCGGCATTCTGAAAGCATTCGCGTGAAGCCATATAGGCATAGGCAGCCTCTTCAGACAATCCCGCACGTGCCCTGCGATGCAGCAGTCCTTTTAGCTCGGGCTGTTTCACGATGCCCGTCAACCCCGACATGTATCCATACTTGAGACGTTCTTGCTCCAGTCCGATGCCTGAGCGCCCCTCATACAGTGCCTGTCTCACCTTCTCCAGATTGTTGCCCAAGCACGACCAGATGCCCATGCCGGTCACAACAACTCTTCTTTCCATTCTTCTGAGTATGTGCTACGTTTTGTAATTTCCGATAAATGCTTACGTGTAAAGACCTCCGTTGACCTGAATCACCTGACCTGTGATGTAAGCAGCCTCGTCTGACACAAGGAAGTCAACTGCTGCAGCCACTTCCTCTGGCTTGCCGAAGCGTCCTACAGGAATCATCTTCTTCAGCTCTGCCTGATCCAGATCGGCAGTCATGTCGGTAGCGATGAATCCAGGAGCCACGGCATTCACCGTAATCTTGCGAGGAGCCACCTCCTGTGCCAGTGCCTTTGTAGCACCAATCACAGCGGCCTTAGCCGAAGAGTAGTTCACCTGTCCGGGCAGTCCCTTCAGACCCGAGAGCGACGTGATGTTGACGATGCGTCCGCACTTATGCGTCAGCATGTTCTTGAGCAGTCGGCGAGTCACATAGAACAAGCCGTTGAGCGTTGTGTTCAGCACGCGCTCCCACTGTTCGTTCTGCATGAACACCATGACACTGTCGTCGCGCACGCCGGCATTGTTCACCAGCACCGAAACGAAGTCTTCAGGATGTGCCTGTTCCCACTGCTCCAGCGCTGTCTCGATGGCCTGAGGATCAGCCGTGTCGAAAGGCAGCAACTCTGCCGTTCCGCCGTTGGCTTCGATTTCGTCTTTCACAGCCTGTGCCGCGTCTTTGTTTTTCAGAAAGTTAATCAGTACGGGGATTCCCTTCGATGCCAATCGCAAAGCGATGCTTTTCCCGATGCCGCGCGAAGCGCCAGTAACCAATGCGTATTTCATTTTTCAAGATTTTTAAAAAACCAACAAAGAAGCCCATTCATGCAAACGGACTTCCTGTTGAAATATTGATCAATATTTTCGTTATCGTCTCTTTTCGGAACATGTAGCCATTTTAAAACGGTGCAAAGTTACGAAAAAAAACATAATTCATAGCAAATGCTCTTAAAAAAATCACGGAAAGAACATCAGAACAGCACTTTCTTGCCATTCACGATGTAGAGCCCATGACGGGGCGTGCCACTGACGCGACGACCCTGCAAGTCGAAGACGACTCCCTCGGCAGCAGTTTTTACGCCGACGGTCTCAATACCTTCAGTGATAGACGTGGGGGTGGAACCCGACCAAGGAATGAAGTCGAGATCGGTTACTCCAAACGTCTGCGAGAAGTTGGTGACGATGGCAGGCGTGAGGGTTACATAGAGGCGCTCGCCATCGGTGAAGTCGGCCACATTATAGCCACCCTCGGCAGTCTTCGGCACGCGCTGGAAGCCCACCTTGCCTGCGGCATTGCTGAACTTATAGATGGAGCGATTTTTCTGTCCGCCAGTGAGTTCCTTATGGTCTTCCGTACTCCACTGCTGGGCGGTAGAGCGCGAGCGCAGCATGGGCTGTGCCTCCGACATCTTCAGTGTGTAGGTGCCTGGCTGTGCAATCGCAATCCAGTCGCCCTTCATCATCATGATTGAGTCGCCGGCGAACTCATTGTAATTGAAATTGGCCGACTTGGCACTGGCATTCACGTAGGCAAACAGCATGTTGTCGGGGCCGAAGAATGACGTTGACGGATTGATGGCCAGAAAGCCGCTCTCAGGTATCACGATGGTTGAGTCGCTCAATCCCTTCACCTCATCGCTGTAGGTGCGGATGGCCAGATCGGTGGTCACCTCAAAATCGACCGACGAGTTATTGGTGTCGAAGAGCACCTTGCGGCCACTCTTGGTCACGAAGGCGGTCTTGCGCACCAGTGCCTCACCGTTGTTGCCGCCAGGAGTTGCCGTAGCCGTCCAGCCTGCATCATAGCTGTCGCCAATGCGCTTCTGAGCGGCATCAGGCTCTGTCTTTACTGAATGTTCCACGAAGTCAACGGCATCAATGGTCTTGAAAGCCGGCACGAACTTGAACTGACTGCCTTCGGTCTTGCCCTTGTAGTAGCCCACAGGACAGCCCTCCACATTGGTGTCGGCAGCCAGCAGTACCAGTCCGAAAGGACCAGGCGACATGAACTGCAGGAACGTATTGTTGGCAGAATAAGTAAAGACTAATTTCAGCTCAGGCACCTCCGCATTGTGATGGTCCTTGTAGGCCGTGTGCTCGCTCTTCACCTCGAAGTCAGCGCCTGACAGGTCGGCAGCTGCCGAGGCCACAGTGGTGTGATTCTCAGCGGCATTGCAGATGACGATGCTCTGTCCTGGAGCCACCAGGCAGGTCTGGTCCGTCGGGATTTGGAAAATCTGTTTCAGGGCGATGCTGTCCTTGTGCGCCTCCTGCATGGCCGTAGCAGTCCAGGCGTTGACGAAGTCGGAAGACGTGCTGCTGGTGTTATCGGCCAGACCGAGATAGATGCCCGTGATGTCGAGCGTGTCGGCTGAATTGTTGAGCAGCTCAATATAGTTGCCCATGATGAAAGCCTTGCCCTCATCGTTCATCATGTTGTTGTAGAACACTTTGCTAATCACGAGGTCGGCGCTTACCGAGCCGCCACTGGGTTTCTTCGGCTTGGCTTCTGTAGGCAGCTGCCCCGTCAGTAACAAACTGGCAGCCAGTGCCAGCACTTTGCTTGAAGTAGAAAATTTCATGAACTTTAATTAGATTTTGAATGTTTCGCGTGCAAAATTATGAAACAAATGGCATTTTTGCAAAGAAGTCACCGCTCAATGGGGGAAAAATACCTAAAAATGATGAGCGGTGAGTCTCACCGGAAATCCCACCTTAGCGGTTAGGGGATTTCCGGCGCTCACGTATCAGCTGCAGACGGTCCAGCAGGTCCTCGTAGTGAAGGGCATTCAGTCCGCTGACCTGTTGCGACTTCAGATACTGTTCCAGTTTCTTCAGGTGTTGCAGCAGGTAGATGGCCACGTCGCTGTTGTCTGTGCGCTGGCTGCTCAGTGTCTTATCGGGCGTGTTGACAAGCGTGTTCAGCTGGTTCACGTAGCTGCGCTGCAGGTTGCGGCGCATCTTGTTCTTCCACTCGCTGGCATTGTCCAAAGGTTTCCACACCTCGGCAAAGAGATCGTCAAGATATTCCTCCACGGGATAGGCATCGCCGCCCATCGCAGCCTGATTGCTCAGCCTGTTCAGGACATAGCCGCCCAGCACGCGGTCCAGCACGTTCTCCTGCCGGCTGTTCTGCTGCGCGGTGGGATCGGTGTTCACCTTGTTGACGATGCCTGCAGGATAGAGCCACTCCGGCGCATCGAACACGTTGCGACCCAGGTATTGCAGGGCCTCCTTCTGACGGGCTTTCGGCACATTCACCCGAGGCTCTTGCCCAGGCATGTTGTTCACGTAGCGGGCACCGATGTTCTTCAGTACATGGTTCTGGTATCGGGTGAACTGGCTCAGCACCTGACTATACATCATTGAGAGGTCTTCGTACTGGTCGTTTTCCTCATGCGTCCACTGTGGCAGATTGTCCATCACGCGCTTCAGGTTCTTCAGTCCGTACTCCGACGCCTTCACACTGTTGTCGCCCAGGTCTTCGGTCTGCGAGCGCGGGTCCTCGTCGCGTCCTTCGCCCCCAAACCAGAGGCGCGGGTTCTGGCGCAGCACGTTGGTAGTCTCAGTCATGAGCTTTTCCTTCTCCTCGAACTCGTCCTTGAACTCAGGCCGCCACTGGTAGCCCCACTTGATGGCCCACTTGTCGTAGTCGTTGATGCGAGGGAAGAGTCCCTTCTCCCCTATCTTGTCCTCAGGCTGTGCCACGTAGTTGAAGCGGGCATAGTCCATAATGGAGGCTGTGTGTCCGTGCTGTTCCACCCACTGCTTGTCGCGCAGTTTCTCGACGGGTGTGGCAAACGAGGCACCCATATTGTGTCGCAGGCCAAGTGTGTGGCCCACCTCATGGGAAGAGACGAAGCGTATGAGCTGCCCCATGAGCTTGTCGTCGAACTTCATCTTCTGTGCCCGTTTGTCGAGCGGTCCGCACTGCACCATGTACCACTTGGTGAGCAGGTTCATCACGTTGTGGAACCAGCAGATGTGAGCCTCTATGATCTCGCCCGAGCGAGGGTCAACGATACGCGGCCCATAGGCGTTCTCTGTCTCTGAGGGCAGATAGCGCAGCACCGAGAAGCGTGCATCGTCCAGACTCATGCCCGAGTCGTCCTTAGGCCACTCCTTAGCCACAATCGCGTTCTTGAAGCCAGCTGCCTCGAAGGCCACGTTCCAGTCGTTGATGCCCTCTATGAGATAGGGAATCCACTTCTTCGGCGTGGCAGGGTCAATGTAATAGACAATCTGTTTCTCAGGCTCCGAGAGTTTGCCTGCCAGATAAGCTTTCTTATTCTTTGGCACCAGCCGATAGCGCGAGATGAACGACTCGTGGCGTGCCTTGGTCTGGTCGTCGCTGAACTGACGGAACGTGTTCACGAAATACCCCACTCGCTGATCCCACAAGCGCTTGCGCATCGGTTCCTTGGGCAGCAGCACCATCGACGTGTTGAAGCCCATCGTCAGCGCCCCCGTCTTCGAGGCTGCCGATGCGCCGGGACTGCTGCCATAGGTGCGCGTGGTCACCACCTCGATGTTGGTGGGAAACACCTTCATCGTGTCAACAAACGTGCGGTCGGCCTGTAAGCCGCCCACTTTCAGCGAAGACTTTGCACCCGACTGGAAGCTGAAGAGCTGGTTGTCCTGCTTGAACAGCGGTGTCACCTCCACCAGCTGGGCATCTTTCTTCTCGTTGCAGCCTATGATCTTGAACGACTGCACGATAGGATCGATGGTCGATTTCACCAGCGTTCGCGAGATATTGTCCTTGTCGTCGGCCAGATAGCTCAACACGTATTGGCGCATGAGCAGCTTGGCCGTGTCGCGTTTCTCAAAATAGACGGTGTTGTGGGTCACCTCCTCGCCGGGGAACTGTCCGAATCCCTGTGGCACAGCCGTGAAGCGCGTGACGCAGAGCAGCAACCGTCCCAGCATGGAGTCGGGCACCTCGAAGTAATACTTGTCCTCGATGTGGCGCACGGTGAAGAGTCCTTTCAGCTCTGTGCCGCCCTTCTTCAAGAGTTTCTCGTATTCCGTCTCTTTCTTCTCGTCGGCTTTCTTCTCACCGTCTTTTTCCCCCTTCTTGCGCTTGGTCTTTGCCTGTTTGGTTGAGTCGGCAGGCAGGGTGTCCTTCTTCAGCGTGTCAACCGGCAGCGGTGTCGTCTTCAGTGTATCACTTGAGGGCAGTGAGAGGCGATGAACGCCAGCCTGCATGCCCACGGCCATCATCAGTCCAGCCGCCAATGTCAAAAATCTGTTCGTCATGTTTGTTGTGTTTGGCTATTTACTCATTTGTTCCAGTCCCACCTCGCGCCGCCACGTCTCGTAGCTGGCTTGCTCTTGTGAGAGGATTTTCCCGTCCACATGAATAATTTTCTTGATAAAGTCATCGATGGCATAGAGCACGATACGGCGTTCCTTCTCATTGCACATCTCGAGCACCTCCTTGGTCTCGTCAACGATATGGTCGAGTGCATAGGTCTCGTCCAGCACGTGATTGACGAACATTTTCTCTTTCAGTTCGTCATCCATCCGGGCCATCTGGTTGATACCTGCCACGAACCCCTCTACAAACTGGCGCTCCTGCGCATGATATTCCTTGTCGCACTGGGCGAAGAAGAAAGCTGCCTTGGCCATCAGCCTCACAGCTGCAACAGTCTTGTTCATTTGTCTCTTCTTAGTTGATATGATATTCGTCTTTATGGCATCCGTTTATAGGCGAGTGCTGCCCCGATGGCGGTACAGAACTCTGAATATTTAGGGATGTGGAATCGCACATTGTAGAGCTTCTCCAGTGCCGGGAACACCTCCTTGCACTGGGGCAGCAGTGTCAGGTTGCCTATGAGCACCATGTCGCGGCAGTCAGTGCCTTGGGCTGCCAGCACCGAGGCCGACCCGATGGTCTGCAGCACCATGCCAATGAGTCCGGCGGCAATGTCCTCTTTCGATGCGTCGCTCTTGGCTCGCGCGAAGATGCTGGCCGTAGCCTCAACGGGAAGTCCGGGCAGCGGATGGGCCGATATGTCGCCTATCTGCAGGTTGACGCTCTTCACATCGCCCTGCATGGCCAGTGCCGACACTTGTTTTATGTCGCTTGTTCCCAGACAGATGCGCGACAGGCCCTGAAGCGTTCCGCCCCCAATGCCGATACCTCCGATGTGGGTCATCTCATCGCCATGACACATCACGAAGGAGGTGCCTGTTCCCATCGAGACCACGATGGCATGATTGATTTTCGACTCGTATCGGGCACCCATCGCGTCGGCTATGAACTCGTCGCAGCGGCTGGTCTTCACCCCGTAAACGTCGTTCTTCACGTAGCCGGCACCCACGCCCGTGAGCATCACGTGCTCCACATCCTCCAACTTCACGTCGTTGTCGTGCAAGTACTTGCCAAAAGCACCGTAGAGCGAGGTGACGGGGTCGGCAGCCGTGATGCGGAACGGAGCCGTCGGCTTGCCGTCGAGCAGCCCCACTATCTTCGTGGTCGAAATGCCCACGTCAATTCCTATTACAATTCCCATAGTTTCTGAGTTATCATTAATGATTGCGGTGCAAAGTTAGGTATTTTTTCCGAGAAACAACTATGGAGTCTGGTTTCTTTTGATCGTCTTACCATCGCATGCCATCTTTTCCGCACCCTCCAACTGCCTGCCTATTTCATCGGCCTCCAAGAAATGCACCTTCAGGGCCGACGAGTTGGGATAGCGGTTGAAGAATATGTTGTTGCTCATGTATAGCTGTATGGATGCGATTTCCCTGTTGGCCAACACATTATTATAATAATAGAGGATGCTTCTGACCACTCGCGGCAGGACTTTGATGCCTGTCCTGCCATCGCGGAAGCTCACTACGGCTATCACATGATAACGGCTGCGCTTGTCCTGCAGTTGTTCACGCTGCTCCTGGGTGCTCTTGTGCGACACGGTGAGGTTTCTGCCGAACTTGCGGTTGATCTCATTCATGATGCCGAGGAACAGCGGACCGTGTGCTGAGGCATCCTCCAGCTTGTTATACCCGATGTAGTAGTGAATCATCTCGTGGATGATGGTGTCTTCAACCTCCCGTTCCGGCAAGTCCACGCGGGCATTGATGCGAAGTCTGAAGTCGTATAGTTCTGCCTTGCCGAAAGGCTTTCGCCGTTTCTTATACACGCACTGTCCCAGAAAGGTCTTGGCATCGCTCAGCTCTACAGGAATCTTGGGGAGCTTGCCGCCGAAGATCAGGCGGTTAAATTCCTCAAACTTCTTCTCTATGTATGGAACGGTTGCCTTCATCTGTTTTCACTTCGGCTACAAAGGTACAATTTTTTTTCGTTACGCAAAGAGATTGCTTTGTTATCTGATTGTTTCTTCCTAATTTTGCCCCCATGATGACGAAGAAGAACTCATCACCGCTCGCATCACGGCTAATTCATCTGCCACCATCTGCTCCCTATCTGCTCCGCTATAAAAACTTGGTAATCAGCATATTGCAGACAGGGAGCAGATGAAGCAGATGTTTTTAAAAATCACTTATTATTATATTTTCTCCGTCATTTTGCATCACATTTGCGTCTAAGCCACAACAATTTCTTGGCCATATCACAGCATCACTTTGGCCATACCACAACACGATTCTGGCTATACCACAACACGATTCTGGCTATATCACAACATCATCTTGGCTAAATCATCAGACGATATAGCCTAAAACACAAAACAATATATCCTAAACCGTCGCACGATTCAGGATAGATTGCTACAGAGGTTAGCCCCCCAATTTATTCGTAGTGTCTGATTCTCACCTCGATGCCATTGCCCTAAAGCAGTGAGGGGAGACGAGTCACTTAAGGATCGGTCGTGACAGGCATCTTCGCGTTCTTCCATGCCATGATGCCACCCTTCAGGTTCACGCACTGATAGCCCTCGGCTGCCAGGCGCTGGGCTGCATTAGCCGAGCGGCGACCACTCCTACAATAGACCGCAATCTTCTTGTCGGCAGGCAGCATGGCTTTTGCTTTCGCGATGAAGTCGCCCTGCCCCTGATCGATGTTGACGGCCCCCGACAGATGGTCTTCGGCATACTCGGCAGCCGTGCGCACATCGAGCAATACGACGTCGGGACTGGCCATGAGCCGGGCAAACTCATTCACGTCAGCATCTTCATAATTCTTCTGTCCACAGGCTGACGCCAAGCCTAAGACGGTCAGCAGACAAGTCAAAATCTTCTTCATATTTTGGAAGTTTAGGAGTTTAGACATTAGATTGTGAATACAAATAGATTGCAAAGATAATGCGAATCCTTTACCTTTCCAAATAATTTACATTTTTTACTGAAAAAACATGGATATATTTTGTTTTACTTCCAACTTTTTATACTTTTGTACTCAAACTAACCAAAAACACGTAGCATGAAGGAGAACGAGATTGACAGAAGCAGACGTGAGTTCTTGCGCAGACTGGGCTTGGGCGCAGGTTCGGCAATGGCTCTGATGGCCATGAGCCCGATAGACACACTGGCCACAGGACTGACACCCGACAAGCGAAAAGAGGGCGCAAAGGACGAGAACCACATGACCTATCGCGTGCAGCACGGCTCGGGCGAGAAGATATCGCTGCTGGGCTTCGGCATGATGCGACTGCCCAACGACCAGGAACAGGTGAACGAGCTGGTGGACTACGCGATGGAGCACGGCGTGAACTACTACGACACTGCTCCCATGTATATGGGCGGACAGTCGGAGGTGCTCACCGGCAATGCGCTGAGCCGACATTCGCGCGAGAAGTTTTTCGTGGCTACTAAGATGTCGAACCAGAACCGCAGGTTGTGGTCGTTCGAGGAGTCGAAAGCTATGTATGAGAAGTCAATGGAACGGCTGAAGGTGGACTACATTGACTACTACTTGCTGCACAGCATTGGCGGCGGAATGGAAACGCTGAAAGGCCGATTCCTCGACAACGGTGTGCTCGACTTCCTGCTGAAGGAGCGCGAGGCCGGACGCATCAAGCACTTGGGATTCTCGTATCATGGCGATGTGAGCGACTTCGACTGGCTGCTGGACCATCATGAGGAGTATCACTGGGACTTTGTGCAGATTCAGATGAACTTCCTGGACTGGCGCCACGCCTCGCTGCGCGGTGGAAGAAGGGTTGATGCCGATGCTGAATACTTGTACGACAAACTGGAGAAGCTGGGCATTCAGTGCGTGATCATGGAGCCGCTGCGCGGTGGTGCCTTCGGACGCATGGCACAAGAGCTGACCAATCAGCTGCGAGCCGTTCACCCCGACGACAGCACTGCCCGATGGGCTTTCCGTTGGGTGGGCAGCTATCCCAATGTGCTGACCACGCTGAGCGGCATGAACCGAATGGATCATCTGAAAGAGAACGTGGAGACATTCTCACCGCTCGACCCCTGCACCGAGAAGGAAAACCAGTTGCTGGCCGACATTGCCGACCAGATGTCTGGCTTCCCCACCATACCCTGCACCACGTGCTCTTACTGCATGCCCTGTCCCTACGGCGTAGATATTCCCGGCAACTTTGCCTACTACAATGAGGCGGTGAACAGTCATGTGCTGCCCCTACCCGCCCCCACTGATGCCAACTATGCCGAGCGCAGACAGCTCTTCATGGACGGCTATCACAAGGCACTGCCCGACGAAGCCACATGGGCTAAGAGCTGTCAGGACTGTGAGGTGTGTCTCTCGAAATGTCCGCAGCAAATACGCATTCCCAATCAGATGGCCCGCATCGTAGAGACACTGCGCAGGAGGAGAGCTTAATTATTTACTGAACTCTCCCATCTTTTATAAAAACCACGAATTTCACAAATTTGACGAATTCATGCCGATGATTTACAAGCATTTCACAAAGAGTTGAAAGCAACCAACGAATGACTCGAATTTTGCTGCGCGTAGCAATTCGTGACATTCGGTTGCATCTGTGATGCATTGAGGAAACAAAAATAATTCGTTATATTCGTTTAATTCGTGGTCGATATAACAAGGCGGGAAACTTGAGTCAATGATGATAGGTATAATCTATCTTCATTGAGATATAGCCTTTGGGCCATTTCTCTTTGTTGAGATAGAGCTTGCCCGTGCCATGAGAGAGCAAGAAGAGGTCGGGCTTCACCTCACGGAACTCGTTGCGAATGTAGTTCTGTCCTTCATTATAGCTGATGCGTGCTATCTGCCAGCAGCCGTCGGCAATGTGGACTGTCATGTTGTCGAGCTTCACGATGTAGAAGGTGCGTGGGCCAGAGACGTAGCTGCCTACATACTCCATGCCCGTGTCTTGCTTCTTCTTGCGTTTCTTCTGCAACTCCTTGGCCTTTTCGCGCACTTTCTGGTAGAACTTGTCATAGACGTTGGCACTCAACATGCCGTCGTGCTTCAGAAACGAGGCGATCTGCTTAGGGGTGAGCTCTTGCTTCATCTCTACCATTCGGACGTTCAACGTGGTGATTTTTCCATTATTATAGAACACATCCTCAGCCATCGTGATGCCGAAATGGGGGTGCTCACGAAGGGCCGACACGATGGGGCCGTAGCCTGCCAGACGGGCCACAAAGGTGATGGTGCGACGATGGGGAAACTTCTTCAGGTCTATGTCTTTCTCCAACTGGCATGTCACGGAGTACCGCAACGTCTTTGTTCGCGCCTTGAGGGGCTTGGCATTGGCAAGCACCTGTTTCACCAGATATTCCTCAAAGGTCATGCCGTCGGCCAGCACCACCGCCTCGGGCAGATTGAGCGAATGGGCGATATCGTCATCGCTCTGCGCATGTGCATTCAGAGCGACGAGCACGACGAGGAGTATGGACAGTAATTTATGATACATGGGGAGTGTCAACATTAAGAAGCTTCATCAAATATAAACGCGAAGACGGGCCGAATTATTGCTCATTTCTACAGATTCTGCGTTCCTGAACTTTGCCGTTTGCAGATTTTTGCCTACATTTGCAGTCGATGACGAAACAAACAACAATTTAAAATACTTCAAACTATGCAAGGAAACTTTTCTTATCAGAACCCTACTAAACTGTATTTCGGTGAGAATGCACTGGAATTTCTGAGTGACGAACTGAAACAGTACGGCCCTACCGTTCAGCTCTGTTATGGTGGCGGAAGCATCAAGCGCAATGGCATTTACGATGCCGTGGTGAGCGCACTGAAGGCTGCCGGCAAGACCATCGTCGAGGACAGCGGCGTGATGCCGAACCCCACGGTGGAGAAGCTCTATGAGGGAGCCAAGATGGCTCGCGAGAATAACGCCGACTTGATTCTGGCCGTGGGTGGCGGCTCCACCATCGACTATGCCAAGGGCGTGAGTTGCTCAGCCTGGTGCGAGGAAGACCCGTGGCAGAAATACTATATGGAGCAGCAGGAAGCCACATGCCGCGTGATTCCCGTGGGGGCCGTGCTGACGATGGTAGGCACAGGCTCGGAGATGAACGGCGGATCGGTCATCACCAACCGAGCTATTGGCATGAAAATAGGCAAAGTGTTCGGCTCGTATGCCTATCCGAAGTTCACGGTGCTCAATCCGAAGTTCACCTTCACCGTACCACAGTATCAGATGGTGGCAGGATTCTTCGACATCATGAGCCACATCATGGAACAATACTTCTCAGGCGACGACGACAACACCACCGACTACATAGCCGAAGGACTGATGCGCTCGCTCATCCACTCAAGCCGCATCGCAGTGAAGAATCCACAGGACTATGAGGCCCGTTCAAACATCATGTGGACAGCCACATGGGCACTGAACACGCTCATCAAGTGTGCCAAGAAGCAGGACTGGATGGTGCACATGATAGGACAGGCCATAGGTGCCCACACCGATGCCACGCACGGCATGACACTCGCCGCAGTCTCTATACCTTATTATAAATATGTGTCACAGTTCGGCGTGCAGAAGTTTGCCCGTTTCGCCCAGAGCGTTTGGGGCATCCCGGCACAAGGCAAGACCGAACAGCAGTTGGCCGCCGAGGGCATTGACGCCTTGGAAGCATGGATGAAGGAGATTGGGGTGGTGATGCACTCGGCAGAGCTGGGCGTGACCGACCAAAACATTGAGGCCATCGCCGACAGCACCATCATCTTCGATGCCGGCTACCACAAGCTGACACGCGACGAGGTAATCCAGATTCTGCGAGAGAGCATGTAAAATAATATATGAAGAAACTCTGTCACTACATCTCTAAATACATGGGGCTGCTGGTGCTGGCTGCGGCACTGCTGGCACTGGCCTACCCTGATGCACTCGGGCGAATCAACCCGAAAGTCATCAACTACCTGATTGGCGTGGTGATGTTCGGCATGGGACTGACACTGAACCTACAGGATTTCAAGATCGTTTTCAGTCGCCCGAAGGATATTGTCATAGGCTGCATGGCACAGTTCACCATCATGCCGCTGCTGGCATGGACACTGACTAAACTGTTCCAGCTCGACGAGGCGCTGGCCCTGGGCGTGGTGCTGGTAGGCTGTTGTCCTGGCGGCACGGCCTCAAACGTGATCACCTATCTGGCCAAAGGCGACCTCGCTCTCTCCGTAGGGATGACAGGAGTATCTACTCTGCTGGCCCCGTTCCTGACTCCACTGCTGACATGGATGCTGGCCGGCAAGAGCATCAATGTAGATGTGGCGAGCATGTTCCTGAGCATTCTATGGATAGTCATACTCCCCATCGTCTTGGGATTGTTGATCAAGTGGCTCTGGCCTAAGTTCACGGAGAGAGCCACCGACTACCTTCCTGCGTTCTCGTCTGTTGCCATTGCCTTTATTGTGGCCATCGTCATCTCCGTAAATGCCGACAAACTGTTGGCCGGCGGTCTGTTGATAGTGGTGGTTGTCATGCTTCACAACGTCTGCGGTCTGGGCTTAGGCTACCTGATTGGCCAACTGCTCAGTCTGTCGGAGCCGAAGAAGAGAGCCATCTCCATCGAGGTAGGCATGCAGAATTCAGGATTGGCAAGCAGTCTGGCCACCATTCATTTCGCAGCCTACCCGTTGGCCAGCACCCCAGGCGCCATCTTCAGTGTGTGGCACAATCTGTCTGGTGCTGCCGTAGCGTATCTTTATCGAAGACAGGAAAAGAGTTCCCAATTTCATCTCAACTAAAAAACAAAAAGGATTCTGCCAAGCACGAAAAAAGCCCGAGTCGAAAGACTTCGGGCTTTTTGTAGTTGCGGAGGCAGGATTCGCGCTCGGCCCGAAGGGACGCTTCGCTCTGCGAAGAACTGCGACCGGGAGCACGTGAAGGATTCTGCCAAGCACGAAAAAAGCCCGAGTCGAAAGACTTCGGGCTTTTTGTAGTTGCGGAGGCAGGATTCGAACGTGCGACCTCCAGGTTATGAGCCTGGCGAGCTACCAACTGCTCCACTCCGCGATGTTATCTTTTAAGCGAGTGCAAAGGTAGTACTTTTTTTCTTAATATGCAAATTTTATGAAAAGATTTTTCCAAAAACACATTTTTCTCACCTTTTCTCGCCTTTTTCTTTTGTCATTTCAAATAAAAAAGCTACTTTTGCACACGACATAGACAATGTGCAATCATATAAAGCATAGGAGATAACAACATGTCAATATCGAAAACAAGACAACTTTTGGTTGACGTAGCCCGCCAGCTATTTGCCAAGAACGGAATGGAAAATACGACCATGAACGATATTGCTCAAGCTTCGGGTAAAGGACGTCGTACACTCTATACCTACTTCAAATCAAAAGAAGACATCTACTATGCCGTGATTGAGACTGAGCTGGAACGTCTCTCCGACAAGCTCGACGAAGTGGCAGCACGAAAGATCAGCCCTCACGAGAAAGTCATCGAGCTCATATACACCCACCTGAACATGATTCGCGAAACGGTAGTGCGCAACGGAAACTTGCGTGCCGAGTTCTTTCGTAACATCTGGATGGTGGAGAAAGTGCGCAAGCACTTCGACTTGGCCGAGGTTGAGCTGTTCCGCAAGGTATTTGCCGAAGGGAAGGAAGAAGGTGAGTTCGACATTGAGAACGTGAACCTCGTAGCCGACATCACCCACTATTGCATCAAGGGTCTCGAAGTGCCCTACATCTATGGCCGCATCGCCCACGGCACCACCGAAGAGTCCACTAAGCCGCAAGTAGCCAAGTTTGTCTATGGCGCATTAGGAACGCATAAAATCGTCCCCTAAGTTTTAGGGTAAAATAAATTAAAGAATATGGGATTATTACAAGGTAAGACTGCACTCATCACAGGTGCAGCACGTGGCATTGGAAAAGCCATTGCCCTGAAGTTCGCCGCTGAAGGCGCTAACATTGCATTCACCGACCTGGCCATCAACGAAGAGACGGAGCAGGAAATAGCCGCTCTGGGCGTGAAGGCCAAGAGCTATGCCTCTAACGCAGCCGACTTTGCTCAGACCGAGGAAGTGGTAAAAGCAGTCAAGGAAGAGTTCGGCTCTATCGACATTCTTGTCAACAACGCCGGTATCACCAAGGACGGGTTGATGCTCCGCATGACCGAACAGCAGTGGGATGCCGTGATTGCCGTCAACCTGAAGTCGGCCTTCAACTTCATCCATGCCTGCGTACCGGTCATGATGCGTCAGCGCGGTGGCTCCATCATCAATATGGCATCGGTAGTGGGTGTTCACGGCAATGCCGGACAGGCCAACTACGCAGCATCAAAGGCTGGCCTCATCGCACTGGCCAAGAGCATCGGTCAGGAGATGGGTCCGAAAGGTATTCGTGCCAACGCTATCGCCCCCGGCTTCATCGACACAGCCATGACACAGGCACTGTCTGAGGAAGTTCGCAAGGAGTGGTGCAACAAGATTCCTCTTCGTCGTGGCGGTACAGTCGATGACATTGCCAACTGCGCCGTGTTCCTCGCTTCCGACATGTCGAGCTACATCAGCGGCCAGGTCATTCAGGTCGATGGTGGCATGAACATGTAAGCCACAACGCTTATTTCATACAACTTCAAAAACATCAGCTCCCATCTGCATCTGCCAATCAATCAACGAGTTGCGACAGAATCAGATGGGAGCTGATGTTTAAAGCACATAGAACAGAAAATGGAAACCGGCAACTGCAAAAGCGAGACTTGCCACAACAAGAAGCAGCATCCGCCAAAGGGAATGATAGATTTTGATTTCTTCCATAGGACATCATCTGCGATTACCAACGTACTGGCCGGCAATATGGCTTAACGGTGTAGAGCCATCCGTGACGCGCTCCAAAATCATCCAGTCCGTGCGGTAATCTACGCGGTCCTCAATGGCGATGCGATTCTTCGACAACCACTTTATCTGATATGTCTTGCCAGCAGACTTGTAGGCTTTCTTGCCATCGAGCTCGATTTTGTCCACGCCTCCGCCACGGTTGAAAACGGTAGTCAGGTCTTGCGGAGTAAAAACCATGAAGCTATTGAAATATCTGCTCGTCGGGTATTTCTCATGCAATTTTGGCAGTTCCTTCTTTACGTCACGCAGTTCGTCCACATAGCCGATGAATCGCCAAGTACCAGTCAGCGGATTGTTCGCATCAATCTTTGCTGCACCAGTGAGTGCATCGAAAAACACCTTACTCGTTGCAGAGTATTTCCCCGACTCATATTTCTCTATGCACCAATCGTTATTGGGGAAATGAACGTGATAGGGATAGGTGCTCCACCACTTCAACTTGAACTGCTCGCTGTTGCTGTCGTAGATGAGCGGACTCTTGTCGCCCTCCGACTTAGGCTGCTTGCCAGTGTAGTTGAAAACCCGATGGTCGTTATCACTTATGCTGAAGCTGTTGCCCTGTTCACTCACCATGAGCGTCACACTGTCGGTACAGATTTTATACTGCTCAAAGGGTGCTTTCACCTCACCCACCTTACCAGTGAGCGTTGTCATCTTGTAGATGCCGCGAGGATTCTCAGTTTGCGCTGTCGCCCCCATTGTCAGGGTAGCCAGCAGCATAGTCACAATTGCTCTTGTCATTTTTTTGTTGTTTGGTTAAAGTTATTGTTTCTGGTCTCCACGAAAGAGGCGCAAAATTTCGCCATACGTCTCTCGGCTCACCACAAGCCACAATTATATATAGGAAGCCCGCATCCTTAGATGGGGTAGCTCCAATAATAGTTGCTTGCTCTTTCTCATGGTGGTGATTGTGAGACTATTGAGCGATATGTCTTTGCACTCCTTTCGGGTTGCGACGGCAAAATTACATAATAAACTGCACTCTACCGCAAGTTCTAACTAAAAAAATGATAAATAAGGTGGTACCCATGAATAACTCCATACCGTTAAAAGAAGTTACACCCCCATCCTGTTGCAAATATAAGACAAAGAAGTTTTCAAATCCAAACCTTTTTTATACTATTGTGCAAAAAGTATGCATTATAATATTAAGAACAACTTTTGAAAACATCCTTTCCTTTAATGAAGAAACCCAAAATCTACTCAACCTGAATTTAATTCGTGCAGACGAAGTCTGGTTTGTTGAGAAAGACCAAAACGGTACATCCCATCTCACATCCTTGGCAGAATACAAGCCTCGTGAAGATATTCGCAAAGGCTATCTGCAAGGTCGTTATGGTGCTATTCCCTTCTTTGCATCTATCAAATTATTAAACTGGAATTAGGACATGAGACAGAGAAAAAGTTTCGTTCGGCCAGAACTGCCTGCCTGGTTGTCATTGCCTCAGAGGGCTCAGATACTGAACCTATTTATTTCGAGGCAGTAAAGGCAGTACCTTTCCATACTTCAGATGAGCTTGCTCCATAAGGCTGGCAATGCCGTCCGAATCGTGTCAATAACCGTTAACGCTAATTAGGCTTAGAACTTTTGAAAAAGTTCCTTAGCCGCAAGCCGTCTGAGAGTACCATTCAGATGCGTCGGAGTTCGCTCCGTTTTATTACCCCAAACGAAAGGAGGTGCATCCTAATCCACCCGCCCAATCGCCAACAGACGTGCAGCTGCGGAGCATGGATAGCTCAACATTACGCAGCAAATATCAATGGTTACTGTTCGCATTTTTGCGCAGCAAGCATAATATGTATAAGAAGTCTTTTGCGACATGCTCTTGGTATAAACCTTTCCAGTTATCTTTTGTTCCAAGACATCTTGGCATTCTTCACGACAAAGCCCCGTCTCGTCATCACGACGCGACGGGGCTTAGGTGCCTATAGGAATTTTGAACAAAAATTACTTTGTTTCACTCGGCTTCGCCGCTTGGATCGTCCAAGAACTTTACTGCTTTAATATTTGGAAGTCTATGTTCTGTCATCTTCTATCTCTATTATTGGCGGTAACGGCATTTTATGCTGTACCGAATTAGAGTTAATGACTTCATTCTCAAACTTAGCCCATTCTTTATCATATCGGGCATTCCTATACTTTTGTCATATTCAGAGGTGTTCATATTACTGAGTTTTTAGTTACTTTCTTCCTTTCTTTTTATCTCATATTTGGGGGGATTGCCATTGTGGGTGAGGTTCATGATTTCGTGGATGTCCTCGTCGGTGAGGTCTTCGTCCTCAACGAATGGGCCGTTGATGAGCGAGCAGTAGCGAGGGTCGGTCAGTCTGCGGATGATGCGGCGACGTTTCAGCCAATGCCAAGCGTCCTCGAAGAACCAGCCGATGCGGGTCCAGAAGAGGGTGGTGATGCTGACGTAGATAATTATGGCGATGAGCAGGATGATGGCTATCCCGAGGAGGATGAGTTCTGTGGTCATGCTGCTGTTTTCCTCGTTTGCGGCTTCCCTGTCTTTCGCTGCCATGAAGGCTTCAGCTTCTTGCTGCATGACAACGCCCAGGGTGTCTAAGACTGCTTTGTGGAGGTCGAAATAATACCGAACCCGTGCAGTGTCGAGTAGCGCACTGTACTTTTCGAGCGAGTCATTATAGGCTTTCTCTTGCCGCTCCAACTCCATTGCGTGCTCACTCAGCGGCACCCTGTAGATGGTCTTCTCCGTTTTCTGACAACCGCACACAGCGGCGAGGGCGATGATGATGGTGATGATACGTTTGTTCATATTGCTTACTCCTTCTCTAATGGCTCAAAGGGAACCTTCTCATTATCATGAGTCCAGCCTATTGCCCTCCAATAGTCCTCATTATACAATTTCTGTCGCTGCCACACGCTCTTGCGAGTTGATTTCGGGTAGAGTTTGTCGGGGTATTGAGAAATAAAGAACTTCCCTTGCTCGATGGTCACGGCTTCCCAGACGTAAATTTTCTGCACGTCATAGACTTTGAGAATACAACCAGGCAGCCCTCCGAACTTCCACGGCCCACCCTTGATGGGCACATCGCTGGCGAACCATGCAATGAAGTCGCGGCCACGGAAATGGCAGGTGGCCTTCTGGCAGCGGTGGCTGAGAATAGTCTGTTGCTCGTCGGCCAGTGTCATCAGCGGCCACGGCTCGGTGTAGCTGCTGTTCTCGCGCTCGGCAACTAATGGGAAACTGGCATATTCCTTCAATTCGTTACCACGAATGATATAATCAGAATACACCAGTTCGCTCCAATTCTCCCGGAGGTCCTTTCTGCCGCCAATCCAAAAGCTCTTGGGTGCATAGCCCTTATATCCTTTCTCTTTCTTCCACTTGATGGCTTCCTGGTCGGAAAGGTAAATGAACTCGCTGCTGTACTTCCTGACGCGCCTGCCCACTTCCAGCTTTCCGAGGTCAATGTAGGTATCCTCGTCCTTGATGTCCTTGGCATTGAGAGCATAGAGTACACGGACGTTTGCCGTGTCAATGGCAATACGCTGATCGTAGCCGCGCTTTTCGCGGATAGGTGCTCTACCATTTACTTTGGGCTGCGCATTCGCCCCGCCGCACACGGCGGCGAGGGCGAGGATGATGGTGATGATTCTCTTGTTCATGTTCTTATTCTAACTCTAACTGGTCAAAAGGATAGCGGGTGGTGACGGGAGTGTTCGACCCGACACGCATCACACCGGCAAGTTCACGGTATTTCATGTTCCAGTCGCGCTGCATCTTTAGGACTTTCTTGCGGTCGCTGTCCTTAAATCTGCGCTCGTCTAACTGGTAGATTGGAAACGAGCCGTTCTCCACGCTGACGGCCTCCCACGTGTAGAGGTGCTTGGTGTCGTATATCTTCATGATGAGTCCCGGCAGTCCGCCGAACTTCCACGGGCCGGACTTCAGGGGGATGGCCGATGTGAACCATGCCACATAGTCACGTCCCCGCCAGTGGCAGGTGGCTTTCTGGCACTGGTAGCCGCAAATGGTCTGCTTCTCGTCTTTGAGTGTCCACTGCATTGATGGCCACTGCTCCGTATAGCGGTACTGGATAAACTCTGCCGATGGCATCACCGCCCATTCAGTCAGTTCACGACCATGCACATAAATTTGCGAATACTGATATTCCGACCAATAATCCTTCAAGCGGCCTTTCATCTTGGCACTGCCCGGGTAGTAGCCCTTGCTGGGGTTGTCCTTCAGCCACTGTCGTATGTAGGCATTGTTCTCGGAGACGTAGTAACTGGCGTATTGTGTCATGCCTTTGTCGGTGAGCAGTTGTCCGCAGTCAATCCACGTCTCTTCGTCCTTCAAGTCCTGCGCCTGAAAGGCATAGAGGATGCGAATCGTACTTCTACCTATCTCTGTCACGTTGTTTGCTCCGTAGTCCGCAAACCTTGGCGGGAATGGCTTTCCCTGCTTCTGCTGCGCACTCGCCACGCCGCATACAGCGGCGAGGGTGATGATGATGGTAATGATACGTTTGTTCATGATAATTACTTCTTCTCTAATGGCTCAAACACACGCTTCTTGGGTGTTTTTTTCCCCTCCAAGCTTGTCCAGCCGATGGTCTCCCAATAATCCTCGTTGTATTTTGTCTGCCGCTGCCAGACGCTCTTGCGCGTTGATTTGGGATAGAGTTTGTCGGGGTATTGCGAGATAAGGAACTTCCCACGCTCGATGGCCACGGCCTCCCAGACGTAAATCTTCTGCACGTCATAGACTTTGAGGATGCAGCCGGGCAGACCTCCGAACTTCCATGGCCCGCCCTTGATGGGCACGTCGGCAGCAAACCATGCCACAAAGTCGCGGCCACGGAAGCGGCAGGTGGCCTTCTGACAGCGGTGGCCGAGGATGGTCTGCTGCTCGTCGGCCAGCGTCCATTGCATCAGCGGCCACGGCTCTGTGTAGCTGCTGTTCTCACGCTCTGCCCACCAAGGGAAACAGGCGTACTCCTTCAACTGATTGCCACGGATGATGTAGTCGGAAAACACCAATTCGCTCCAATGGTCATCGTGCTCCTTCGGGCCGCCCATCCAGAAGTTCCTCGGCACGTTTCCTCTGTAGCCCTTTTCTTTCTTCCATTGAATCGCTTTTTGGTCGGACACGGCAAGGAACTCGCTGCTGTACTTCTTTACGCGCTTGCCCACCTCCAGTTTGCCGAGGTCGATGTAAGTATTATCGTCCTTGATGTCCTTGGCATTGAGGGCATAGAGCACGCGCACGCTGGCCGTGTCGATGATGATACGTTGATTGTAGCCACGCTTTTCGCGGACTGGCACACGCCCGTTCTGTTTGGGCTGGGCCATCGCCCCGCCGCACACGGCGGCGAGGGCGATGATGATGGTGATGATTTTCTTGTTCATGTTGCTTACTCCTTCTCTAATGGTTCAAAGGGCACCTTGGGTGGGGTGGGCCTTCCTTCGAGGCTTGTCCAGCCGATGGCGTTCAAGTAGTCTTCGGTGTACTTCTTCTGCCGTTGCCAGACACTCTTACGTGTCGATTTCGGATAGAGTTTGTCGGGGTACTGCATAATTTGATATGTACCGCGTTCGATGGCCACGGCCTCCCAGACGTAAATCTTCTGCACGTCATAGACTTTGAGGATGCAGCCGGGCAGTCCGCCGAACTTCCAAGGCCCGCCCTTGATGGGTACGTCTGCAGCGAACCATGCCACAAAGTCGCGGCCACGGAATTGGCAAGTAGCCTTCTGGCAGCGGTGACCGAGAATGGTCTGCTGCTCATCTGCCAATGTCCATCGCATCAGTGGCCACGGCTCTGTGTAGCTGCTATTCTCACGCTCTGCCCACAGGGGGAAGCAGGCGTACTCCTTCAATTGATTACCTCGGATGATGTAGTCGGAAAAGACCAGTTCGCTCCAGTTCTCGTGAAGCTCTGGCCTACCGCCCATCCAGAAACTCTTCGGCACATAGCCTGTGTGCCCAGTCTCTTTCTTCCACTTGACAGCCTCCACATCAGACAGGTCGACAAATTCGCTGCTGTACTTACTGACGCGCCTGCCCACCTCCAGCTTTCCGAGGTCAATGTAGGTGTCCTCGTCCTTGATGTCCTTGGCATTGAGGGCATATAGTATGCGGACGTTTGCCGTGTCTATGACAATCTGCTTGTCATAGCCGCGCTTCTCGCGGGTTGGTACACGTCCGTTTACTTTGGGCTGCGCATTCGCCCCGCCGCACACGGCGGCGAGGGCGATGATGATGGTGATGATTTTCTTGTTCATGATGATAAGTAGTATTCAAGTTGACTTCGTCTTCTTCCGTCACGACTCGGCATAGCTCAAACAAGTTTGGCTCTGCTCTCACTGCTCCGTCAGTTCTAACTGGTCATAGGGGTAGCGCTCTGTGCGCACCTGCATGGTGCCGTTATACATGCGGCCAGAGAGTTCGTTGTACTTCACGTTCCAGTCGCGCTGCATCTTTAGGACTTTCTTGCGGTCGCTGTCCTTGAAGAAACGTTCCTCCAACTGGTAGATTGGAAACGAACCGTTCTCCACGCTGACGGCCTCCCATGTGTAGAGGCGTTTGGTGTCGTAAATCTTCATGATGAGTCCCGGCAGTCCGCCGAACTTCCATGGACCTGACTTTAAGGGAATGGAAGATGTGAACCATGCTACATAGTCACGTCCGCGCCAATGGCATGTGGCTTTCTGGCACTGATAGCCGCAGATGCTTTGCTTCTCGTTTCCGAGTGTCCACTGCATAGATGGCCACGGCTCCGTGTAACGGTATTGGATGAATTCGGCTGCCGGCATCACTGCCCACTCGGTCAGTTCTTTGCCACGGACGAAAATTTGTGAGTACTGATACTCTGACCAAATATCCTTTCGGAAACCTTTCAACTTGAGTGCATTGGGATAGTGGGGCTTACGCGGGTTGGCCTTTAGCCACTGCCGCAGAGCCTCGTCGTTCTCGGCCAGGAAGTGGCTGGCGTACTGCGTCATGCCTTTGTCCGTAAGCAGTTGACCGCAGTCTATCCATGTGTCCTCGTCCTTCAAGTCCTTGGCATTGAAGGCATAGAGTATGCGGATGTTGCTTGTGCCAATCACAGTGGCTTTCACTACGCCGTAGTCCACCATTCGCGGACGTGTGGCCGTGCTCTGCTTCTGCTGCGCACTTGCCCCGCCACACACAGCGGCGAGGGCGATGATGAGGGTGATGATTTTCTTATTCATATAGTATGCGTTTTGTTATTCCAACTCTAACGGGGCGTATGGATAGCGCTGCGTCTTGGGACGGAAATTGAAGTCGAGCATGCCGGAGAGTTCATTGAAGCGTCGGTTCCACTCGCTTTGCATCTTCCACACCTTTTCGCGGGTGCTCTTCTTGTAGTATCGCTCCTCTGGCTGGTAAATGGGAAACGCGCCGTTCTCCACGCCGACGGCCTCCCACGTATAGACGTGCCGGGTGTCATAGACCTTCATGATGAGGCCTGGCAGTCCGCCGAACTTCCACGGCCCGGACTTCAAGGGAATCTGCGGCGTGAACCATGCCACGAAGTCACGACCCCTCCAGTGGCAGGTGGCTTTCTGGCACTGATAGCCGCAGACGGTCTGCTTCTCGCTTCCGAGCGTCCAGTGCATCGACGGCCACGGCTCCGTGTAGCGGTAATGCGCCGTTTCGGGGCTTGGCATGATGGCCCACTCCGTTAGCGCATTGTCGCGCACATAGAAATAGCCATACTGATATTCCGTCCAGGAGGCGGACTCGCGCCCGTGCAGACATAGCCCGTTGGGGTAGTAGCTCTTGTTGGGATTGGCTTTGAGCCACGCCCGCAGAGCCGAGTCGTTCTGCGCCACGAAGTAACTGGTGTAGAGCGTCAGCCCCTTGTCGGCAAGCAGTTGTCCGCAGTCTATCCACGACTCCGGGTCGTGAATGTCCTTCGGCTGGAAAGCATACTTGACACGAATCTTGCTGGTGCCTACCACGGTGGGCTTCTTCATCCCGTAGTCGGCAGGCATCGGCCTCACTGCCTTCCCCTGTTTCTGTTGCGCACTTGCCCCGCCGCATACGGCGGCGAGGGCGAGGATGAGGGTTATGATACGTCTGTTCATGGGGTGAGTGCTGCTATTTCAGTCTGAAGGGAATGGCAAGCATCATCTTCGAGCGGACGGCCTTGCCTTTGAGTTGGGCGGGTTGCCACTTCGGCATGGCCTTGACCATGCGGATGCCCTCGGCGTCAAGGGCGGGGTGTACGCTGTCGGGCACCTTGACATCGGTCAGCGTGCCGTCCTTCTCCACGATGAAGTGGACGCGCACGGTGCCGCTGGCCCCGGCCTTCTCGGCCTCCTTCGGGAACTTCAGGTTCTGCATCATGAACTGCAACTGCTTCTCCATGCCGCCCGTGAACTCGGCCCGCTTGTCCACTTTGTCCTGCTCATAGACAGGCTCCTGCTGCTGTTCGGTCTGCGGTTTCTGCTGGGTCTGTGCGTGGCAGACTGTGGTGCCAGCCGTCAGCATGGCTGCGGCGATGGCGATGAGGATGTTTTTCTTCATAACGTTGATTGTTTTTTTGTGAGTGATACATTATATATTTATTATAGGAGTTTGAACCTGACGGTTGCGATGATGTTACGGGGCCGCAGCTGCGAGGTGTTGGTGTAGATGTCGAGGCCGCTATAGTTGACGCGGGTGTACTGGCGCTGGTCGAAGAGGTTGTTGAGTTGCAGTTCGAGGTCGATGTGCTTCAACTTGAGCTTGGCGGTGGCATCGCCGAACCAGGCGTGGCGGTTCTTGTCGGTCAGGTTGTTGTAGTTGTCCTCGGCGGCGAGGGTCAGGGTGAGGGTCTTGGTGGGATAGACGCTCATGCTGAGGCGCTGGGTGTTGCTGCGCACGGTGGTCGCCTGTTCGCGGCGGCCCTCGGTGTAGCTGCGGCTCTGGGCGAAGCCGCTGCTATAGACGATGCCTATCCACTCGAAGGGGCTGAACGAGAGACTGCCGCCGAAACTGAGTCCCTGGGCATGGTACTGGTAGAGGCTCTGGCTGATGAGACGCTCGCTCTCGGAGAGGCTGTAACTGCCGAAGACGCGGATGGTGGAGCGCAGGAAGTCGAAGCCCTTGCTGGCCTCGCCGCTGACGCTGTAGTTGCTGGCGGTGGTGGGCTGGTTGACAGCCTGCACGACGCTGGTGGCTCCCTCGTAGTTGTAGCCGTAGATCTGGTTGTCGTGGGTGCGGCGATAGTTGAAGCCGATGTTGGCGAAGAGGGCGCGGATGGCACTGCGGTAGCGCAGGCCGACGTTGGCCCCGTAGTTCTTGGTCTCAGACAGTTGTTCGACGTAGCTGCGCTGGAAGGCACGGTAGTTCGACATGATGTAGCCGCTGTAGATGCCGCCCGGGTCGCCCACGGTCTTCGAGTAGCTGGCACCGCCATTGAGCCAGAGGTCGCGGGTGATGGTCCAGTTCACGGAGAGCGAGGGGAAGAAGAGCAGGTGGGTGTAGCCGTGCTTGTCCTTCCTGATTTTATCATCGAGGGTCTGAGTGTAGAGTTCGAGGGGCAGACCGAGGGTGATGTCGAGGTCGGGCGTCTCGTACTTATAACTCTGGCCGAGGGCGAGACAGTAGGTGTTGTACCAAAGGTCGTTGCTCAGTTGGTTGTGCTCGGCAGGCGGCATGAAACCATCGAGGTCGGTCTTGATGCCGTGGAGGTTGGCCGAGGCGCTGATGCCATAATTGAAGCGGAACACGTCGGCCACGCGGATGCCGTAACTGGTATTGAAGCGTCCGGCAATGTGGTGGGAGTTCACGTCCTGCGAGGTAGTGGCCCCCCCTACAGCCCCCGAGGGGGCTTCATTACTATTGACAGCTGAGGACAAAGGTATAGTGTCCCCCTCGGGGGACGAAAGGGGGGCTTTTACGGTGAGGGTGTTGGGGCGGTGGGAATAGCCTGCGGAGAAGTGGAGGTCGAAGGTGTTCTTGCCGATGTTGCGGATGGTGTTGAAGGTGTTCGACACGGTGAGTTGCGGGCGGTCGAAGTGTTGGCGCACACGGTTGTTGCCGTAATTCATGGGGGCAGTGCCTGTGCGTTCGGATGAGAGCTGTCCGTCCACGCGGTCGCTGTTCCAGTTGGTGTCGAACTTCAGCACGTCGGCCACGAAGCCGTTCTGTGCGTTCCAGTTGTAGCGGGCCTGTACGTTGAGGTTGTTCACCTTCGTCTCGCTGGTCATGGTCTCGGTGGTGAGCAGGCGGCTGTCGTCGCTCAGGAAGCGGTCGCCCACGCTGCTGCCCTCGCGACGGATGCGGTCGTTGTGGTAGGCGATGTTCAGACCCAGTTCTGTGTCCTTGTTGGGCTTCTCCAGATGGTTCATAGTCAGGATGTGGCTGTGGTTGTCGAAGGTGCGCTTCTGCGGCAGGCCGGAGCCGCTGGGCATGACGGTGCCCGTGGGGCAGAAGGGATAGAGGCTGACGCTGTTGATGCTGGAGTAGTGCTGCGTGAGTTCCTTCGACACGTCGTCGCCCGTGTTGTTGCCTTTATACAGCGTCATGTTCTGGCGGCGCTTGGCAAAGTACATGCCCACGACCTCAGCAGTCCAAAGGCCCACCCCTAACCCCTCCCCAAGGGAGGGGGATGTGAATAGCTTGCCGCCTTCATGGGTAACCGAATTCCTCTCTTTTGAGAAGGGACTGGACTCCCATCCGCCGCCAAGCATGGTGTTCACGGCTATGGTTCCCTTGGCCGAGTCCTTCAGCTTCAGGTTGATGGCCACGTCGTCGGTGAGTTCCTTGCCTTGAAGCATCTTCACGGGCTGGTGGTTCTCCAAGACCTGCACGGTGGCCACGTCGGAGGCGTTGATGTTGTTGGTGGCGAGTCCGTAACGGCCTTGCAGCAGGTCCATCTCCTCGACGTAGAATTTCTTGATGCTCTTGCCGTTATACTTGATGCCGCCGTTGTCGGCCACCTCGATGCCGGGCATACGCTTCAGCACGTCGCCGATGACGCGGTCGCCCTGCTGCTGGTAGGCTCCGACGAGGTAGTTGAGCGTGTCGCCGTTCTGCCGAATCTTCTGCGCACGGACGGTGACCTCCTTCAGCTGCACGGTCTTCTCCTTCACGCGGAAATCGACCCGCTGCGATCGGTTCGCTACGATTTTCACTTGGTTGCCGATGGCGAGGCCAGAAGCGGTGACGGTCACGGAGTCGGCCTGTGTGGTGAACTCCAGCTTGTAGTGTCCTTTACTGTCGGTGTCGGCAAAGCCCAGGATATTGCCCGTGCCCTTCGGGGCCACGGTGACGTAAGCGTCCACCGACTTGCCCTGCGCGTCGAGCACGGTGCCCTCGATGACGGTCTTCTGTGCGTGGGCCGTCAGTGCTGCGAGGGCGAGGATGGTTGTGATGAGTCTTTTATACATTTTTATTATGGGTGTTTTGAGGTTGCTGAAAAACTCCGCCGCATCATTCCCGAGCTACGCTCGCCTACCCGTAGCCTTTCCCGACGAAGCGGAGGGTGTGTGCCTATAGGTCTTCTCTTGTTTAACTTTTCTTTTTACTAACTTTTATATGCTTTATGAAATTCGCGATTACAAGAGTGCCAAAGTGAGCTTGTTCACGATTTGGCCGAATGTGAGCGAATTATCTAAATTCGCATTAATTCAATCGGAACAGAATAGGCATTCTGTATCGGCTGCGCACGGTTCGACCTTTATTTTGGGCTGGTTGCCAGCGTGGCATCAAGTGTAGGACGCGTAAGGCTTCTTCAGTGAGACGGTCATCAGGCGTTTGCACTATTTCAAAGTTAGATAGACTACCGTCTTTCTCCACGACAAACTGAATGATGACACGACCTTGAACGCTGTCGGCTTCGGCACTCTCCGGATAGTGCAGGCTCTGCATCAGAAATTGCCAGAAAGCATCCATGTCGCCAGGGTAAGAGGGCTTCACCTCTACATCATCAAAATTATAAATTGTAGTGTCCTCTGGTATTCCTAATACATGCTCTATGGCTCCGCGCACGACGCCATTCGGATGGATGGCGGATGCCACAGCGATACCCGTAACCAGTCCCACGAGAATGAACATAATCAAATGGCGAAGGTCGAAGAAACGACGGCGCAACTCGGTTCGCAAAGTGCTACGAACGTTGGAGATGGTCTTACGGACGGTGCCCACGGTGATGCCTCGCGCTTCGGCTATCTCATCGACGGTCAACCCTTCGTCGTAGAACATCTGCCACACCTCGCGCTCGGCCTGAGGCAGACGCTGAAGGCGCGACGCGAGCCACTCGGAGTTTTCGTGCTCCTCGGCCTCTTCTTGCGGTGTGACCTCGGTGATGGCGGTGCTATCTTCGTCCACCAACTCCACTTGTGTCCGATGTCCGCGCCACATGTTGACGCAGACATTACGGGCGATGCGCAGGATGTAAGCATCGGTGAGTTCCACCCTGCCGCGCACGTTCCATGCCCGGAGCCACGTCTCTTGCACCACCTCCTCGGCCTCGGTGTCGGAGCCGAAGAATTCGCGGCCCATCAGCATCAGCCGTGGACGCAGCCGTTTCTCGATCTGAGCAAACTCAAGCTCATTTGTATGATCCTTGTTCATAAGTCTTCACTTTTGGTCGTTCTGCCTATATAACACAAAACACCCCGAAAGTTTACCCATAAAAAATGTTAAATATCCGTTACCCCTATCCCTCCTTTCTGCTGGTAACGTACTATGATGCGAGACGAGAGCAGAGGGCAAGCGTGCTTGCACTATGCCTCGTAAGAAGGAATAAGACGCAATCAATTCACCTTCGGCAAAGAGAAATAACACACGCTTTTGGCTCAAATCATTGCGGTTTGAGCCATTTTTTTCAGATTTTCCTTTAACTAGTTTTAGAGTTGCACCCTCGGCGACCTGTTTTCGGGCTTCGCCGAGTCGTTTTTTACGCCTTTTTTTGTTATTTTGCAGTCCGAAAGCGGCAAGTTGATACACCACACACGCCAGTTCCTATGATTGGTGCCTCCCCATTTGTTTCGCTGCAGCGGGCACGCGCTCAGACGGCCTCTTTGCACCGATAAGTAGCACCTCTATGCCCTCAGAGGCACCCACCTACAGGCTCCGAAGCCCCCTCCAAGCCCTCAGCGGCCCTACTTACAGGGCAGGAGAGCCCCGCTAGACACCCAGCGTCACTTCTGACAGGACAGGAGCCATGCGCTGAACGCCCAGCGGACGAACATACAGGACACAAGACCACTAATATTCGGATAAATGTGAAGAAAAGAAATAAAAACTACACTCTCGATGTCACCTTTTAGCCTCCTGTTTCGTTATATATATGAGCGAGCTCAAAAGAGAACAATAAAAACATTGTATAACAGATAAAATATAAAAAGTATGAAATTCGGAGAAACATTAGTCCTCTTAGGGGTTTTTGTAGTGCTTCCTACCATTATCGTATGGTTGGTGACACGCTACAAGAAACACGAGACCGACAAAAGAGCTGAAATAGCTTTGACCGCCATCGAGAAGGACTCTGGCCTGGACTTGGAAGCATTCTTCAGGAAGATGAACCCGCAGAGCCGAACCATTAAGGAGAAACTGCTGGATAAATTGCTGTGGGGCTGCATCTTCACCATTTTCGGCGCGTGTATCTATATAGCATTGGCTGTGTATGGGATGGTCATCGACAGAGTCATTGCTGATATGTTCATCGGCCTATCCATGGTGGCAGTGCCCTCATTAGGTATTGGCATCGCTTTCCTCATTAATTATTATGTGGGAAAGAAGGCTCTGAAGCAGGAGATGGAGGCAGAATTGAAGTACATGCAGACGAAGGAATGAACCGCGAGCGATTCATAGCGTTGATCCGAACTGAACAGGAGCCACTCAGGCGGTTCCTTCTCGCCCTCTGTTGCGGCAATAGGGATGAGGCTGACGACATTGCACAGGATGCACTGGTCAAAGCCTACCTCGCTATCGACAAGCATGAGGACCAAGGGAAAGACACGGCTTGGCTCTATCGAATTGCATACAACACGTTCCTCGACACCAGCCGCAACCGACGCACCCTGCATCCGATAGAAACACTGAACGAACAGCCCGACTCCTCATTTGCTGCCGACCGCGACTTCCGTTATCAGCCGCTCTATATGGCTCTGGAGCAGTTGCCTCCCAAGGAACGCTCCGCTATTCTGCTCTACTATATCAAAGGCTATTCCGTCCATGAGATTGCCGACATCGTGGCCGCAACGGAGGATGCCATAAAACAGCAACTCTCGCGTGGACGCACCAAACTTAAAAACCTTCTGAAAGATGAATGACGACATAAGACTACAGGCACTTTTCGACAGTTTCCAGCCGACGCTGACCGACAGCGAACTGTTCACCGAACGGCTGGAAAGGAAACTCGCCCTCATCGATGAAATCCGACAGGCGCAGGCTGCACAGATACACCGCTACCGCATGGCCGTAGTCGCGGCCTTTGTGGCAGGCATTGTCTTTGGCGGCGGGTTCCTGACCTTCATTCTCTCCACGCCCATCAATGTGCCCCTATTCTCTTTCGGTATCAATTTCTATCCGCTCTTGTTCATCGAGCAGAACAGCCGCTTGATTTCCGTGCTGCTTACCTCACTGATGATAACTATCTGCATCGTAGCCATGATGAACACCCAAGACTTGGTAAGAAGGATGAAGCCCAAGAACAAGTACATCTAATCATCCACATCTTAATATTAAACACTTATGAAGCAAGGATTTACCATTCTCGCCTTGGCCGTCGCGTGCCTTTTCCTGTCGCAGAACCTGAGAGCCGACATCCTCAAAGGCTGCGTGGTCGATGCCGAAACGGGCGGACCGCTGGAAGGAGCGGAAGTAGTATTCACTGAAACATCCATCGAAGGGGGCAGTATGAGTCGCTACAGGCTCAGAACCGACTCGCTGGGCAGGTTCCTGTTTACTTGCACGATGGAGATGTCGAAACTGACCATCACGGCCAATTACTTCGGCTATCACAGCCAGACGGTGCATCGGATGGGCAACAACGACCGCGACACCATCACCATCGATGACTTCCGCCTGAAGATGGACGAGCATCTGCTGGGCGAGGTGACGGTGGAGGGACGCGCCCGCCGCTTCTACATGCGGGGCGACACGGTGGTGTTCAATCCCGAAGCGTTCAAGACGCAGGACGGCGCTCGGCTGATTGAGTTGATAGAGTTGCTGCCGGGCGTGAGTATCAACGACGGTAAACTGCTGTGGAACGGCGAGCCGCTGAAACTGATGATGAACGGTCAGCAGGCGTTCAGTGAGGCCATGCTAACGAACGTGCTACCCGTGGAGGCGGTGAAGGACATCAAGGCCTACGACCGCAAGAGCGACTTCGAGGAGCGGACGGGCGTAGCCGACGGCAAGGAAGAGCATGTGCTTGACGTGACCATCAAACCAGGATTCATGGACAAAATCTATGGCGACGCTGAACTGAAGGGGCTTACGAGCAAGAACTACGCAGCCCACCTGCGAGCCATGCGACTGAGCGACACCGACCCGCTGATGCTCTACGGGCGCGTGGCCGACGACCCGCAGAAAATAGATGCGATGAAGATAAACGGTCGTAGTTCGCACGGGGGAAACATTCCTATCCGTCAGCAGATGGGAGCCTTGGGCTACAGCCATCTGTGGAAACCTACATACAAAGCGATGCGGCCAAGCTATTGGAGCATCAACGGCGGAGCCAACCACGCAGACCAAAGGAAAAACCGCTGGGAAAACCGACAGAACTATCTGCCTGGCATCACGGCGACAAAGACCGACCAGACAGGCAGCGACTATCAGCACGAACTGAAAATCCCCATTGATTTCAATTCCTTCTTCAATCTTAATCCGAACGCGATGATGGGCATTGATGCCAACGTCACCTATCATCGTGGGCGCAACACGACGGAAAACAGCCAGCGAACTTTCGACCTTGCCAGTCCTGATGCACAAATAAATACTTCCAGTTATCATTCACTGGCTGTAGAGGAAGGCTTTTCGACAAACATCAAAGCCCAGTTGGGTTTCTTGCTCGGCAAGACGGAACTCGGTGCAACGGCCTCGCTGACATACGACAACAAGAAAAGCGACGGCGAATCGACGGGCTTGTACCAATACTTCCAGAGCGGAACGACGCAGACCGACCGCCAGCACTACCACGCGCCCACCCACCACCTCACTGCCGAAGCCAGCGTGCCAGTCCGACATGCCTTTAGCCAGAATCTGTCGGCGATGGCCAAATGGCAGATAACATACGACAAAAACTTCCGCGACGAGCAGCGACATCGTGCCGACACGCTCGACACAGCCAACAGTCTGCGCCGCAAGGACAATTCATGGAGGAATGCCCTCTACGTGGAAGCCAACCTCACGCTGGGCAAGTTCAGCGTAAAGCCTACGCTAGACCTGAGCCACTGGCATGAGCAGTCGGACTATCGCCGTGGCCGCCTCGACACCCTCGCCCGTCGCAACCTCTTGTTAGCAATGCCAGCGCTGGATTTGACCTATAAATTGCAGAAGCAGACCCGACTCAACGGCCATGTCGCCTACGAGAGCCAGCGCCCCGACCTCATCGACTGCATCGGCTACCGCGACGATACCAATCCAATCTACGTCACATTAGGCAATCCCGACCTCAAGACCTCGCACACCCTCAACGCAAGCCTTGGCTTCAGCACCATGCTCACCAAGGCCAACCAAGTACTGAACGCCTCCGTGGACTACCGCCGCGACTACGACCCCGTCGGCACCGTCCTCCACTACAATTCCCAAACGGGTGCCTATTTGTCGCAGAAGCAGAATGTGCGTGGCGGCCATCGTTGGGGCGCAAGCCTTCTTTACGAGCGCGACCTCGGCAAGCATTTTCACCTGAAGAATAACCTTAGCGAGTCCTTTGGCCAGGCCTATGGTATCATGACGCTCGTGGATGGTGCGAACAGCATCACCTATAATTGCCAGCGCAGCTCCGACTTCACCGACCGCTTGAACCTGGAGTATCGCAATGGTCCGCTATACCTCAGCATGAATCAGAACTTCGCATGGCACCGCTACACCTACAGTGATGCAGCGCAGCCCAGACAAGACATCTATAACTACCGTGCGGAACTCACAGCCACTTACGAGCTGAAGTCTTGGTACTTCTCCATCCTGCCCATCTTCCAGATCGACCGAGGCTACATCGCCGATGCCATGAACGCCAACCGCTTCCTGCTGAACGCCGGCATCGGCTACAAGTTCCTGAAGAACAAGGCCCGCCTCTCGCTTTACGCCAACGACCTCTTCAACCGCGACACCCGCTACCACAGCGACATAACGGCAACATCGCGCACCGAGGGCGGTTCCTCGTTCCTCCACCACTACGTGTCCCTCACGTTCAATTACAAGTTTGATGCAAAGAAGAAATAACCCCATAAAACATTTATCAACATGAAAAAGATTTTAGTGACCATGATGGTCCTTGCGCTGACGATAGGAACGCAGGCACAACAGTATGACGGAATCAATACCTACACTTACGACTACGGTCTCAGCGGCCGCACTACGATGCTCCGCGCCACGTTCAAACTATGAACATTACTTGATTTCAATAACGCAGTAAAGTTCTTGGCTGAGCCAAGCGGCGAAGCCGAGCGAAACAAAGTAATTTTTTGTTCAAAGACCTATAAGCACCTAAGCCCCACCGCGTCGTGATGACGTGACGGGGCTGCTCGTTACAGGAGGGTATTCTTCGTGGTTATATTATTGAATCCAGTAGAAATAAACATAGAAAGCTATTTCTATTGCAATCGTTATGATCGACAGGAGGGAAAGTGAACCGACGATGTAGAACACTTTCATTGAAAGCCATACGCCCTCGTTGTTCTTCACAATGTCTGTGAGTCGTTGCTATGCTTCTGCCAACTCTCTTCCTGCTGTTTGTGGTGGTCATCAAGTGTCTGTTTCTCCTGTCCCAGCCATTGGACATAACTGTCATGGAGCTGTTTCAGACTTTCATCATCAAGTGTTGTCCTAACGGGAGAGCATGGAGCAAACTGTCCGCAATCGCGGGGGAATCTGCCCTGCTTTTCGGGATGATTCAGGCCATTTCGGTATAAGCAGCTGCAGCGGATTATATAATCGGCTATAGCGGACTATATAATCCGCTGCAGCTGCTTATTCTCATTTAACCTAAATGACACCGAAGAACAGGACATCTGGCACCGAAGAATAGGGTGTCTGACACCGAGAGATGTAATGGATGACGCTGGGACGGAAATGAGGTGCTGTATGAGGTGCTGCAAGAGCTGCTGTAAGAGGTGCTGTAAGAGGTGCTATATGAGCTGCTGTAGTGGTCATTTTGCATAAAATCTTACAATTATTTGCTTGTTTTGCATTTTTATCGTATTTTTGCAGCACAATCGCATTGCAATGCAAGTAATCTACGAGGACAACCATATCATTATCGTCAACAAAGAGAGTGGCGAGATTGTGCAGGGCGACAAGACGGGCGACAAGCCGCTATCCGACACCGTGAAGGACTATCTGAAAGAGAAGTATCAGAAGCCTGGCGAGGTGTTTCTCGGCGTGGTGCACCGGCTGGACCGCCCTGTGAGCGGTCTGGTGGTCTTCGCCCGAACGTCGAAGGCGCTCACCCGACTGAACAAGATGTTCGCCGAGGGTGAAGTACACAAGACCTATTGGGCGATCACCAAGAATATGCCTGCCGAGCCAGAAGGGCGGCTCGTTCACTGGCTGGTGCGCAACGAGAAGCAGAACAAGAGCTATGCCTACACCTACGAGAAACCGTCTGCCAAGAAGGCGATTCTGGACTATCGGCTGATAGGCCGCAGCGACAACTATTGCCTTTTAGAGGTGAAGCTGCTCACGGGCCGTCACCACCAGATTCGCTGTCAGCTGGCTGCTGCGGGCTGTCCCATCAAGGGCGACCTGAAGTATGGAGCCCGGCGGTCGAATCCCGACGGCAGTATCTCGCTGTTGTCACGACGGGTTGAGTTCGTCCACCCCGTGTCGAAGCTCCCCATTAGCGCAGAGGCTCCCCTGCCCCGAGATCCGCTTTGGGAGGCACTGGCTCCATAGCGGCAAGCCGGAAAGGAAAAAAGAAGAGAAACATGAAGAAAGCTTTCACATGGATAGGACTCACGTTGCTCAGTCCGATTCTGTTGTTCATCATCATAGCTACCCTGCTCTATCTGCCTCCTGTGCAGAACTGGGCCGTTGACAAGGTGGCAGAGATTGCATCCGACGGGACGGGGATGCACATCTCCGTTGACCATGTGAGCCTTGCGTTTCCGCTCGACTTATCGGTTGAAGGCGTGAAGGTGTCGCGCCAGGGCGACCTCATTGCCGACGTTGAATGCGTCGTGGTCGATGTGCGCCTGCTGCCGCTCCTCAGACAGAAGGTCGTGGTGAACGAGGTGAAGCTGCAAGGCGCAACGGTCAACACGCTCGACCTGATTTCGGACGTGCAGGTGAAGGGCACGGTGGGTCTGCTCACCGCCAGCTCGCGCAGCATCGACCTGAGCGAAGGCGTGATCGACGTGGACGGTGCCTATCTGAGCCATGCCGACATCACCATACTGCTGAGCGACACGGCTGCTGCCGACACCACCACCTCGGAGCCTGCGCCCTGGCTCATCCGCGTTGACAGCGTGGGCATCAGCCAGTCGCACGTGCTGCTCCACATGCCGGGCGACTCCATGAAGATTGAGGCCGCCATCGGGAGGGCAAAGGCCACCAACGGCTATATAGACCTTCTGCACAGCCTCTACAAAGTGGAGTCACTACGCCTGACTGGGAGTTCGGCCAGCTACGACCTGCCTTTCGAGCCGCTGAAGGAGAACGGGCTGGACTATAGCCACCTGTCGGCCTCGGGCATCCGCCTGGGCATCGACGACTTCAGCTTCTGTTCGCCCAACCTGTCGCTAACCGTCAGCGAGGCGGTCCTGCGCGAGCGCTGCGGACTGGAGGTGACGCGGCTGGAGGGCACCTTCCGAATGGACTCCGCCGGCATACGACTGCCGCAGGTGCTCCTCTCTACACCTATATCTAATATACGCGCGCGAGGAGAATACGACTTCAATGCGCTCGACTCCATACGACCCGGCCAGCTGGCACTGGACCTCGATGCCGCAATAGGCAAGAACGACCTGATGGTCTTCCTTGCCGACATGCCGGCCTCGTTCTGCAAGCAATGGCCCGAATGGCCGCTATCCGTCAGGGGCAACCTGTACGGCAACATGGAGCAAGCCTATGTGAACGAGCTGGAACTGACATTGCCCACGGCTTTCCACCTGAAGGGTCACGGCAATGCCGCGAAGCTGAACGACCTGAACAAGCTGCTGGCCCGGCTCGACGTGGAGGCCGAGACCTACAACCTGAATTTTGCCACCGCCCTTGCCGGCCCACAGGCCATGCAGGGCATCAGCATTCCGCACGGCATCAGACTGAGCGGCACGGCCAGTGCCGACGGACCGCGCTACGCCGTCAACCTGACGGCACGCGAGGCTGGCGGCACGGTCAAGGCAAAGGGCTGGATCACGACACAAAGCGCCATGACCTATCAGGCCGACGTGCAGATGCAGAACATGAACGTGCGCCACTTCGTCCCGGCACTCAACCTGAGCGAACTGAGCCTCACGGCCAAGGCTGAGGGGCGCGGCACCGACTTCTTCAAGCGGTCGAGCCAGATGGATGCCCATGTTGACGTTCACCACCTGCGCTACGGCTCGCTGTCTGTTGACAGCCTCACAGCCGCTGCCCAGCTCAAGAACGGACACGCACTGGCCTCCGTCAGAGGCGACAACGAGCTGCTACGCGGCTCGATTAGCGCCGATGCGCTGCTCAGCACCAAGGACATAGCCGCCACGCTGAGCACCGACGTGCAGAAGCTGGACCTCTATGCCATGCAGCTGGTGGACAAGCAGTTGCGGGTGGGCATGTGCGGACACATCGACTTCCAGAGCAACTTAGACGACAGGTACAAGGTGTCGGGCCTCATCGGCGACATCTACATACAGGACTCCGTCAACACGTTCCGCCCCGACGACGTGGGCCTCACCATCCGCACGCAGCCCGACACCACGCTGCTGCGCGTGCAGAGCGGCGACATGGTGATCAAGGCCGATGCCAGCGGCGGCTACGAACCGCTCCTCGACAGGTTCAGCCTCCTGACCGACACGCTCATGGAGCAGCTGCACCAGCGCATGCTGAACCAGACGGTCATCAAGGCCATGTGGCCCACGGCCAAGCTCTACATCAAGAGCGGACGACAGAACCCCATCGTGAGGCTCATGCAGTCGTCGGTGGGCATCTACTTCAAGGACATGCAGGCCGACCTCAGCACCTCAGCCGAGAAGGGCATCAACGGCGACATACACATCTACTCGCTCAACATCGACTCTACGCGAATTGACACCGTCAGGCTGCACCTGCGCGACTCCGAGCACGGACTGACCTATCAGGGACAGGTGACCAACAATCGGCGCAATCCGCAGTTCGTGTTCAACGCCCTGCTCGACGGACACCTGCACAAGCGCGGTGCCGTGGTGGGACTGCGCTTCTACGATGCCCGCAACGAGCTCGGACTGCGCATCGGCGCGTCGGCCTCGATGGAGCAGGACGGCATGAGCGTGAAGCTGCTGCCCGAGCGCCCCACGCTGGGCTACCGGGAGTTCACGCTGAACAAGGAGAACTTCCTGCACTTAGGGCGCGACATGAAGCTGAAAGCCGACGTGGAACTGCTGGCCGACGACGGAACGGGCGTGAAGATATACTCAGAGAATCAGGACTCCACCCTATTGCAGGACCTCACCGTGAGCCTGAACCGGTTCGACCTGGACAAGCTCACCTCGGTCATTCCCTACACGCCCCACATCACCGGCATCCTGGACGGCGACTTCCACCTCATGATGAATCAGGAGCAGAAGATTTCGGTGGCCAGCGACATGCACGTGGCCAAGATGACCTACGAGACAAGCCCCATCGGCAACGTGAGCACCGAACTGGTGTATATGCAGCGCGAGGACGACACCCATGCCGTGCAGGCCGTGATGATGCTGGAGGGCAAGGAGGTGATGGACCTCACCGGCAGCTACCAGAATGCAGGCGAGGGCTATATGGATGCCACACTCTCGCTACAGCACACGCCGATGAACATCGTGAACGGTTTCGTGACCAACCAGCTGGTGGGCTTAGAGGGCTTTGCCGAAGGCGAACTCTCGGTGAAAGGCTCCACCTCGAAGCCTCAGGTGAACGGCGAGCTGTTCCTGGACTCAGCCTATCTCATCAGTATTCCCTACGGCGTGAGACTGCGGTTCGACAACGACCCCGTGCGCGTGGTCGATTCGAAGCTGCTGCTGGAGAACTTCACGATGTATGCCTATAACAACAACCCGCTCAACATCATGGGCAACATCGACTTCCACGACACCGACAACATCACCATGAGCATACGCATGAGGGCACAAGACTTCCAGCTCATCAATGCCAAGCAGGCCAAGGAGTCGATAGCCTACGGCAAGGCGTTCGTGAACCTGAGGGCCTTCATGGGCGGACCGCTCGACAGGCTGCGCATGCGCGGCACGATCGACGTGCTCAGCACCACCGACCTGACCTACCTGCTGCTCGACTCGCCGCTGTCATCCGACAACCGAATGGACGAGCTGGTGAAGTTCACCGACTTCACCGACTCTACACAGATGGTGATAGACAGGCCGAAGCCCGACGGCTTCACAGCCGACATGACCATCAACATAGACGATGGCACCCACATCCTGTGCGGACTAAACGCCCAACAGTCCAACTACGTTGACCTCTTAGGAGGCGGCACGCTGAACCTGAAGCTCGACAACGACGGCATGCACCTCATGGGGCGCTACACGCTGAACAGCGGCACCATGAGATACTCGCTCCCAGTCATTCCGCTCAAGACGTTCAACATTCAGGACGGCAGCTACGTAGAGTTCACGGGCGACATGACCAACCCCCGACTGAACATCACGGCCACCGAGCACACCAAGACCAGCGTGACGAACGAGGGACAGACCCGAAGCGTGGCCTTCGACTGCGGCGTGGTCATCACCAAGTCGCTGAACGACATGGGACTGGAATTCATCATCTCAGCACCCGAGGACGTGAGCGTTTCGTCGGAGCTGAACTCCATGACCGCCGAGCAGCGAGGCAAGCTGGCCGTCACCATGCTCACCACGGGCATGTACCTGAGCGACGGCAACACGCGCAACTTCTCCATGAACAACGCCCTCAACACGTTCCTGCAGAACGAGATCAACAGCATCACCGGCAGCGCACTGAAGACGGTTGACCTCAGCTTCGGACTCGACAACAACACCAATGCCTCCGGCCAAATGCAGACCGACTACTCCTTCAAGTTTGCCAAGCGCTTCTGGAACAACCGACTGAAAGTGCAGATTGGCGGAAAGGTATCGACCGGCGCGGAGGTGCAGGCCAAGGACCAGACCTTCTTCGACAACGTGTCAATGGAATACAGGCTGACGCCCACCTCGAACCAGTATCTCAAGCTGTTCTACAACCAGAACGTCTATGACTGGCTGGAGGGCTACACGGGAGAATACGGCGCAGGCTACATCTACAAGCGCAAGCTGAACACGCTGAAAGACATCTTCCGCATCTGGGGAAAAGACAGTCAGAGCAGCCAGAGCAGCCAGAACCAAGGCATGCGCAACGGTGCCTGGAGCACTACGCGAAAAGACTCGACAAGAGCCAACACCACGAAGACCGATACAGTCAGAACAACAAGAAAGAAATGAAGACCATCCTCTCATACAGCAAACAGAACGGCCAGGACAGGAAGGCGGCACGCATGCAAGAACTTGCGCTGTGCTCACTCCTGCTATGGCTCCTTGCATCCTGCTCAACCACAAACATACCCGAGGACGACCAACTGTTTGCCGGGCTGAAAAAGATAAAATACGAGCACGCCGACTCCACCCTCTACGAAGAGCATCTCGCCTCCACGCAAGCCGAACTGGAAGCGGCACTGGCCACGGCACCCAACGGCGCTGTGTTCGGCTCGCCCTACTATCGCACTCCCTTTCCCATCAGCCTCTGGATCTATAATTCCTGCAACGGCTCGAAGAGCAAGTTCAAGCAATGGCTGAGCAAGACCTTCGGCAAGCCGCCCGTGCTCATGAGCACCGTGAACCCGGCCCTGCGGGCATCGGTGGCCAAGACGGTGCTGCGCAACAATGGCTATCTACACGGCGACGTGAACTACGAGGTGCTGACGCTGAAGAATCCGAAAGAGGCCAAGGTGGCCTACTCGGTGCGCCCCGACACGCTCTTCCTCATCGACAGCATGAGCTACAACGGATTCCCCGCCCCCATGAAGCACCTCATAGACTCCACACAGGCCGAATCCTACATAGAGAAGAACGCGCCCTTCTCCGTGTCGAAGATGGATGCCGAGCGCACTCGCCTCACACAGCTGTTCCGCAACAACGGCTACTACTTTTATAATAACAGCTATGCCTCCTATCTGGCCGACACGTTCGAGATTCCGAACAAGGCACTGCTACGCCTGCAGATGGCCGACTCGCTGCCCGAGAACGCGCTGAAGAAATGGTACATCGGCAAGATGAACATCAGGATGCGGCGCACTGCCGGCGACCAGCCTACCGACAGTATAGGACGGAAATACCTCACCGTCTATTACAGCGGCAAGCGCTCACCCATACGGACAGGTGTCATCCTGCGCGACCTGAAGCTGCGCCCACGCGAGCTCTACAGCTACGACAAGCACATGGCCTCGGCACAGAACATCAACTCCGTCGGACTGTACTCCTCGACCGACTTCCAGTTCACCCCACGGGCCGGCACCGACACGCTCGACATGACACTCACCTGCACGTTCGACAAGCCCTATGACTTCTACATAGAAGGCAACCTGAAGAACCGAACCATCGGGCGCATGGGCCCCGAGCTGAAAATAGGCGTCACACGCCGAAATGCGTTTCGCGGAGGCGAGAAGCTCGACATCAACCTGCACGGCTCGTATGAGTGGCAGACCAACGGCAACCATGCCAACTCATACGCCTTCGGTGCCGATGCCTCCGTCGAATTTCCACGCATCATAGCCCCGTTCGTGAACAACCGGCTGGTGAGAAGGCTCAGAGACGGAAGAATCAAGCGACGCGCCCCCTACTATGCCACGCCCTGGACGAAAGCAAAGTTCTCCTACGACATCATCATGCGCCCCAATTACTACAGAATGAACATTCTCTCAGCCGAATGGGGATACAACTGGCAGAACACCGAACAGAACAAGCATCAGTTCATACCGCTCACCTTGAAGTATCAGTACAAGAGCAGCTTCACGGAGCAATTCATGAACATTCTGGTGGAACACCCCTATCTGCTGACTACAATGGACGACTACCTGATTCCCAAGATGCAATACACCTACACCTACGTGAGCAGGAAAGATGAAGCATGTCCCTTCAAATGGGAGACCACCCTCCAGGAATCGGGCAACATCACATCGCTTATCTATATGGCAACAGGCCGCAGCTGGAACGAGAAAGGCAAGAAGCTCTTCAGAACCCAATACTCGCAGTTCCTGAAGATGGAGACCGACTACACCAAGACGTGGCCGGTATTAGGCAACGGCAAATTAGTGGTTCACGGCAACTTCGGCTACCTCTGGACCTTCGGCAATTCGTCTGACTATCCCTTCACCGAAGGCTTCTACATAGGTGGTGCCAACAGCGTGAGAGCCTTCCCTGCACGCAGCATAGGACCAGGCTCGTTCCCCAAACTTGAAAATCAGCAGTATTCCTACCTGCACCAACACGGCAACATGAAGCTACTGGTCAACCTGGAACTGCGCTACCGGCTGTTTGGCAACCTGCACGGTGCCCTCTTCTTCGATGCCGGCAACGTGTGGACAACACGCGACTACACCATCTCCCCCACCCCCGACATGAACGAGGAAGACCGTGCTGCCTTACTGAGCTACAATGATACGGTTGACGAATTAAACTTCAGTTTCTCCAGATTTCCCCAACAGCTGGCAACCGGCACGGGCATAGGCCTGCGCTACGACCTGGAATTCCTGGTGCTGCGCGTGGACTGGGGCTTCGGTCTGCACGTGCCTTACAAGACAGCCAAGTCGGGCTACTTCAACATCGAGAAGTTCGCCGACATGCACACACTGCACATCGCCATCGGTTATCCGTTCTAAAACTATTAATTTTTGCAAATTCTTTGCCCATCACGCTCCACTCTTCGCTTTTTTTGCTATTTTTGCACGTACTAATTAACTTTATAACTTTAAAAGACATTAAACAATGAAACCTACACTATTCCTTCTCGCTGCCGGCATGGGCAGCCGCTATGGTGGACTCAAGCAGCTCGACGGTCTGGGCCCCAACGGTGAAACGATCATGGACTATAGCATCTACGATGCCATTCAGGCCGGATTCGGAAAAATCGTATGGGTCATCCGCAAGGACTTCGAGGAGCAGTTCCGCACACAGATTCTCTCCAAATATCAAGGCCAGGTGCCCTGCGAGCTCTGCTTCCAGGCCCTCGACGCACTGCCCGAAGGCTTTAAGGTGCCCGAAGGCCGCGTGAAGCCTTGGGGAACCAACCACGCCGTGCTCATGGGTAAGGATGTCATCAAAGAACCGTTCTGCGTCATCAACTGCGACGACTTCTACGGACGCGACGCTTTCATGCAGATTGGCAAGTTTCTCTCCGGCCTGAAGGAAGACTCAAAGAACGAATATGCCATGGTGGGCTTCCGCGTTAGCAACACCTTGAGCGAGAACGGAACCGTGGCTCGTGGTGTGTGTGCTTTCAATGAAAAGCGTCACCTCACCGACGTTGTTGAGCGCACTGAGATTGTGCGTTGTGCTGCCGACGGCTCGAATGCAGGTGCTGAGGGCGAGGCCATCCGCTACAAAGACGAGCAGGGCAAGTGGCAGCCACTGGAGGAGAACGTGCCTGTATCCATGAACATGTGGGGCTTCACGCCCGACTACTTCGAGCACTCTGAGGCTTACTTCAAGGAGTTCCTGAGCGATCCGAAGAACATGGAGAACCTGAAGGCCGAGTTCTTCATTCCCCTGATGGTGAACAAGCTCATCAACGAAGGTACCTCTACCGTTGAGGTGCTCGACACCACCTCTAAGTGGTTCGGCGTGACCTACGCTGCCGACCGTGAGGCCACCGTGGAGCGCATCAAGAAGCTCGTTGACGAGGGCATCTATCCCAACAAGCTGTTCTAAGGGTCGGGACCATTCTGACCACCCTATCCCATCTTTGCCCGCCTCCCTCAAAGAGACGGGCAAAATTTGTGCATATTCCAATTTATTTTCTTACCTTTGCAGCCATTATGCTGAAAGATATTCTTACACAAGAACAATGCGAGCTACTGAGGTCGCTGATTCATGAGAGCGAAACGATTATTTGCGTGTGCCACCAGAATCCTGACGGCGATGCCCTCGGCTCCTGCTTAGGATGGGCCGAGGTGCTGAACACGAGCTTTGGAAAGAAAGCTCAGATCATTGTGCCCGACCAGTACCCCGACTTCCTGCAATGGTTGCCCAACAGCGAGAAAATCATTCGCTACGACAAGCACCGCGAGGGCTGCGACTGGACACTGCAGCATGCCGACCTCATCTTCTGTCTCGACTTCAATTCCAGCTCACGTCTCGACGACATGAAGCAGGCGTTCGAACAGTCGCCTGCAAAGAAAGTGCTCATCGACCATCACCTGAATCCCGACATTCCCACGGCCATCACACTTTCGCGCCCCAATGCCTCATCCACCTGCGAACTGGTGTTCAGGCTCACATGGCAACTGGGGTGCTTCGAACAGCAGACGAAGCACTTCGCCGTCCCCATCTACTGCGGCATGATGACCGATACGGGCGCGTTCACTTATAACTCGGATGACTGCGACGTCTATTTCATCATCAGCCAACTGCTCACCAAGCACATCAATAAGGACAAGATCTACCGCAACGTATATCACAACTTTTCGGAGAACCGCCTGCGCCTGATGGGCTACGTCATGCTCGAGAAACTGGTGGTCGATGCCGCAAACCATGCCTCCTACTTCACACTGACGCGCAGCGACCTGAAGCGGTTCCACTTCATGAAAGGCGATGCCGAGGGACTCGTGAACATGCCGCTCCAAATCAAAGGCCACAAGCTGAGCATCTCACTCCGTGAAGACACGGAGCACGACAACCTGGTGTGGGTCAGCCTGCGCTCGGTCGATCAGTTCCCCTGCAACGAGATGGCAGCACGCTTCTTCAACGGCGGCGGACACCTCAATGCCTCGGGCGGACGGCTCAACTGCTCCATCAAGGAGGCTACGCAGATAGCAGAGCAAGCCATCCACGCCTTCAGCCACTTGCTGAAATAGCCCAAAAATAGTAAAAAACAGATAAATACAATAAATCTGAAAGCAAAAGACATCGGCCTTTCAGATTAATTTCGTAATTTTGTCGCAATATTTCAAAAAGAGAACAAAAAGACAATGAGAAGAGTCATCCCCTTTTTCATAGCATTCATCTGCATGCTGTCATTCTTTTCCTGCAACAAATATGAAACTTATGCTGACCAGAAAAAGAAAGAGCGTGAATACATAGAGAACTTCATTAGTGCAAGAAGCATTCAGGTCATTGACGAAGCCACCTTCAACGCGCAAGGCTGCACTACGCCGGGCAACCAGTTTGTCTATATGAACAACACGGGCGTCTATATGCACATTTCCAACAAAGGGGCCGGCACACCATTGCAAGACAAGGAGAACAGCCGCCTATACATCCGCTTCAAGGAGGTGAACCTCTCCGATACGGCAAAAATCATGACCAACCTGTTCTCGCCTTACGATCCCGACATCATGAGCGTGAGCAAGAACGGCACCACCATCACGGCCACATTCACCTATGGAGGCATGTTCTCCTTCTATGGTGCATCGGTTCCCGCCGGCTGGCTCGTACCGCTCACCTACATCAATGTGGGCGAGGCCACAGACACCCAAGACGTGTCGAAGGTGTGTCTCATCGTACCCCACACCCAAGGCCACACGGTTTCGTCGGGCAATGTGATTCCATTCTACTACGAAATTAATTTTCAACGTTCACCAATATTATGACACTTATCAAATCGATTTCAGGCATCCGTGGAACAATCGGCGGACGCACGGGCAACACACTCAATCCATTAGACATCGTTAAGTTTACTACTGCATACGCCACTTTCATTGGCGGTAAACGCATTGTGGTGGGACGCGACGGGCGCATCTCAGGACCTATGGTGCGCGACGTGGTGTGCGGCACGCTCGTAGGCATGGGCTATGAAGTGATCGACATAGGTCTGGCTACCACACCTACCACCGAACTGGCCGTGCGCTGGCACGAGGCCGACGGCGGCATCATCATCACCGCCAGCCACAATCCCACACAGTGGAACGCACTGAAACTGCTCAACCGCGAGGGCGAGTTCCTCACAGCTGCCGACGGAGCCGAAGTGCTGCGCATCGCCGAAGCTGAGGACTTCAACTATGCTCCCGTAGAGAAGCTGGGCCGCGTGATTAAGGACGACACCATGAACCAGCGCCACGTGCAGTCGGTGCTCGACCTGCGACTGGTTGATACAGAGGCTATTCGCCAGCGCAAGTTCCGCGTCTGTGCCGACACCATCAACAGTGTGGGCGGCATCATCCTGCCCGAGTTGTTCAAGGCACTGGGCGTTGACTTCGAGATTCTCAACGGTGAGTGCAGCGGCCAGTTTGCCCACAATCCCGAGCCGTTGGAGAAGAACCTGCAGGGCATCATGGACAAGATGCGCCAGGGAGGCTTCGATCTCGGCATCGTGGTCGATCCGGACGTTGACCGTCTGGCCTTCATCTGCGAGGACGGAAAGATGTTCGGCGAGGAATACACGCTCGTCAGCGTAGCCGACTATATTCTTTCTCACGACAAAGGCAACACCGTGAGCAACCTTTCATCAACACGTGCGTTAAGGGATGTCACCGAGAAGCATGGCGGCAAATATACTGCTGCTGCCGTGGGCGAAGTGAACGTGACCACGAAGATGAAGGAAGTGGGAGCTGTCATAGGCGGCGAAGGCAACGGCGGTGTCATCTATCCCGAGAGCCACTACGGTCGCGACGCCCTCGTAGGCATAGGACTGTTCCTTTCCTCATTAGCTCAGAAAGGCATGAAGGCCAGCGAGCTGCGCAGGACTTTCCCTGACTATCAGATTGCGAAGAACCGCATCGACCTCACCCCCGAGACCGATGTCGATGCCATTCTCGTGAAAGTGAAGGAAATGTTTGCAGCCAACAAGGACGCAGTGGTCAACGACATAGACGGCGTGAAGATCGACTTCCCCACGAAGTGGGTTCACCTGCGCAAGTCGAACACCGAGCCCATCATCCGCGTCTATAGCGAGGCGCAGACCATGCAGGAGGCCGACGAACTGGGCAAACAGCTCATGCAAGTGGTTTACGACATGCAGTAAGCATGCATCATCCCACTGAAAAAACATCTATAGCATTAATCTCTTCTTAACAAGAGCAATCCCAAAAATGTAAGTAATCCGTTTAACAGCAGCAGTTCGTAGCCGAAGTGATAGCCGAACTGCTGCTTTGCTATAGTGTCAATAGCATAGCACAGCAGAGGCGAAGCCACACAGACATAGGGAACGAAACGGTCGCGCACCTCACGCTTGGTAAACAGTCCGAAGACAAAGAGTCCTAACAAAGGGCCGTAAGTGTAGCTCACGATGGTGTAGATGGCATCAATCAGGCTTTTCGAGTTCACCGCATTGAACAGCAGGATGAATCCGGCAAAGCACACACACATCACCACATGCACTCTGCGGCGCAACCGCTCGTCGTTCTCCCGTTGACAGATATCGACACAGTAGCTCGTAGTGAGCGAAGTCAAGGCCGAGTCGGCACTGGAGAACGAAGCAGCCAGTATGCCTATCAAAAACAAAGTGAAGAGTGAGGAGTGAAGAGTGAAAAAACTGCTACCGCCCGCCAGAGCCGCCTCATCACCCTGGACGAACATCGGCAACAGCTCGTCGCCCTTAGCAGGCAATGCTATCCCCTGAGCCTCAAAATACTGAGCCAGCAACACGCCTAAAGCCAGAAACAGGAAATTGGCCGGCAGGAAGGCCAGCCCATACGTACACATGTCTTTCTGTGCATCGCGCAGCGACTTGCAGGTGAGGTTCTTCTGCATCATGTCCTGATCGAGTCCTGTCATCACCACTACGATAAACAGTCCGCTGAGCAGTTGCTTCCAGAAGTTCCAGGGCGAAGCCCAGTCGTCCATCACGAACACACGGCTACGCTCATCGGCTGCCACCGCCCTTACTGCCTCGGACAGCGAGAAATCCATCTGCCCCATCACTTCATATATGATCAGCCCCAGAGCCGTGAAGAGGCATAGTGTCTGAAACGTATCGGTGAACACCAGCGTGCGGATGCCGCCCTGTCGGGTATAGAGCCAGATGAGCATCACCATCACCACAGTGACCAGCACAAAGCGTAGTCCTCCCCAGTCGCCTCCCGAACCCGTCGAGGCTCCCAGAATCATGCACACCACATAGAACTTCAGGGCTGCGCCGCACATCTTCGATAGCAAGAAGAACCATGCGCCCGTCTTATAGCTGCGATGCCCCAGCCGCTGTCCCAGATAGCTGTAAACAGACGTGAGGTTCAACTTGTAATAGACTGGCAGCAGCACGAAGGCTACGGCCAGATAGCCGAAGATGAAGCCTATGCACAGTTGCAGATAGGCCATATTGCTGGTGAGCACCATGCCCGGCACACTCACAAACGTCACGCCCGATATGCTGGCGCCCACCATGCCGAAAGCCACCAACCACCACGGAGAACGCCGCTCTCCACGAAAGAATGTATCATTCGTTGCTCGCCGGGCCGTCAGCCGACTGATGGCGAAAAGCACGCAGAAATAAGCCAATACAAGAGCTAATGTCATCACAATTCTGTCATTTAAGAATAGATATGAGGTGCAAAATTAGCGATTTTATCCTTCAAAGAAGAAAAAATCATTCTTTTTAAGCTCAGAAGGAAACAGATGTTAAACAAAATTCGTATTTTTGTGCTGTTTTCAATCAAAACGCACTAAAATCTTACTGCATGACACAGCTGAACCTTCCGCCCTACGAGGCTCGAATCAAAGAGACGAACGGACATCGGCAAATCTTCGATGTGCTGCGTCGCCGCTATGTGGCACTCACCCCCGAAGAATGGGTGCGCCAGCATTTCGTACATTTCCTTATGGAGCACAAGCACTACCCCAAGGGACTGTTGGGAAACGAGATTGAGCTTCGGATTGGTGAGAAGCGCATGCGCTGCGATTCTGTGTTATACAACAATGCGCTCCAGCCCCGAATGATTATCGAGTATAAAGCGCCAGAGATAGAAATCACGCAGCGAGTGTTCAATCAAATCACTGCCTACAACATGATTCTTCGTGTCGAATATCTCATTGTCTCCAACGGCTTGCAACACTATTGCTGCCGTCTGAACAAGGAACAGCAGCAATATGAGTTCCTGAGAGAGATACCCGACTACGACCAGCTATAAAAAAGCAATCCTGCAAAGTTGCCCGTTTTCATGTTAGGGCATCTTTGCAGGATTTCTTTTTCATTTTGCTTTGCGCTAAGGCTTATTCCATATCGTTGGCATCGGTCGTCTTCTTCGAGCTCGATGTCTTACGCACCGTTGCTGTACGCTTGCGCGTCTTTTTCTCGTCGGTAGCAACGACAGCCTTCTCTACCTTCACACCGGCCAGTTCGGGATCAATCAGGATGCGTCCGCAATACTCACAAACAATCACCTTCTTATGCATCTTAATGTCGAGCTGACGCTGGGGCGGAATCTTATTGAAGCAACCGCCGCAGGCATCACGCTGCACATACACAATGCCCAGACCATTGCGGGCATTCTTGCGGATGCGCTTGAAGGCCGTGAGCAGACGAGGCTCAATCTTTGCCTCCAGCTCCTTCGACTTCTCCTTCAGTTTCTCCTCCTCGGCACGAGTCTCCTCCATAATCTCGTCGAGCTCACTGCGCTTCTGCTCCAGGTCAGCCTGCTTCTCCTGCAACAGGGTCTCGGCACCACTCAAGTCTTCGCTGCGCTCAGCAATGCGCTTCTGGGCCTCATTAATTTTCTTGTTGCACAGCTCTATCTCCAGTTCCTGGAACTCAATCTCCTTGCTCAGCGTGTCGTACTCGCGGTTGTTCTTCACTTCATTAATCTGATTCTTGTAACGCTCCACGCTGTTCTGAGCCTCAATAATCTCGCCTTTCTTCTGCGAGATAGCGCGGTCGAACTCGCCAATCTCAGCCTTGATGCGATCAATACGAGTGGTGAGTCCCTCGATTTCAGCGTCGAGGTCTTCTACTTCAAGAGGCAGCTCACCTCTGAGCGCCTTCTTCTCATCAATGGCCGACAAGGCCGTCTGAAGCTGGAACAAAGTCTTCAGCTTCTCCTCTACTGAGAGGTCTGTAGGATCTTTCTTTGCCATAATTCTATAAATAAATAATCGGATTTGTATTCGTTTCTGTCAGCTCTGTCCTCACCTCGGGGCAAGCCTTCTGAATAATGTCACGGAAAATCTCCGTAGTGAAATGCTCGCTCTCATAGTGGCCTATCACGCAAATCTGAATCTTCTGCTCATAGCCAAAATACTGATGGTAGTGCATCTCTCCCGTCAGGAAAGCATCGGCTCCGGCCTTCACGGCCTCGTCGAGCAGGAAGTCGCCTGCGCCTCCACAGATGGCCACCTTCTTGATAGGTCTGCGCAACAGCTCGTTGCACATCGCGCTCTCGGCCTCCATCTGTCGCTTCACATGCAGCACGAAGTCGTCAGCAGCCATCGGCTCAGTCAGTTCGCCCATCACGCCACTGCCACACTCCATGCCGTCAACCATCTTCTTCGCAAAGAAATCAACATCGTGAAGCTGCAGTCGCTCAGCTATTTTGAAGTTCACACCATCGCGGGCATTATCCAGATTGGTATGCATTGACACGACACAGATACCTTTCTGAACAGCCTTCCACACTGTGCGCTGCACATCGGTAGCATCACTAATCTGTTTCAGTCCACGAAACAGCAACGGATGATGACTCACTACGAGGTTGCAACCTTTCCGTTCGGCCTCATCAATGACCTTTTCCGTCACGTCCAAACACAATAATGCCCCTGAAACCTCCGCCTCTGTCAATCCAATCTGCAAGCCAGCATTATCCCAACTCTCTTGCAGCGGCAGGGGCGCGAATTGTTCAAGGGCGCACAAAACTTCCTTAATTTTCACGCTTCTATGTCGTTTTTGGAATTGCAAAATTACAAACTTTTTATCGACAGCGTTTCATTTGTCACTAATTATTAAGCGTTTTTAACCAATATTTCTTCTCATTCCGCATTATTGAGCCAAATTAGTCACAGATAAATTTGCACTGTTCGCATTTTCTTTGTACTTTTGCATCCGCAATTCGGGTCCCGTAGCTTAGCTGAATAGAGCGTCAGATTCCGGTTCTGAAGGTCTTGGGTTTGAATCCCAACGGGATCACTTTAAGAAAAGAGCAAGCAATTGAATACCAATTATTTGCTCTTTTTCTTTTGTCTTAACTGCACCACATTTGCACCACTGAATAAGCCCCCTAAACAACATTATCAATGGCTATTAGCACTTCCCAATGCCCATTCTTATCCTCTCCAACACGACGAAGAACTGCTTTTTTCTTCATTGCGTCTATATTTCTCCAGACTGTCGTCCTCTCAATATCCAATTGCTTTGCAATCTCATCGTAAGTGGCATTTTTGTTTTCGTAGAGAAGAGACAGAATTTTCTTTTGGGTCTTATTGAGTTTTACAGTTGCATTTACAGTTGCATTTACAGTTGCATTTGCAGTTGCATTTGCAGGTGCAGTATCAGATGTAGCTTTAGTTGAAGGCACAGGTAGTACTAATTCCACCTCGTCAACATCCAGTTTGTTCAACAGTTGCGGCTCACCCCAGTTCGTTTCCTTCCATGCTGCTATAATCTTGGGGAATCCGGAACCGACATTCTCACCGAAGCCAATCATGCGGAGCATATTCTGTATCTTCGGATTTCGAGCCTTAGAATTTCCACCTCTATAATTACAAATAGAATACTTATTATGCATCCACAGCTGAATTTACTTATTTTTTTATGTTGTTCCTTTGGGGCGATATATTGCTTGTCATGCTATTATTATTTTTTCTAGTTTTATTGATTTCTTAACATCCCTCATTCTTTGGTAGGCTATTCTCTTTCTGTATCAGTTCCCTGATGGCTCTGTCGTAGTCACTTTCATACTGTAGCATCTCTATCTTACGATACTTTTCAAACTCTGCGATTGCCTTCTTTTTCGCCTCTTCATGACTGATAGTTCCCTTGCCCACCAACAACTGTCTACCAGAGAGTTTCATCAGATCGTCAAGTTTTTCAATCCACTCCACCATCCTCATAGGAATCTGCTGCAAAGCCTGAATTTCGGCAAAGTCCAAATACTGTGATACCAACAGATTCAAATACGTCAGTTCTTCTTCCGTAAGATAGTTCTTCGCAATCTGCACATCCTCCTTGGTGATATAGTTCCCCCTGAAATTAGTCATGCCCACCATCGGCTTCTCTGCATCCACACGCTCATAGACGACCTCTGCCGCCGTATGCTGATGGGCAGCATAGTGCAGTTTGTTCTGAACAGTAGCAAAAAACTTCCGAGTGAGATTGGCGTTGGGATCATAGTCGATGCTTGTAATGAAGATGTCAGTGTAGCCACCTGTGACTTCACACGATAGCCCACAGCGATAATCATGTCCAGGTTGTAGTGGCTCATGTTTCTCCGCACACTCCTGTTACCTTCCTGGCGAACTAACAAAAATTTTTTGTGAGTTCGTTCCGCATCTTGTTCACCATCGGCATAAATCTGCTTAATGCGGTAGCTTACGTCTTGTTGCGAAGCATCAAACAGTTCCATAATTTGCTCTACGGTCAGCCACACATCTTCGCCCTCGAATCTTACATTGACTCGAGCAATTCCGTTTTCATCCTGATAAATCAGGAAAGCCTCATTCCTTTTCTCTATTTCGTTTGCCATATCATTTATAACGATTATATTCCTTGTTCAATTGTCTGATGCTCAGATGCGTGACAGAGTACCTGTCCCTAGTGTCACCCGAGAGATTCGGCAGCCATATTTAACTGTTCAGATTGTATCGACACTTCTTTAGCCTTTGATAGAACAGCCTCTCTGACCATCGGAGTGTATGCCTTAATGATATGACGCCAGTCATTTAGTAACATATCTGGATAACGTTCACCATAGAGTTCGATAACCTCGCGTTGCAATTCACCATCGCTAATAGAAACATCCATGTGCAGACGATTGAAGATGAGATTGCGTACATCACGGTCATCCTCAACATTCTCTAATTTGTAAAACTTAATCGGCGCATCTTCCTTTATATCATCTTCCTGATCATATTTCTTGAAATTTTCAGCCTGCTCGAAGATTTCTTTGAACACCTCATCCTGCGGTACAGGAGGATAACCATGTTCTGCCAATATCAGAATCAAGTCCATTTGCAACTCAGCCTTGATGTCTGAACGATTGGCCCAGTCGGTATATTTCGACTTGTCATCCACCATCTTCTTTACGGCAGCGGCCAGCGTCAGCAGTTTGTCTTCTGGGTATTCAAAACCGAACTTATGAGCTATTTCTTTCAGAATATCATAGAAAGCCTTTTCCTCGTAGGTAATGCCTAAGTCCTTGAACGATTTCTTCTCTTTGTTCACCTCCTTCAGCAGTTCTGCCATCTGCTTGGCAACCTCATTGAGCACCTCTTCGGCAAACACGGCATTGTCGCTACGGTCATTATATCGCTGCACCAACGCATTCAGGCGCTTTGTGAAATCCACGCCCTTCATCTTATTGACTTTCTTGAAGTCGGTAATAACTGTCCGAAGCAGCTTCTCCATCAGTTTCACCTTCGTATTAGGCAACTTCAGCTTCTCCAGCCTCGTCATATAGTCTTCACTCAGCAAGTCCAGGTCCTTTGTGTTCGCATTCACCTGAGCCACCTCCTCCACTCCGTCCGACTTCAAGGCTTCTGCTATCATCTGGCTCACCTTGCGATTCATCTGCGAGGCATCGGGAGCATCACCTTTGGTCAGTTTGTAGATGATAGACCTCACTCCCGTAAAGAAATGAATGTCCTCCCGATCCTTATCGCTAATTGCCTCATGGTTGGAACAGAGATTGAAGGCTGATTTCAGTTTCTTGGCATGCCCCATAAACAGGTTTTGCGTTTTCTCCGTAACCTGCACGAATTCTGCCGCATGTTTCAAGCATTCCAATTGTTCCAATGGTGTACCCGTTGAGAACTTGCTATAATCGAAAGTATGGAACATTCGGCGCAGGATATCCAACTCGTCTTTCACCATCGTTACACTCTGTTCGATGGTTTCCACGTTATCACCCATATCACCACCACCGGCATACTGTTTCAGCGCATTGTTCATGTTGCTCTTGATACCGATGTAGTCAACCACCAGTCCTTTATCCTTACCTTCATACACACGGTTCACCCTCGAAATGGTCTGTACCAACGTGTGTTTCTGTAAAGGCTTGTCTATATACATCGTGTCGAGACAAGGCACATCAAAGCCTGTTATCCACATAGACACGACGATAGCAATCTTGAAGTTAGAGTCAGGGTTTTTAAACAACACATCAAGAGCTTTTCTGTCTTCGTCCGAACCAATCAGTTCGCGAAGCTTAGGATCATCATCCTTCTCACGAGTCATCACCAATCGGATGCGCTCTACTGGCGTCTGGTCTTCTGAACCAATCTTCTCTTCCCATTCGGGGCGTAAGGCAACAATCTGTTTATACAGGTCGTAGGCTATCTCTCGACTGGAGCATACGAACATTGCCTTACCGCAAACGGTACTCCCTTCCTCTATTCGCTTTTCGTAGTGCTCTATGAAATCCTTTGCCACCACCGCCAGACGGTTCGGGTCACCCAGAATCTTGTTCATCTGCGTCACAGCCTTCTTACTTTCCTCTATCTGGTATTCGTTGGCTCCCTGTTCTTCACATTGCTTATAGTATGCCTCTATCGCCTCCAGTTGTTTGTGGTCGGCAAATACCTTGGCGGCTCTTCCTTCATAAACGATGCGACGAGTGATGCCGTCAGCCACCGATTCTGTCATGGTGTAACTATCCACTACATCGCCAAACACATCTATCGTTGCATCAATAGGCGTTCCTGTGAAGCCAACGTAGGTAGCATTGGGCAGTGAGTCGTGCAGATACTTGGCAAAGCCATAGCTGCGCTTTACGCCTTTATCAGTAATGGTCACATTCTGTTCCACATTCGTCTGCGAACGGTGGGCTTCGTCGGAGATGCAGATGATGTTGGCGCGGTCAGACAGCAGATTGATGTCCTCGCTGAACTTCTGAATGGTAGTAAGGAGCACGCCACCACTCTTTCTTCCTCTCAACTTTTTGCCTAACTCTTCGCGTGTTTCTACATTAACCACCGTCTCATCGCCAATATACTGCTTGGCATTAACGAATTGTGCCGACAGCTGGTCGTCCAGGTCTGTACGGTCTGTTATCAATACGATGGTAGGACTTGCCAGATGTCGGCTGCGCATCAGCATACGTGTCAGGAATAGCATCGTGAGGCTCTTTCCACAGCCTGTAGCACCAAAGTATGTTCCTCCCTTTCCGTCGCCATGCAAGTTGATGTGCGAGTGCTCCAGGATGTTTTCGTAAAGCCTGTGTGTGGCGAAGAACTGTGGATAGCGACACACTATCTTTCTTTCACTCTTCGAGGTGTCAGGGAAGAACACGAAGTCTTTCATCACGCTCAGCAGTCTCTCCTTACGGAACAATCCTGCCATCATGGTATGTAGGGAGTCAATGCCATCGTTTGCTTTATCCGTCCGTTCCACCTTGCGCCAGGCATAGAAGAACTCGTAAGGCGTGAATAGCGTGCCATATTTATTGTTCACGCCATCGCTGATGACCACGAAGGCATTATAACGGAACAACTCAGGAATATCCCTACGATAGCGCACCGTCAACTGCGTATAGGCATTCATGATGGTGGTGTCTTCCTTTACGGCACTCTTGAACTCCAGCACCACTACAGGCAGACCGTTCACATAGACGATGCCATCTGGAATACGTCGTTCCAATCCCTTTATCTCCAGTTGGTTGACAATTTTGAAGATATTGCGGTCAATATCCTTAAAGTCTATCACTTCAACGAACAAGTCTGGCAGCGAGGCATCCTCACGCTTGATGGCGAAGCCCTCCGTCATCAGCCGATACGTCTGTGCGTTCTGCTCGTATAGCGGAGCACCATTGTCTGCCGTCAGTTTCGCCATGACTCGCTCCACCTCCAAGGGCGTAATGCCTTCCTCGGCATATCTGTCCATCAGATACATCCGCAAGTCATCACGCAGCAGCACCTCCGTCTGCTCCTTGTGTATCGTCTCGCCATTCACGTAGCTGTAGCCCTGTTGTTCAAACAGCTCCATGATGGCCATCTCCAGCGTATGTTCGTTAAAGTGTGACATGGGCATTATCTCTCTTTAAATGCTTTATAAACGTATGAATAAGACTGGTTCTTTAATTCATCAGCAACTACAGCCGCATTAATGTTGTTTTCTGCCCGTTCAATGGCTAATTCCAACTTTCCGTCATTGCATAATTCAATTACCCAATCAGGACTTTCTACATATTTCTTGTCTTTTAGTAGGTTCAGTAACTTTTTGTTTGTACCAAGGAAATATGGCAACATGTGGGGCGATAGTAACTTCTGCAATTTTGTTCCACAACTTTTAATTAGTTCTGTGTAATTTTCAAAATGGAGTAAGAACCAGTATTCAATGCTTGGCATACTTGGGCATAACACGACACTCCCTTCACCAATTTCTCGCCTGAGATTATCTTCAAAAGTTTGGTGTTTTTTTTGATTAGTCTCATTACAAAAGACAGTATCTAAATCAAACACACAAAAGATTTTTGCTCCAGCATTATTTTTAATGATGTCCTTTATCCTTTCAGGGAATATCTCCGTATAACTGGCCTCATTTCCAAAATATTTTGGAAAGATATTGAACTTATATCCTGTTGTGTCATTTATATGTGTAAAGTAATAGCGCTCGGTATTGGTTCCGCCACTGATAAGGAATGGGTACAGCGGTCCCATGTCCCTTGTTCCCTCATCTTCTTCTGTAGAGGGAGCAGGTACAGCCTCAAAATATTGCTTCTGCTCAACGACCTCTGCTAATTCTTTTTCTTCCATCACTTTATTTCATTGTAGCCCCAAAACGTTTGTTACGATAAGCCTCTCTGATTGACGACAAGCGATTTACACCTCTAAAATCAGTCAATTTATACAAATCGGTCACACCTGCCTTATCCTTTTCAGTAAACCACACGGAATCTTTTCTAATGAGGTCATCCACCAAATCTAGCAAACCATCATTATGTGTAGTGACAAGAAGTTGAGACCTTGAATGAGTCTTCAAATATTCAAATAGCATCTTTTCAAACAAATTGGGATGCTGCGAAGTCTCTATCTCATCTATTGGCAAAAAAGCGTTTTTCTCAAGTGACTCATACAATACTGTTTCTATACCGAAAGTACGCAGAGTTCCTGTTGACTCATCTCCCCTATTCATCTGGTATGCCTCTTGTCCGTTTTCATTTTCAACGGTATGCTCAAAACTGGTATGAAGGAGTGAAATCGTTTTCTCTTTTTTGATTCGTTCCCTTTCGTCCTTAGGAATACTCTCATCTGAGATTCGGAACTTCACTTCTTCGTCAGAGATCTGCCTATTTACAATATCCGACGATATATTTGTGATGTTGAAATCTGCCTCATGCAGGAAGTTCACAAGATACTGGGTCAGGCCTTTATTCTCTGCAGTTTTCCGCTGTGCATAATCTGTAAGATAGGTCGATGGGAATACGGCTGGCATTGCCTGCTCCTTCATCCAGTTTTTGGCAGCATCAATCAGAGGCAGACTTGCATTCACTTGATTACGAGCCACAAAAAAAGAAAGATTCTTTAGGCAATATCCATTGATCAACTCTTTGGCTGAAGCGCTGATTTTATCACCTTTCGGGTTAATCTCCACCTCCGAATGTCCGTTCACCAGTTTCCTCTCAAACAGCATAGTGGGCTGAGCACTCTTATAATACGAGAGTTTTTCCAAATAGACTTGATTCCTATCCAACTCCAACTGATACCAATACTTCACATTACCGACAAAGAATATCAGTTCGAAGTAGGACGGTTCATTTGGCGAAACAGCGTCAAGTTTGAACGGAACGACCCCAGTTGGCTCATCCATACCTTCGGGCTTATAACTCCAAAAGCGGGGAAGGAAGTCAAAAGCATAGAGCAAATTTGACTTTCCTGATGCATTATATCCATATAGCACACCAAAGCGAAGCAATCGCGTACTATCGTTAATCTTTACCACCTGACTATCTTCCGCAAACTGGTCGCTTGAGGCAACAAAACTGAATGTCACTTCATTCTTAAACGAGAGCACATTTTTAATTTTCAATTCCTGTATCATATCTATGCATTTTTATTCTGTTGCAAATATACTGATAAATTCCGACAAACCAACATTCTATCTCTAAAATCTGTGCAAAATTTGCAATTTTTCATAATAGAAGTAGTGATTTATCGTTTTTATTACGTGCTACTCGCCATACTTCGATGCAATTTCTTTATAGATGATAGCCTTTTCCAAGAACCAATTATAGGCTTTTGGCCAACATTCCCGTTTCTTGGGATTGATATTGGTTGTGATGAAAATGCGACATGCTTTCTTTGCCTCTCGCCATTCCACCTCACTATTCAGCATTGTAGAGATTTCATCGTTATGCATTTTGAATCGCTCAAACAATTCTTTGTCGTCATTGATGTAAATCTCCGTACCGATATTCTGCTTTTGGGTATTGATGGTAAGTCCTACATGATAGGCAGAGCTACCGATGCTCAAATCATACCAATGCTGAGGAGACGCCTTTCGAGCATGGAAATTGCGAGTAAACTCATTGTTATTGCTCATCGCATCATTAAAACCTGTCCAAAATTCAAGTTTCAGCAAATCGGTATTGGATAGTCCTTCAATAGACTTCATTGTCTTTGTCCAATCATTAGGCTTTTCTACGATGTTGAAACGTGGTGCTTTCTCCGAATCACCAATCTGCCACAACTCTATTTCCAACAAGAAAAAGCCGATGTTACTATCTGTATGCTGGTTCAGCCATTCTATTGCTTGACGATGTTCGTCACGTGCTCGCTTCACCACCCAGACAATCACTTCAGCACCTTTACCTGATGCGTATGTAATCAGTTTACCAAGATGATCGTGGTTGGTATCTTCCAACTGATTCTCGATAATAACGCGACGATTAGTGCCCACTTCTTTTGCAAAGATATCCACATTGAAACTACCAACAGATGATTCTCTTTCTTCAAGTTCCAACTCAATATCTATCGCATCCCCCAGCAGCGTAAGATTCTCTTCTTGCGCTAACCACCTCGTGAAGTCATTCGCCTCATGAGGCCATACCGACCTTAAATCGGTAATTCTTATCATCTTGCCTAATTTATCCATCTTATCAATTGTTTTGTTCTTTAAACATATTGCCAATACTTGTTCTCTGTTCCCTGTGTATCGTCTCGCCATTCACGTAGCTGTAGCCCTGTTGCTCAAACAGCTCATGTGGTGAGTTCTTTATGCCAAAGACTATTTCACCACCTTTATTATTAGCCATACCAACAAGAGTCTTGCAATATTTAACGAGATTATCTCCCAACTGGAAATTTTGCTTATATTCCAAGTTATAAGACTCGCGTTTCTTTATATACCCTTTATTATCAAGATCAAATGAAAAAGCCATAATCATTCTTTTATTATTGCCCCATCTTCGCCAAAAGCAAAGACTGTAATTCGGTTAGTTTCTCGTTTTCTTGTTTATTTAAACAAATTTGTTTATACAGAGGTACCCATTCTTTTCTAATCTTTTCAAATTGCATGTTCGTTGGTATCGGTATCGGAAACTCTTCGATTTGTGATGTACTGATATGCAGAATTGTTGATCCTGTATTTACACGATTTACATACTCTGCAAATTGTTCCATTCTCAGAGTCAAATAAATAAACACCTGCTTTTCTATTGCTCCGGTTCGCAAACATGCAACTCGTTGTGCCAAAAGTAATGGTAAATTGTTCTTAAATACAAAAGACCAATTCTTTCCAACTTTCGAGCCATCCATGCCAATCACAATATCCCATGCATTTAAAAAATACTTATTTATGCGCTCGGTTATATCTCCATTATATCTTTTGACCATGTTCCAACGAAGCGATTGTTCTGTTACATTCTCGCCTCGTAAAGCTATAATTCCTATTTTCTCAGAATATGATTCGCCATCGAATGGATAACCAGAAATGCATTTGCAAATATCTCCCAGCGTTCCCATGCTCCAGCCTTCGGGGAGGTTTTCTTTGTCGATGTTATCGACGAAGGTTTTGCGGTAGAGGGCTTGGGCAGTGGCTTCGAGGTGCTGAATCATTTGATTGTTGAGACGGATGCGGTTGGTCAGCGTTTCGTATTCTGACACGATTTCACGCTGACAAGTGATGGAGGGGATGGGGAGCATGACATCACAAAGTTCGTCCCAATCGAATATCTCACGAGCACTTCCATGAGAATGAAAACGGGCATAGCGGTCAAACTCTGGACGACGAAACCACATCATCAAATATTCTGGCAATAGTTGTTCGTGGTCAATAACCTCAAACACAGTATAAGCCTGAGAAATGATAGCATCATCGTATCCATCGAGTAAAGCAATAGATACCTTATCGCCGTTGCGTGATGTGACAGGACCGTAAGCAAACTGCCCTCGTTCCACAATCTTATAGGTGGACATATCTGTGCCAATGGTATTAGCAATCGAGGGCATGAATTCCTTCGAAATGCTCACACCCAGCAAGTTCGTAACCTTCAAATCCCGATTACGGACATTCACCTCTCTGATATAGTCGCCTAATCGTTTGTTTTCCGCTTTACTCATCGTTGTTTTTGTTTATCAGATTGACAACAACCTTCACCATGACATCTTTTTCTTCCGTTCGGCTCTCGGCAATCATCAGCGTGAGGGCAACGAGGGTGCTGTCAGCGATGCGCTTGCTGCCGTCAGGATGATAGAGGATATTGTTGCCATTAAGGAACCAAAGGAACAACGTGGCGGCTATGCGCTTGTTGCCGTCGCTGAACGAGTGGTTCTTCGTGACAAGATAGAGCAACATGGCGGCTTTCTCCTCCACACTGGGATAGAGTTCCTCACCTCCAAAGGTCTGGTATATCTGTCCGATACTGCTTTTGAAGGAGTCATCTTTCTCGTTGCCAAAGAGAACAGAACCACCGAATTTCTCACGCAGCCCATTGATAGCCTCCATCGCATTCTCATAGGTAGCATGGAATGGTTCTTCTTTGGTGGTCTTATTGATTGTAAGTCGCTCGTAGTCGTAGTTGTCGAGGGTATCGAGGGCGTAAGTATAGTCTGTCACCACCTCAAACAGGGCATTGGTCTCGTCATTAGACAGTAGCGGTTGGTTCTGAATGGTGCGCCCAAGCATACCCACCAGTTGGCGCAGCTCTCCAATCTGCTCCTTTCGCATACGCTCATTGACGGCATAACCCTTGATAAGATACTGTTTTAAGACATTGTTCGCCCAGATACGAAAAGCAGTACCACGTTTGCTTTTTACACGATAGCCAACGGAGATGATGACGTCGAGGTTGTAGTATTTAACCTTACGCGAGACTTTTCTTTCTCCTTCTTTTTGAACAGTCAAGTATTCCTTGACAGTTGACTTTTGTTCCAGTTCACCCTCCTTAAAGACATTACCGACATGCAAACTTACATTTTGTTTGGTCGTTTGAAAAAGCTCGACCATCTGAGCCTGTGTCAGCCACACAGTCTCATTCTCCAAACGGACATCCACCTGTGTCTGCCCGTCCTCTGTCTGATATATGATGATCTGATTATTCGAGTCCATAGCCTAATGAATTAAACAGTTCTTTCAACTGCTGTCTGCTCTCTTCCTCCTGTTGCAAGAGGTCGCGCATTTCTGCTTGCAGTTGCTTCATCTTAGTGTCGAAGTCAATCTGCTCATCGCGGTTGCGAAACTCGATGTATTTGCTGGGTACAAGGCTCCAGCCTTTCTTCTCTATCTCTTCGAGGGTGGCTGAGTAGCAGTATTCAGGTTCGTTGTGATAGGTATCTTCATAGCCCACACGCTGCCAGTTATGGAAGTTCTCGGCTATCTGCTGTATCTGCTCCGTAGAGAACTGGATGTATTTCTTCTCAAAGGGCTCTCCCCATTGGCGCAAGTCGATGAACAGCACTTCGTCTTCACGATTGCGATAGCGAACCATCTTGCCGTTCTGCTCCACCGTGCGAGCCTTCTTGTTGTTATTGAGAATCCAAAGCGTCACGCTGATGTCTGTAGAGTAGAACATGTTTCGTGGAAGGATAACAATTGCCTCTACCAAATGATTCTGAAGTAATTTCTTACGGATTTCCAACTCCGTACCGTCGCCACTCAATGCTCCATTGGCAAGAAGGAATCCTGCCGTTCCGTTGGCAGAGAGTTTTGAGACGATGTTCAGAATCCAACCATAGTTGGCGTTACTTGTAGGTGGTACGTCATAACCAGCCCATCGAGGGTCATCCTTCAGTTCGTTTTCTGCACGCCAAGCCTTTTGGTTGAATGGCGGATTAGCCATGATAAAGTCGGCCTTCAGGTCTTTGTGCTGATCGTTATGGAACGTATCGGCAGCCATCTCACCTAAGTTACAGGCAATGCCACGAATGGCGAGGTTCATCTTCGCCAGTTTATAGGTGGTATTGGTGTATTCCTGTCCATAGACCGAGATGTCGCGCTTGTTACCGTGATGAGCCTCGATGAACTTCATGCTCTGCACGAACATACCACCAGAACCACAACAAGGGTCATATATCTTTCCACGATAAGGCTCGATCATCTCGGCAATCAGATTGACGATGGTCTTAGGCGTATAGTATTCACCTTTACCCTTACCTTCGGCAATGGCAAACTTACCAAGGAAATATTCATAGACACGACCGATGAGGTCGTTCTCCGGGTCTTTCAGCGTGTCAATCTTGTTTATTTCATCAAGCAGAGCAGCGAGTTTGGTTCGGTCGAGCGACAGACCAGCATAGTAGTTGCTGGGCAAAGCACCCTTCAGCGTAAGGTTGCTCTGCTCCACTTTCGCCAATGCCTTGTCTATTTTGATGGCAATATCGTTTTGCTTGGCGTTCTCAATCAGGAAATCCCAACGGCTCTCAGGCTCCAGATAAAAGACATTCTTGGCATTATAGAACACGGGATTGTCGGCAAAAGCCTCCTTGCCTTCTGCCACCAGCTCATTGCGCCGCTCCGTAAAGCGGTCGTGAGCATATTTCAGGAATATCAGACTTAGCACTACGTGCTTATACTCCGATGGTTCCACAGAACCACGTAGTTTGTTGGCTGATTCCCACAGCGCTTCCTCTATTGCCTTTTCTTTTATTACTTTCGTTGCCATATTTTCTTTATTTACCTTGTTTGCACCTGCAAAAGGTACGCTTTTTCTCTACCAATACAACTTTCAGTCGGTTTATATCTTCCATACTTATAGCTTTATTCCACAAAGGTAATGATTTATTTTCAATTGTTATCTGTTTTACCAAAACAATCTGCCAATTTTTGTCGTATTTGGCTATTTTTATCGACTTTAAATCGGCTAATTTGGTTAAATCATGCTAATTTAAAAAACAAAATTTGATTTTATAATAAATTTGATGTCAACGAACGAAAATCATTCGCATCTTTGCGACGTAATTTCGCTCTTAGATATGCTACAAAGGAACCAAGTTCCCGTCTGTGATAGCCTCAAAGTGAGAAGGGCGAATCCTGGAAAGGCCGATAACAGATGAAAACGTGGGGAAAAGAAACTAATCATCAGGGAGGGAAATGCCATAACCGACGGGGTGATTTAGGCTATTTTAGCATAAGCAGCTGCAGCGGATTATATAATCGGCTATAGCGGACTATATAATCCGCTGCAGCTGCTTATACTCATTTGAGCTAAATGCTCCCGAAAAACAGGCTAAGTACTCCCGGCATCTTGGCCAGATGGTTCCACAAACGAACTGGGTTCTGCTGCCATTGGCACCTGCACGCCTTCTTCTTCCTGCTGCGGATAGGCAATGGGGCGAGCCTGATGGTCTTGCAGCCAGATGTGGTTCAGCGTGAAGGCTATCGACTCCAATGTCTCTTCACGCTTCGATGGCTTCAAATCGCACTCCCACACCGTGATGCAGTGCCATCCCATCTCTGCCAACTTGCGCTGCTCTTCCTTATCGCGCTCCTTGTTCCTGCAAATCTTGGCCACCCAAAAGTCGCGGTTCGTCTTAGGTATCTTGCAACACTCAGAGCTTTTGATTTCATTTTTCTCTCCTTTCACATCAACCACCACATGATGGCCATGCCAAAAGCAGCCGTTCACAAAGATGCACGTCCTGTATTTTCTCAGCACCAGATCGGGATGTCCAGGCAAGCGCTTGTGGTTCAGCCGATAGCGAAAGCCTCGCTTCCACAACCCACGCCGCACTATTATCTCGGGCTTCGTGTCCTTCGAGTGGATAGCAGCCATATTGAAGTGTCTTTGCTGTGAAGTGAGCTTATCCATATTATTCAGTGCTTCGGCACATTCAGTTTTCGTTTGCCTACATTGATTTTAATAGCACAAAAATACGAATTTGTTTCCAAAAAGAGCACAATCGATTCGAATATTTTTCTATTTTTCTGCCATTAGCGCTCCCGTTCAAGAGTTTTTAAGAATTTTATGACAAAAAAATTTGCTGCGTTCAGATATTTTACTTACCTTTGCACCCGCAATTCAAACGATAGGGGCGTAGCTCAGCTGGTTTAGAGCGCTTCAGTCACATTGAAGAGGTCATCGGTTCGAATCCGATCGTCCCTACTCCACAAAAGGAATCACTCAGTGTCGAGAGAGACTGAGTGATTCTTTTTTTTATATCCTTTTCACAAATAATTCCTAATTTTTTGGGGTGACAGACAACGAAAGCGATTTTTTTGCGTACATTTGCAAGGTCATTCAATATGAATGGCATGCAAAACCTATATAAGAGAGTGAATAAAAACAAAACATAGAGGATTATGAATATTACCGAGAGATTTCTGAACTATACGCAGTTCGACACGCAGTCGGCTGAAGAGAGCGAAAGCGTGCCAAGTACCCCTAAGCAACTGATCTTTGCTGAATACCTGAAAAAAGAACTTGAGCACGAGGGACTGACCGAGGTGGAGATGGACGAGAAAGGCTACATCTATGCCACGCTGCCGTCGAACATCAAGAAGGATGTGCCCACCATCGGATTTATCAGTCACTACGACACATCGCCCGACTGCTCGGGTGCCAATATCAAGCCGCGCATTGTGAAGAACTACGACGGACAGGACATCGTGCTGAGCGAGGGCATCGTGTCGAGTCCGCGCAAGTTTCCCGAGCTGTTGCAGCACGTGGGCGAAGACCTGATTGTGACCGACGGAACCACACTGCTGGGAGCCGACGACAAGGCTGGCATTGCCGAGATTGTGCAGGCCATGTGCTATCTGCGCGACCACGACGAGGTGAAGCACGGTAAGATTCGCGTAGCCTTCAATCCCGACGAAGAGATAGGCATGGGAGCCCACCACTTCGACGTGGAGAAGTTTGGCTGCCAGTGGGCCTACACGATGGACGGCGGCGACGTGGGCGAGCTGGAGTTTGAGAACTTCAACGCAGCCTCAGCCAGGATATATATAAAAGGTGTGAGCGTTCACCCGGGCTATGCCAAGGACAAGATGGTGAATGCCAACCGGCTGGCCGCTGAGTTTGCCGCCATGCTGCCCGACAACGAGACGCCTGAGACGACTGAGGGCTATCAGGGATTCTACCACCTCATAGGCATGCAGTCGAGTACGGAATTCGGCAAGCTGACCTACATCATTCGCGACCACGACCGCAACAAGTTTGAGGAGCGCAAGCGCTTCGTCAAGCAGTGTGCCGACCGCATGAACGAGAAATATGGCGAGGGAACGGTCACGGCTGAAGTGAACGACCAGTACTACAACATGAAAGAGAAGATAGAGCCCGATGCCATGCACGTGATTGACCTCGTGCTGCACGCCATGCAGGAAGCTGGCGTAGCCCCGAAGGTGAAGCCCATCCGAGGCGGCACCGACGGAGCCCAGCTCTCGTTCAAGGGTCTGCCCTGCCCCAATATATTTGCAGGCGGCATCAACTTCCACGGCCCTTACGAGTTCGTGCCTGTCCAGTCGATGGAAAAGGCCATGATGGTGGTGGTGAAAATATGCGAACTGACTGCCTGCTACAACGATTGATGCTATGGCTGAGCTACCCCCACTTATTGAAGACCTGGCACTCATCCTTGTCGTGGCAGGCATCGTCACCATTATTTTCAAGAAACTGAAGCAACCGCTGGTGCTCGGCTACATCATGGCCGGATTCCTCGTGTCGCCCCACATGCCCTATACGGCATCGGTGGCCGACATGTCGAGCATCCACCTATGGGCTGACATTGGCGTGATGTTTCTGCTGTTCTCCTTGGGTCTCGACTTTTCGTTCAAGAAGATTCTTAAGATGGGTGCCTCGCCCATCATCTCGACCATCAGCATCATCTTCTTCATGTCTATGCTGGGCGTGCTTGCCGGACATTTGTTCGGATGGACCAAGATGGATTGCATCTTCCTGGGCGGCATGCTGGCCATGAGTTCTACCACCATCATCTATAAAGCTTTCGACGACTTAGGGCTTCGCCAGCAACAGTTCACGGGCCTGGTAATGTCGGTACTGATTCTTGAGGACATACTTGCTATCGTGATGATGGTGATGCTGAGCGCAATAGCCAGCGGCAGCAATCCGGACGGCTCTCAGATGCTTGGCTCTATTCTGAAAATAGCCTTCTTCCTCGTACTGTGGCTCATCGTGGGCATCTTTGCCATTCCGCTGTTTCTTCGCTCAGTGCGCAAGCTGGTCAATGCCGAGGTACTGCTCATTGTGTCGCTGGGTCTCTGCTGTGCGATGGCCGTGTTCTCCACGAAAGTAGGCTTCTCGTCGGCATTCGGCGCCTTCATCATGGGTAGCATTCTGGCCGAGACCATCGAGGCAGAACGCATTGAGAAGCTGGTGGAGCCGGTGAAGAACCTCTTCGGAGCCATCTTCTTCGTGTCGGTGGGCATGCTGGTCGATCCCGAGATTCTGGTCAAATACGCCTTTCCCATCTTCATGCTTGTGATGACCATCCTGCTGGGACAGAGCATCTTCGGCTCTTTCTCGTTCATGCTGGGCGGCGAGTCGCTCAAGTCGGCCATGCGCTGCGGCTTCTCGATGGCTCAGATTGGTGAGTTCTCGTTCATCATTGCCTCGCTGGGCCTCTCGCTGGGCGTGATCAGCGATTTCCTCTACCCCATCGTAGTGGCCGTCTCGGTCATCACCACGTTCCTCACGCCCTACATGATTCGTTTTGCCACGCCAGCCTATAGCGTTTTGGAACACCACCTGCCCTCACGACTCATTCAGGCACTCAACCGCCTGTCGATGAGTCAGTCGGGCTCTTCCAACAACAGCAAGTGGAAGCAGCTGCTATTGCAGATGGCGGCCAACACCCTGATTTACAGCATTCTCACCATAGCCGCCATCACCCTGATGTTCACCTTTGCGCTGCCGTTTTTCCAAAAGCTGCTGCCTATGGGTGCCAACTATCTGTATGCCAACATCCTCACAGGTGTGCTGACTGTGCTGCTCATAGCCCCTTTCCTGCGAGCTATGATCATGAAGAAGAATCACAGCGAAGAGTGGAAAGCGCTGTGGGAAGAGAGCAATCGCAATCATCTGCCGCTCATCTTCACGTTCTTAGTGCGCGTGATGATTGCCGTAATCTTCATTTTCAACATCTGCAAATACCTGTTCCACTTCAGGTCGGCCATCATGATCACGGTAGGAATCGGCATCGTTCTGCTCATGATCTTGTCGAAGCGCACCAAGCGCAACAGCATTCTGCTCGAACGCCTGTTTGTCAACAATCTGCGTTCGCGCGAGATTGAGGCACAGGTGCATGGCAAGAAGCGCCCACTCTATGAAGGCAAACTGCTCGACCGCGACATTCATATTGCCGACTTCGAGATTCCGGGCAACTCACAATGGATGGGGCAGACACTGCGCCAGCTCAACTTAGGCAAGAAATATGGCGTTCATGTGAGCAGTATTCTGCGTGGCGGGTTCCGCCTGAACATTCCTGACGGCGACTACATCATCTACCCCTATGACCACCTACAGGTGATTGGCAGCGACGATCAGCTGAGCCAGTTAGGCGCTGCCATCAAGCAGGAGATTCTGCCTGAAGACACCAATCTGGAGCACCGCGAAATGAAGCTGCGCCAGCTCATCATTGGCAGCGACAGCCCCTTCATCGGCAAGACACTTCAGGAGAGCGGCATACGCAGGATCTATAGTATAATGGTTGTCGGACTTGAAGAGGGTGAGGAAAACCTTTCCCCCTTCAAGCCCGACCGTAAGTTTCAGGAAGGCGACATCATCTGGATTGTAGGCGAACAGGAATCCATCGACGCGCTGCTACAAGCCAACTGACCAAGGCGAGAGGCTTAGAACCTTCCACCGAAGCCTCCGCCGCCGAAGCCGCCACGACCGCCGCCGCGATTACCGCCACGATTGCCTCTGCCCTCGCGATTGCCGCGTCCACCATCTTCACCCATGGGGCCGCGACGCATGGCCTGCCGCATCTCCTTCGTTCCGAACAGATTCAGACGGTAGCTCACGCGCAGCATCACGTAGCTGTTGATGGAGTTATACCAGTTGTCGTTGCGCGACATGGCGCTGATGGCACGCGAGAAGTTCGACTGCTGCTTCAGAATGTCGTAGAACTCCAGTCGGACGGAGAGTGGCCGTCCCTTCAGGAAGCTCTGTGAGATTTGCGCGTTCCAGATGAGCTCGTTGGTATTGGCAGCCGCATCGCTGAATCCGCGACGGCTCGACATGTTGAGCGAGGTGGTGAACTGCATGCCCCAAGGAGCCTGAATGGTGGTGTTGAAGCCATAGTTGAATGCCCATGTAGAGAGGTTGGAGTTGGGCTGCAGTGCATTGTAGGCATAGTTGTACTGCACTCGTCCGTTGACTTCCACTTCCAGCCAGTCGTTACGGAAGCTGGCACCCAGTCGCTGTCCCAAGGTCGTTTGCTGTGTGGTCATCGTGCTGATGTTGCCGTTACGTTCCAAGTCTATATATCCCACACGGTTGGCGTAGTTGGCATCGGTGCTGGTGTTCAGGTTGAATCGGGCCAGCGTGTCGAGTGCTGTGTTAAACGTGAAGTTACCGCCCACGTTCCAGTTGCCGTTGATGTTCTCAGGACGCGACTCCCTACCGCCCGTCTTCGGGTCATACTTCACCATATTGGCTATCGCGTTGCGTGTGGTCGAGAAGTTCACGTTGGCAAAGATGAACTGCTGATGGCGCTCGAAGAAGTCGTTGTAGCGCCAGTTGAAGCGCTGCGTGAACGAAGGCTTCAGCCCGGGGTTACCCGATGTGATGTTCAGCGGATTGCTGTCGTCGGTGATGGGGAGCAGGTCGCTCATTGAGGGCTGGCTGGTTGAGCCGCGATACTCGAAGCGCATGTTGCCGCGATCAGAGAGCTTCCAGCGGAAGTTGGCCGTGGGGCTCCAGTTGACGACGGTGCGCTTGGTGACGGTGTCGGTAGTGAGATAGCAATAAGTGAACTCCGATGACTGCGGCACCACCTGCACACCCACGTTGAAGTTGAACTTCTTGCGAACGACGCGCAGCATGATTTCGCCCGTATGGATATAGTTGCGGTATTGCGAGAAACGGCTCAGACTCTTGTCAAGGAACTCCTCGTAGCTGTGACCGCCCAGTCGGCTGAACACCGTGTCCCACTCGCGATAGTCAGGCCACACGTCAGACATGTCGAACCGGGGATAGAGACTCTTCTGACTCCAGAAGTCGTAAGTAGAGCGGTCGCTCTTGGTGTAGCGATACTGGAAGCTGTAGCTGAACTGCAGGAACGTGGCGTTGAAGATGGGCTCGCTGTAGGTGAGCCGGGCGCTGTAGTCATAGCTCTTCTGGGGAGTGACGTTGTAGCGGTTGCGCTGATAGGTGGAGTCGCCCGTGGCCAGCTGATAGAGGCTCACCATGCTCTTCGAGAACGACTTCGATGCGCCGTCGCTATAGTTGGCTCCCAAGCGCAGGGTGATGTTGCGCCCCCTACCGCCTATCTTACGGTTCACTTGCAGGCTGCCCCCTACCCGATGGCTGTCGCTATAGGAGAGTCCGCCGTTCACGCGCTGGTTGACAGCCGAAGTGGAGTCGATGCCCAGCATCTGTGACACCATGCCCGTAATATTATCGGTCGATGACATATACTGATAGGGGTCCTGATTGAACGTAGCCGAAGTGTTATTCGAAGTTCCGTCGTTCGAGCCCATGCTCCACGTAGGGCGGAAGTTGATGTTCCAGAGCGTGTCGGGAGTCCATTCTATGCGCATCTGAGCATTCCACGAGTTAGAGCGTGTGAAGCTCTGCCCCACCGACTCGGCAAACGAGCCCGTCTTGCTCACGAAGTTTTCCGACGAGCTGCGCGACCACACGTCGCCGTCGCCGTGGTTCCACCGCACCGAGCCGTCCCATTTCAGTCTGTTCTTCTTCTCATAGTTCACGTTGACGGCTCCCATTTTCGAAGCCTGCAGGCCGTTGCGTCCGCCGCCACCGAAGCGTCCGCCGCCACCGCCACCGCCGAAGCCCATATCGTTCACGTTGTTGGCACTCAGGAAGGCCATTCCGCGCCACTCGTCCTTCATCAGGGCAGCCATTGCGCGTCCGCTGTAGCGACGCTCAGTTCCCAGTCCTCCGTCCACATTGGCAAACATGCCCTTGTTCATGCCACGCTTCAGTCCGAAGTCGAGCACCGTCTGGTCTTCACCATCGTCAATGCCCGTGATGCGGCTCAAGTCGCTCTTCTGGTCATAGGTCTTGATGCGATCCACAATCGAGGTGGGCAGGTTCTTGATGGCCGTCTTCGTGTCGCCCGTCATAAACTCCTTGCCGTCCACCATGATTTTCTTCACTTCCTTACCGTTGATCTTGATGGTTCCGTCGTCCGACACCTCGGCACCCGGCAGTTTCTTCACCAGTTCTTCGACGACCGAACCCTCAGGCGTGCGATACGCGCCTGCATTATATATAATGGTGTCGTCTTTCGTTGTCACCTTTGCCAGGTTCTTCACCACCTCCACCTCTTTCAGCATTTTCGAGTCGGGCGTGATGGTCAGCGTTCCCATTGCAAGCGGCTTTCCCCCCACAATGGTCACATTCTTGTAGAACGGCTTATATCCTATATAGGTCACGCGCACAATGAACTTGCCATCGGCAGGGGCAGTCATGGAGAACTGTCCCGTAGCATTCGTCACGCCGTTGGCCACCATGGAGCTGTCGGTCTTGAGCAGTGCTACGGTGGCTTGAATCACGCCTTGCTTCTCATCCGAGTCGATCACGGTGCCGGTAATGGTGCGTTGGGCTAAAACTGAGAGAACAGCCGCGAACAGTACGGCCATCAGGGTAAGGAAACGTTTCATTTTTAGACGAAAGATTGATTATCTATTTTACACTATTTCTGAGATTATGACGCACGAATCGCCACAAAGTTTAATCGACACAGAAAAATAAGTAAACATTCAGGAGTTTAGACGTTAGTCTTGCTTGCAGTATTGCTATGCAAAAGGTAACCACCAATCTATCGTCTAAACTCCTAAACTCCTAAAACATGCGAAAGATTAATCGTACAGGCTGCGCTCTATGACCAGCGGCATGCGCCTGCGCTTAAACTCCGAACCGCGATGGCGCTTCAGCACGCGCTCCACCGTCTCGGCACCGTAGGCCGCATTGAGCCGTTCCATTGCTTTCTGCAGCTCAACAGCATCGTCCTTCGTGTTCAGATAGGTCATCAGAATATCGTCCACCTCCTCATAGGTGTGTCCGGGTGCTATCTGCGCCATGTCGCCGCCAGCCGCCACGCCGTTGCCGTCGGTGGGTGTGATGCCGTAGCCGGCTCTCAGGGCCTTGTGGGCAGCACTCTCGGCATCGGTGAACACCTCGGTGTAGAGATACTTGCACAGCTCATAGACCTCATGTTTCCACAGACCGCCTATCGGGTTGTAGTCGGCCACGTCGCCATGAATGGTCCAGAAGCCCAGGTTGTGCTCCGTCAGATTGTCGGTGTCCATCACCAGTCCGCCCGTCACCGAGGCCATGTTGTAGAGATAGGTCATGCGCAAGCGGGCCTTGATGTTGCCCTGCGATATGTGGGTCGAGGGATAGTGCTGTTCGCACGTGGCCTTCATGAGCAGATACTCCTTCTGCAGATTCTCCACCCAGTATTCATCGCAGAATCCCTGCATAGACAGACTGGCCGAGTTGTTCTCCTCGGCGCTGTTTGTAGAGCATGGCAGGCTCACGCCAATGAAGCGGAAGCCCTTGTCGGGATTCCTGTGCACCACCTCGTGACAGATGGCAGCCGTCACCGTAGAGTCCAGTCCGCCCGATAGTCCCAGTACCATTGTCTTCAACCCACACTCGGTGAGATAGCGAGCCGTCTCGCTCACCATTGTCTCAAAAGCTTTCTTGTAATCCATAATATCATCGTTTTCTGATTATTACCGCACAAAAGTACGAAAAAAAATGCCATTTAGGCTCCGTCTTCCTGAAAAAGTTGGCTCTTCTTGCCTAAATCATCCGACGGAGCCTTGTGGAAATAGAGATAGCCGCCGAAAATCTCGTCAGCCCCTTCGCCTGAGAGCACCATCTTGATGCCCATCGACTTGATGACACGCGCCAGCAAATACATGGGTGTCGAGGCGCGTACAGTGGTGACGTCGTAAGTCTCAATATAGTAAATGACATCGCGAATAGCATCAAGCCCTTCCTGAATAGTATAGTTGATTTCGTGATGAACGGTGCCGATATGCTCGGCCACCAATCGGGCTTTTGCCAAGTCGGGAGCGCCTTTCAGTCCCACGGCGAAGGAGTGCAGACGTGGCCAATAGGCCCTTGTCTCTGACTATTCAACACGCGCCGAGTTCTCCGAGGGCACAGGTCATACAGCCAAGTTCCATGCCATCATCGACGTGCTGCGCGAGGACATCAAGACCTGCAAGCCCATCCGCTTCGACGGCAACGGCTACAGCGACGAGTGGGTGGAAGAAGCTGCCCGTCGCGGGCTCGACGTGGAGAAGTCGTGCCCCAGAATCTTCGAGCGCTATCTCGACGATGCCAGCATCCAGATGTTCGAGAGCCTGGGCGTGATGACACGCAAGGAGTTAGAAGCCCGCAACGAGGTGAAATGGGAGACTTACACGAAGAAGATTCAGATTGAGGCCCGCGTGCTGGGCGACCTCTCGATGAACCACATCATACCTGTTGCCACGCGCTATCAGACACAGCTCCTACAGAACATCAGCAACATGGCCGTGGTCTTCCCCATCGACACTGCCGACAAGCTCTCGCTACGCAACAAGAAGATTATCAAGGAGATTGCCGAGCGCACCAGCACCATAGAGAAAGGTGTGGAAGAACTGGTGGAGGCCCGCAAGAAAGCCAACAAGATAGAGGACGAGCACCAGAAGGCCATCGCCTATCACGACACGGTAGAGCCCTGGCTCGACAGCATCCGCTACGAGATAGACAAGCTCGAACTCATTGTTGACGACAGCCTATGGCCGTTGCCGAAGTATCGCGAGCTGCTGTTCATCAGATAGAGAAAGAACAACGACAAGTAGGAACTCTTATATATATATTGTTAAGGTGGGGGTGTCAAGACGATGCCCCCATTTGCTGATGGTGTCATGCCTGCAACGACGAAAAAAACTTTTGAGGGATTGTTCACCTTTTGTTCTTTTGTCTCATGATTTTATGCTACCTTTGCACATATAATTTATATTAGAGACTATCCTATGGCAAAGAAGAATGAGATTATCGTTAAAGATGTAGCTATCAAGACTATGTCAAAAGATGGTATAGATTACATTAGCATCACAGACATCGCCAGGCAGAAAAACGCCACAGACCCCAACGGAGTTATAGCGAACTGGATGCGTAACCGCAATACCGTGGAATTTCTTGGTATATGGGAGACTCTTCACAACCCAAATTTTAACCCCCTCGAATTCGAGGGGTTTAGAAAAGAGGCTGGTTTGAATGCTTTCACGCTTTCGCCTACTCGTTGGATTGAAGCCACCAATGCTATTGGGATTGTTTCGCAAGCGGGACGCTATGGAGGAACTTTTGCCCAAACTGATATAGCCTTCGAGTTTGCATCATGGATTTCCGTTGAGTTCCGCCTTTACCTTGTCATGGAGTTCCAACGCCTAAAAGCCAAGGAACAGGAATTATTGGGATGGACTGCTAAAAGAGAGCTCTCAAAAATTAACTATCGCATCCATACAGATGCTATCAAGAGCCATCTGATACCAGAAGAAGTCACCTCAGCACAGGCCAGTATCATCTATGCAGAAGAAGCCGATGTCTTGAACGTGGCAATGTTTGGAATGACAGCCAAGCAATGGCGAGAGGCAAATCCCGACCTAAAAGGCAATATCCGCGACTACGCCACTATCAACGAATTGATATGCCTGTCAAATATGGAGAATATCAATGCTGTACTTATCAACGAGGGGATTCCACAGGGCGAAAGACTTGTAAAACTGAACCAGATTGCTATCCAGCAGATGCAAGTGTTGGAAGGGAATGGCAACAGGAATCTGCTGAAGTAAATCTACTCCACACCTATTATCGCGGTCTCTGACTCTATGGCAGAGACAAGTTTTCCATCAGCCGTTACAGCCTCTTGATATTCTACACCCTGTGGATTTCTTTCTGATACAAGTTTCCTTTCCATTCGGTTAGTCGTTTACAAATCATATCTCAAACATCGTTCCTTAACCGAAAGATTGTCATTTTTGCAGAACGAATTTATTTCTTTTTCTTCTTCGCTATATCCCAATCGAAATAAAAAACCTGACCTTCGATAGGAATGTTAACCGTCATGCGAACTCCCTTGCGGTGCTTAATGTTCATATAGCCAATGATACCTTCGTCAGGATGTACAGTTGTCAATTTCAAATAGCCTTGAGATATTGTTTTCTTGTCATCAGACATCATTTTATTCAATGTCATCATCTGGGTCGTTGCAGCCATGTTGGCAGCAGATGCGGCAGCATAATTGTAGGTTGAGTGAACTTGTGTATAAGGCATACGGCCTGCTCCATAGTTTGTTGTGTATGTTGTCTGATAACCAGCCGCTCCTGCATTCATGCCTGCTGCAAAACCTGTTAGAGCCATTGCCCAAGCTTGCTGATTTTTGACTTTCTTCATGTAACGCTCGTATGTGTAAACCTTCATATCCTTAGATTCTCCTTGCTTATCTACAAGCGTTGAAGTCACCAAGGATGGGTCAAATAGAGCTGAGGTCTCGCCAAGGTTTTTTATGTAGATAAGTATCTGGTAATTCTTGCCGTAGTCATCCTTTTCTACATAGTTCGTCATCCCTACAACGAAATCGCCAATCTGCCTATAAGCCCATAACCGACCGTCGTTGTACTCTGTCAGAACGGTGGTGTCATTCTCGATGGCATGAAACTCCTGTGCCTTAGCAGAACAGGATATAGCAATCAAAGCGAATATCAGTAACTTTTTCATATCATCAAGCTATAAGTCCTCACCGTCTGAATGGTTATACTCATTGTCATAGTACATCAGAATGCGATACTGTCCGTATTGCTCGTCTATCATAAACCACACGGGACGCTTAGAAAAAAGGTCAAGCATATACATCGTTGCCTCATATTTGATATCAGTTTGCTGTTCCTCTGTAGGATTTTCAAGTTGTTCCTCTGAATATTTCTCCAACAACTTATTACGTAATGCAGTCTTCATTTCTAACGTGTCTATTTGCGTAGGCATCTGATAGAACGCTGCCTCATAGCGTTTCTTATTGACAAGCATTTCGTATGATATATTTTCGCTGTCTGAAAGTGTCGGGTCAGACAGAGTAGAAGGCATATATTTCTTGTTGTTCAAGAATTGCTGAACCAACTTATTAAATCTGATTTTAATACCAGCTTCGTCCTGTGCAATGGCATCCTGAATAACAATGCGCCAAACCTTGTTATTGTTTGTCACAACACTCAGTTTGACATCATGTCCGTTAAACTCTCCTGTCAGACAATCAAGGCGCTGGTTATATTGGAAGCCCTTGGCTTTGAGTTTCTGTATCATGGCAGGCTTCAGTCCGTCAACAGGAATGCCGAGAAATTTGGTTACATCTTTTTGAGCATTTGCTACCATAGAGACAAAAAGCAGCATTACAATAATTATCTTCTTCATAATTTTCATTTTTAATATTTCTGAATGCAAGAGGCGCAGACATTCGCCATACGTCTCACGGTTCACCACAAACCACTTCCAAATATGGGAAAGCTGCGCCCGTTTGGGTAGCAGTCCCAATAATGGAAGTTTGCTCGTTTTCTCTATGTGGTGATTGTGAGACTATTGAGCAATATGTCTTGGAAAACGTACAAATACGAAATCCGTGTACAAAAGTAGTAATTTTAAACGAGATTTCAATCGAAAATGAAAGAAAATAGCAAAAATACATGCCAATAACAAGAAAAGGGATAGGCTTAGAGCCTATTTTCCTTCCTTTGATTCTCTTTTTGAGATAATTCAATCTGCTCCCTAAACCACTCTGCTATAGGTGTCTGATTAATATGCAAGAATAGGTTTCGCTTCTCGTCCATAATCACATGTGCCGTAACATTATCGGCAAGAGCATTGCACCTGTACTCATTAGAGTGCAGCCACCCGCTATAATTGATAGCCTGCCCGTGTAGCAGTTTGTCGGTCTGTTCCATTTTCTTTCTCCAGTCGGTTCACCGTGTTGCCGCCAAGAAGAGAATTATTGCTACGCAAATCACGGCAGATTCAGGAAAGAAATTCTCCAAAATCGCTTCCGTATGTCAGCATTATTGCGTAAATTTGCAATCAACTACCCCAAAAGAAACGAACGAGCCCCATTCTGATTATGATTAGAAAAGCAGAACGAAGAGACATACAGGCCATCATGAGACTGCTGCACCAAGTGAACATGGTGCACCACGCAATCCGCCCGGACCTGTTCAAGCCCAACACGACAAAGTATGACGAGCATGAACTGGAAGCCCTCCTCAGCGATGAGAGCAAGCCCATATTCGTCTTCGACGACGGTCAGGTGTTAGGTCATGCCTTTTGCATGATTACCAAGGTAGAGGGCGACAAGCTGCTCCAGGACATCAAGACACTGTATATTGACGACATCTGCGTAGATGAGAAAGCGCGTGGCAAGCACGTCGGAACGGCACTATACGAGTACGTCCGCGACTATGCAAAATCGGTGGGCTGCAACAACATCACCCTGAACGTATGGGAAGGCAACGACCCGGCACTACACTTCTACAGGAACATGGGCATGAAGGCACAAAAGACCACCATGGAAATCATACTGTGACGTGACGTATTTATCTTGGGGATTATCCCCTTGAAAGACGTGTTGAATGAACAGCGGCGGCAATAGAACTCTTTGCAACGAGTTGCTGTGTTAGCTTAATTTTTTTTGTCATCTGCGGCACATGAAATTAAATTTTAGCTATAATTGAGAGAATTATAGCTATAATTCCACTAATTATAGCTATAATTTGAGGATTTTCCACGAGAAATAGGAATATTTCGAGTAATTTTGTAGCCGAAATGAAGTGCGTATGGCTCTTGAAGGAACACTAATAAACAACAAGATATGATAGACCAGATTTTAAACTATAACAAGGACTTTGTGGCTCGGAAGGGCTACGAGAAGTATCTGACTGATAAGTACCCCGACAAGAAACTGGCGGTACTCTCCTGTATGGACACCCGACTGACCGAACTGCTCCCCGCTGCCTTGGGCTTGAAGAACGGTGATGCTAAGATCATTAAGAACGCCGGAGGCCTGGTTATCTCAGCCTTCGACTCAGCCATGCGTAGCCTCATCGTAGCCATCTATGAGCTGGGCGTTAAGGAGATCATGGTTGTCGCCCACTCTCATTGTGGAGCCTGCCACATGAGCTATAACCACTTCCACCACGAAATGATAGCAAGGGGCATAACGGACGAAACACTCCACACCATTCGCCAGTGCGGTATTGACCTCGACCAGTGGTTAGAGGGGTTCAAGGACACCTCGACCTCAGTAAGAAAGACCGTCGAGACCATCAAGACCCATCCCCTTGTTCCGAAGGACATTGTGGTCAGGGGCTTCATCATTGATTCGGAAACAGGAGCGTTAGAAGAAATCAACTGAAGGAAGACTTACCTAAAAACTGTCATAGCCCATCCTGTCCGGATTGGGCTATGACTTGTGAATGACTATACTTCTATCTTCTCTCTAAACTCTTGTATCGTCATATCTTTTTTTCGCACACATTATTTTTTTTTGTTGAATATCAGTTTCATGGATTCTGGGTCGAGTGGCTGCATGGTGGGCAGCTTCAGGCTCTTCACCATGTGCATGGTGCCCTGTTTGTACTTCTGAAAGTGCTCGGTCCTGATATGGCTCTGGTAGGCATCCTCTGAGGCATAGATTTCGAGGATGCGAATCTGCGTGGAGTCTTCGGCGCTCTGCATGGGAAAGAGGCAGATGACGCCCGGCTCACGCTCCACACTCTGTCGATCCACCTCGTTGGCATACTTCAGGTATTCCGTCAGATGCTCAGGATATACCTCGATTTCGGCTAATCGCACAATCATGGTTTCGCAGTTTACTGGGGTCACTTTTTCTTGTGCCGCTGCCGTAATGGATAGCACAAGGGCGGACAACATGAGGAATAGTTTCTGTTTCATCTTTGCTGATTTTATTTGGCGCGACACACAAAGGTCAGAGTTTCCAAGTTTTACGTATTCCATTATACTCAATATTACTCAATGACTGTCATTCTCATTTCAATGTCATCAACTGGTCTGTCAGCACGTCCGGTAGCAGTATTTTGTATCATTTCAACCACATCAAGTCCTTCCTCTACCTCTCCGAACACAGTATATTGGCCGTCAAGATGGGGAGTGCCGCCAATAGTAGAATAGATCTTCAGCTGTTCATCGGTCAAGCCTGTCTTTTCTACCCTACTCTCAGCTTCGGCAGCCAGTTTGTCTTGCAATTCCTGCAGACCGGCGCGATTCCTGTCACGACGCATCTGCATGATTTCCGCACGATGTTCGGCTGCAAGTTCATTGAAAGCAGCCTGAACCTTCTGCATCCTCAACTGTTTGGAAAACTGGCGAAGCTGTCCCTCATTATACACCTGCCCCCAGACGATGTAGAACTGGGATCCACTGCTGCGACGTTCTGGATTCACCTCGTCGCCTTGTCGTGCAGCGGCCAGAGCGCCACGCTTATGAAACAGTCCGTCTTTTATCTCGGCTTCGAGGGTATAGCCAGGATCTCCCATGCCAAGTATCTTTCCAGCAGGTGCGCCCTTTGAGTCAGGATCACCGCCCTGAATCATAAAGTCCTTTATGACACGATGGAAAAGCGTACCGTCATAATAGCCCTCCTTGGCCAGTTTCAGGAAGTTGTCACGATGGATAGGTGTCTCGTCATACAGGCGAACAACGATGTCGCCAAGCATTGTTTGAATTTTCACTTTCATGATACTGATAAATTAGCCTTTCTTCATAAACTATCCTAAATAATGAGGGCAAAATTACCAAAAATCGACCGAAAATGAGTACTTTTGTATATTGTTTTAATAGTATTTAGCGATATGCCGTACATCAGAATCAAAGCCTATCCAAAAGATCAGGCTACAAAAGAGAAAATAGTAGAGGCCATCAACAAGGCTTTCGTAGATAACTGGGGCTGTTCTCCACAGGCCATCAGCATATCCATCGAAGAGGTTGCTCCTGAAGATTGGGTAGAGCAGGTGGAGAAAGCGGAGATAGAGCCTAACAAAGACAAAATGTTTGTCTTGAATGGTGTAAAAAGATATTAATGGACTATCTGCCTAAAGACCCCGCCATACTGGTTTCGAGTGTCAACATGCTTCTTAGGGATGAAGAGTTTGACAGTCTTGAATCGCTGTGCTATGCTTTCAGCAGAGAGCCGAATGAGATAAAGGACTACTTGTTGGAAAAAGGCTTCGTTTGGAGTGAGCAGCAGAGACAATTCAGGCCAATAGGCTACGACGCATGATTACAAGAGACAGTATAGAGACCGCCTATAGTTTCCTGCATCAGAAGCGGAACGTCTATATCCATTCCTTGCTCGACTGGCAAAGGGACGATATAGAGTATGCCATTGCCTCCTATGTTGATGACATGAATCAGGAATTATATGATACGATGTCAGATGGAACAGCAGACTTCCTCAGAGACCACAAGAGATTTCGGGAGGATATAACTCTGGCGGTAGAACGATTAGAAAACATGTTATAACGATGACAGACATTTTTAAAGAACCACTTGGCCCCGCTCAGCCCCAAGAGATGCTTGCATCAGAAAGAACGGGACGCTTGTTTGAACAAGAATTACACAAAGACTTACATCAGTTTCTCCTTTCGATGAAGGAGGTTGATGAACGTCTGCCTGAGTGCCCCGATGTCGAAGAGAAATGGGAACAGATAGCGAAAGCCTATATCCCCGACGGCATCAAGGAGTTCAATGATTTTCCTTCCGCTTCACTCGGATGGATGATGTATATTGGCATGGCCGTCGCTAAGTTCTGGGATACCGAATGGGGCATCTATTCAAAGATTGACGACCTCTATGCCTACATGAGAGACAAAAGGGGCTACGATAGCATGGATGAATATATCCGCGAAGAAGTGTTGTTGCTGAGAGGCGCTGACTATACTGCGTTGGAGAGACTGGTTGGCGAATGTGCCTCTCGTGTCTATAATGCACTTCGTCACCAGAACATAGAGCCGGGAACCAAAGAGGCTTTCAATTCCTACGTCTCCTGTCTGCATCAGCTCTACCTGTTTGGAGCCGCTATACAGTTGAGCCGGATGGGCTATCACATGACAAAGATGAACTGACGAATGATATGCTAAGAGACAAACTTGTTAAGATAACTTTGCAATGGCAAGCAAAATACGGCGTTGCACCACAGATTAAAAGATTATCCCCCAATCATTACAGAAAAGGAAAATGTTTATACAAAAAATGAACCAATGAAGTTGACCTACATCTTCCACAGTGGCTTTGTTCTTGAAACAGAGCAGTCCATCCTGATATTCGACTACTGGCTGGATCCAAGCGGTGTGATGGAAGGTGTATTGAAAAGCGACAAGTCTCTCTATGTATTCTCCAGCCACTTCCATGAGGATCACTTCACTAGGGATATTTTCGAGTGGAAGAAACAGAATCCCAATGTCACCTACATTCTGAGCAAGGATATACTCAGGCACAGGAGGGCAAGCAAAGGAGAAGCAGATGTTTGGTTGGCTAAAGGTGGCTTATGGTCAGACGGTAGAATCTCAGTCAAGGCATTAGGCAGTACGGATAGTGGAGTCTCATGGATAGTAGAGACAGAGGGCAAACGAATCTTCCATGCCGGGGATTTGAATAATTGGTATGCTCGTTTCTTATCTGATGCTGTGCCAGGACAGACAATCTACAGCGAAGATTTTGAAGAGGACATTGACCCGATAGCGCATGAAAAGCAATATCTTGGGGAACTGAAGGATATTCGCAAGGTGTCTGATAGCTTCGACCTGGTGATGTTCCCGATTGATGGCCGCATTGGAAACGGCTATACGCTTGGTGGCAGACAGTTCATCGACCGCTTCAAGGTTGGCATGTTTGTTCCCATGCACTTTGTAATCAGTGGGTTTGAGTCCTCATGGCGCATGAAAGAATTTACTGATGAAAAGAACATTCCTTTCTGGGAGATCAATAGAGAAGGAGAAACGATAGAAGTATGAATAGTAAGATAGTTCCGATGGGCAGAGCCATTGCCGACTATTGGAAAACTAGAACGGCAGACTGGCTTAGGGGGTTCTCCCCAATGTTTCAGAACTCATTGCAGATGGAAGCACCGTGACATGGGGCGGCACAGCAACTGTCCGTGACCTTGGAATTCCTGAATTGCTAAAGAACAGGGGTACATTAGAAGCCATGGAAGTTACCAACCTGCTGACATTCACAGAACGACAACAGCTGAGGGAATGGTTTGAGCAAAACCATCTTTCGGAGGAATGCTGTTGGGTGGCTTGCAACAGGTAACTTCGAAGAGCGGTAGCCGCTCGGCGCTTTGCGACGCTTGCACGGCAAAAAAATTAACTGAGTGCAAAGATACAACAAAAAAGGCAATCCGCCATTACACGAATTGCCTCTAATCTTTCATATTTTTACATTTTTTATTTTTGCCTGTATGCCGATGGCGTTTTCTTCACATAGCGGGAGAAGTGCGCGATGCTCTCGCAGTTCATCAGAAATGTTTCTTGCTTATTCAAGCATTTCGCTTACCATTTCAGTTCTTCCTGCAGGATGACGCCATCAGTCATAGGACTGTCAGCCTCGGTAAAGGCATTAGCCTTGTACTGGATGCAGAGCATGGTCAGGTTCTCGCTGCCCGTGTTCTTCAGTGCACGCTTGCCATCGGGAGCAACGCGGACAATGGTGCCTTCGCTGACGGGGAATATCTCACCATCCACCTGATACTGGCCTTCACCTTTCAGGATAATGTATAGTTCCTCGTGAGTCTTGTGAGTGTGCAGGAAACCGCTGTCCTGACCAGGAACGAGCGTTTGGAAACTCAATTCGCTACCTGTAGCACCTACGGCCTGACCGGCAAACACCTTACCCTGAATAGTCACGTTCGGTCCCATAGGAAGCACGTGCTCAATAATCTCACTCATCTTACCTACGCTTACTGCGCTGAAGTTCTTGCCACTCTTAATTGTTTCAATCTGTTTCATTATTCTTAATTCGCTTAAAATGTTACTTGTTTTTTTGATTTCGAGTGCAAAGGTATGGTAAAAAAATCATTCTTACAAGAAGGCTCTTTTTGGTGAGATAGTTACCAAAAAGTAGGAATTGGGATGGAATCGGCATTCCGCAAAATCACCTTTAACTCAGATTAACATAGTACAATTATGACACTTGGTAACTTTTTGCTACTTTTGTCGAAAATTCAATGGTTATGGCAGATATCAAGGCAGAGTATTTAGCCTGTCCTATCAGGCAAGTAGTGAGTCGTTTCGGCGACAAGTGGTCAATGCTGGTGCTCTATATGCTTCACACCAGCGAGATAGGTGTATTGCGCTTTAATGAAATCCGTCGTCTGATGACGGACTGCTCGCAGAAGATGCTCTCGCAGACGCTGAAGCATCTGGAGCAGAGCCATCTCGTTCATCGTGAGGTCTTTCCGGAGGTTCCTCCTCGAGTGGAGTATTCCCTGACAGAGACTGGTAAATCACTGATGCCTGCGCTCACGGCTCTGATAGTTTGGGGCAAGGAGCATTTCAACGAAATAGTAACAGATTGAGCGTATGACACTTCCTAAATTCATCATCACGATAGAAAGCGAGCTTAGCTCGGGAATCGGTTACTTCCGTCTTGGCATGGTCAATCAGCATAAAGACCTGCTGAAGCCTGGCGATCAATGCATCGGTGGCGGCTATTATCATTTCGACTACACCACCAACCGCATCCTGCTCGACAGGATGTCCTACGATTTTGGCAGTCCCAAATGGCACTTGCTTGACACACTGAAAGTTCCGTCTGTCTATCGGGGCTTACGACTCGTCTATACTTACGACGACAACTTTCACGACGATTTTAACATCAGCGAAGAATTGAAGATTGAGTATTATGACTGACTATGATGACATCTGGCGCACACAGGACAAAAAAACTTGTTGATTTTCAGCAGGCTTCTCAGATTCTCAGCAGAGAATATGGACACCTCCAAGGATCGGAGTTGCTATTTTTTTGACTTAGCTATCTGTTTCTCTCTCATATTAAGCCAAAATGTTGTAATGCACCCAGGATTCCATCATTATCAACAGAGGTGGTCGTATAGTCTGCCTCGTTTTTCAGTGATTCGAGTGCATTACCCATAGCAACCCCGATTCCAGCAGCTTTTATCATGGAAATGTCATTGCCACCATCACCAAAAGCCATCGTATAGTGAGGATTCAGCCCTAAGTGAGCAGCCAAAGCCAAGATTCCCTCTCCCTTGTCGGCTCCCTTTGCTGTAATATCCGTAAACTCAGGATGCCATCGGCCAGAGGTGCAGCTTGGAATACGCAGCATCAGGTCGCGTTCGTATTCTTCTGAAAAAAATGCGGTCAACTGAAAGATTCGTTGCTGGAGAACCACATCCAAAGGCTTTGCCTGGTCAAGGTTCTCTACGGCTATCTCCCTACGAAAAATTCTGTCAACATCTCTGTGAGGGTCAAGCACGGCCACATCTTTCTCCCCTACGACAATCAGTCCGTAGTCCTTCTCCTGTGCATCCGCTACCACGCTCATTACAGCCTCTTTCGGAATATTCTTGCATCGAACGATTTCATTGCCCACATAGCACAAGGCTCCGTTGATGGTCACATAGCCGTCTATCAGATGTTCAATGGCTCCAAGATTAGTGATAATCAGCGGAGGACGACCTGTTGAAATGAACACTTTATGACCGTTAGCCTTTGCTTGTGTAAGAGCAAATATGGTGGATGCTGGGATTTCGTGTGTCTTGAAGCTCACCAGCGTCCCGTCGATGTCAAAGTAGAGCGCATACTTGATTCCCTGTTCTTTTCCAAAGCATTCTCTAAACTCCCTCTTAGCGTTCGGGGGCAGCATATCTTTGTCCATAGCCTCACAACTCTCCTTCGTCGTCCAGAATCGGCCATCATATAGTTCTTCCATAGATATTTTTTCCACTTTTGCCTACTATTGGGAACACCTCTTGTAGATTACCGTTTAGTGACTATTCTATCAACGATCTCTTTGGGTGCAAAAGTAGTAAAATTCCCGATAATGGCCAAAGATTCCTTATAATAAAATAATTCAAGTTGTTTCTTATAAACTGCAACAACTAAAATTAACGTGAGCTCGATGAACACAGTTTGGTATCAGTTTTGAAGGTACTTGGTCATAGATGATAAGCACCATCATGAAAAATTATAGCTATAATTGATGGAATTGTAGCTAAAATTCTCTCAATTATAGCTATAATTTTATTTCACGTGCCGCAGATGAAAAAAGACCTGATGTCATATCAGGTCTTCATCTTTGCCTTTTCAGGAATTCGTCGAACTCATATCCGTTACGAGACCTCAATGGCCTTGGTGACCTTCTCCTTCGGCTCGGTCTTCGGCATCGTGATGGTCAGGATGCCGTCCTCCACCTTGGCAGAAATCTTGTCGCGAACCACATCGTCAGGCAGCACGTAGTTCTGCTCGTAGTTAGAGTAGCTGAACTCACGGCGCAAGTAGTGACGGTGACTGTCCTCATGCTTGTGTTCCTGTTTGTTCTCAATGGCGATGGTCAGGTTGCCATCATCGTTGATGCCTACGCGGCAATATTCTTTCTTGATGCCAGGGGCTGCAAGCTCCATCGTATAGGCTTTCTCACTCTCCTTGACATTGACTGCGGGTGCTGTACTGTTGGCACGAGGCATGAAATCAGTGTTAAAGAAATCATCAAACATCGTTGGGAACCAACCATTGCTTTTCATTAATCCGTTCAACATAATCAATACCTCCTAATTATATTTTTAAAAGTTAGACAATATTTTTTATCCCTGCATTATAGCCGCCCCTTATCAAGGGGCTCTAAATCTTGATTGCCTCCGCTTGTTTGCTTCAGCTTTCACTAAGGATAGTGCAAAGTGCATGCCTATAGAACGAATCCGTGCCAGAATGACAATCACGAAAGTCAATCTGGCACGGAATTTAAACTCGCTTAAACGATACTGACAGTTCTTTAAACTCAGTTAAACGTTAGTTCTATTCGTTAATACCACTTATACCCATGTTCCTTGCAATAGTCGATGGCGGGCTGGAATCCCTGAAACGTTGCCTTGTGAATCCATTTCAAGCCCTTGCGCTCATCCTTGGGAACACCCGTGCCCGTCATCAGAAACCAGCCTGTGGCAAACTGTGCCTGGGCATCGCCGCCGTTGGCGGCAAGTTCATACCAGAAGACGCACTCTTCAAGGTTTTTCTCCACACCATCTCCATTCCAATAGGCCGCTCCTACATTCTTCTGACTGAGAATATGACCTTGGAAAGCGGCTTCACGATACCAGAGGAAAGCCTTGTGATGATCCTGCTCCGTGCCGTTGCCCAGATAGTAGGCATTGGCCACGTTGACCTGCGACTGCATATCCCCTTTATCGGCGGCTTTCATGTACCACTCGAATGCCTTTATCGCATCCTGCTCCACGCCTTTGCCGTGATAATAGCACTCACCGACGTTGAAGCAACCATAGACATCGCCCAGCTCCGCAGCCTTCATATACCACTCGAAAGCCATCTCCAGATTGACCTTTACGCCAGTGCCACGCTCATAGCAGACCCCAAGGTTGTTCATCGCCTTGGTGTCACCCTCGTAAGCCTTCTCACGATAACCGTCTGCTTTATTTCTCTCCTTTGGCATGGCTATTCTCCTAAATAATGTTCTTTTCTGCGAAAAGCGAATAAATTCGAGCGGCAAAATTAGTCATTCCTGATAATTTCCCGTGAATATTGCGTAACTTTAACTTTTGTTGAAATTAGGATGATTTATGAATTAACGGGAGTTCATACAGGCAAAAATAGGAGCGAGGCATCTTTGTATGCTGCTCCCTTTACTTATTCGGCTTATTACTTTCCTCTGTTGACTATTTCTTCATGGAAAAAGTAGTTGACTACCACGGGCGGCTCGCCATGAAGGGAGCGCATGGAGTCGTCGTTGCGGACGTATGGCAGCCCTTCAGTCTCGCAGAAGGCGCGCATCTGCATGTCGAGCTGCATCCAGTAGGAGCGGTCTTTCTTCGTGTAGATGTCATGGTAGAGCTGGTTCAATTCGGGGTGGTGCTCGTGAATCCAGGCGAGAATCTTGCCCTTGTAGTCGCCACGCAGATTCAGGTTCTCCAACCAGACGAGGTTGCAGCAGTCCTTAGCCTTTCGGATGATGGCCTCAACATCGGTGATGCCAGGGAAAATCGGCGAGATGAAACAGGTGGTTTCAACACCTGCCTCGTAGAACTGACGCATGGCCTCCAGTCGGCGCTCGATGCTCACGCCGCGGTCCATCTCACGGCGAAACGACTCGTCGAGCGTATTGATGCTCCACGACACGCGGGCATGGGGGAAGGTCTTGATAAGGTCAAGGTCACGCAGCACGAGGTCTGACTTCGTGGCGATACTTACGCTGATGCCGCTGCCCTGAAGCTGTTCCAGCAGGGCGCGCGTCCGCTTGTACTTCGCCTCATGGGGCTGGTAGCAGTCGGTCACGGAGCCGAAGAAGGCTTCCTTGCCTGCATACCGTTTGACATTCTTAATCTCTGGCCAGTACTTCACGTCGATGAACTCGCCCCACGGCTCCGGGTGGTTCGTAAACCGCTTCATAAACGAGGCATAACAGTACTTACAGCCGTGCAGACAGCCCACGTAGGGGTTCACCGAGAAGTCGGCCACCGGCAGGTTCGACTTCGTCATCACCGACTTCACTTCAATTTCTTGTATCTTCACCATATTGTTTCTTACTTTTTGACGATGCAAAGGTACGACAATTTCCCCATACCATTGCAAGACAAACAGCGACTGAAATGTCACTTTTCGGGACTATTGATGATTCCCTGCAATATGACTTGTCTGGAACCCGATATTGGCACGCCGGGCTTGCGCCATCTGCTGACTACGGGGAATGCGATATAGACGGCCATCCTTGCGGAACAATGCCCCCGTCTGCTTGAAATGAAATGGGACGTTTGATTCGACGCACTGGCGACGGATGTCAAGCACCCATTCATAGTCGCACACACGTGCATCACGGCCCGACTCTCCACCAACCGTCACTTGTTCTACCCACAGGCCAAGACCACCACGGAAGTCAATACGCTCCAACAGCGGTTCACAGATGATAGCCTTATGACTAATAGGCAGTTCACGAAAGATGGGCAGTCGCTCGTCTGTACGACACTGATTCTCCATTGTGCAGCAGATGGTGACATTTTCATAGCCATTGCCCCAATCCTCTGGCAAACAACTGGCTATCCGCTCTGGCCGCTTAGTGACGATGTAGAAGTGCAGATCGCTCCTACGCTGAATCATCAGCCAAGCATCTTCGCGCCAAGCATCGCCCTCCTCGATGAAGAAGTCTGATGTGAAACACGTCCACATCAGCGTGCCTGGTGACACTTTCCACTGTCCTTGACGGTCACGACGGACGGGCAGGTTAAACGAGGCTGTCTTATGCACCACGTTCGAGTCCTTCTCAAACTCTGCATCGCGCCGATAGACATAGCAGTGCTGACAACCTTCGCTCTTCTTATGGCATCCATGCCACAGATTCCACATCTGGCTCATCGCTGGCACACCTTGTCAATGCACCATGCGAAGCCTTTGGCGGTACGGCGGGCACCATCCACGAAATGATTGCCCGTGTTCCATTCCAGCGTCGTGTGGTCGGAACCGAGCGTCTGCTTCAGGTGTTCATGCTCCCAACGGATGTTATTGCCCACCTGTGCTATGGCCTTGTCTCGACAGTGCTCCTCGCGGTCACCAAGGCTGAGATAGACATAGGGTGACTTGACGGGATGCTGGCTGGCATAGTCTTGCCATCCTGCAATCCACACCGAGGGTGACATCGCTGCAATGGCAGCAAAACAATCGGACTCCGAGCCTGACCAAAGGGAAAAGAGACCGCCAAGGCTGTAGCCGCCTAAAACAATGGGAATCTCGCCGTATTCCTGATGCAAATAGGGAATCAATTCTTCTGTGACATAACGGAGCGACTCTCCCGCATGTTCGCCCACGGCCTGACGCTTCGAAACGGCAGGGTCGTGCCACGGCGTGAGTTCCACCTCCCAGTCGCCGATGGCAAAGGCTGCCATCACGAACGATGTTCCCGTAGCCTCGCTAATCATGGCCACCTCGCTGTCAATGCTGCCACGCTCCTGTGCGCCCAGCGTCTGAATGAGCAACACCTGCGGCTACTCGCCTTTCTTATATAGCAGGCACTCGCGCCCGCCGATTTCTATAGTCTGTTTCATATTGACTTTAAATTACGGTTTTATTCTGAAAATGACAAATGCATCATGTCTTTCATGTCACTGAAGCCGAGAACCGAGTAGAGCAGACGGCCAGCCTCAGAAGTTTCGAGGTAGATTTTCTTGATGCCACGGGAGAGTGCTGCGCCCACGAGCCAGCGGACGATGCGCTTGCCCGTGCCGTGCCCCTGATGCTCAGGACGGACGTAGATGTTCATCAAATAAGCACAGTGACCGGTGGGATTGTCAGGCGACGGCATCTCATCGTAGAGGCACAATCCGCCACAGCCCACGACTGCCTCGCCTTCTACGGCGAAGCAGGCAATATGACTGCCATTGGCCAATGCCTTGCGGTAGTAGTCGATGTTCTGCTGGCGGAGTTCGGAAGTGTCAGCATCAGCTGGGATGGAGAATACGCAATGCAGCACCTCCATGCGCCATTGAATCAAGAGGTCAAGGTCATCGAGCAATGCCTGGCGGATGGTAATGTCGTTACGCATACAGCCGTCCCTCCTTTCTCACGATGGGCAATGCACGTCGATCAACCTTGCCGTTGGGAGTCATCGGCAGCGAGGGCATGGTGACGAAGAACTCAGGAATCATAAACGACGTGAGATGGTCGGCCAGAGAGCGTTTTGTCTTGTACTGAAATAGGTTGACTCCCATCAAGCCTTAAATGTTAAAAATTTA
>CAMOGW010000003.1 GCA_946614435.1 uncultured Prevotella sp. | reverse complement strand
GATGGGAGCAGATGGAGCAAATGGCCGCGAATTTTCCATGAATAAATAATAGAAGTGGAATCACTTGTCATCATAATGCCCATAGGCAGAAATGACCAAGACCACAACTTCGTTGTCGAAGATACGGTAAACCAGACGGTGCTTCTTAGTGATTTCACGGCTCCAACGCCCTTGGGGCTGCCCCTTCAGTGGTTCAGGATGACCTGTGCCAGTCTTGGGGTGCTCTGCCAGCTCTTGCATGAAGCGGCTCACCTTGGCAAATGCCTTAGGCTCATTTCGCTGGAGGCGCAGAAGATCGTTCTTTGCATCCTCGGTATAACGGATGGTATACATATCAACCTACACGATTTAAGAATGCCTCTAAGCTCTCGCCAGGCAACATCTCGTAGTATTTGCCTTGTCGGTACTCTTCTTCACCCTTGTCTAACTTGGCAAAGAATTCTTCTTTCGTCATCTGGGGCGTGTCTTCTTTCTCTGCAACCAACTTACGCAAGTATTTTGCCACTCGCTTCATCATGGGCTCACTATCGGCAAGGATACTCATGTCGCGCCAAATCTGTGCATTTAACTGTACTGCTGTCATACCTTATAACTTCTATTTTGCCTGCAAAAATAAATAAAAATCCTGAAACAACAAAATAAAAACTATAAATAAAGCAATTCAAGCTTCGCATGTCTAAGAAGATTGGGAAGGCACATTCGACTTCGGCGCTACACGCGCTCGAGATTGCTCGCTTGCAACCGAGGGAACGCAAGAATGGCCGTGAGTAGCCGCGAATTTTTCCATGAATAAATAATAGAACATAAAGGCGGCACCACTCATGAGAGCAGTGCCGCCAAACTGTAGGAAAATGGTATGTCAGGGATGATTAATAGTCATCATCATCGCCATCCCAGAAACCGCCGCCGTCGCGGGACATGCCTGCATCTTCGGCGTCCTTTCCATACATTTGTATAGAAGGATCACACAGATGTGTTACCTGCATCTTGATTACCGTTATTTCAGGGTTTTTATATTGCTTTTTCATTTCAATGTCCTCCTTTATAATTACTTAATGATTACTTTCTTTCCATTCACGATGTAGAGTCCCTTTGCAGGCTTCTCCACGCGCTGACCGTTCAGGTTGTAGTATGTACCTCTTACCTCAGACATCTTACTTCTTACATCGTTTACGCCTGTCGTCTCGTCAGCAAATACCATCACCATGCGGCTGCCAGGGCCTTCTGCATCGGGAGCCAGCGAACTGGCGATGTGCAGATAAGCACGGTCCGTTGCTACGGTCTTATTATTAGCGAAGTAGAAGCCAATCTGCCCCTTAACAACATTAAGAATCATGTTGGTGTTACCTGCACCGTCAGTAGTGGGAACAGCTTCACCTGTACCAGCTACGAGGTCGTTGCCTGAAACGGCATCGGCACTTGCGATGACAGGAATGTTCTCTGTGGCACCACCGGCTTTGTGCAGCAGCACAGGCGTGTTAGCAGGAACCTCATCAACCTGAGTCAGTGTGGCAACACCCTTATCGCTCACCTTCACCTTGTAAGCCTTGATGTCTGTTTCGGAGAAGTCAAGATTGTATGAGGGTACATAAGTGGCAAAACCTGCGGAAGTGACAGTGACACTTACGTTCGAGATGTCCGATTTAAGTGCCAAATCACAAATGCTGAACCATTCATGGTTGCCGCTGGTAGAAGCATCAAAATTGAAGGTAACCTCTGTTTCGTCTGCAAGTGTGAAAGCCAAATAGCGCCACTGCCAGCCACGTCCAGTCGTGTTGGCAAATTCTCCATCATCAAAGTTTGCTATGCCTCCAGTAGTAATACCCTTTGTTGCACCGCCTTTACTTGGAAGTGCTTCTGAATAGGTGTTACCACCTATGGTCACTGACATGGATGCTGTTGTGTTTGTAGAGCCGCGGGCAGCTACGCGAAGAACGTAAGTAGCGGCAGGAAGTGTTACGGTTTTAGTGTAGTTGGCAACCCAGCTATTGGCACCCCAACCGTTGGCACCCTGTTCATAGTAGGTTCTTGCTGAACCACTCCAATGTTCACTGCTATTCGTACCACGAGTGTCCGCAGTGCCACCGTTATATGTTCCTGTAAAGGTCCATGTGTCTAATCCCAAGCTGTACCCATCTGTTGCATCTGCACTGAAGTTGTCATTCACATAGTTGTATTCTGCTACAAGAATACTGTTAATGACTGCATCGCAGCCAGCAGCTGTTGTGGGCGCGGAAATTCCAGAAGCAATGCTGGTGCTGATACGGTCTGCATTCGCTTTTTCTGCTGCATAACGGTCATACTCCGACTTTGCAGCAATAAAGGTTGCTGTTGCTGTTTCAAGATCACTCGTGGCATCATTATAACCGTCAACGGTATTAGGTTCTGATTTCCCTATTTCTGTCTCAAGATTAGTTCGCTCACCACCAGTTACGTTATCATAATCAGAATTGTCACGGGCAGCTTCAGCTGCGTCTTTAGCTTCATCCCATGCTTCTTTTGCAAGACCAAGGTCTGTAATATAGGTGAGCGTGATGTTATCATAGAATACTTTAGCTGTTTTGTCAGAACCACCGCTTGTAGCGACACCGCCAAACTGGAAACAGCCTTCAGTTGCAGACCCCAGCGTAAATGTAACCTCCTCCGTTTCCCAACTGCCTTTAGCATAAGATGTCTTTGTAGAAAGAGTCGCATCACCACTTGTAGGCACAAAGCCAAACTTAGATGTTAGAGGAGTGCTAGTTCCTGCATTGTAAGTGTTCACCTTAAAAATATACTTACCAGCAGGCAATGTAATAGGAGCTGTCTGATATATCTGACTGCCACTCCAACCAGCAGAAAGTCCAAAAGCATTACCTGTATTTCCAGCATTGTCAGTTGCGGGAATTGCAGCATTATTTATCTTATTCCCACTGTCATAAGATAATACGGCACCATAACTGAAGCTTCCTGTAGTTGTCAACACCCATCCGCCATCAGAATAGTCTTTTCCGTTACCAGTTCCATAGTCGCTGGTTTCTGCCGTCAGTCCCTCAAATCCCACATTTGCAATTAAATAAGAAAGGTCATCTCGGTGGTTCATAGAAATGCCTGCAACAGACGTGGTTATAGCAGACTTTAACGTGGAAATGGCATCATCAATCGTTGATTGATAAGCTGCTGTGTTATTGATCCCATCATATACTGTCTGAGCTGTGGCTATCGCAGAAGTCAAATCTCCCGTTTCAGAATTGATGGATGTAGCTTGGGCAATGAGAGCTGCAAGACTCTCAACATTTATATTTGAATAAAGCAAATGGAAATTATCTAAAACTATATCTGTCCTTACACCACCCTTCATGTTCTGAACAATGCTTAACGTTACTTCCCCCTCAGAGTCTATGACAAACGGCAAACTCATAGTTTTCCATCCGTTATTCACAAAATAGCTATCTCGAGTTGTATTGGTTTTCTCAACACTATATGAAGTAAAATATGGTGATGTAATAGAATTCAAGTCAGAACCTTTAGTTGCTTTCAAAACAATAGTTGAGTTTTTTCCTGTATTGCCATTGTTATACGAATCAACACCTTTATAATCCATCAATAAAGTATATGCACCTACAGGTAATGTTGCTGTCGTACTCAATGTGTATGTCTTTCCACTACCATTCCATCCATTTCTGTTAAAATAATAAAAGCTTCCATCAGAAGGAGTCGGAATGCCTGCTGCTTGTCCGTCGCACTCAGTAGAAGATCCAATACTTCTGTTTGAATTTGAGCTAAGTGTTGGAATGGACCATCCATAACAACCTGTTGTAATCTTTCCTGCCGTGGCAGCTGTTCCTTCTGCGGAATATTCAAAACTTGGGTTCGTGATGTATGAACTTGTCACATCCGTGGGAGCCTTAAAGTCCTCACGGCTAATACGGTAAATCTTGAATTTTCCCTGATAATCACCTGCGCCCTTATTACCAGCAGCTACCATATTATCTTTGTATGCATTAGCCGTACTTGAGTCAACCCAATAGCCAAGATAATAATCGTCGCTGCCTCCATTGCCAGAAGACATTTTGTTCTGAATCGTCCATTTGCTATCAGCATAAGCAAACTCCCATTGTGTCCACTCAGATTGAGCTGTTTCCCAATTAAACTGTACACGCCAAGGGTTATTTTTTCTCGATTGCATATAACATGTTGAGTTATTCAGGTTACGAATCCCAAACAAATAGGTAGCATCATAGCTGAGCATCCAAACAAATTTTTTCGCAGTTAAAGGATTGCCTGGAGTACGGTATACAACTGTAAGCAGGTCTTCTTGTGAATCACCAAGCTTGCCTGTTCCATATTCTTGGGCCAGCATCAAATCAGCTTCCGTTGCTACGAAAACAAAATAGTACTTTGACAGCTCTGAATTGTCAGTCGGCAGTGATGTCACTTCCGTCCATCCTGTCAGATAATCGACAGCAGCGGCTCTTGCTGTCTGACCTCCAATTGCAATAAAAGCAATTGCAGCCATGAATAATAGTTTAAGTTTTCTCATGTTTCGTTTATTTGTTAATAAAAAAATGTTATTTCTTTCCGTCCGTGCCTGTGCTCTATACATTATTTATATATATGCGCGAGGAGGCACACCAGTCTCACGACTTTCAAATTACAAAGATATGAAAAAGGGAACTGAGGGAGTGGAGGCAGCCGCGTTTGTTATAAATTATTCGTTTTTTTTTTTTGTTATTAACATTTAATCCGAACATGAAAACGCCGAAGGAAAGAAAAACATGCATTTATGGAGAAATGATGATAATTATGCCAATTTCTTTCCTAAATAAAACATCACAGTCATTTCAAGAAGCTTTCAGGGGTGAGAATATGAAAAGGAGTATCCTCAATTTCTCGCTATGATTATCCGTAAGTGTCATTTTACTCTGAATCGCTTTTTGTTGCAAAGTTAGTCTTTTCAGATGTATATTCCAAAAATATTGGGATAAAAATAAAAAACGGTGATTGGCACTCACATGAATGAACTTGAATGACCATGAATGACCATGAATTTTCTCATGAATAACTTATAGAAGAGAATAAAGGCGGCACCACCCACAGAAGGAGTAGTGCCGCCCGAATGTTATGTAATAGAGAGACTATTAATCCTCGTCGTCCCAGTAGCCGCCGCCGCGAGAGTCTGCACTTGTTGTAGTCCCACCAACACTGAATCCTTCTGTAAATTCTCCCTCCATACTTGCTCCTGTTATAGAGTTTTCGAGAATATGAGATTGAACATTTATCATCACAACCTCAGTATTAGGCTTTATATAATTTTTCTTGTTCATAGCAATTTCTTTTCTTTTAAGATTATTATTTTACAACTGTTTTCTTACCGTTGATGATATAGACACCCTTCTTCAGCTGTCCGTTCATCTTCTGGCCATTCAGGTTATAGGCAGAATTCACAATCTCCATCTTACCCTCGTTCTCGATCACTGCAATACCCGTGGTCTCATCATCGTCGATGGCGAAGCCTGCGATACGGGCTCCTGCCACTTTAGGAGCAAAGTAGGTACGAGTAGGCTTCAGGCTGATGGTCGTAGAAGCCTTCTTCAGAGCGCCACCTGAAACAACCCAGTTGCCAGCATCCACATCTTTCACAATGAATGTTCCCATGAAATCGAAAGCTTCGCCTGTTTTTTTCACTTCTGCCGGAGCGACAGCCACACCGCTGAATTTCTTGTTTGCGGCTACAGCAGCAGGGAAATAGACCAGATAAGGCTTGTTGGCTTCAAATGCATCCACTTTCGTGAAGTTCAGCGTTACGTTGTTGCCAACAATCGTCTCATCAACGAACTCAGCTATCTCAGCACCATCGAACGCATCAGTAGCAAACGGCAGACACACTGCGTTCCAACCTGCATTGAAAGAACGATTCAGAGTCACATTAGCGTAATCGCTGGTAGCAGGTGCCTTGGCAGCATCCTCGGCAATTGTGATATCTGTAGCTTTCTGGTAGGTTAAATTCTGGAATGACAGCCAGTGGCAATTAGACCCATCTTCAACAATAATCTTGATTACGAGATTTCCATCTTCAACAATGCCTTGCGTCTTGAATGTGCCAAGGAAGAAATCGTTTCCTACACTTTCGCCCATAGCCAAACTAACAGGAGTTCCATCATTCACAGTCATACGGACACGCTGGCTTGTTTCATCAGTCTTAGCTGCATCGGTACGCTGTTGTACACGTGCCCAAACACTTACCTGATAGTTTCCATTTTCAACAGGCAATGTAGCGGTGAACGTCTTAGTACCCAAGTCCTTCGTATTTTCTGTATAGTATTCGAAGAACGGAGTCTTGAAATTAGTGCCATCGTTGTTTCCTTCTGTACTCCATGTGTTGATGTAAAGTGAGCCATCGGTGAGAGCGGCAGTCTCACCAACCTTCCATGGATCGAGCAAAATAGAGGGAACGGCACCTAACACACGCGTTCCGAATGTATAAGCATCGGCATCATCAGTACTAATAGACTCATCTGTCCAAGTGGCCAGTTTATCAGTATAGTTGGTTGAATATGCTGTAGCTGTATAAACATTCGTAGAGCCAGCATCAAAATAGTCCTTAACCAAGTCGAGCTGTGTTTTCATCTTTGTATATGCAGCAACACTTGCTTTCGCTGCATCGGTAGCCGCATTCAGCTCTCCAATAGCTTTGGTATATTCATCACTTGTTTCGTATGATTTGCCATCGTGCTTTTTAATGGCAGTTGCAAGAGTAGTTGCCACAGTCGAGTTCATCCTTCCAGAGACTTCCTTAGCAGCAGCAAGAGCTGCATCGAACTGTGCAACGAAAGTACTCAGGTCAAGCGGACCAGCATAGTAGAGGCGGAAATCATCGAAGATTGTCCAATAGCCAGCTCCCGTTCCTGAAGCGCAGCGGAAACCGAATTTTACCGTATGTGAAGAAGCCACAATTTCCGTTTCGTTCTCATAGTGGCCAGCAGCAAAGTATGCTACTGAGGACACCATGTCATCAGGAATATAATAAGTAGTTTCTGAGACCGCGACTCCAGCTTCCACACCAGAGCCCACTTTAGTGGTAATCATAGGTGAAGCTGCATTCTTAATGAGCTGAGACTCCTCAACGCCACCATTTACATATATCTCAGCATTCACATTAGCAGTTCCATCTGCTTTGTCTGCTGTATTTACATATGCTGGTACAATGTCTGTATATCCGCCAGGTCGCTGAAAAGCTTTCACTTTCAGCTTATATGTTCCTGTCGGCATATCAGTAAGTTGCTGGTAGATGTCAAAGTTCTTCTGAAAATACTCCATAGCATGGGCTGCTTTTTGAGTGGCATCATTACCCGGGTTGGGAGCATCAGTGGTATATGACCATCCTGCGTATTCATTATCAAATGACGGATTAGCAATCATGAATGTCAGGTCAAATGGATCACCGCTTGGAGTCAAATTCTTGATATAGTCCTTAACGGCAGGAATAATTTTAGCAGTCTCAGTTTCGATGGTTGCAGCATCAGTGGCTGCCTCCACTGCACTCTCGCTCCAAGCTGCATCAAGTGTGGCTTTAGCAGCAGCGGCATCCTCCGTTGTAGCTATAGCTTTGATTGCAGCTACGTTTGCCTTCATTGCTTGATGAGCTGCATAAGCATCAGACGTAGCGCGACCGTATGAAATAGCATTTGTCAAATTCGTTATTGCTGTATTGCATTCTTCTACAGTTGTACATGAAGGAGCAGATGCGCTTAGTTGTGCTTCAAGGCTAACCGTCGTGGTAAGTTTGCCTGCCCACGCATTGGCATCGGCAACGACCTGCGCCAAGTGGCCTTTCTTCATCTCCAACTCAGAGGTATAGTAATAAAGGTGGAAATCATCAGCACCTGCCCATTTTTGACCTTCACATTCAGAATAGAATCCGATTATCACCCTAGAGGCCGTGCTGACGCTAAATGGTACATAAGTCCACGCCCATCCATTGTCGAGCAAGTTGCCTGTGTTGTCTTCACGGTGAATATCTGCTTTAGTAGTTTCATTACCTTCTTCTACCCATGCATAAATATTTCCCGTAGTGAGAGTTGCCGAAGCACGAGTAGCCACTTTCAGCAGATAGTAACCAGCTTCAAGATTTACATCTTGTTTTTGATCAAGTGTACTATCGTATGTGTCCAGATAGGTGTCGTCAGGGGCACCGGTATATTGTTGGTTAACAGCGGTGTTGACATTGGTCCATCCCGTAGCTAATGAAACTGCCGCATTGTTGATTAAGCTGGTAACATCTGACTCAGCTGCAATAGATATGGTGCTGGTTGCACTGCTCTTGAAATAGAACTGACCAGCCGTTAGATAAAGAAGTTTCTGACCTGAAGTAGCAAGGTCAAAATGAGAGAAATCTGCTGTTACAAGTTGACTGCCGTCTTGACTGTAATAGATACTTGCTTCTACTGTTGATGAAATTTTGTAATATCCATCTGTGCCAACTTCAATAGCATACCAAGTATCAGCATTCGCCTCGTCTCCGCTAACAAAATCGGCTTTAGCTTCGCTCAAATTCTTGAGGTCGTATCGTATGGCTGTTGCCTGACCTGTAACAAACCAGCCTTTGACAATGGAGCCAGGAACGCAAACCTTTAGATCAAGCGTAGTGCCTGTCACGTGGGCAAAAGTAACGTTTTTATATCCTCCATTGTCAACAATCGTCTTAAACTCACTTGGCCCATTAGGGTTCACATTACTTGAGCACGAGCTTGCCCATGTTGCCAATGGAACAGCATTACCGCCTGCACTGAAATACGAACCGCCATTTAGTCCCTTATATCCATTTTCCTTTTCGTTAGAATAACAAGTCTCGTTCGTACCGAATCTATACATTGCAGGAAGGGTTACCATATATAATCCTGCAGTGAGACCTGTCATTTGCTTAGTCAGAGTACCGCCTACTTTGCCTTCCCCTTGATAAACTTCTGAATAACCAGATTCAGAAGTGCTAACAAATGAAGATGCTTCACCTGGAGACGCTGTTGTCCATGTCCAAGTGCTCATTGCAGCTACATCCACATTTGTCTGCTTGAAATCTTTTGAAGATGCCAGATATGCAGAAAGCGTAGTCTCTGCCGGCAAAGTCAAACCGTAGTTTGCCAATACAGCTGCTTCCGTATTATGAACTTGAGCTGCTATATAAGCATCGCGCTCCTCTTGAGAAAGGAAACGCCAATATGTCTGTTCGTCATCTGAATAATTATCATCCTTAATAGCATTACCTGCTATAAAATATTTTTCTCCATCTTCTTTCAAATAGACATAGACATTTTGGCTATTCGCTGTGTTTTTTAAAGTATAGGCACCATCCTGTCCTGCTACACTGGATATGGTATAAGAACGAATTCTATCACCTCCTCCATCTGCATACATCCAGGTGTCATCTTGGAAATTACGGTCTGAGGATGCAACTGCCTGAATTTTAAAATTTGTGTTGTCAGCAATAAGTTTCCATGCTGTGCCATAGTCATCGACAAAGAAACGAGCGCCAAAGTTCCAACCATAGTTGACGAACTTCCCAGTTTTCACGTTTTGGATATAATATACTCCATCTGCCGTTGGCGTCTGGTACGCCCACGCCCTACTCCCCCCCACTATCAAGGCGAGAGCCATCATTAATAGTTTAAGTTTTCTCATGTTTTGTTTATTTGTTAATAAAAAATGTTGTTGTTTCTTTCCGTCCGTGCCTGTGCTCTATACATTATTTATATTATATATATGCGCGAGGAGGCACTTTCCGCTTGTTGTATATCCTGACACAATCTGATTACCTATGAAAAGAGCGTAATCCTATCCTTACAAATTTTGTAATACTAAACATTATTTTTAAATTAACATAAAAATCAAGTCTCACGACTTTCAATTTGCAAAGGTATGAAAAAGAGAGTTAAGGGGGTGGAAAAGGTACTTTTTGTTATAAAAAATTCGTCTTTTTTTTTTTTTGTTAACGCTTAATCCGTTGAAGTAACAACTCAGTCATTACGGTCTCAACATCAAAATTTGTTAAGATATGTTTCTGAATTTAACACTAACTTGCGCGAGAATCGCGCGGAAGTCAGGAAACGTTCGGTGGGCTGAAATATGCAAGTATTGGGCATTTTGCAACTGTTTGACTATCAGAAGGTTGTAAAATTACGACAATTTAAGTCGCTCAAAATCAGAAGGTTTCTGCGGTTTAGGCACTTTCACGATGAGGTTTAGGATGGATGGTCATACAGTTTAGGTTAAATCGTTGAACAATCTAACCTAAATCGTGACGTGAAGTATCCAAGAACGTGTCGTGATTTAGGATGAAACTGGAGACCGTTTAGCCGCGAAAGGGGCATAAAACAGCCTCCACTTTGCTGGAAAAGGGGCAAAATGGAGGCTGAAAATCGGGAAAAATCTGTGATATTGAACAGGGATTTCTGAAATAAGATACTAAAGAGGGGTGGAGGCAAAGGCACAAAAGGCCCTCTTTTTCTCCAGAATAAGGATTTTCGCAGCAGTTTTTTCGGGTAATTCTTTTAACAGATTTTCTTAAAGAAGTTTAACCTAAATTATTCATAGAAATCAATGGGAATTTGAGAAGAAATGATGATAATTATGACAATTTCTTTCCTAACTAAAAAAAGAAGGAGCATCCCCGATTCACATCGGAAATACTCCATACAATCATGTACTAAAAGCAAACAATAACCTAAAAAACAAATCTAACATAAACCATGAACTTCTTCTCTCAATGCTGGGCGAAACACCTCTCGCCTGAAGTTCACGATGCAAAGATACGGCATTTCTCATGCCGAAGAAAATGAAAAACCCTAAAGTGAGATGGAGTTTTCCCTACAGTTGCAGGGGAAATTTCCCTTCGCTACATGAAGAGGCGCTCGAGCGAAGGGATCACGATGCGTCCACGGTGCAGCTCTACGAGCCCTCGGCGCTGCATGTCGTTGAGGGCGCGGCTCACGTCGAGCCTGCTATCATTCAACTCAACAGCCAGGCGCTCCATGAGAATGTGCACCTCCTTGCGGCCTGCGGGATAGTGGACATGGTCAATGAAGAAACGGGCTATCCTGTCGGTGAGCGGAACCGACACTCGCCGCCACGGGCGACGACCGCGCTGCTGGGCCAGCGTGGATAGCAGGTTGAGCAGATTGAGACGGAAAGTGAGGATGTCGTCGAACAGGCGCAGCACCTCGTCTTTGGAGAGCAGTATGAAATGACACTCGGTGTGGGTGCGCACGCTACAAGTGTAGCGACAGGTGAGGCCGAAGAGCACCTCGGGCTGCAAGAGCCAGGGAGCCTGCAAACGCTCATCGACCTGATAGCTGCGGTCGTCGGAAAAAGTGGCCACGTCGATGGTGCCGCTCACGAGGAAAAGGAGCTTATTGCACACGTCGTCCTCCTTCACCACATGCTGTCCGGCTCCCAGTTTCAAGAAGTCGAAGCGGGTGTTGCCCACCATCTGCAACAGGTCGGCACGGCTCATGCCCTGAAAGAGGGTGAACTGTGACAGCTGGTCGTAGAGTCGGAACTGAGCATGGGCTGCGTGTGAGCGACGGTCCTCCATGAAGAGAGAGAGAAGAGAAATCGGTTATTGAACTATTTTGTCTTTCAGCTTAGGACTATACCACACGACATAGTTCCCGCTCTCGTCGCTATAGATGAGATAAGCCATCAGCTCAGGATGACGCCCGAGCACGGCCTTAGCACCATCCAATCCGAGCACCATGAAGGCTGTGGCATAGGCATCGGCAGTGGCACAGTCGGAGGCCAAAATGGTGGCTGAGAGAAGGCTGTGCTGCACGGGATAGCCCGTGAGCGGATCGATGGTATGGGCATATTTGCGCCCGCCGTTGTAATAGAAGTTGCGATAGTTGCCGCTGGTGGCCATCGCCATGTCGGTGACGTTGAGCACGGTCTGTAGCTCCTGACTGGTCTGCAGGCTGTCTTCGGTGGGCTTGGTCACCCCGATGCGCCAAGGCGCACTCTTAGGGCTGCTGCCGTGCGTGACCACCTCGCCGCCTATCTCCACCATGTAGTTCTTCACGCCATTGCGAGCCAGCACCCGGGCCACGCAGTCGGCTCCGTAGCCCTTGGCTATGGCGCTGAAATCGAGCATCACACGGCTGTCGTCCTTGCTTATGCTTCGTCTTTTCTCATCGAAGGTGAGATGGCGCATGCCTATGAAATCGCGCAAGCTGTCAACCTGCTGCGCGTTTGGCAGTTGTTCGTGCTTGAAGCCGAAGCCCCACGCATTGACGAGCGGTGCCACCGTGATGTCGAAGGCGCCGGTTGTCTCGCGATTGATGGTAGCAGCCATGCGATAGACCTCTATAAACATGTCGCTCAGCGTAGTCGCCTCGCTTCGGTTCAGCTTGCTCACCGTGCTCTGCTCGTTGAACATGGAGAACTCCTGGTCCACTCGTTTCAGCTCGGCCTCGATCTCGGCCTTCAGGTTGTCCTCGTGCTGATAGGTGACGTTATAGACCGTGCCGAATATGAGGCCGGAGTCCATGTTATAGGGAGCGGTCTGACGCATGTATGCAATATAGTAGGTTCCCGCCACCAGTAACACCAACAAAGGCACTTGCCACCATAGCATCTTCTTGCGCTTCGATGCCGAAGGAGTTTCTTTTTCTGTCATATCGCCTTAAATTTCGAATGCAATGTAGAAGTTATAGCCCAGCACCGAACTGTTCTGTAGTCCGTAGCCTGGCACATACCACGCCTTGCCTATGCCCTCGTCGTTATGCGACAGGCGGAAGCGGTAGCGCCCGGTCCATCCCAGATGAACGGGACCATAGACGCGGGCATCGAGGCCGAAGATCACCTCGCCCCAATGCTGGGCGAAGCGCATGCCACTGATGTCGTAGTCCACGTCGCCTCGCCACACGGGGTCTTTCAGTCCGGGGCGCGTGATGTGCGGTGTGTGGCTGGTGAAGCCGTATCTGATGCCGAAGAACACGCGGTTGCCCGTGTGCTTCTTGAACATGATGTTGACATCGCCGCCCACGCGGAAGTAAGGTGCCCGCGTGTGATAGCAGATGCCCGTGACCGCATCGTCTTGATGGTTGGCCTCGCCTATGCCCAGCTCCACGATGGGGAAGAACTGGTCGTGCAGATTCACGCGCACAGCCGCCTCATACTGTCCGTATGATCCTAGCAGCTTCTGAGCCAGTCCGGCCAGGTCAGCAGAAATGGCTACGCCGCAGAACAGGGGCACGCTGTCACGCTCGTACTTCAGCGACAGCTGGGCACGACCCTGTGCGGCAAAGGCCACAAGCAACAGCAGGCTAACTGTCAGCCTTGAAATAGATGCGCAGATGCGATGCCGTAAGGTCATAATCTACAGTGGTTTTAAGAATCGCTATACTGTCAATGCCCAACTTGGTGTAGCGCACCGACTTGAGCGTATGGAAGTAGGTGACGCCGCAGTCCACCGACTCAAAGTGGGGCTGATCGTCTTTCTCCACCCACACCGTGTCGGTGACGTTGAGGTGCTCTCTGCGGAACAGCAGCACATCGACGGGCTGATTGAAGCTGAGGGGCAGCTGGAAGGAGGCCAGCCCCACGCCATAGCTCAGCAGCACGGTGTCCTTGCCATCCTGCCGCAGGGTGCTGACGGTCAGCGTGTCGGCAAAAACGCCCCCGTTGATCTCATAGCACGAAGCCACCTTGTTCTGCACCGGGCACTCGATGGACGAGCAGGCCGTCACAACGAGCAGCAGCAGTACGAGCAAGCTGAGAATTGACTTCTTATGTTTCATTCGTTCGGTGTGAATCGTCATTCTTCTTTTTCCTGTCCTCCACCTAAATTTCGCGCTCCACCTGATAATCGTTGCGATTGACCGACGAGCGGCTGATCAGGTCGCCTATGAAGCCGGTGAGGAACAGCTGCGTGCCTATCATCATCATGGTGAGGGCTATATAAAAATAAGGTGAGTTGGTCACTAATCGCTGCGGAATGTTGTTGGCCAGGCACCACAGCTTGTCGGCACCTATCACGAAGGCTGCCATGAATCCGATGAAGAACATCACCGAGCCCAAGAAGCCGAACACGTGCATGGGCTTCTTGCCAAAGGTACTGAGGAACCACAGGGTGATAAGGTCGAGATAGCCGTTGACGAAGCGGTTCCACCCCATGAACTTCGACTCGCCGTACTTGCGGGCCTGATGCTGCACCACTTTCTCGCCAATGCGCTCGAAGCCGGCATTCTTGGCCAGATAGGGAATATATCGGTGCATCTCGCCATAGACCTCGATGTTCTTCACCACGTCCAGCCGATATGCCTTCAGACCGCAGTTGAAGTCGTGCAGGTTCTTGATGCCGCTCACCTTGCGGGCAGTGGCATTGAAGAGCTTGGTGGGCAGGGTCTTCGACAGCGGGTCGTAGCGTTTCTGCTTGTAGCCCGACACGAGGTCGTAGCCATCTTCCTTAATCATGCGGTAGAGCTCGGGTATCTCGTCGGGCGAGTCCTGCAGGTCGGCATCCATCGTCACCACCACATCGCCCTGCGCCTTGGCAAAGCCGCAGTAGAGCGCCGGGCTCTTGCCATAGTTGCGGCGGAACTTGATGCCGTGCACGTGCTCCGACTTCTCCTTCAGCTCGCAGATGATGGGCCAGGAGCGGTCGGTGGAGCCGTCGCTGATGAAAATCACCTCATAGGTGAAGTGGTGCTCGTCCATCACGCGCTCTATCCACTTGTAGAGCTCGCCTATCGACTCTTCTTCGTTGTAAAGGGGTATTACTACTGATATATCCATGATGCTTTGTTTTTATTTTATGTTCAGAATGATGTATAAGAGGTGGAATCACTGCTTCGCCCTGCCCGGCTTCGTGCGCAGGAGTGCCGCAATGGGCAGCCCGAGCATGATGCCCACCATGATGTTCGTGCTGAGCCCCTGAAGGGCAAAGTCGATGGGGCGCACGTGCTGGAACTCGACCAGCATCTGCTGGAAGGTGCCCTGAGTGCCATACTGCTTCATGATCTCATTGAACTCAGCCGTCTGTGCCACACGGGTGATGACCGAGGCTAAATAGCCATGATCCAGATAGGCAAAATAGGCATACTGGGCCAGGGCGAACAGCACGCCGGCATAGAAGAAGACCATGACGACGTAGGCCCAGCCCCGAAGGAAGGAGATGGTGCCCTCACGCGCATAGTCACGGAAATGGCGCAGTCTGCGGGCCACGAAAAAAGGCGAAGCCACCGCCAACATGATGGCAGCCAGCCCCAGCCCATCGTTTGAGAGTCCTAATATATAGCAGGCAAAGCTGCCTATCCACAGCAAGGACAGCATCGCTCCATCTACACGGGCGAAAGCATCCAGTTGCACACGTTCTGCCGAAGTCATTGAAAAGAAATGTATATTAATTCGATGCAAAATTACGCAATTTATATTAGATTAGCATTGGATGGGTATAAAAATAAGTTAAAAATGAAATAATTTACAGGACTCCATCCACAATTATCTTTTTTTTTATTACCTTTGCACCCGCAAAACTCGAAACATGGGCAAGTCCTGTACGACCAGCTCCCTCGGAATCCTCCAGGACGGGAACGTAGCAAAGGTACTTGGTTGTAGCGGTGCGATGCAGACCGCTTGCCCACCCCGCCTCTTTAGCTCAGTTGGCCAGAGCACGTGATTTGTAATCTCGGGGTCGTTGGTTCGAATCCGACAAGAGGCTCAAGCATCCCCCCCCATTTTTTTACAGAACCCGTCTTTTACAGAACCGTTCTTTACAGCAACCGTCCTTTAAAAGAACCCATCCTTTATAGCAACCGTCCTTTAAAAGAACCGTCCTTTTACAGCACTGCTTTTTAAAAGAACCCGTCCTTTACAAAAAAATTTCATTTTTTGCAGCCCCCTTTAAAAATGCTGGCATAACAAAAAGGCCGAGAGTGTCGTCACGACAGTCTCGGTCCTTACTTTCTAACTAACTTATTATCAACTATTCATTACTCATTCATAGGTATTTTTGTGTTGCAAAGATAAGCACATCTTTCGAAGCCACAATGGATTAATTGTAAAAAAACCACGTAATCGTTTGCGAAATAGAATGATTTTGCGTATTTTTGCCAAAACCTAAAAAAAACAGAACAAATACCACACAGACATGGCTCAACACAGAATTTCACTGAAAGACCTGGCCGAACAGTTAGGCGTAAGCATTGCTACCGTGAGCAGAGCCCTGCACAGCAGTCCTGAGATAGGAAAGGAGATGCAGGAAAAGGTGAAGGCACTGGCCAAGAAACTGAACTACAGACCCAACCCCTTCGCACAGAGCCTGCGCAGCGAGGCTCCGAGAATCATTGGCGTGGTGGTGCCCAACCTGGTGACACACTACTATGCCGCCGTGCTCGACGGCATTGAGACCGAGGCGCGAAAGGCTGGCTACAGCGTGATCAGTGCCAACAGCCATGAGTCGCAAGAAGACGAGACGCGCGCCATCGACAACTTCAACAGCCTGCACGTTGAGGGCATCATTGCCTGTCTGGCTCAGGACACGACCGACTACAGCCACTTCGAGACAATCTCAAAGATGGGCATCCCCCTCGTATTCTTCGGACGCACTTGCCTGTCAGAGCAGTTCTCCTGCGTCACCGCCAATGGCGACGAAGCTGCCCAGCAGGCCACTCAGCACCTGATAGACACTGGTTCGCGACGAATAGCCTTCATAGGCGGGCCCAACCACTTAGACATGGTGCGCCGACGCAAGCACGGCTATCTGGAAGCGCTGCGCGAGAACCGCATCCCCATTGACCGCAGCCTCGTGGTGTGCGACCGTATAGACTACGACGTGGCGCTGCAGGCTGCCCTCCAGATGCTGCAAAGCGAGAACCGGCCCGATGCGATTCTCGCTTTCAACGACATCATTACTTTTGCTGCCTTCACCGCCATCAAGCAGCTACAGCTACGCATACCCGACGACGTGGCGCTCATCGGCTTCACCGACGACCAGCATGCCAGCTACGTCACTCCCCGACTCTCAGCCATAGAAGACCAGTCTGGCCTCATGGGCCAGACTGCCTGTCAGCTCTTGTTGCGCCACATTGCCGGCGACACCAAGGTGTATCGGGAAATAGTTCCGCAGAAAATCATCATCAGAGAAACTTCGGCTAAGCACGCTTAGTTAGCGACGTCCGCCCGAGCGGCCTCCTCCTATGTGGCTTCCGCCTGAATGGCTGCCAGCCGAGGAGCGATTCATGCCCGAAGAATGGCTACCAGCCGAGGAACGGCTCATGCCAGCCGAACGACTGCCAACAGATGTTGAGCGCGTGCTGCTTGAGAAACTGTTGCTCCGGCTAAGCGATGCCCCGGCACTCCGGCTGACCGAGGCTCCGGCACTTCTGCCGTAAGAGATGCCTGAACTTCTGCCGTAAGAAACGCTTGAACCTCTGTCGTTTGCAGCACTTGAACCTCTGTCGCTTGCAGCACTTGCGCTTCGGCTATATGAGATACCTGATCTCCGGCCCAGCGAGTAGGAAGAGCCGCGAGACTCCGAAGAGCCTGCGACCGAACGAGGAGAGGTGTGACGTTCGCGTCCGTCAGTCAGGCTCCTGCCTGCATTGCCTTGATGGGCGATTCCGTGATTATGCGTACCTGCGCTGCTGCGCCCCGTGATGCGGGTGGAACTGTTGCCATGATTGTTCGAACGATAGTCGCCACGGTTCCAACCGTCGCGCATGCCGAAGTGGTGGTCGCGATGAGCGTGAGGACGGTAGTCATGGTGGTGGTGCCGATAATAGCTGCGCCCGCCGTTCATGTGCCAGCTGTGACCGCCACGATAGGAGGCGTAGAAGTGTGGCCGACCGAAGTAGTAATAGTCGCGATGCGGATAGCGGGCATAGACGCGGAAGTGCCAGTAGCCTGCCTCCCAACAGAGGGGGCGGAAGAAATAGGTGGCTGCGCGGTAGAGGTCCCACTGCCAGCTATAGAGAATGTAGTTGAGATCGGCATTGCGGCGCTCCCAGTAGGCCCCGAACACGTCGTGTCGTCCCGTCACTCCCATCAGATAGTCGAGATTTATCTCATAGGCAGCTTCGTACTGGGCATCCGAGAGGTTCAGCTCATAGGCCATCTTGTCCGTCAGGAACAAGGCTTCGCGGCGGGCCTGCTCGTAACTCATGGCACTTGCCTGAAGGGTCATGGCCATTACTGCTATCAGGGTAAGTATTACTTTCTTCATAATCGTAAAGTTTTTAGCGGTTCGACAATTTTCTTTTTGTTTCTGCTGGCAAAGGTAGGCCGAAAAAGACAAAAGGAAAAGGGATTTTCCCTAAACGAAAAGAGGAAAATCCCTATATTGCTGTTTCAAGCCGCCGCTGAAGAGCGACCTTTCACATTTTCATTTACGATTTCTGCGGTTTATTGCTGTTTAAGTTTACCCCCCCCCATTTTCAGAGTCAAGCTGACTATAGATGGAGTTGTTGCTCTTATACTCGGGCACGATGGATTTCATCTCCTTCACAGTGGCCATGTTGTCGTAACTCAAGGCAACCTTCAGCAACTCGTCGATGGCACCGCTCACCTCATCGTAGTCGTACTCGCGCACCGAGGCGATTCTGATTTTTTCGTGGAACGAGGGCTTGGTCGATTCCTTCTCGTTGAGCACCTCCTCGTAGAGCTTCTCGCCCGGGCGCAGACCTGTAAATTCAATCTTCACGTTCTTCGAGCCGCTGAGCTGAATCATTCGCTTGGCCAGGTCCACAATCTTCACGGGCTCGCCCATGTCGAACACGAATATCTCGCCGCCATTACCCTTCGTGCCTGCCTCGAGCACCAGTTTGCATGCCTCGGGAATGAGCATGAAGTAGCGTATGATGCCCGGATCGGTCACCGTGACGGGTCCGCCCTTCTTAATTTGCTCCTTGAACAGGGGGATGACCGAGCCGTTTGAACCCAGCACATTGCCGAAGCGGGTGGTCACAAACTGGCAGTGGTTGCCCTTGAGCGCGGGGTCGCTGTCCAGCTTCTTGTTGAGCGACTGCACGTAGATCTCACAGATGCGCTTCGAGCAGCCCATCACGTTGGTGGGGTTCACGGCCTTGTCGGTAGAAATCATCACAAACTTCTTCGTGCCGTACTTCACGGCCAGGTCGGCAATGATCTTCGTACCATTTATATTATTGGTGACACTCTCCGACGGATTGTCCTCCATCATGGGCACGTGCTTGTAGGCAGCTGCATGGAACACGTACTGCGGTCTGTACTTCTGGAAGAGATACTCCATGTGCGCCTTCTCGCAAATGCTGCACACGATGATCTCAGCCTTGATGTCGGGCCAGCGCTCGTGCATCATGAGGCGTATGTCGTGCTGCGGTGTCTCGGCCTGGTCAACGAGGATGAGCTCCGAGGGATTGTAGCTGGCAATCTGGCGCACCATCTCACTGCCTATGCTGCCTGCCGATCCTGTCACCATGATGCAGTTGCCGGCGAGCTGGTTCTTCACCAGTTCCATGTCAACCTGTATCTCGTCGCGCGGCAGCAAGTCTTCCACGCTCACCTCCTTCACCTCCGTGGCTTCGGCTGCCTCCCAGTCTTTTTCCTCTTGGGTGATGAAGATGCTGATGCCGGCATCAATCAGCTGGTTCTGGAACTTCACGTTTCTACGGAATGCACGCATGCGGTAGGGCGAAACGATGATGGCCTGAATGCCCTGCTTCTTCATGAGCGGAATGAGCTCGTCGTCGAGCTGATAGACCTTGACGCCCATCAGGATATAGCTGTCCGACGACGGATCGTCGGTGATGAAGCCCTTCAGCTGGAACTTCGTGGGCTTCTCGTTACGAATGTGTTTGGCTATGCCGATGCCACCGTTCTGGATGCCATAGATAAAGGTGCGCTTGGAGTACCGGCTATTGTAGAACACGTCATAGACCGTCTTCACCGACATGCGGACCACCCACATCAGCAAAGTTGCCAACACAGAGGCAACGATGATCTCGCGACCACGAAGATGGGTGAACAAATCGACATCCAAGAGCAAATGATGCGTCAGATAGGCCACCACGGCACCCATAGCCATAGCAATACCCACACGCTGCAGGTCAACGAACGAGGAGTATCGGAAGATGCCCGAATACGTGCGCAAGAGGCGGAAGCCTATGAGGTAGAAGATCATATAGACCGACGCATTCAGGAACACGTAGGTAAAGTCTTCCCCCAGCTCTACAATGCTGCGGAACTGGATGTAGGTGAAGAAATAAGAGAAATAGGTGATGAAAACATCCAAAAGCAGGATACACCAGTATGGCAATGCTTTCTTAGTGAAGTACCAATTTGCAAAATTATTCGCTATTTCCATAAACAAAGAATGTTCTTTTACACTTTTTTAATCGTTTTTCATACAAAAAACGCGACTGCAAATATACGACTTTTTTTTCTACTCACGCATAAAAACACTTTTTTTTGCGTTTTTTGGGTTCAATTCTTATCTTTTTACTCCCTTTTTGCTTGTTTTCTCGCCATTTTCCGACCGTTTCATATCTTCTTTCCGGCAACGATACTGACAAATGTCTTCCAAAGTATCTGCATGTCGAAGACCCACGAATAGTTCTCCATGTAGTACAGGTCGAGCTCCAGTCGGCGCAGCATCTTCTCCATCGTGTCGGTATAGCCGTTGTAGAGCGTGGCGTAGGAGGTCACGCCGGGCCGGATGGCATACAGGCGCTCGTAGCGCGGATCTCGCGTCATGATCTGATCGATGAAATATTTCCGTTCAGGACGAGGACCTACGAACGACATATCGCCCCGCAGCACGTTCCACAACTGCGGAAGCTCGTCGAGATGATGCGAGCGCAGGAACTTGCCGAACCGGGTGAGGCGACTGTCGTCGGCCTCGGCCAGCTGCGGCACGCCGTCGTTCTCATTGTTGACCACCATTGTGCGGAATTTATAAATCTGGAAAGGCTTGCCGCCTCTGCCTATGCGCTCCTGGGTGTAGAAAGCCGGACCGTTATAGGTAAGCTTCTGCCCTATATAGATAATGATCAACAGGGGCGAGAACAGCAGCAGCCCCACCAGCGCCCCGACGAAATCGAATATGCGTTTGAAAGGACTGTTCATGAGTTTTCGTTAAATTGAAACACTTGCTGCCCATTCTTGCGGATGAACGCATTCACCACCCGATGGACGAGCACCCAGGCCACGATGTCGCAGACCACGACAAGCGTCACCGAAATCACTTCGTTGAGACAGAGATTTAGGCCGATGTAGAACAGGGCAAGCAACAGGAGCGCAATCAACGCCTGATGCTGGGTGAGCCCGGCACGCATCAGCTTATGGTGGAAGTGGTTCTTATCAGCCTTGAACACGGGAGTGTGATGGAAATATCGTATGGCCGACACGCGCACCACGTCGAACGTAGGCACAATGATAAATGTATAAGAGAGCAGCAGGCAGTCGGGACGCCAGAACATCACGTTGGGATTGTCCATAGAGTACTTCACGGCCAAGAAGCCGAGGATAAATCCGAGTGTGAGGCTGCCCGAGTCGCCCATGAAGATCTTGCGGTTCTTCTCCGGGTCGCCCCAAAGATTGAAATAGAGGAAGGGCACCAACACGCCCATCAGTCCAGCTATCAGAATGCCGTAGAGCCACATGCCTTCAGCCATGAAGCAGACAAGGAATCCGCCAAAGGCTATGAACGAGAGCCCGGCAGCAAGCCCATCGATGCCGTCGATCAGGTTGATGGAATTGGTGATGAAGACGATCAGGAACACCGTGAGCGGCGCTCCGATGACGTAAGGCACCTCATGGATGCCTAAGAATCCATACATATTATTATAATAGAGCCCGGCAACCGGCATGAGTACAGCAGCCATGATCTGGAACAGGAACTTGGTCTTGGCATTTAGGCCAATGAGGTCATCGACCAGTCCCACGCCATAGATCAGCACCAGGCTCACGAAGAAATAGAGCGACCAGAGGCTGAGCGTCACTTCCTGTTCGTTCACAGAAGAATAGGCATAAGCAAACACGGTTCCCAAGAAAGCCAGAAACATGCTGGGCAAAAAGGCGATGCCTCCCAATCGGGGGATGGCTGTCTTATGCATCTTACGGGAGTTGGGAATGTCGTATATATTCTTCTCCTTGCAGAAGTTCAGAATCATCGGGATGAAGATGAAACCACACAAGGCACTAAGTATGAATGCAATCGCTGTATAGAGTAAAAATTGTGTCATGTAATGTATCTTATTTTTATATCTATATAACCAACGAAACATTATAATATTGCATGGAACGTTAAATTTTCTTTACCGCTCCATAAAAGTAGGTGATTCTACTGATTTTTGAAGGATTACAAGGTCATAACCACTCCAAGATTCGTTTACTTGACTTTCCACTCAGTGATGCGCCGTGTGGTGGAAGAGAAGTTGACACCTATCTTGTAGATAATACGAGAGCCACCCTCAAAGGACTTTGCATATTGTTTCTCTTCTATTTGCCGAAGAGCAATATCGGCACTTTGATCAATCTTCAGTTCCAAGATATAAACATAGTCAGGAGTACGCACCAAGATGTCCATCCGCCCGTCTGTTGTGTACCTTTCCACATCGACATACAAGCCCAGCAGTTTGAACAACACCCATAGTGTGTTCTGGAAATACAGTTCTGCTTTGCCCGCAAGCTGATAGTCGCCACCGTCAAAGAAGCGTTCCACACGCTGCATGAATCCCTCTGCATTGCCCGACGTTACATCCTTGACAAAGCGGCTGATAAACATCTGCGGCTTTTCCTGCTTGTTAGGACTATAGAAAGGAACGAGGAACTTCACGAAGCCTTCCTCTACCTCGCGGTTGGGGAATCCCAACGTGTAGGTCTTGAACATCGGGTCGTAGCCCTTGATGGTCAGATAGCCGCTCTGATATAGCAGGGGCAGCGGATTCTCGTCCATGACATCAATGCTGTTGAGCGTGTCCTCAAAAAGTTCTTCACGGGTCATCATCTCCAGTGGATAGCTGGTCTTCTGTAGTTGATATACCAAGATTGTGGGTGTGCCGGTTTCAAACCAGTAGTCGCGGAAACGACAACTCGACAACGTGTTTAAAACACTGAATGGATTATACATACCTGGTGCATCCACATCGAAATGATAACCATCGAAGTCATTACGCAGACGCTCGTAGCAAGCCTCTGTACTAAGTTTGTTAGCCTGAGCTAATGCTACCACACTTTCGTCGAAATTTTTGTGGAGTTCATCTTCAGATATGCCACAGATGGTAGCAAAGCGATAATCCATGGACAAATCGATGAGGTTATTCAAATCGCTGAACACACTGACCTTGCCAAATTTAGTGACTCCTGTCAGGAATGCGAACTTGATGTAGCGGTCGCACGATTTCAACACACCATAGAAAGGCTTTAGCACACTACGATAAGCAGACTGCAGTGGTTCGTTGCCGATGGCTTGCAGAAGCGGCTTATCGTATTCATCAATCAGTATGACTACCTGCCGACCTGTCTTCTCGTATGCTAAGCGAACTACCTGTAGGAATCGTTCCTCCACATCACGTTCACCGTATGGACTGTCGTATGCCTGCTCCCATTGCTCCAAATGGCGGTTCAAAACCTTATAAAGATCTTCTTTGGCCTCATATTTTTGAACATTCAGGTCTATGTGTAGAATGGGATATTGCTGCCAGTCCCATTCCACGGTGTCAGCATATAGCCCCTTGAACCATTCGCGCTTGCCGCTAAAAAAGGCTTCCAGCGTACTGACCATCAACGATTTGCCAAAACGACGAGGGCGAGAGAGAAAATAGTATTTTCCTTCTGAAATCATTTTCCACATCTGAGGTGTCTTGTCAACATAGACATAGCCACCCTCGCGTATCTCACCAAAATTCTGTATGCCAATCGGGTACTTCATAAGCTAAATGAAATAGGTTATTTGTGCTTAATATAATTATTCTTCTCCTTGCAAAAGTTCATGATAACAGGAATCCGCAAAGCGCACTGAGAACGAAAGCAGCTATTATAAGTAATAGATTTTCTGTCATATTAATGCTTTTTAATATATAACAAGAAAAAAACACATTATTGCGTCATCTCCATTTTTCCTACAGAATAATTCATTCAACGGATTCAACGGATGGCTGTTTCCGTAACGACCACATCAACATTTATCGTTGTCTTGCTACTATTTTCCTGAAGCGGCTGTTATAGACGGACTTTATGGCAGTAGCTGGCATTAATCTGAAACACATGCGCAACAATGAGAATATATACTTATAGGTGAACAATCCGTAGAGCCGATAAATGCCATCATTATATGCAAGAAATTCGCTCCATGCCTTTTCACGACTACGCCGGTTCATCATAGAGTCGTTACGTCTGAAATAGAGTATGGTATCTGGCAGATTATTAATCACACGATGTGCTACGGCAGCATCATACCACATGGTAACATCTTCACAAATATGATATTTGGCGTTGTATCTGAATCCGGCATCAAAGAAAGTCTTCCGAAACATCACTGAAGGATGGGCCAAAGGAGCTACCCTATACATTGTCTTCAACACGTCGGCCATCGAAAGAGGATAGGAACGCACGTTATGAAGGGAACCATTATCGTTAAATTCTTGTATGGAGCCTCCAAGAATATCCACTTCTGGATGCTCCGCCATATATCGTTCCTGAAGGAGGAACCGCTCTGGAACACACCTGTCATCGCTGTCCATTCGCGCAATCAAATCACCAGTAACGACAGCCAGTCCCGCATTGAGAGACTCCGCCAATCCTCTATTCTCAGGATTCTTCACAACCACCAGCTTATCGTTCAGCTGATGTTGCCAGTGGTCAACGACCGCATCCAGCTCATTCGTCAGCGGTCCGTCCTCTACAAGAACGATCTGGTCTGGCTTACGAATTTGTTCTGTCCAAAGACTGTTCAGAGATTCCTGCAGATACTGGGGATTCTCCTTATAATATGTTGACATTAATACAGATATCGTCATTTCATCTTATTTATTATATTGTAACTTTTCATTTTTATACGTCATGACACTTGAAGCCAACAGAACGAGTACTGGAACCAAGCTCATGAAAGGTGCTCCTGCAGAACATACTGCGGCAATCAGCAGAAAAGTGAGCGCACAGTAATATTTAATTCTGAAAACATATCTGCCTTCATAAGAAGACAGGACAAACTTTGTGAGCAATTTGCTCCTATATCCAAATTTACCTTTCACGGCCCGTTCAACGTACAGCGTCAGAGGATAAGTCAAGAAGAGTAAAACTGCAATCCAAAAAGACTCTACGTTTGCCGACAAATAGACGGGAGCCGTATAGCGCATCATCATCAATACCACGTGGACAACAAGGCAGAAGCCATTTCTGATAGTATTATAGAACACAAAAATTACATAAGTGAATGCATAAAAAACCAACAGTTGCCATCGTACTCCCAACATGTACAGACAGCTGGCTAATATTGCCGTTTCTGCTATTCTTATAATGATTATCAGATACTTCCATTTCTCATAGGCGATCAATTCGGCAGGGGAAAGCCTCATCGTTGGGTGAAGTTCTTTCTTTATCGTCTCGCAATCATTCTGGATATACCCCATTTCATAGAACTCATACACGTAGAAAAGTCCTAACACAAAAAGCAACAAAGAAAAGTCCTCACAACAAAGTGCAATAAAGAAGCATGGTATCAGATATTTCGTAAGCCATGCGAAAATGCCTGTAATACCCTTATACCTGGTATGGAAAGAGTAATACATTGGCAATGTAAATAATATCAAACTTTTAAAAAATGACATCTTTCTATTGTTTTATTACTTAATTGTTTTGCCCATCTGCCTTCTGACGCACCGTAGCAAACCAAGAAAGGCTCTTTAGTCTGTTCTATGAGCGAGGCATCCGAATAATTATCTGTAATAATTCCGCCATAGGGGGGGAAAATTGATATGTCGGCCAGTTTCTCACACTTCTGAGCCAACAAATCTTGTTGCAACTTCCCCATGCAGATACCTTCAGGGGAATACTTCAATGCAGAAGAAAGAAGGAAAGGAATCTTCATCCGCGAAGACACTTCTTCGGCAATTATGTCTAAAGTCGCAGAAACCAAAATTAATTGAAAGCCTTCTCTTCTTTTCATCTCTACAAGATTCATAATATTTTTGTTTGTCCTATTGAGTAAGAACTCTTCATAGAACCGGGCAGCCATGCTCTGAAGCTCCTCACGAGACTTTCCTTTCAGAAACCTTATAAGAGATATTCTGAGGGGTTCAAGACGGCACAATCTATATACCAATCTGTTGAAAATCCTAAACGGCAGCGAAAACAGAAACTTCACCAAGATGTAGTCTCCCCAAAAGAACTTTATGAAATCCAACGTCGTGTTAGACTTGAATAATGTTCCACAAATATCAATAATGAAAAATTTCTGCCCGTCCTTATCCATATTCCTCTATTTCCTTTCTAAATTCAGAATATCCTTTGAATGAACAAGCAATACCACGCAACATTTTTTTCCAACACTGCCATCCGTCTGAGACAAGGAGGGGAAAATAGAAAAGTCTTAGCATGAATTTCACTCCTGTCGCAATACGCCACTGCCACGGAGTATAGTCTGTTCTCGAAAGCCACAGATAGTTCCTATATTGATAGAAATATCTGAATGGCTTCCATATCATCAGCGAGTAGTTTCCTATTTTTTTCATGTTAACACCCACTTTGTGATTCAGGCTAATATTGGCTGTGATGCCACACACATACTCTTTCTTCTTTGCTCTCCAACACCATTCAAAGTCCACAAAGTCAATAAACAGCGAGTCAAGCATTCCTCCCACATGCTCAAGACATTCCCGATCGACAATACTCCCGGAAGAGATAATCTCTCTTCTCACTATGAAGCCATTCTCCGACTGTTTGTCATCATGAAAACAAGATTTATATGAGTCGCCAGTATCTTTATTCACGACAATAGGACCTAACATTGCCAAATTAGGAACGACAGTTTTCATCTTTTCGTGTTCTTCTGCCATTCTCAAAGGAAAGTTATTTGAGAATCTGCTATCCTGATCCAGGAAGAGAATGTATTTGAAATGACTGTTCAGCAAGATATGCTGAATAGAGACATTCTGAGCATGGGCAATACCCGTGTTCTCCATTAATGGAACATACGTCATCTTACCGATTTCGGTTCCAGCAAAGCTTTCACATGCTGAATTGTCGGCCACGACACCGCCATACTCTGAAGCGATGCAATGAACAAATTCAATATCGTCTTCAGACGGATTGAACAATACAACTACGAGTGCTATACTTTCCTTATCAATCATGGCTTACTGTTCTTAATCTTTTTATGATACTGATATTTGAACCATAAATATTTGAAGATACTCCCATACGACAGTTCGTTCAGCATCAAATACAGTTCTTTGTTGATTCTATAGGATACTGGCAGTCTCCTCATTCTCTCCAGGACCGACATACTTGCAACATTCTGCGCCCCCAGTGTGTTGGCAGCGTGTTGACGATATAAAACCGTCGGTTCATACAGGGGGCAAAGGATGCCGCCATTCTTCATCGTGCAACAGGCCAACCATGCATCGTGCATCGTTATATACTGCGCTGTAGCCGGCAATATAGCCTTAACTTTGCTATTGAAGAGCATCGTACAACCTGTCACCAACGTATTGGCCGCCATTTCATTGAATGTCGTAACAAAATCTGGATAGATGCCTGCAATAGTCCATAAAGAAGGATGAACTTCCTTTAACGCAGAATCGGTGACAATCAAGTCAGAAAAGACGATAACAGGCTTATTGGGGTTGGTGTGCTCTGCCCCTTGAAGACGAATCCATTCCCGTTCCACTTTGTCGTCTTTCCACACATCATCCTGGTCTGAGAACATATAATAATCCGCATTGACACGCTCGAGCAGCGACAGAAAATTTCTGCAGGCTCCTCCTTGGGATGGATAGCTAAGGACATGTATTTTTTCAGGATACTTGGCAACATAGTCATTTACGATGGCAAGAGTCCTGTCTTTTGAGCCATCATCATGAATATACAAGACCCACTCGCTATGAGTCTGACGAAGTATGGAATCTATCTGATCTGCCAAATACTTCTCGCCATTATAGACTGCCATCAAAATGGCTATGCAGTTTGTTTCTGACATGATGACAATACATGATTAAACTGTAAGACATTGGCCACGGTTCCCGGAAAATTCACAATAATCAGAGCAATACAAATACCCTCAATGCCCAAACGACCACCTATCAACATGGCAAGCGGCACAAAAAGCAATGCTGCGAGACTGGTCATTATGAGTTGAAGATTCAGCACCCCCATGCCATTCAGCAAGAAAGAATAGGCTTGGCTGAATATAATTTCGAAAAGATAGATTGCCATGTAAAGCGAAAGAGTGAAAGGTACGTCAACCATATCGCCTACCCAAATTCTATAAATCCATTTTGACGTGACTACCATCAAGAAAAGAATAATTGCGATGCCAACAAGAATCATTCTCAGCTTCAATTGCGAAGTCCTAATCCAAGCATAGTCGCCCCTTTTGTATGCATCAGTCGTTGCCGACCAAAAAGGTGTGACAACAAGCATAAACACTACCAGCGAGAGACTGAAAAGGCGGTAGGCCACTTGATAGGGAGTTACTGCGTCAGGACTAAACAAATGGGAAATAATGATACTACTCGACATGAAAAGAACAATACCGGCAATCTGTATGATGAAGAATTTCACTCCGAGATTCAACAGACTATGCACCTTTCCCTTGTCAAAATCGGCAATGGATGGTCTGAAACAAGGATATTGCTTACCAAATGTATAATAAAATGCAATGATGTTTACTAAAAGCGGAGAGAGTGTATAAGCCAATGCCACATATAGCAGGCTATGGCAGGCCATGTAATATTGTACTGCAACGACACATAGGGTTAAGGTTTGTCCTAAAGTTACAATCAAATTATTGATGGCTGGAAGTTGAAGACCCAGATACACGTTTCCCGTCAGCTTGAATATGAACGTAGCACACGTTACAATCACAGAAGCAATCAACACTTCCGTAAAGCCAGACACGCGAGTTGCATCAATGTGAAGGATTCCATAAACATTGATATTCAGTAGAATAACCGTGGCAATCAAGATCAAAATGCCCATCACAAAAGTGAGCATGATGAATGCTGTGGAAACATATTGCTTGCACCCTTTTTCATCGCCTGCTGCTACCGATTCTGCCAGACAGTTACGAAGTCCGTTGCCCAGCCCAATGTCACAATTGTCTATCCACATCAGCATAGAGGCTATCACCATCCAAAGACCATTGACATAATTTCCAAGACATGCTATTGTAAGCGGGACAAGCAGCAACTGAACTCCTGCCGACCATCCTTTGAGCAAGAATGATGCGAAGATATTCTTCCTTAACAGGAAGGACCTTTCTTGACTTTTATCGGACATAAGACAATTTTATTTTATCTTGAGTTAACAGGAACACAAAGAACACTAATTGCAAGACGAACACCGTTGAAAGGAACAGATTCTCCTGATAGAATTGCAACACAAGAACCTCAACCATATAGGTGTATATGCAGATGCAGAACACGTTGCCATTGCAGGAATAGCGGTAAAGTACTCCCGACAGCACTCCATAGATCCATGCAAAGAAAGCTACTCCCCAGTAGCCAAAGTCGCGGAAGAAGGGCTGCATGATGGTATATACATTGGTTGATATAGGGACATACACAAACTCCTGTGTCTTCTCATGCACTTCAAAATTGCCAATACCGAATCTGTCAAGGAACAGATAGATGGTCTCGAAAGTATTGGTGCCAAACTGGGAACCGATTTCCTGCACTATGCGACTATAAGCCACAGGGGGAGACATGATGTACATACCAATGAAGTCCAGTAGCGTCTCATTCTGAAAATAGTCTGAATCCTCGCCCTCACGCATTAGATTGACAAAATAGAACAGAACAACGACTAAGACACCGCTAAACAAGATAGTACGCATTTTTATGACTTTCCGCTCAAAAAGCACATACATACTACATAGCAGTACAAGGAATGTAGAGCCTTTCTCCATGATTGCTATAGAGTTGATGATGCAGCAGACAATGATGATTACCAACTGCCACCAGGGTATCTTAGGGTATCGCCATAATGCTACAAGCATCAACGACTGGGCTATCACAATAGCATAGTTCAGTATGCCCTGTCCCTCTCCATATACAGCCAGAATACGTGCATTTTTCAGCATATCGTCTGAGTCGAAGGAAGATATGGTCTGCCAAACTTTATACATATACATCGGACTCAGAACCACTGCAACAACGAAAAGGAAATAAAAAAATGCCTTGTTTACTTTAACACCATCCAATGGCAGAGGTTGCGTCCTATGTTCCAGAAGGTTGAAGGTGACAAAGGACGTAACGACCAGTATCGTTATCCATAACGCCACAGAATAATAGAACTGTTCTGTCAATGGATAAAGAATGTCGCCTGAGAGAAAAAACAGCCCCATCATACCACCCCATACAGAGATGGTTATCGTCCACGGCGAGAAAGCACCGCCCCACTCTATGCTAACCCCTTTGGCACGTTTGTCCCTATAAAGCTTGACACCCTTTGTCAAGGCAAGGGCTATGAGAACAAAGCTCAGAATGTAAGGAAAGAGATAGGTATTGGGGGCCTGAGGTAAGACATTGGCCTGAACCACTGCGAAAGAGGAGTATGTCTTACTCAAAAGTGACTGATGGCGAACATACTGATTCATCCGGGACAGATAATGGTTACGAGCCAATTTCAGTTCGTTTTCTAAAGCCTTTATTTTTTGTTCTTCATAAACATTCTTCAGGTCCTGATGAGAATCGGCAAAGAGGTAATAAGCCTTTTCTGCCTCGTCAAGTATCGTCTTAGACACTGCCAATTCCTGTTCCACACCAGTTAGAACGTGCTCATCGATGGTTCTTCTATAGTTTGTGATCATATTCTGCAGATGGGCTGTAACGCTATCCAACATCTGAGAAGCGACCAAGGCATCCTTGTCTGAAAAGCCTATCTGCAATGTCTGTTGCTTATTATTGATGATATAGGCCATATTTTCCTTTACTGCCCCTATCGTATCCTTTTCCCCAAGATACTGCCCATAAGACATTCCTTTGCCCGGCACTTGAACATGAGAAATAAAACGCGCAAAGTCATTTGTCTTGATGGTTTGGCAATACGTTTCGATATTATTCATTCCAAGGTTTGCACTGCCAAAAGCGTTTTTCACTCTTGCACTATAGATATCAAGACCGATTACCAAATCCACTTCTTTATATTCATCACTTATCTTTGTAATTGCCGTATATTTTTTAGGCACACACAACCATACCACTACGGCCAGTAGCGTAGCAACGACTGTAACAACAATATAAGGATGCTTTCTCAAGACTCAACAAGTGTGCTAAATTCCGATAAATTCTTCTTTATTTCTCCAAGCAAGCATAGCTACACGAACCATGAAGCCAAACATCATCCAAATAACAAGCGTAACGATCTTTGGACGACTGCTATGCTTGACAGGTACACTGGCATTCTGCACAATGGTAAACGCAGGTGTCCGCTCCTGAACTTTTGCCTTTGCCAACTGCATTTGCTCAACAACCTGCTGATAGATAGTAAATTTCAACTGAAGTTCATTTTCCAGTTCATCTGCTTTCTGGCGATATTGTTGAAGAATCAGATTCTGGTTGGCATCAACAAACGAAGCATATTCTTTACGGGCTATGCTGTATTGTTTCTGAGCTTCATCGAACAGTTTCTCCATATAAGCCAAATCCACTCGCGCTTTTTTCGTGCGATAGTCTGTAATTGAATGTTGCAAATGCGTCTGAACAGAATCGGCCATAGTAGCAGCAATTAATGGATCCTGATCTTCTACCGTAATGGTGATTACATTCGTTTTCTTATCAACCATACATTTAATTTTGCTGCTTATTGCCTTCATCACCCCAAATTCTTTCTTGGTCAGTCGGAATGGATTTATCTGATGACTGGTTCCAACACCATCTTCGTCAGACGAAAGTTTTTCTTTCAACATGGAGAACCACACAAAGGGATATTCGTGAAGTGCGGTGCGCTGATGATTCTGAATATAGTCCCCGTAAGTGTATTCTTCACCAGTCTTGTCTCTTCTGACTTTTATCGGAAACAGTCCGACTATAAAATCAGTCGATCCCATCAGGTCTGGATAGATTTCCGGATACAATGCATCGCCCGTCTGACCAATCTTCATGTTCATGCCCACCATTGAGGCCAACGATGATATGCTACCCGAAAATCCACCCCCAGATTCCTCTGGGGCAAGGATAACTGTTGACTTATAGATTTTCGGTGTCCCAAAAGCCAATATCACTCCTATCACACCTGCAACGCAAGCGTAAATGCTTACTTTTCTGCGGTCTGCCCATAAAAGCTTAAAAACAACAGCCGCATTTATGTTGATTATTTTGTTTTGATTCATTACTTCTGAGTTAAAAAAAATGATAATACCTTACTACACCTAATTTATAAAGTTTATATTAACACATGTTCTATACCTACAAGTATGTTTCTCAGATGTTTTGTCATAATTAATGCCGACAAGTATGACGCTGCCTGTCAGCTGTCTCAACTTACCAGCATATTCCTTACGCTTTATCTGGCCGATAGCTGCATCTGCCGCTTTGTCATATTCCAGCTCAAGGAGAATGGCAGGCTTGTCTATCCGCTTACGAGGAATAAGGACCAAGTCGGCAAATTCTTTACCTGTAGGCAATTCTCTGACAACGACATAATCGTTACGAGCATAATAATATGCTATGCTGAGAACACAAGCCAGGGAATTCTCGTTGTTATAGGAAAGAATGCTTGTATTTTCATCATGTGCAGCATCTATTGCCTTGGCCACGGCTTGCTCGTCGCCGTCAAGAGTGGCTTGTATCAACTTTCTGGACTGCTCGATAGAAGAAATCAGTTGCTGCCAGTTCGTGCTGTTCACGGCATTATTCAGATATTTCTCAAAACTTGGATGCCGCGCTATTTCCAGATCGTGAAAGAGATGCCGTGAATCACATGAACAATCATAATAGGCACTGAGCATTTTAGCTGCCATAGACTTACCGAAACGACGGCATCGCGTCACACAGCTGAAACGACGTTCGGTGTGGAGCGTACTATTCATGACAGCTATCAGCCCCGACTTGTCAACGTACTCACCATTGCGAGCAGATGCAAAGCCTTCATTGCCTATATTGAGATACAAGGACATGACAGTTACTATTTCTTCAGGATATTGGCCAGTGTGGCAATCATCGTGGCAATCGAGGCAATGCCCGTGCCCACGGTGATGGTCTCAGCCGTAGTCATGCGGTGGGTGGCTTTCTGCGGCACCACGATCTCGCAGCCGGGGCGCACCTTCGTGTTGCAGCCCACCTTGGCCACGTCGCCATTCATGTAGATGATGTAGGTCTTGCGCTTCTTGGCCTTGTTGCTATAGCCACCGGCCATGTTGATGTAGTAGCTCACGGGCTTGCCTTCTTGATAGCTCACGGTGTTGGGATACATCACCTCACCGTTGATCTTCACCGTATTGGTGTAGGACGGCACAATCAGGCGGTCGCCTTCGCGCAGCACCAGGTCGTAGTCGCTGCCCGGGTTGGCCAGTGCCTTATCGAGGTGAATGCCCACGGGATAGGTATCAGGTATCTGCAACTTCTCCTGCGAAGCGGTCATGCCGGCCTGAATCTCGCTCACCGAGCGCCCGCTCTTCAGGGCTTGCTCCATGATGGCCTGCTCGTTCTGCATGCGCTGCATCTTCACCGATTCCTCATAGCGCATGCGTTCGGTCTCGTTCAGCTTGCGCTCCAGACGGGCACCTTCCACGTAGGCGAAGCTTGTCACGCCACCAGCCTTTGCAATCAGGTCGCTCAGGCGCTCACTCTGCTTGGTCAGCGAATAGAAGCCTACGAACTGCACCTCGCCTTCCACCAGCACGTTCTGCTGAGCGTTGTAGCCCGGGCTCTTGCGCACGAACACTTCGTCGAACGGCTGCAGCACAAAGCCTGGTTCGCCATCGATGACGAAGCCATCCTTCAAGGCGAAGTTGAACGACTGGCCTATGATGCTGTCGGCAGTCGTAGCCTTAGGATTGACGATTCTGCGCGACACGAACACATTCACCATCGAAGCCGTCTCCTTCAGTCCGCCTGCCTGTAGCACGAAGTCTTCAAGTGTCTCGTTGGCTGCATACATATAGACTCCGGGGTATTGCACCTCGCCATGAATGGTGATGGTCTGCTCCTCGTGCACATCCTGACGAGTGGGAACGAAGAGCACATCCTCGTTCTGCAAGGGAATGTCGCTCACCATGCCATTCATGATGCCTTCGATATCGACTGGTATCACCTCAAGCGTGCGGTCCGGGCGCATGCGGTGCATCACGGCATGGGCAGTAAAGGCATCTTCGGTCACGCCGTCGGTCTGCTCAAGCAGGCTCTTCACGCTATTGATCTGTCCGCCTATCTGATACATGCCCGGGCGGAACACGGCTCCCTTCACCTCCACCATGTTGGAGTAGCGCTTCAGCACCGAGTCAACGCTCACCGAGTCGCCGTCGGTCAGGCGGAACGAGCTCTGCTCGAACTCGCCCACGTTATAGACTGAATAGCGCGAGCCCTCTTTTCTCACCACGCGCACCGACTTGCGATAGGCATCGCTGGCAAAGTCGCCTGCATAGGTAATCAGGGTCTTCATGCTCTCGTTGCGCTTCATCTCGTAGTACATGGGGCGCTTCACCTTACCCGTGATGTTCACCAAGCAGTCGTAGGTGCCCACCGTTATCACGTCGTTGTCGGCCAGTCGGATATTGCCGCTCAGTTTTCCGTTCAGGATATAATCATACACATCGACCGTGGTCACCAGTCGGTTGTTGCGATACACCTTGATGTTTCTGAGCGTACCTATCTCGTTGGGACCGCCAGCCATGTAGAGGGCGTGGAACACGGTGGCGAAGGCCGACAGCGTGTAGGAGCCGGGGGTCTTCACCTCACCCATCACGTTGACGGTGATGGTGCGCGTCTGTCCCAGCGACAGTCTGATTTTCGAGCTGCTATAGCGTGCGCCCAACTGTGAGCGCACTCTTGCGCTGGCCTGTTCGACCGTGAGGCCTGACACCTGGATGGGGCCGAAGTCCTCAATCACCACATAGCCGTCGGGCGAAACGGTCACTTCCTCGCTTTTCTGCGAAGCGCCATACACGTCAATAAACAGCACGTCGCCAGGACCCAGCACATAGTTCTGGGGAGTGGCAAGGTTCATGGCTGGCTCAAAGGTCAGTTCCTCGTTCTGGAACAGACTGTGGCCGAAAATCTTCTTCTTCGAGTTCTTCTCGTATTCATCCTTGGCATTCAGATACTTACGAATCACCTCGCGGTCGTAGATGTCGAACGAGTCGGGCATGAATTCGTCCAACTGTCCTCTTATCTGGCGTGCATCCTCTTCGTCTCGTTTCTCCACTTCATCGGCAGTCAGCAGACGGCGCGACTTCTTCTCGTCCTTTATCTTCTGCGAAGTCTTATCCTGCCCGTTGTTCCTGCGCCGGCGTCCCTGATTCTCGTCATCCGAGTTCTTGCCAGCCACGGCACCCAGTCCCTGTTCCTTCTTCAGGCGCTCTGCCTTTTTCTGCACGCGCTTTATCTGTTCGGGGGTCACGCCGTGCTCCATCAGCTTCACGGCTATTTCCTGCTGAGAAGTACCTGCTTTCTGTTCCTTGATGACAAACTTGATCACTTCGTCGTCGGTCATGGACGACTGTGCCATTGTTGCCATACAGAACAACAGCATAATGAACGATAATATGTATTTTTTCATTCCTAATGTAAGTTTTCCTTTTTTGAGTTTCATGCTATATCAATAACTCATTTAAGCTAAATTTATTGCAAAGTTACATATTTTCTCGCAAAAAAAGTGTGCAAATCAAAAAAAGTTTATATCTTTGCATCTGTAATACGGCCAGTGCCCACTTCGAGTGGGGCATTTCCGCCAAAAAATTCTGGGGTTGACTGGATTTGACGGCAAGACGAAATGGTACGTAAGCACGCGGAGCTGGGCTACGGGAGGCTCCCTAATCTCTTCTGTAGGAAAATTAATTGGCAACAATGAGTATGCTCTCGCTGCTTAATCGAAGTATAGTAGATTACGAGCTTAATTTCTTCACAAGGTGAGGAAACGAGACGTCGCTCCAAGGATCTGGTTCCGAATCCGAAGATCAAGCGGCGCAGATTAAATCGGAAATAGTCAGCGTAGGCTCCGATGCACTGATGAAGCTTTAGGAGATAAGGTTCTGGTTGGTGGCCCAGGTCTTGCCAGAACACGAAAACGAAGGCTGGGATAAGCGTGTAGAAAGCGTATGGTTTCCTTGTGCGGACGAGGGTTCGACTCCCTCCAGCTCCACTAAAGTTCCGCTGAAGTGAGACTCACCCTCGTGAGGGTTCTTTGCAAGCAAAGCGACTTCGTCGAGCGCGACTCCCTCCAGCTCCACAAACAGGATTAAAATGAGATAGCTAAAACAATCCGCTTTAAAGCAATGTAACAACAGAGGGTCAGCAATGACCCGCTCCCATCGGTCACCGCTTGTGACTGGTGAAAGTGTTCTTTTACATTGTTACATTCAAAATTCTTAAAAAAAATGACAAGAAGAAGAATCCCCTATCGGGTGTGCAGTTGCATGCCCAATGGTGTCGTGACTCATCTTGAAGCGCGTTTGCTCCGGGAGCTGGTGAACCGCGAAATCCACCCCATCCGCTGTGCGGAGAGCTGCAAGCGGAAATATCAGAAAGGCATGCGCATAGGCGACCTCTGCGCCGAGACGGGCCACTTTCGCTGGGCCATGAAGGTGTGGAGACTCACGGAGAGACTCATTGAGAGCAAGGACTGGGACGACTGGCTCTACGTGTCGTTCAACACTGAGTGGATGCGATTGTCCGACGTGGTGTCGGAGGCTGAGTGCGAGCTGCTCTCCCGACGACGAAGCGACCTCTGGCGGGCCTTGGGGCATCCCGAAGCTGCGTGGTGGGACAAGCACAGAGAGCACATATCAAGCATGACCAGCGGTTCGTTCTACGACTTCATGTGGATTGAGAAGTACGACTACGACCCGACACAGTTTCTTGAGGAAATAGAGGAAGACCTGAAAGAGCAAGAGGCGATGGCGAAGACCGAAGCCATCTTCAACGAGGGGCAGTGCGACTACAGGCCGGCCTGCTCGCAGGATTTCAGCGAATACTGGGGCGATGCTCCCATCCCCGAGGACTACTCTTTCGGTAATTGAAGCGGCACAAAGCAAGCCACGACAAAGCAAAAAAAATCCCTGAACCGCTCGTCGGCCCAGGGATTTTTTTGCTTATTGGTATTCGCCATCACGAATCGTGAATGACGACTCTATTACATCATTCCGCCCATTCCGGGGTTGCCCATCGGCATGGCAGGCTCCTTCTCGGGCTTGTCAACGATGAGGCACTCAGTGGTGAGGAACATGCCTGCGATAGAGGCAGCGTTCTCCAGTGCCACACGAGCCACCTTGGCAGGATCGATCACACCGGCCTCGCGCAGGTCCTCGTACTTGTCGAGACGGGCGTTATAACCGAAGTCGCCCTTACCCTCGCGCACCTTCTGCACGACCACAGCGCCCTCTTCACCAGCATTGGTGACAATCTGGCGCAGCGGCTCCTCGATGGCGCGGCAGATGATGTTGATACCCGTCTGCTCGTCGGCATTGTCGCCCTTCACATTGGCCAGAGCTTCCTGAGCACGGATGTAGGTGGTACCGCCACCGGCTACGACACCCTCTTCAATGGCAGCGCGAGTGGCGCACAGGGCATCGTCAACACGGTCCTTCTTCTCCTTCATCTCCACCTCGCTGTTGGCACCTACGTAGAGCACTGCTACGCCGCCTGCCAACTTGGCCAGACGCTCCTGCAGCTTCTCCTTGTCGTAGGAAGAGGTGGTGTTCTCAATCTCGTTCTTAATCTGATTCACGCGGTCCTTGATGGCCTGCTTGTCGCCGGCACCGTTCACGATGGTGGTGTTGTCCTTGGTGACGGTGAGCTTCTCGCAGGTGCCGAGCATCTCGATGGTGGCCTGCTCCAGCTTCAAGCCCTTCTCCTCGCTGATGACCGTACCACCAGTGAGCACGGCGATGTCCTCGAGCATGGCCTTGCGACGGTCGCCGAAGCCAGGAGCCTTGACAGCGCAGATCTTCAGACCGCCACGCAGACGGTTCACTACGAGTGTGGTCAGTGCCTCAGAGTCAACGTCCTCGGCAATGATGAGCAACGGACGACTGCTCTCAGCAGCGGGCTGCAGGATGGGCAGGAACTCCTTGATGTTGGAAATCTTCTTGTCGTAGATGAGGATGTAGGGGTTCTCCATAGCGCACTCCATCTTCTCGCTGTCGGTCACGAAGTAAGCTGACAGGTAGCCACGGTCGAACTGCATGCCCTCAACCACACCGATGTGGGTATCGCGGCTCTTCGATTCCTCGATGGTGATCACGCCGTCCTTCGACACCTTGCGCATGGCCTCGGCCAGCAGTTCGCCAATCTCCTTGTCGTTGTTGGCGCTGACGGTAGCCACCTGCTCAATCTTGTCGTAGTTGTCGCCCACAACCTCGGCCTTCTCGGCGATGAAGTCGGTCACGGCCTTCACAGCCTTGTCTATACCGCGCTTCAGGTCCATGGGGTTAGCACCTGCGGTGACGTTCTTCAAGCCCTCTGACACGATGGCCTGTGCCAGGATGGTGGCAGTCGTGGTGCCGTCGCCGGCATCGTCGCCAGTCTTCGAAGCCACGCTCTTCACGAGCTGTGCGCCTGTGTTTTCGAAGTGGTCCTCCAGCTCAATCTCCTTAGCCACGGTCACACCGTCCTTGGTGATCTGAGGAGCACCGAACTTCTTCTCGATGACTACGTTGCGACCCTTCGGGCCGAGTGTCACCTTTACTGCGTTAGCCAACTGATCAACGCCCTGCTTCATCATTTCGCGGGCCTCAATATTAAATTTGATATCTTTTGCCATAATTTTAAAACCCACCCCCACCCCCTCCCGTGGGGAGGGGCGCTTGGTTAGTTTCGGGGGTTCCAAGCTACCTGTTTTACTATATAATTAGAATTTGAATGATAAGCATCCACCACCCGGTCTATTCAGACTCCCCTCCCCTGGGGAGGGGCTGGGGGTGGGTATTTACTCAATGACTGCCAGCACGTCGCTCTGGCGCATCATGAGGAACTTCTCGCCCTCGAACTCCAGTTCGGTGCCGCTGTATTTGCCATAGAGCACTTGGTCGCCCTCTTTCAGGATCATCTCCTCGTCCTTCGTTCCCTTGCCCACGGCCTTGATGATGCCATGCAGGGGTTTCTCTTTTGCAGTGTCGGGAATAATAATTCCGCCAATCTTCTCTTCAGCCGGTGCAGGCACTACCAGCACGCGGTCAGCTAATGGTTTGATTGTCATAGTTCTTTTGTTTTTTATGAAAATGAATGTTCTTGTTTTTTTCAATTCTACCTCACATCATGCCAAAACTATGCCAAAAGCGCAGGACTGACAAAGTGACACAAAAACGCGACGCGATTGCAGCCGAATAGCGGGATGACATGACACAGACGACGGGAGAAAGGATCCTATCTGTCGGGGCGATTTAGGTCATTTCAGAATAAGCAGCTGCAGCGGATTATATAATCGGCTATAGCGGACTATATAATCCGCTGCAGCTGCTTATTCTCATTCAGCCTGAATCACCCCTCAAGATGTGGCACTTCGCTCCATGAAAACGGCTGGATAGGCTAAAAACATTTAAAGAGCAATGATTATTCAAAAGAAATTCGTACCTTTGCCCGCTGAATTTTCAGCCAAACGCGAACTGACATATATATAATATATAATAAGGTGTAATGAAAAATGGGATAATTGCAATAGTCTTGACAGCCATGACGGTGCTGGCCGCGCCTGTCACGGCACAGGACAAGACGGTCTCGGACAGTACGGAGATCGTAGATAGCAGTGCAACGCAGCCGCAAGCTGCCGACACACTGCCAGCCGGATTCGCACTCGACGAGGTGATAGACGAAAACGACATGGCCGACATGCAGGCGGCTGCCCAACAGGAAGGCGGACTGCACACAAAGCTGAAGACGAAGTTCGTGGAAGGCACAGCCGGCTTCATGTCGCTCGTGGCCCTGGCACTGGTGCTGGGACTGGCGTTCTGCATTGAGCGCATCATCTATCTCACGCTCTCGGAGATCAATGCCAAGAAACTGCTGGCCGACATCGAGAAGAAGGTGGAGGCCGGCGACATAGAAGGGGCTAAAGCCATCTGCCGCGACACGCGAGGACCCGTGGCCTCCATCTGCTATCAGGGCCTGCTGCACATACACGAGGCAATGGACGTGGTGGAGCGTAGCATTGAGAGCTATGGCAACGTGCAGGTGGCCAAGCTGGAGAAGGGTTGCTCGTGGATCACGCTGTTCATAGCCATCGCTCCGTCGCTGGGCTTCCTCGGCACGGTGATCGGCATGGTGATGGCATTCGACCAGATACAGGAGTTTGGCGACATTGGCCCCACCATTGTGGCCTCGGGCATGAAGGTGGCCCTCATCACCACCATCTTCGGCATCATCGTGGCACTTGTGCTGCAAGTGTTCTACAGCTACATTCTCTCGAAGATTGAGCACCTGACCTCACAGATGGAAGAGTCGGCCATCACGCTGCTCGACATCATCATGAAACATAAACAGCACACTGAGGCATGAGTTTCTACGAGTCACCATTGTTCATCGACGTGCTGCTCGTGAGCATCTACGTGCTGACGGCCCTCACCGTGGGCCTCACTGCATGGTCGATGCTGCGCACATTGCGCATGCACAACAGCGAACGGCTCACGATGGGCATACCGGCCAAGCGCATCGCGTGGAGCGTGGCACTACTGCTTGCTGCCACACTGGCACTGACCGCCCTCACTGCCGACACGCAGCCGCTGAACATCAACGGGCACACGTTCGACAACAGCTTATGGCTGCGCGTGAGCGACATGCTCATCAACACGTCGATCGTGCTCATTGTCGTGGCTGTGGTGTGCGTGGCACTGAGCGCCTTCGGCATAGGCCGCCGACTGAAGCACTGACCATCAAATCAATCACCCGACTGCACCGTGTTTAAACATAAGAAGAGAAAGCTACCCGGACTGAATGCCACATCGACAGCCGACATATCGTTCATGCTGCTGATCTTTTTCCTCATGACCTCGTCGATGGACACCGACAAGGGACTGCCCCGACAGCTGCCCCCACCCCAACAGGAGGAACAGGTGGAACTGGAGGTGAAGGAGCGCAACGTGCTGCAGCTGAAACTGGACGAGAACGACAAGCTGACGTGCAACGACGAGCCCGTCACTCATGAGGAACTCACGGAGCGCATCAAGACGTTTGTGGCTAACCCGACGAACGATCCCACGCTGCCGGAGAAGAGCGTGCGCGACGTGAACTACTTCGGGCGCTGCACCGTGAGCGACCGCCACATCCTCTCTATCATGGTGAGCCGAGAGACCAGCTATGATGCCTACTTTCAACTACAGAACACGATTGTAAAAGCCTACAGGCAACTGCGCAACGAACTGGCCATCAAGCAGTTCAAGCGACCTTACGCCAAGTGTACGCAGTATGAGCGCGATGCCATCGGAATGGTCTATCCACAACGAATCAGTGAAGACGTGGAACGGGGAACGGTGAACGTGGAACATTGAACGGGGAACGGGGAACATTGAACGAGGAAGGATTAGGAATGAAAAGAAGATTTATTCATAGAAAAGGACATGAGATGCCGGGACTGAACACTTCGTCACTGCCCGACCTCATCTTCACAGTGCTGTTTTTCTTCATGATTGTCACGCACATGCGCGACGTTGACCCGAAAGTGAAGTTCACCGTGCCGCAAGGCTCGGAGGTGCAAAAGCTGGAGCACAAATCGTCGGTTACCTATATATATATAGGGCGACGCATGCCTGCACAAGGGGCTGACCCACAAGATGCTACAGCCAAAGCACTGCAAGGCGAGTTCTTCATGCAACTGAACGACCGGCTGGCTACGCTCGACGACATCAAAGCACATATTGAGAACGAACGCAACCGCATGAACAGCGAAGACCAGGCCCGAATGACCGTAAGCATCAAAGCCGACAAGGACGTACCAATGGGCATCATAGCCGACGTGAAACAACAACTGCAGCGAGAGTTCGCCCTGAGAATTAACTATTCGGCTACAGAGCAGCCTAAACAATAACAATTTGCTCTGAAAAGGGCTTTTTTTGTTCTAATCTGTTGCTTGTATGAAAAAATGTTACTACCTTTGCAAGCAACATTTACAAATAAAAAGATAAATAAAATATGGCAAATCAAAAACTTGATAAATTAGACAAACAGATTCTGAAGCTGATAGCCGACGATGCACGCATCCCTTTCCTGGAAGTGGCACGTGCCTGCAACGTGAGCGGCGCAGCCATTCACCAGCGCATACAGAAACTGACGAACATCGGCATTCTGAAGGGCTCGCAGTTCATCATAGACCCCGAGAAGATAGGCTATGAGACTTGCGCCTTTATAGGACTGAATCTGAAGAATCCTGAATCGTTCGACAAGGTGGTGGCCAAGCTGAAGGAGATTCCTGAAGTGGTGGAGTGCCACTACACCACCGGCAACTACGATTTGTTCATCAAGATTTATGCACTGAACAACCATCATCTGCTGAACATCATTCACGACAAGCTGCAACCACTCGGACTGGCCCGCAGCGAGAGCATCATCTCGTTCCACGCTGCCATCGACCGACAGGTGTCGATGAATGAGCTCTCAGAGGATTCGGAGACCTCTGAGACCTCCGAGCTCTCCGAGAACTCAGAAAACTAACTGGCAATGGAAAACAAGATGCTCGCTGCCATCATAGCGAAGGGCTTGAGCCTGCCCAGCGGTGCTGTAGCCAACACGCTGGCCCTGATTGACGAGGGATGCACCATACCCTTCATTGCACGCTACCGAAAAGAGCGCACGGGAGGACTGGACGAGGTGAAGATAGCCGCCATCAGCGAACAATACGACAAGCTGAAGGAGATGGTGAAACGCAAGGAGACCATCACGAAGACCATAGCCGAACAGCAGAAGCTGACTCCTGAACTGGAGCATCGCATCAACGAATGCTGGGATGCCAACGAGTTAGAGGACATTTATCTGCCCTTCAAGCCCAAGCGACGCACCCGTGCTCAAGTGGCACGCGAGCTGGGACTGGAGCCACTGGCCACGCTGCTGCTGATGCAACGCGAGCGCGACCCCGAACAGGCCGCCGAGAAATACGTGAAAGGCGACGTGAAGGATGCCGCACAAGCACTGAAAGGCGCACAGGACATCATTGCCGAGAACGTGAGCGAGGACGAGCGCAGCCGACAGCAGATACGTTCGGCCTTCAGGCGAGAGGCCATCATCACATCGAAGGTGGTGAAGGCCAAGGCCGAGACCGACGAGGCTGCCAAGTACTCCGACTACTTTGACTGGCAGGAGCCGTTGCGCCGCTGCAGCTCCCACCGGTTGCTGGCCATGCGACGGGGCGAGGCCGAAGGCATCTTGAGAATATCGATCTCAGCCAACGACGACGATTGTATAGAAAGGCTGAAGCGCCACTACGTTTATGGCAACACGCCTTGCGGAAAACTCGTGGGCGAAGCCGTGGAAGACGGATTCAAGCGCCTGCTGAAGCCATCGATTGAGACCGAGTTTGCAGCCATGAGCAAGGAGAAGGCCGACGAGGATGCCATCCGCGTGTTTGCCGAGAACCTGCGCCAACTACTGCTGGGCGCTCCATTAGGGCCGAAGCGCGTGATGGGCATTGACCCGGGCTTCCGCACTGGCTGCAAGGTGGTGTGTCTCGATGCGCAGGGCAACTTGCTGCATCACGAAGCCATATTCCCCCACCCGCCCGTGAACCGACGCATGCAGGCATCAGTCCACGTGCAACAGATGCTGGCTGACTACCACATCGAAGCTATCGCCATCGGCAACGGCACAGCCAGCCGCGAGACGAAAACATTCATTGAAGACGTGCTGCACTCGCTCCCCACAACACAGGGAGCGCAGCAGGAGGTGCGCCTGTTCGTGGTCAGCGAAGACGGTGCCTCGGTCTATTCGGCTTCGAAAGTGGCACGCGACGAGTTCCCCGACGAGGACGTGACCGTGCGCGGAGCCGTGAGCATAGGCCGACGACTCATGGACCCACTGGCCGAACTGGTGAAGATAGACCCGAAGAGCATCGGCGTGGGACAGTATCAGCACGATGTGGATCAGACGAAACTGAAACGACAGTTGGACATGACCGTGGAGAGCTGCGTGAACGCTGTGGGCGTGAACCTGAACACGGCATCGAGCCACCTGCTGCAATACGTGAGCGGACTGGGACCCACACTGGCCAGGAACATCGTGGACTTCAGACGGGAGAACGGCCCCTTCACCTCACGCGCACAGCTGAAGAAAGTGCCGCGACTGGGACCTGCCGCCTTTGAACAGTGCGCCGGATTCCTGCGCATACCCGAAGCACGCAACCCACTGGACAACAGTGCCGTACACCCCGAGAGCTATCAGGTGGTGGAACGAATGGCACGCGACTTGGGATGCGCCGTAGCCGACCTTATCAAACAGAAGGAACTGCGCAGCCAGATTAAGCTGGAGAAATACGTGACCGACAGCATCGGACTGCCCACGCTGACCGACATTATGAAGGAGCTGGAGAAGCCCGGACGCGACCCGCGCCAGCAGATTGAGGAATTTGAGTTTGCCAAAGGCATAGAGACCATCGACGACCTGACCGAAGGCATGGAACTGCCCGGCATCGTGACCAACATCACGAACTTCGGGGCATTCGTTGACATTGGCGTGCATCAGGACGGACTCGTACACATTTCACAGCTGGCCGACAAGTTCGTGAAAGACCCGAACGAAGTGGTGAAACTGCATCAGCACGTCATGGTGCGCGTATTGGAAATAGACCGTCGGCGCAACAGAATATCGCTCTCCATGCGAGGTCTTTGACTGTTCAATTTCACAATAATAATAGTAAAAAGTAAGAAACTTTCCACAAATTGATAGTTTTTCGCAAAAAAAGCGTACCTTTGCACGCAAATGAACGAGATAGAGGTTAAAAAGGTTGAAAACAAACACGAACTGAAAGATTTTCTGTCAGTCCCAAAAAGGATATATGCTAACTGTAGCCAGTATGTACCCGATTTGGAGAGTGACATTGTTGACAGTTTCAATCCGAAGAAGAATGCAGGTCTCTCTTTCTGCGACCTACAGCCATTCATTGCCTATAAGGGGAATGAAGCGGTGGGGCGCATTGTTGGCATCGTGAACCACAAGGCCAACACGCGATGGAACACCAAGACAGTGCGTTTCAGCCTGATCGAGTTCATTAACGACCTGCAAGTCTCTACCGCTCTGCTCAAGACCGTGGAGGAATGGGGGCGTACAATGGGAATGAATCACATGCAGGGCCCGATGGGCATCACCGACTTCGACAAAGAGGGCATGCTGGTAGAGGACTTCGACATGATTGGCTCGACCACTGCGATATATAATCCTCCGTACTATCCACAGCATTTAGAAAAACTGGGATTCGGGAAAGAAGTGGATTGGGTACAGATTCGGGTGCAGATACCCGAAGAGGTACCAGCCAAATATGCCCGCGTGGCCGACTATTGCAGGACGATGCTGGGACTGACTGTGAAAAAAGTGAAGAGCCAAGAGCTGTTTGACCACTACGGTCAGGAGATATTCGATCTGCTCAACGAGTCATATTCCGAGCTATTCGGCTACTCATCGCTCTCTAAAGACCAAATCGATGAGTTCGTAAAGCTTTACGTGAAAGTAGTAGATCTGAACATGGTTCCACTCATCACCAATGCCAAAGGCGAGCTGGTGGGCGTAGCAGTGACGATGCCCAGCCTGTCCGAGGCCATGCACAAGACACACGGCTCGATGTGGCCCTTCGGATGGTATCACCTGCTGAAGGCCCTGAAATGGAAAAAATCTGACCACGTTGACCTGCTGCTCATTGCAGTGCGCAAGGATTTCAGGGGATTGGGTGTGAACGCGCTGTTTTTCGACGACTTGATTCCCATCTTCAACAAGAACGGCTTCAAATGGGCCGAGACAGGGCCACAGCTGGAGACCAATGCCCCCGAGCTGGCACAATGGAAGCCCATGCACCCCGAGACCGTGAAACGCCGCAGATGCTACTGCAAGAACATCTGATACAGCGGTGAGAGAACAGGATAACAAAGGGATAATTTACACATTATAACATTATATAAAGAAAGAACGAAAAGAAATGAGCAATAGAGTTGTGATTACAGGTATGGGCATTTGGTCGTGCCTGGGAAAGACACTGGAGGAGGTACGCGAGTCGCTATATACGGGTCGCAGTGGCATCATCTTTAGTCAGGAGCGCAAGGACAAGGGCTTTGCATCGGCCTTGTGCGCCAATGTGGAAATGCCCGACCTGAAGCCTTTCGTAAAGCGCGGTCCGCGACAGTTCATGCCCGAGGAAGCGAAGTATGCCTACATGGCTACGAAGGATGCATTGGAGGCAGCCCACATTGATCAGGACTTCCTGGACAACAACGAAGTGGGCATCATCTATGGCAATGACTCAGTGGCACAGGCCACGATGGAGTCGATGGACCGTTTCCGCGAGTTCGGCAGTACGGCAGCCTGCGGCAGTGGTGCCATCTTCCAGTCGATGAACTCTACCGTGACGATGAACCTGGCCACACTGTTCCATCTGCGCGGCATCAACCTCACTTCATCGGCAGCATGCGCCAGCAGTTCACAAGCCGTCGGACTGGCTTCGCTGCTCATCAAGGACGGACTGCAGGACTGCGTGATCTGCGGTGGTGCACAGGAAGCCAACATGTATTGCGTGGCTTCGTTCGATGGCATTCAGGCATTCTCGAAACGAGAGAGCGAACCGACAAAGGCTTGTCGCCCCTTCGACCGCGACCGCGACGGACTGGTGCCTGGCGGTGGCGCTGCAACGGTGATTCTGGAGAGTCTGGAGCATGCTGTGAAGCGCGGTGCGCCCATCCTGGCCGAAGTTATCGGCTGGGGATTCTCTGGCAACGGCGATCACATCTCAACACCCAACGTGGCCGGCCCTGCTCGCTCGTTAGAGCTCTGCCTGAAGCACAGCGGCATCAGCGACGTGCGTGAGATTGGCTACATCAATGCCCACGCCACCTCGACCAAGGCCGGCGACGGTCGCGAGGCAATGGCCATTGCACAGCTCTTCGGCGACTATCGCGTGCCTGTGACTTCAACAAAGAGTCAGACAGGCCACGAGATGTGGATGGCAGGTGCCAGTGAGCTTATCTACTCGATGCTGATGATGCAGAACGGCTTCATCGCCGGCAACATCAACTTCGAGAATCCCGACGACGAGACGGCTTGCATCAACGTCATTCCCGAGACCAAGGAGGCTAAGTTCAACATGTTCCTCTCGAACTCGTTCGGCTTCGGAGGCACAAACTCGACCCTGATTGTCAAGGAATTCAACAAATAATCAAAAAAAACGAGACTTATTTATTTCAATAGGAAACAAAACTAATTAAACAAGACACAATTATGACACGTGAAGAAATTATTGAACAAGTGAACAGCGTATTGGCTGAGGAATTCGAAGTGGCTGACAGCAACTTTAAGCCTGAGGACAACGTGAAGGAAACTCTGTCACTCGACAGTCTCAGCCTCGTTGACCTCGTAGCTATCATCCAGTACACCTACAAGATTCAGGTGCCAATGAGTGACCTGCCTAAGATCAAGACCTTCAACGATCTCTACGATTACATTGAAGAGCACCTCAAGGAGCAGGCATGAGGGGTAAGGAAATCCTAAAGCTCATTCCGCAGCGCAAGCCATTCATCATGGTTGACGAGGCAACAGACTTCACTGAGAACAGTTGCCAAACAAGCCTCACGGTGAGCTATAACAACTATTTCGTCATAGACGACAACGAATTGTCCGAGACGGGGCTGATTGAGCACATGGCTCAGTCGGCCTCGGCTTTGGCTGGATACAAGACCCTGATGTCTGACTCCAGCGACAAACCGCCTGTGGGCATCATCGGCGAGGTGAAGCGATTCAGCTGTGAGCGCCGTCCGCTGGTGGGTGAAAAGATTAAAACTACTATCCGTTTCGGCATGACATTCGGAAACGTAACGCTGGCTGACGGCGAGAGCCGCATCGGTGAAGAACAAATTGCCAACATCAAACTAAAGATTTTCATTCAGTAATGACAGACATCTGCATTGCCATCTATCGGTTCTTTCAGAAACATCGGGTCGTCTATTGGGTCTTAATGGTGTTTCTGTTTTGTTTTTTAGGCTATTTTGCCACGCGCATCCATCTGGAAGAGGACATCAACAAGCTCATGCCGTCATCGAAGAACGAGGACGGTACCACGAAGCTGGCTTTTGCTGACCTGCGCATCAAGGACAAAACATTTCTGCTATTCAGCTTAGCCGATGGTTGGCAAGGCGATAAAGAGGAGGCAACGGGAATGCTCATCGAAGCATGCGATGCTTTCGTTGACTCGTTGCTGGCACGCGACACCGTGACCGTGGGCGATGTGTTCTATCAGTTGCCCGAGGAGCTCGTTCCCGAAGCCGTGAGCTATCTCACCGACCATCTGCCGGCCTATATCGACACTGCCATTTATGCTTCGATGGACACGCTGTTCACCGTGGAGCACATGGAGCGACAGATGCTGCAGAACAGAGAGGATCTGACGAGTCCCATCGGCGAACAGATGCCAGAGCTCATTCAGATGGACCCACTGGGTATGCGCAACATCCTGGCAGAACAGCTGAAGCCCGTGATGGCTGCAGGAACAGGCAGTTATCAGACCATTGACGGTCATTTCTTCGTGCCCGACTCTACGGTGTGCTTAGCTTTCATCACGCCCCGCTTCTCATCAACGAACACAGGACAGGGCGCTGCGATGTTCGTCACCATCAATCAGCTCATCGAGGAATTCAGCTCAGCCTATCCCGATGTCAGCATCAGCTATCATGGAGCACCAGCCCTCGGCTTCTATAACTCCACGACCATCAAGAACGACCTGACCAAGACCATTACCAGCTCGCTGATATTGGTATTGCTGTTCATCATGATTTGCTTCCGCAACTGGGACACCATTCCCCTGTTGGTGCTGCCAGTAGCATTTGGCACGTTGTTCGGCTTGTCTATCATGTACAGCATCAAGGATCAGTTCTCGCTGCTGGCACTCGCTATCGGAGCCATCGTGCTGGGCGTGGCACTGAGCTATGTACTGCATGTGCTCACCCACTTCAAGTATGTAAACAATCCAGAGCAGGTGCTTCGCGACCAGGTGAAACCCGTGCTGTTAGGCTGTGTGACTACCATCGGTTCGTTCATGGGCCTCATCTTCATTCAGACCGATCTGCTGCGCGACTTCGGACTGTTTGCCTCCTTTGCCATCATAGGCACTGTATTCTTCAGTCTGGTGTTCCTGCCCCAGCTGCTGCGCCCTGAGCACAATAAGATCAACCATCGCGCCTTTGCCCTGATTGACCGCGTCAACAACTATCCGTTCGACCGCAAACGTCCGCTCATCGCACTGCTGACGGTGCTGATTCTGGTCTGCATCGGAGCTTACATCACCCGTGGCACACAGTTTGACGTGAATATGCACAACTTGGGATACATGCCCAAGAATGTCATAGGCTCAGAGAAACTGCTCAAGGAGAAGACCAAGAGCACGGACAGCCAGTCAGCCTATTTTGCCAGCTCAGGCGCTACGATGGAAGAAGCGCTTGAGAACTTTGGCCTGCTAAAACAGAAGCTCGACTCCCTGCAGCAGCTTGGACTGGTGAGAGGCTACACCAAGACCGACCTGGCCCTGGTACCCTTACAGAAGCAGCAGGAGCGCATTGATGCCTGGAAAGCCTATTGGACCGACGAGCGACTGGCACTGGCCAAGTCACTCATTGCTCGCACGGCACCGAAAGCCGACCTTTCTCCAGAAGGATTTGAGTCCTTCTTCGATCTGGCAACTGCTGAGTATGAGCCCGATGCACTCTACGAGGCCGACCTCATCCCTAACGGCTACCTGTCAACCCTCATGGAGCAGAGCTACAATGGCGAGTTTATGTGCTTCACTTCGGTTCGTTTCAAGAAAGACGAGATGCTGAGTGACAGCAACAGCGACTACATGCGCATCTGCAACGCCATCGCAAAGGAGCCTCACCTGCTGGTGATTGACACCTATTATTATACGACCGATACACTCCGACAGCTCAACAACGACTTCAATATCCTGCAATGGATTTCGATGCTCTTTGTGTTCGCAGTGCTGTTGCTGAGCTATCATTATCGTTCTGAGAGCGGACGGTTGCTCTGGGGCCGCAATCTGAAGCTGGCGCTGCTGAGCTTCGCCCCCATCCTGCTAAGCTGGCTCATCGTGCTGGGTGCCATGAACATCTTCGGCATGCGCTTCAACCTCATCAACATCATCATCTCAACATTTATTTTCGGTATCGGAGTTGACTATAGCATCTTCGTGATGAACGGTCTGACCAGCAACAGCTCGCAGCTCACCTATCACAAGACAGCCATCTTCTTCAGTGCCATCATCCTGATGGTGACAGTTGGCTCCATGCTCACGGCTCGTCACCCAGCCATCCACTCCGTAGGCTTTGCCACACTGGTGGGCATGGTCTCAGCCGTGGTACTATCTTATGTATTGCAACCGGCCATCTACCGCTGGATGCAGAAAAAATAGAACGCTATGAAATACGACGTTATCATCATTGGCAGCGGACTGGGTGGACTGGAGTGTGCCCACATTCTCTCACGTCAGGGCATGAGTGTGCTCGTGCTGGAACGTGAAGTGCAGCCGGGCGGATGCATGCAGAGCTATCCACGCCGTAGCGCATCAGCCCCTGCCGGAACAAAGTCGCTCTGGTATGACACGGGCTTACACTATGTAGGCGGACTGGCCGAAGGACAAGCCCTGCACGAGAAGTTCAAGCAGTTGAACCTGCTCAACCTGCCGTGGCAACGAATGGATGCCGACGGATTTAACCGTGTGTTCATCGAGGGGCGCAACTACCATATAGCTGAAGGATTCGACCACTTCATTGATACCCTGGCAGCTGATTTTCCAGAAGAGCGACAAGGCTTGCGTGCTTATGCCGATATACTGAAAAAGAGCCTTAATGTTCACGACATGGAGAATGCTGCTCCCCTGATAGAAGAGGGGGCATGGAATTTTCTGAACCGCACCTTCAGCAATCCATTGCTGATTGATGTCATATCCGGCACGGCTCAGAACATGGAGCTGCGCAAGGAGTCGCTTCCCCTCTTCGTCTTTGCCCATGCCAATGCCAGCTACATTGAGAGCAGCTGGCGACTCCGTGGCGACGGCAACCAGCTCGTGCACTCACTCGTCAACGACATTCGCCAATACGGCGGTGAAGTCCTTTGCCGCTCGGAGGTAGAAGAGCTCATTGAGCGCGACGGTCAAGTGGTGGCAGCCCGCTGCACGAACGGCGAGACCTATGAGGGCCGCTTCTTCATCAGCAATGCCCATCCTGCTATCACTCTCGATCTTGTCAAGCAGAGCCAGCTGATAAAGCCCATTTTCCGCAGACGCATGACGAGTTCCAAGAACACGTGTGGATTCCTTACCGTGTCGTTGCGCCTGCGTCCGGAGAGCCTGCCATACGCCAACTACAACCAGTTTGTCTATCGCGATCGCGACGTATGGGAAATCAACCGTCCTGATTCGCCCTATATCATCAACGGTCTCATGATTAGCTATCGTACTCCCGAACAGGGTACGTTTGCTGAACAGATAGACCTGCTCACGCCCGTACAGTGGCAACTGTTCGAGCCTTGGACCAACACCACTATAGGTAAGCGCGGACAGGACTATAAAGACCTGAAGAAACGGTTAGCCAATGAATGCATAGAACTGGCCGAACATTGCATGCCAGGATTGTCACACATGGTGGACGAATGCTACGTGAGCACTCCCCTCACCTACCGTGACTACACGCTCACGCCTAAAGGCTCAGCCTATGGCATCCGCAAGGATTACCACACACCCATGTTCAACATCATTCCTCCCGTGACGACCATCCCTAATCTTCTGCTCACGGGACAGAATCTCATCATGCACGGCATTGAAGGAGTTACTCAGACAGCTTTCCTCACCAGTTCAACACTCATGAAGAAATGGCAGGGATTGCAATAACAACATCATAACAAAACAAAAAAAACAAGAACACAAGATGAAACGACTATTTCTTTTCTTAGCATTTACACTGGGCCTGTCAACGACAGGTCTTGCCCAGAATGCCGACTTCCAGAAGGCAGTACTGAAGTATAAGAGTGCCAGCAGCGCCACCGCCACGGTCACACGCTCTAAGCACAACACCGCCATGACGAAAGATGTCGTGAGCCAAGGCACACTCACCTTGAGGAAGCCAAACTACGTGTGCATCGACGTAGTGGCCAACGACAAGAAGAAGGTCTCTCACGATCAGCTTATCATGGAAGGCAGCAAGTTCACGATGGTGACTAAAGGTAAGAAGCACCTTGCCTCCAGTCAGGCCAGCTCACAGTTCCGCACATTCCAGGCTGTGTTTGAGAGCATTCTTGCCGGTGGCGGCACCGATTTCTCGAAATATCCTGACCTTACCCTCACCAAGCAGGGCTCCGACATCGTGATCAGTATCACGCCCACCCCAGCCAACAAGAAAGAAGAACGCCACATGATGTTCACATCGTTCGTGCTCACCATCGACAGCAAGACATCGGCTCTGAAGTCACTCCGTTTCAACGAGCGCAAGGGCAACTACACCGACTATCAGTTCACTGATTTCAAGTTCAAATGAAACAACTCTCCGACATCTGCCGTGTCGCGGTGAAGTTCAGTGAGATCGATTCCATGTGCCGTGTTTGGCACGGCTCATACGTCACCTATTTTGAGGACGGTCGCGAATCGTTTGGTCGCCACTATCCAGGCATTGGCTATGCCGACATGCAGCGTGAAGGCATCTATGCCCCCATCTACGACATGCACGCCCACTACTTGGCCCCGCTCGAAATTAACGATGTGGCTGAGATTCACACGCGCTACGTCCATCACTTAGGAGCCCGTCTCGACTATGAGTTCGAGGTTTATCGCGAGCGTGACCATACACTTTGCTGCACTGGTCGCACCACCCAGCTCTTCATCACCCCCGATGGCCAGCTCATGCTCGACAAGCCCGACTACTTCCTGCGCTGGCAGCAACAATGGTTAGAGCCTGAGGAGGGTGAACAGTTCTAATCGCTCTATACACATAAAGTTTTCAATACATCTGCTCCATCTGCTCCCAATATGCAACCAATTGATTGACAATCGCTTACACAGGGAGCAGATGGAGCAGATAACTATATATAGCAATCAATATACGATAGTAATCATAATACCAGGAGCCTATAGTCGCTCTACTTCTTCTATAGATAGACCTGAGGCTTTAGCAATGTCTTCAACTGAGAGTCCCATCAGCTTTAGCTGTCTTGCTACATCCATGCGACCTTCGGCACGACCTTCAGCACGGCCTTCGGCACGACCCTTTTCTTCACCTTCCAGATACTGGCCCTGCATCACGGCGATCGTGTCGCGGTAATGCTTCAGGTTCTCGTCATAAGCTTGGCGTTCCTCCTTCGACAACGATGCTACCTCGGCTATCTCAGACAGACGCTTGAAGACGGCATCTTGCGCAAGAAACGGCATTCTCTGTAAAATATCCATGTGCTTCAATATGTAAATGAATCGTTCAAAAATAGTGTCACAATCTTCCAGCTCCTTCGTGAAGTACGGCAACTGAAGGAATATCATTCGCTCCTTGTCGCTGAACAGCGTCAGCTGCTGCATGTCCATCAACCCCACGTCGGTACGGAACTTCTCTTCCAACCCCTTTATGTGGAAGTTCAGAAAGGCAACCAGGTAAACCGCCTTGATGTCGTAGCTCCACCCTGCCCCCCGCTCGCCCTGCTCTATGATGGAGCGTGACACATAGTAGATAGAGCGGTTCTTGAAGAAAGGCTGGCTCTTGTTCTGCATCTCCACGATGATGTATTCGTTGCTGTCTGTCTTGCAAAGCACATCGTAGATAAGCGACCTGTCACCATCGGAGATTCCAATCTTCTCCTTGTCAAGATACTGCAGGTCTATGATCTTGCGCTCACCCTCCAGCAGACTGTTTAGGAAAGCTATCAGCACAGGCTTCGACATTTCCTGTCCGAAAATCCGCTTGAAGCCAACGTCTGTGAAGGGGTTGATGAATTTTCCCATTTTGTCGTCAATATTTGCCGCAAAGATAAAGATTATTTCTGATTCAAGCAAATAATGCAAATAAAAAACGGTGATTGTTACTCACATGAATGGATTGGAAAAATATTTATTCGCCTGCGGCGCTACGCGAATGGCCGCGAATGACCGCGAATTTACCATGAATAAATAATAGAAGAAGAAAGGCGGCACCACCCGTGAGAGAGTGATGCCGCCCGATTGCTTTCGGCTGACGTTATGGTCAGAGATTAATAGTCATCATCCCAGTAGCCGCCACCACGAGAGTCACCTTCCGTTTTTTCGGATTCATCACCACCATTTTCAAGGAGGCCATTCATTTCTATTGACCCAGCGCAAATTGTGCAAGGAGTCATTAACTCAATCATTTCCGTATTTGGCACAATATAAATCTTTTTCATCGTCGTAATCATTATTTATTGAAATTTTTTATTTAACAATTTTCTTACCTTTCTGAATATAGAGACCCTTACGCGGCATCTCTACTTGCTGTCCGTTCAAGTTGTAAATTTTTTTGTTAACGTTTAATACGACCATGAGGCCGCTTCGCGAGCGAAAAAGAAAGTAGGAAAGAAATCTAAGGACCACTACAGTCATTTCAGGGAGCGAATCGCCATCGTTTCAGGGGTGATTCAGGCCAAACGAATATAAGCAGCTGCAGCGGATTATATAGTCCGCTATAGCCGATTACATAATCCGCTGCAGCTGCTTATACTGAAATAGCCTAAATCGCTCCGAAATCTCGGGCTTGTTGCACCAAGAAGTTGGGAGAATGATTCTCCGAAATAACCTCGAAACGAAAAAGGACAAAACAGAATAAAAATGCACTCACTGCCTCTATTCTCGCGAAAATTGATTACCTTTGTGGCCGCAATCACAATAGAGAGAACAATGGAAAAAAGACCACTGATACTGATTTCGAACGATGACGGCTACCAAGCCAAGGGCATCAACTGCTTAGTAGATATGCTGCGCCCGATGGCCGACATCCTGGTGTGCGCCCCCGAATCGGCCCGCTCGGGCTTCTCGTGCGCCTTCTCGGCCACCACTCCGCTCCGACTGATTTTGCGACACGAGGAGCCCGGGGTGCAGATATGGTCGAGCAACGGCACACCTACCGACTGCGTGAAGCTGGCGCTGAGCCAACTGCTCAACGGGCGCAGACCCGACGTGGTGGTGGGCGGCATCAACCACGGCGACAATGCCTCGGTGAACTCACACTATAGCGGCACGATGGGCGTGGTGCTGGAGGGCTGCATGAAGTACATTCCCTCAGTGGCCTTCTCGCTGTGCTCCCACGACGAGCAGGCCGACTTCGAGCCTCTGCGCCCCTACGTGAGGCTGATGACGGAGCGGGCGCTCAAGCAGGGACTGCCCAAGGGGGTGTGTCTGAACGTGAACTTCCCCTTATTGGCCAAGGGGAAGACCGACTACGCCGGTGTGAAGCTCTGCCGCATGTCGGCTGGCACGTGGAGCAACGAGATCACGGTGTGCCACCACCCACGCGGCTACGACTACTACTGGATGGTGGGCCACTACCAGAACGATGAGCCGGAGGCTACCGACACCGACCGCTGGGCGCTGGACCACGGCTACGTGGCCATCACGCCCACGCAGATTGACGTGACGGCATACGAAGCCTTCGGAGAACTGGAAGCATTCACAACAAGTCGTTGAAGAGAACATGCGATACTACCTTATAGCTGGCGAAGCCTCGGGCGACCTGCATGCCTCGCACCTGATGCAGTCGCTGAAAGAGGCCGATGCACAGGCCGAGTTCCGCTTCTTCGGCGGCGACCTGATGCAGGCCGTGGGCGGCACGCTGGTGAAGCACTACCGCGAACTGGCCTACATGGGGTTCGTACAAGTGGCCCTGCACCTGCGCACCATTCTCGGCAACATGCGCCTGTGCAAAGAGGACATCGTGAGGTGGAAGCCCGACGCGGTGATCCTGGTGGACTATCCGGGCTTCAACCTCAACATAGCCAAGTTCCTGAAGGCCAAGACGCTGATTCCCGTCTATTACTACATAGCGCCGAAAATCTGGGCGTGGAAGGAGTATCGCATCAAGAACATTCGCAGAGACGTGAGCGAGCTCTTCTCGATTCTGCCCTTCGAGGTGGATTTCTTCGAGCGGAAGCACCACTACCCCATTCACTATGTGGGCAACCCCACGGCCTGCGAGGTGGCCGACTTCCGCAGCAGCTACACGGAGCAGAAGGAGGACTTCTGCCGCAGAAACGGACTGAAGCCCGACCGTCCCATCATCGCCCTGCTGGCCGGTTCGCGCCGACAGGAGATAAAGGGCAATCTGCCAGCCATGATCCGGGTGGGCAGCGAGCTGACAGACTATCAGCTGGTGCTGGCCGGAGCGCCCGGCATTGAAGAATCGTTCTACGAGGATTTCTTGAGGGGTACAAACGTCAGAATGGTGAAAGACCAGACCTTTGCCCTGCTCTCGCATGCCCACGCAGCACTGGTGACCAGTGGCACGGCCACGCTCGAGACGGCACTGTTCGGAGTGCCACAGGTGGTGTGCTACCACACGGTCTTGCCCCACTTCATAGGGTTCATGAGAAAGATTGTGCTGAGTGTGCGCTACGTTTCGCTGGTCAACCTGATAGCCGACAGGGAGATAGTAAAAGAACTCGTGGCCAACTTGTTCACTGATGCGAACATTCGCCACGAGTTGAGTGTGTTGTTAGAAGGAGAAGCCCGTCAGCGCATGCTCGACGGCTACAGAGAGATAAGCCGCACGTTGGGCACGCAGAAGGCTCCTGACCAGGCCGCACGGCTCATGGTGAGCCTGCTCGCCCGGAACTAATCCCAATATTTTTATATGAGCGGCATGCCCAGTTCGCGGCATTCGCGCCGCATGTCGTCGGGCCAGATGCTGGCCTGAATCTCACCGATGTGGGCTTTCTGCAGGAGCACCATGCAGAGACGGCTCTGCCCGATGCCGCCGCCTATAGAGAGCGGCAGTCGGTCGCTGAGCAGCTGCTGGTGGAAGTAGAGCTCGCGTCGCTGTTCCTGATGCTCCAGCTGCAACTGTCGGAGGAGCGAGTCCTTATCGACGCGGATGCCCATAGACGAGAGTTCGAACGAGCGAGCCAGCACGGGATACCAGATGAGTATGTCGCCATTGAGACCTGCCCGCCCGTCTTCGGCCACGGTTGACCAGTCGTCGTAGTCGGGTGCGCGCCCATCGTGCTTCTCGCCGTTGCTGAGCTTTCCGCCAATGCCTATGATGAACACGGCACCGTATTGCTCGCAGATGGCATCCTCGCGCTCCTTCGAAGTCTTGTCGGGATACATCTGCAGCAGTTCCTCGGCATGAATGAAGTGAATCTTCTCCGGCAGGAAAGGCTTGATCTGCGGATAGGTCTCGCAGACCAGATACTCCGTGCGACGAATGGCAGCATAGATGCGCTCCACAATGTCACGAAGGAACTGCACGGTGCGGTCTTCCTTGCGGATGACGGCCTCCCAGTCCCACTGATCCACATAGAGCGAGTGCAGGTTGTCGAGCTCCTCGTCGGCCCGGATGGCGTTCATGTCGGTATAGATGCCGTAGCCCGGCTCAATGCTGTACTCGGCCAGCGACAAGCGCTTCCACTTGGCCAGCGAGTGTACCACCTCGGCACGGGCATCGCCCAAGTCCTTGATGGGGAAGGTCACCGCGCGCTCCACTCCGTTCAGGTCGTCGTTGATGCCCAGTCCCTGCAGTACGAAGAGCGGCGCCGTGACACGACGCAGGCGCAACTCGGTGGAGAGGTTCTGCTGGAAGAACTCCTTGATGAGCTTGATGCCCTGCTCGGTCTGCTTGGTGTCGAGCAGTTGGTGGTAGTGTGTCGGCTTAATCAGTTTACTCATAAGATCCCTGTTGATTACAAAATTTGCGTGCAAAGGTAGCAATTATTTACCAAAGAACAAATTTTTAGGTATTCTATTTTACAATTTGACAGCAAAATTCTTGATTTACTTACTTTTTGAACTCCTACAGATGCACTCATAATCAATTCCATAGCGCATGGCCAATCTTCATTTTTCGTGTTCCTCTTCTATGATGATGGCAATCGCTTTCAGCTGTTGCCATCCGGCTCGGTCGGTGAGGCGAATCATGAAGTGATAGTCGCCCTCGGCAATGTCCCTGGGAATGGGAATGTTGACTCGGGCCAGATAGCTGCGCTGCCCGAAGGGTATGTCGTAGTCCTGGTTGAACACCCACGGCTGCTCAGTGGCGGCATGCTCGTGTGCGTGCTCTTCGTGGTCGTGCGTACACTCACCGCCCTCATGGCCGTGGTCGTCGCTCTCGGTGCTGTGGCTATGGTGGTCGCTGTTGGAGTGGACCTCAATATTGAAGCTGCCCAGTTCCACGTCGTCCTCGAACTGATAGCAGAAGGGGATGGTGTCGCCGGGATGATAGACCTGGCAGTTCACGGGATTGGCCGTGATGCCCTGATTGGTGATGATGGGTTGACTCTCGTCCTTGTCGGTCTTGCCGCATGAAACGAATAGGATTGTTAACGTGAGAGCCGTCAGCAGGCTCATGGTAAGGTTCTTTTTCATATCTTCTTTGTGCGCGCTGCGCATGAAATTGAATTAAAAATCCAGCCCCGCAGTGAGCGAGAAGTTGCGTCCTGGCTCGGGCACGTCGATCAAGCGGTAGTAGCTGGTGTGATCGTAGTAGCGACGGTTGAGCAAGTTGTCGGCACGGAGCGCCACCTTGAGGGTGAGCAGCTTGCCGAGCGTGAAGTGCTTGCCAGCCGAGGCATTCAGAGTGAAGTAGCCGTCGGTGGGGCGCTCGGGCGGCACAACGCGGGCCTGGCGACCCACCACGTGGACATTGAGCGCCACGAATCCCATTCCGCCAGGACGACGCTCGAACAGCCTACGGAACGTGTAGCGCACATCGGCATCGACCGACCAAGGCGTTGAGAACGGCAGCGTGTAGCCCCGTTTCGGCCCCGACAGCTGTTCGGCATAGAGATACTCGCCCTTGAGCGAAGCCTGCCACTGGCGGTGAATCTGATAGTCAACCTCAGCCTCGAAGCCGCAACGCAGCACACGGGCTTGCATGTAGTGATACATCTGCAAGCCCTCGACATAGCTGGAGGTGGGATTCAGATAGATGTAGTTGGGAAAATAGTTCACGTAGGGATCCAACTGCACGGACAGGCGGTCGTGGTTCCAGCTGATGCCGGCATCGAACTGATAGCTCTCCTCGGGCGACAGGTTGGCATTGCCGCGCTCGTAGCGGAAGATGTGGTAGTTCACGCCGTCGGCTCCCAGTTCCTTCGGGATGGGCACGCGAAAGCTCTTGCCCACATTGGCCTTGAGCACCCACTCGCCTGTGCGCCAGTTGACGCCTGCCGACCACGTAAGGCTGTTGAAATGGCGCACCATATCGGCTGAACGCTGCTTGGCCACCATGTAGGGCTCTTCACTCCCCTCTCCAGTCGGAGAAGGGTTGGGGGTGAGGCTTGGTGTCTTGTACCAGTCGTGATAGGCATGAATGCTGGTACGGGCGTGGTCGTAGCGCAGACCGGCATTCAGGATGAGCTGTTCCGTGATGGTGAAACGGTCGAATGCATAGGCGCCCATCGAGAGGGTCTCGAAGTCAGGAATGATGAATCCCCATCCGGCACGGCGGTTGTGCTGATACTCTCCGTTCAGCCCGGCATTCAGCTCGTGGCGCTCAGAGAGCTGGCGGTGCAGAGTCAGCTGCCCGGTGAAGGTGTTCTTCACGAAACGGCGCTCCAACGATCCGTCGGGCGTGGGCATATAGCCATGCGAGACGGGTTCCGACAACTCCTCGCGCACGTTGTTTTGATAGGCCAGGTTCAGCTCCAGCGACGTATGTTCGTCGGTCCACGAAGTGTGACTGAGCACCTTCAGGTGGTTCACCCACTGATAGGGCAGGTCGATGTCGCGGCGCGAGCGGTCGTAGTCGATGTTGGAGAGCCTCACCTCCAGTCCGTGAGCATTGGCAAAGAAGCCGCTCTTGGAATAGGTGTCGGAGATGCGCACGTCGGTGTGGAAGTTGTAGCCGGCATAGCCCAGCATCAGACTGCCGCTGCGCTCGCGTCCGGCTGTGTTGCGCAGTCGTCCGTTCTTCAGGCGAATCCAGTAAGAATAATACTGTATGCTGTCGGTGGGCACCTTGTAGTCGGCATAGTCCACGTAAGTGGCATGGGCCCGGTAGATGAACTTGCCCAACCGTCCGCCTATCTTGGCCGATCCGCCCAGCGACTCGTTGTTGGATCGCCCCACCAGCTGCACGGTTCCCTCAACAGGGCGCTCAGGGATGTGGGTAGTAAACAGGTTGAGCACACCGCCTATGGCATCGGAGCCATAGAGCAGGGCCGCCGGTCCCTTGACCACTTCGGCGCGGTCAACGGCAAACTGGTCTATCTCCAGGCCGTGATCGTCGCCCCACTGCTGGCCCTCATGCTTCACGCCGTCTTCAGTCACGGCCATACGGTTGAAGCCCAGGCCACGAATGGTGGGCTTGGAAAGGCCGGAACCTATCGACATGGCTTTCACACCGGGAATGCCCTGCAGGGTCTGCATCAAGCTGCCAGAAAGGTGTTCCTCCAGATAGTCTTTGCCCACCTGCACGCTGTTCTGCGAGCTCTTCATCTGCTGACGCTGGCGCGACATGCCCGTCACCTCGACATTCTGAATGGTTATCGTCGTGTCGGCAGGTTCCTGCATGCACAACAGCACAGCAGTACACAATATGGATATCATGTTTTGCTTCGTTGTGATGTGCGCCGCCTCTATTCAGGCAGCGCTGTTCTTTTTTAAAAACCGCGTCTCTCCTCAAACGAAGCCAAAGGGAGGAGCCCGCAATCCGACGATGCCCCACTTTGCCAATCCCATACGAGCCAATGGAGCATCATAATGCCGCGCGCACACCTTATTATATAATATAAGGGCAGTCACGGCAGCAGCCACATAATGAAGGCTCAGAAACTGACAAAGCAGACAAACGTGCTGAAGCCCGTCGCCTGCCGTCAGATGGCCAGAATGGGGCAGATGATGCACACACTGCTCACACTCATTGGCTGCAAAAAAACTTTCGGAATGGATGTGCAAACACGAAAAAAGGAGTATTGACACATATAGAGCCAACAAAACAAATGCCGAAGCTTTTCTCCTTGTTTTTGTGTTCATGGCTGCAAAATTACGATAAAACGGCTAAATATGCAAATATTTCCCTATAACTTTTGCAAACTTATTCACAATACTATTTTTCGTCAACCGAAACTTGTCTTTTATATATTTTTTACAATCTGATTTATATACAAATCTAAAAAAAACGCTACCTTTGCATTCAGAAAAAGTTTTCCAAAACGGACAACTTTTCGGAAAGCCAAAACGAAAAAGTTTTCCAAAACGGATAACTTCGAAGCCGACAACAACCTACAAAAGAACCATAAAAGACCTGCAATGGAAATAAAGAATTTCACCATTACCAAGCGCGACGGATCGAAAGACCGCTTCTCGCTTGACAAGATTATGAACGCCATCATCAAGGCATTCGAGAGTGTAGATGAGCCCTCAGACCTGTCAAAGATTTCGAAGATCCTGAGCCATCTCGACATTCACGACGACATCAAGGTTGAGGACATTCAGAACCAAGTGGAAGAGGCACTGATGCGCGAAGGCTTCTACAAGGTGGCTAAGTCATTCATCCTCTACCGACAGGAGCACACCGAGGACCGCGAGACGCTGGAGAAGATGATGTTCCTCTCAGAATACATGGAGAGCAAGAACGCCGCCACGGGCTCGAAGTATGATGCCAATGCCAACGTGGAGCACAAGAACATTGCCACGCTGATTGGCGAGCTGCCCAAGTCGAACTTCATCCGCCTGAACCGCCGACTGCTCACCGAGCGCATCAAAAAGATGTACGGCAAGCAACTGGCCGACGAATATATTGACAAGCTCACCCACCACTTTATATATAAGAACGACGAGACCTCGCTGGCCAACTACTGCGCCTCCATCACCATGTATCCCTGGCTCATCGGCGGAACGGTGTCGATCGGCGGCAACTCAACGGCCCCCACGAACCTGAAGTCGTACTGCGGCGGATTCGTCAACATGGTGTTCATGGTGAGCTCAATGCTCTCAGGTGCCTGCGCCACGCCCGAGTTTCTCATGTATATGAACTACTTCATTGGACTGGAGTATGGCAAGGACTACTGGCAGCATGCCGACGATGTGGTGGATCTCTCGCTGAAGCGCCGCACGCTCGACAAGGTCATCACCGACTACTTCGAGCAGATTGTCTATACGCTCAACCAGCCCACCGGCGCACGCAACTATCAGGCTGTGTTCTGGAATGTGGCCTACTATGACCGCTACTACTTTGAGAGCATCTTCGGCGAGTTCTACTTCCCCGACGGCTCAAAGCCCGACTGGGACGGCCTGTCCTGGCTGCAGAAGCGATTCATGAAGTGGTTCAACAAGGAGCGCACCAAGACGCTGCTCACCTTCCCCGTAGAGACGATGGCCCTGCTCGTCGATGAGAACGGCGAGTGCAAGGACAAGGAATGGGGCGACTTCACCGCAGAGATGTATGCCGAAGGCCACTCGTTCTTCACCTACATGAGCGACAACGCCGACTCACTCTCGTCGTGCTGCCGCCTGCGCAACGAAATCACCGACAACGGCTTCTCCTATACACTGGGAGCCGGTGGCGTCTCGACTGGCTCGAAGAGCGTGCTCACCATCAATCTGAACCGCTGCATACAGTATGCCGTCAACCACAAGATGGACTATCTGGAGTATCTGAGCGGAATCATCGACCTCTGCCACAAGGTGCAGATGGCCTACAACGAGAACCTGAAGGACCTGCAGGCCCACGGCATGCTGCCGCTCTTCGATGCCGGCTACATCAACATCAGCCGACAGTATCTCACCATCGGCATCAACGGACTGGTGGAGGCTGCCGAGTTCATGGGCCTGAAGATTACACCGAACGATGACTACAAGAAGTTCGTGCAGGGCATTCTCGGCCTGATTGAGAAATACAACAAGCAGTATCGCACGAAGGACGTGATGTTCAACTGCGAGATGATTCCTGCCGAGAACGTGGGCGTGAAGCACGCCAAGTGGGACCGCGAAGACGGCTACTTCGTGCCGCGCGACTGCTACAACTCCTACTTCTATGTGGTGGAAGACGACTCGCTCTCCATCATCGACAAGTTCAAACTGCACGGTGCGCCCTACATTGAGCACCTCACCGGCGGATCGGCCCTGCACATGAACCTAGAGGAGCATCTTTCAAAGGAGCAGTACAAGCAACTGCTGAAGGTGGCCGCACAGGAAGGTTGCAACTATTTCACGTTCAACATTCCCAACACCGTGTGCAACGACTGCGGAACCATCGACAAGCGCTACCTGCACGAATGTCCGCACTGCCACTCGAAGAATGTGGACTACATGACTCGCATCATCGGCTACCTGAAGCGCGTCAGCAACTTCTCGCAAGCCCGTCAGGAGGAGGCTGCACGCCGGTACTATGCAAATGGTTCACGGAATTAAGAGGCAAAAAAATGTTGAAATACGTAAATACAGGAATCGTTTTCCAGGAGATACCCGACGAAGTGACACTGGCAGTGAACATCTCGAACTGCCCGTGTCGCTGTCCGGGCTGTCATAGCCGCTATCTGTGGGACGACACAGGACTGCCCTTGGACACCAATGCCGTCGATGCCTTCATTGAGAAGTATGGGCGCAACATCACCTGTCTGGCATTCATGGGTGGCGATGCCGACCCGCGTGCCGTCAGCCAGCTGGCCCAGTACATGCACGAGGAGCATCCCCACTTCAAGGTGGCTTGGTACAGCGGTCGCCTGCGCATCCCTACAGGCATAAAAAAGACCGATTTCGACTTCATCAAAATCGGTCCTTACATTCGTCATCTGGGTCCGCTCAACAGTCCTACCACCAATCAGCGCCTGTACCGCATACTGCCCGACGGCTCTTCTGAGGACATCACTTATCGCTTTTGGCGAAAAGGGCTGACACTGGAACACCAGAACAAGCGGGTGCTCATCACTTCAGCGTGAGCTGCAGCATCACAAATGAATAGGGGGCAACGGCAAGCTCCATTCGCTTATTCACCTGAATGGTCTCTTTAGTAGGAGTCACGGACTTAGCTTCGTGGCTCTTTTCTTTGTCATGTCCTTTTCCTTTGTCGTGATTCAGGATGGGCGGGTTCTCGTCATCGGGTTGTCCCGTGAGCACGGTCTGTTCAGCAGTGTCAGGCAGTCCCTTGAAGCGCGACAAGTCAATGAGCGCCGTTTTCTCCTCCGAGCCTGCATTGCAGAGCTTCACAAACAGCTGACGTGTCTTGGTGTTCAGCACTACCGACTGTCCGTAGCGGCTCTTCTCAACTGGCTGGCACACGCCTTTCTTATCGCCCTTGAAGCTGACGCAGTTGCCATAGTAGTAGTTGCCCGACGAGAGGCCGAACATCTGCTGCACATAGTAGCTGCAGGTGAGATAGGGCTTTTCATTGTCGAAATAGATGAGGTCCGGATTCCAGTTGGTGCGGTTGCTGCGGGCGAAGAGCGGTGCATAGCTGGTCATGCACACCACGTCGCCGTTGCGCTCCACATGGAGCAGATAGAGTGCTTCGGCCAGTGCATCAATGAGTTTCTTGTCCTTGGCGGCATACTCACCCAGATAGACCTTCGTCTTGCGCTTGCGCGGATACTTGTCGTACTGGCGGCTGTTCAGGAAGTAGTCGTGCTTCTCGTAATAGTGCTCGTCCAGGATGGGCAGCCCTATCTCCTCGGCCAGCTTCCATCCGTTCTCGAAATCGGAGTTGCCGGGATGTGAACCAGGACCGGCCGTACCCACGATGACGATCTCGGGATGTGCCTCGGTGATCTTCTTATACATATACTTGAAGCGCTCAACAAATTCTGGCGAGATGCGCTCTTCGTTGCCTATTCCGAGATACTTGAGGTTGAACGGAGCCGGATGTCCGGCAGCAGCGCGCACACTGCCCCACTTGGTCGAGGCATCGCCGTTGGCCCACTCTATGAGGTCGAGCGCATCCTGCACCCATTCGTCCATCTCGCTCATGGGCACCACGTCCTGTGCCTGATGCATCATGCCCCATCCGCCGCCGGCACCCTGACAGCTCACTCCGCACGGCAGGATGGGCAGTGGCTGCATGTTCAGGTCTTCACACAGCTGGAAATACTCGAAGTAGCCCAACCCCATCGACTGATGATAGCCCCACGTGTTCTTCAGGGCCTGGCGCTGTTCCTTCGGTCCCACCGTGTTCTTCCAGCGATAGGTGTTCCAGAAGCCGTCGCCACCACCGTGAACGACGCATCCACCGGGGAATCGCATGAACTTGGGATGCAGTCCCTCCAGTGCCTCGGCCAGATCGCGGCGCAGCCCGTGGCCTTTATAAGTGTCCTGCGGCATGAGCGACACCATGTCGATGTCGATATCGCCCTCGTTGAGCACGAGCACCTGCAGCACGGCCTTCTTACAGTCGGCATTGGCCGTGATCACAGTCTCGTACTTCTTCCATGACTGCGCATCCACTCCGTTGATGACGGCCTCGCCCAGCAGCTTCGGGTCGGCATTGCGCTGAGGTTCCACCAGTGCCACGCGCACCGTCTTGGCGTTACCCGCCACGTTGCGAAGGAACACGCTGAAGTCATACTTGCTTCCTGCTTTCACCGAGAAGCCGTCGAATCCGTCGTTCTGCAGTCCGTAGCCTTTCCATCCCTTATAGTCATAATACTCCTTCACGCGCTCCACGTGCAGCCGCATGTAGGTAGGATTGTTCGGATGGAGGGGCTGGTCCATGCGCACCTCGAGCATGCCGAGCGAATGGCCGGGCCTGAGCTGTCGCCAGCTGGTACCAGGTCCCCACCCGTCGTGCTCGGTGGGACTATATTCGAACGAACCGTTCTGCACCAACTCGGCATAAAGGCCACCGTCAGCCGAGCTGCTGATGTCCTCGAAGAAGATGCCTATAAGTTCGTCACTAATCGCTTTTCCGCCTTTGGGCGGTGTCATGGCTTTTTGTGCTGAGAGCCCCAAGGCCGAAGCCAGCAGCAGAGCTCCCAAAGTCATTCGTTTTTTCATGTCATTAAAAATAGTTAGTTATGGTTGTTCATTTCATAGAATTAATTAATAAGCCTCACGATATTTCCCCTCCTCCTTGTCGTCGAGCATGGAGAGATAGCTTTGGTAGCGACTGGCAGCAATATAGTGTTCCTCGAGTGCCTTCAGCACGGCGCAGCCCGGTTCGTGGGTGTGGGTGCAGTTTGAGAAGCGGCACTCCTTGGAAAAGTGGAAGATTTCCTTGAAATAGCTGGTCAGCTCCTCTGGCTCCATGTCGAACGTGCCGAAGCCCTTGATGCCCGGCGTGTCAATCAAGTAGCCAGTTGCCCGCCCGGGGAGAGGAGAGTCAACAGGATTGCTATCCCCTGGGGAGAGGTTGGGGAGGGGTATCATCTCTGAGAACGTGGTGGTGTGCATGCCCGTATTGTGGGCATCGCTAATCTCGGCTGTGCGCAAGTTCGCCCCCGGCACGAGCCGGTTGATGAGTGTCGATTTGCCCACACCGCTATTGCCGCTGAGCAGCGTCACCTTGCCCTGCAACAGGTTGCGCAGCTCCTCAACGCCTGCGCCCGTAGCTGCCGAAATCTGGCGGCACTCGTAGCCAACGGTCTCGTAGAGCCGGACCATCGTCTCCTGATAGTGGAGCATGTCCTCGTCGAGCTGGTCGGTCTTATTAAATATAAGGTACACAGGCACGCGATAGGCTTCAGCCGAGGCCAGGAAGCGGTCGATGAACGTAGTGGAGGTCTGCGGACGGTCAACCGTCACCACGAGGAAGGCCTGATCCACATTGGCCGCGAGGATGTGGCTCTGCTTCGAGAGATTCTGCGACTTGCGGATGATGTAGTTTCGGCGGTCCTCGATGCCGGTTATCCAGCCGAACTGCTCCTCTCCCTTCCCTCCTCGGGGGGACTGAGGAGGGGTTATCTCCACCCTGTCGCCCACTGCCACAGGATTGGTTGAGCGTATGCCCTTCAGGCGGAAGTTGCCCTTCACCTTACACTCAAGAAGCTGGCCATCGTCCGTGCAGACGGTGTACCAGCTTCCTGTATTTTTCACGACGAGTGCTTTCATACGTTGAACGTTGAACATTGAACGTTGAACGACGTCAGTGCCTATACCGTCATAATTTCCTTGTTCTTGGCCTCCATGAGCGCGTCGAGCTTCTTGATGTATTTATCGTGAGCCTTCTGCAGCTCCAGCTCGGCATCCTTCTCATTGTCCTCGCTCAGTCCGTCCTTGATGGCCTTCTTCAGTTTGTCCTTCACGTCGGCACGCACGTTGCGCACCTCCACCTTGGCCTTCTCAGCTATCTTGTTGCACTGCTTCACCAGGTCACGACGGCGCTCCTCAGTGGGCTGCGGAATGATGAGGCGAATCACCTCGCCGTTGTTCTCGGGCGTGATGCCTACGTCGCTATCCATGATGGCCTTCTCAATGTCGCGAATCTGCTTGCGGTCCCACGGCTTGATGGCGATGGTACGGGCATCGGGGCAACTCACGTTGGCCACCTGGTTCAGGGGCACACGGCTTCCGTATGACTCCACTCTCACACCGTCGAGAATAGCCACGTTGGCGCGACCGGCACGCACGCGGTTCAGTTCCTCCTCTAAGAACATGGCGGCCATCTCCATTCTCTCTTCTGCTTTCTGCAGCGTTTCCTTAACGTCTATCATAATTATTCAAGTTTTTAGAATTTTGATTACAAATGTAGTGCTTTTCCCTGAAACAAGCAAAGATTTGACTGTTTTTTTCACGATACGCGCAAAGAAAGTCTGCAAGATTCTAAATAAGTTTTCCAAAATCAAGACAAACTAAAATCTCGTTTTAGAGAAAAACCGTCCCTTTGCAACGGTTCCAAAGTCCGAATCCGCATTTCTTTTTATACACTTTCTGTTCTTTCTGTCTAATTATTCACCCTTTTGGCGCTCCTATTTTCGCTAAACCGCTGCAATCCGACGATATCTCACATCCCTTTGTCGGCTAAACCACGGCATCTTTTCGCCAAAATCACGAAGCGATTTAGGAAACGTCACGTTGCGATTTAGGCTATATCACTTCATGATCCATCCTAAATCGCGTCACCATCTATCCCAAACAGCACGCTGGCATCGTCTAAATCGCCGAAAACCACTGATTCAGAAGCACTTACGAAACCACCGTTTTGTATCACCCTGTGCCACAACAAGTTACAAAACGCCCAAAACTCGCAAATTTGAAAGCGAGCGGCCACTTGCTGATTTTCGCGCGAGTTTTGGCGAATCATTTGTCTAAATAAGAGCCTACTATTTAGATTTTTGGCGCAAAAAGGGCACAAATTGATGTTTTTTTTACGTAACTGTGTCTTTGCCGAAGTTGCTTGGCACTAACTCTATAATGCTACTTGGCACTCGAAAAATCTCAAAATATATTTGGCTTTTCTTTCATTTTTCCGTAACTTTGTTGCCAGTTTCTAAAATGATACGCTTATGACCACCCAAGCAATACAGAAGACAATAGCCGACTACTTCAAGACACAGCCCGTTCTGAAGGCTTGGCTTTTCGGCTCGTATTCACGCGGCGAGCAGAGACCTTGGAGCGATGTTGACATTCTGGTGCAGTACGACCGCCAGCAACCTATCGGATTGCTGAAGATTGCTGGAATGAAAGTTGACCTAGAGGACTTGCTTAACTGTGAGGTTGACCTGGTGGAGGATGGTATGCTCCGTTCGTGGGCAGTTGATAGCGTAAACAAAGACAAGAGGCTTATTTATGAGAGAGCATAGTAGAGACCGTGGCCGTCTGGAGGACATTGTGAAGTATGCTCAGAACGTAGAGGTCATCATCAGCGGCATTTCATACGAAGAGTTCACAAAAGACATACGTATCTATTACTCCGTGATGAAGAACATAGAGGTCATTGGCGAGGCAGCCAATATGCTGACCCGCCATTTCCGCGAGACCCACGCAGAACTTCCTTGGCGACAGATTGTCAGCATGCGTAATGTGCTGGTTCACGGTTATGCCCAAGTTTCCGATGCAGACCTCTGGCAGACTGCTACGAACGACATACAGCCCTTATGTGAGCAAGTGCTGCGCTATATTTCCGACACAGACTGGGAGGAATGGCAGAAAGGCGAAGATTCATATTCAGAAATAGACAATGCCGCATATAAGCAAGCAGTAGATTCTGCACGAAAGATGAAAGCCAAGGGTTATGCCACTCAGGACATAGCAGAGATTACAGGACTGACGGCAGAGGAAATCGAGGCATTATAACAGTCCAGTCCCCCTTTAATTCACGTAAGCCATTCTCATTTTATCGGTGGCAGGCGAAACGATGCGTCTTCTCCTAAACTCCGCTGTTGCGACAATTATTTTCGATCGATTTATCAGCAGCTAATCAAGATAAGAGATCAATAATCGACGAATGGTCATGCCGGGAATGGTTAAAGATTATTATATTATGATTATTATATATTATGATTATTATACCATGATAATCATGAGATAATAATTGTCTTTGCAGACAAAAGAACAAAGCGTATGGTGAACAACCCTTTCATTCTGTATGGCTACGAGTCGGAAAAGTACTTTCCTGAACGAACTGTTTGCCATCACATCGCCACAGTCCTCCTGCACGATGGAGATGATTGCACTGTCATTCTGTCTGCTCCTTCTGCCTTTTTGTCTCTTCCCCGTGATGGGCATGTTTTTTGAAAGTCCATTAGCAAAACGACAAAAAAGAAAGGAGACGATTATGACATTAGACAAGTTTACAATCAAAGCACAAGAGGTGGTGCAGGCTGCCGTGCAGACGGCACAGCGCAACGGACAACAGACCATTGAGCCGGTACACCTGCTCATGGGACTGATGGACAAGGCCAAGGACGTGTGCACGTTCATCTTCCAAAAATTAGGTATGAACGCCCAGCAGATAGAGATGCTGGCTCGCGGCGAGATGCAACATCTGGCTCGCGTGCAAGGCGGTGAGCCCTACTTGAGCAGCGACACCAACAAGGTGCTCATGAAGGCCGAAGACCTGTCGAAGGAGATGGGCGACGAATACGTTTCTTGCGAGCCAATTCTATTGGCTCTCCTAACGGTCAGCTCTACCGTGAGCCGCATTCTAAAGGATGCCGGAGCCACGGAAAAGGACATGCGACAGGCCATCCTGGAACTGCGTCGCGGACAGAAGGTGCAGTCGCAGAGCGCCGACGACAACTATCAGTCGTTGGAGAAGTATGCCAAGAACCTCGTTGACCTGGCCCGACAAGGCAAGCTCGACCCCGTGATAGGCCGTGACGACGAGATTCGCCGCGTGCTGCAAATCCTGAGCCGCCGAACAAAGAACAATCCTATCCTGATAGGTGAGCCCGGTACGGGTAAGACCGCCATCGTGGAGGGACTGGCCGGACGTATCGTGCGTGGCGACGTGCCCGAGAACCTGAAGGACAAGCAGCTGTTCTCACTCGACATGGGCGCACTGGTGGCTGGTGCCAAATACAAGGGCGAGTTCGAGGAGCGACTGAAGAGTGTCATCAACGAGGTGACGCAGAGCGACGGGCGTATCATCCTGTTCATCGACGAGATTCACACGCTGGTGGGAGCCGGCGGTGGCGAGGGGGCTATGGATGCCGCCAACATTCTGAAGCCGGCACTGGCCCGTGGCGAGCTGCGTGCCATCGGTGCCACCACGCTGAACGAGTATCAGAAGTACTTCGAGAAGGACAAGGCACTGGAGCGACGCTTCCAGACGGTGATGGTCGATGAACCCGACGAGCTCTCAGCCATCTCTATATTAAGAGGACTGAAGGAGCGCTACGAGAACCACCACAAGGTGCGTATTCAGGACGATGCCTGTATCGCCGCCGTACAGCTCTCAGAGCGCTACATCTCGGAGCGCTTCCTGCCCGACAAGGCCATCGACCTGATGGACGAGGCTGCCGCCAAGCTGCGCATGGAGCGCGACTCGGTGCCTGAGGAACTCGACGAGATCACGCGCCGACTGGCTCAGCTCGAGATAGAGCGGTCGGCCATCTCAAGAGAGCTCTCAGAGAACTCCGAATCCTCCGAGAACTCCGACAAACTCACTCAGCTGGACAAGGACATTGCCGAGCTGAAGGAGCAAGAATCGCAGTTCCGCGCTAAGTGGGAGGGCGAACGCCAGCTCATCAACAAGATTCAGCAGGACAAGCAGGAGATTGAGAGCCTGCGCTTAGAGGCCGAACGGGCCGAACGCGAAGGCGACTATGGCCGCGTGGCCGAGATTCGCTACTCGAAGCTGAAGGCGCTGGAGGACGACATCGCCAAACAACACGCTATCCTCAACTCGCAATTCTCGAACCGAAGCGTCCGCGAAGAGGTGACTGCCGACGACATAGCCGAGGTGGTGAGCCGCTGGACGGGCATACCCGTGACGCGCATGATGCAGAGCGAGCGCGAGAAACTGCTCCATCTGGAGGACGAGCTGCACAAGCGTGTGATTGGGCAGAACGAGGCCATCACCGCCGTCTCAGATGCCGTGCGCCGTTCGCGTGCCGGACTGCAAGACCCCAAACGGCCTATCGCCTCGTTCATCTTCCTCGGCACCACAGGCGTGGGTAAGACGGAGCTGGCCAAGGCACTGGCTGAATATCTGTTCAACGACGAGCAGATGATGACCCGAATAGACATGTCGGAGTATCAGGAGAAGCACACCGTGAGCCGACTGATTGGTGCGCCTCCGGGCTACGTGGGTTACGACGAGGGCGGACAACTGACCGAAGCCGTGCGCCGCAAGCCCTACTCCGTGCTGCTGTTCGACGAGATTGAGAAGGCTCACCCGGATGTGTTCAACATCCTGCTGCAGGTGCTCGACGACGGACGGCTCACCGACAACAAAGGGCGCACAGCCGACTTCAAGAACACTATCATCATCATGACCTCGAACGCTACGCGCGAGCAGTTGCGACTGACCATGCGCCCGGAGTTCCTGAACCGTATTGACGAGATCATCACTTTCCAACAGCTGTCGGAAGACGAGATTGCACAGGTGGTGCGCCTGCAGCTCTCCCGCGTGAAGAAGATGCTGGAGCCGCAGGGCTTCCAACTCGAAGCCACCGACCACGCCGTGAAGTGGCTGGCCCACGAGGGCTACGATCCCGACATGGGTGCCCGTCCCGTAAAGCGAGCCATACAGCAGTATGTGCTCAACGAGCTGTCGAAACGACTGCTGGCCGACGAGGTGAAGCGCGACAAGCCCATCATCATCGACGAGTTCGGTGAAGGACTGGTGTTCAGAAACTAAGATAAGGATTTCTTTAAAAAAGCATGAAGCTGGGCGAAGTGCCTGCGTTCAGTTCCCAACGGGGAACTCAAATGTGAACGTAGAGCCTTCGCCCAGCTTCGATTCTACTGTGACATCGCCACCTATGCTGTAAGCCATTGTGCTGCACGTGCTGAGGCCAAGGCCAGCGCCAGGAATGAACTCATCGACCTTGAAGAAGCGCTCGAACACACGCTTCTGATATTCGGTGGCAATGCCTTTGCCCGTGTCGCGCACCCATACCTTGATGCGGTCATCATGAGGCTCGCCGAACCCGACGACGATGCTGCCACGGTCGGTGAACTTCACCGCGTTTGAGAGGAGATGGCGCATGATTTCCTGCACGCGGTTCAAGTCGGTAGTCACCAGTTGTGACTCGCTGGCATAACTGGTGGTCAGGCTCACGCCGTCTTTCACTTTGTCGGCAAAGCGCCCCACTACCTCGTTCAATATCTGCACCAAGTCGAACTGCAACATGACGGCTTCCTCCTGTCCGGCCTCAATCTTCGATATGGCTACGACATCATCGACGATGCGCAACAGTTTCTGCGTGTTCTCATGGATAAGGTCGAGTAATTGCTTGCGCTCTTCTTCCTGCTGAACGTCGGCAATGACACTGGTGAATCCCACAATGGCATTGAGCGGTGTGCGAATCTCGTGGCTCATATTAGCCAGGAAAGCCGTCTTCAGACGGTCGCTCTCCTCAGCCTTGAAGCGGGCATCCTTCAAAGCATCTTCCATCTCCTTGCGATCATCAATGTGCTTCGAGGTTCCCACAATCACTTTGGGAGAGCCGTCCACATTGTGTTCAGCCACCGTGGCATAGGATTCCTCCCAGAAGAAACGGTTGGTGTCGGGAATCATCACCCGGTACTCCTCATGATACAAATCGGTCTTACCCTCGCAAAGAGCCTGCATTGACTTGGCTATCCGCTCGGCATCCTGCTCCTGCAACATAGACAAGCCTTTGTCAAAATGGCCGTCAGCATCTGACGCATCGGTAATCCAGCCATCGCTTCTCATGCGGAAGTCCTGGTCATAAACTATGTTCATCGTGGCCACATCCATGTGCCACGTAGCAACGCCGAGGGCCTTCAACACAAACTCATTCTGCACATTGTTTTTCTCCACTTTGTCGAGTTCAGCCAGCTCGTCAGCCAAGTCTTTCCCTGTACGCCTCTGCCAGAAAATCATGCCAACCAGAATAAAGAGGAGAACAGAGAGCAGCACCCAGACAAGAATGTTGGAGAGATTTGACTGTGTGCTCGAATAAAGCAGGATTTCGATCATAATAGTTATAGGTTAGTCATGATTTGGCTGCAAAAATACGAAATAAATACGAATTGCATCTGAGACTGGTCAATTTTTTTTGCAAAAATCATTGATTCGGGCACAATTATTTTTGTAATTCATATCTTTTCACGTAACTTTGCAGTCGAAATCTCATATTCATCAATGGAAAAAGAATTTGAACTAATCGCCAAAACGTTCATGGGACTGGAACCTGTGCTGGCGAAAGAACTGACACAGTTAGGGGCTAACAATGTGCAAATAGGCAGACGAATGGTGTCGTTTGTGGGTGACAAGGAAATGATGTACCGCGCAAACTTCTCGCTCCACACTGCCATCAAGATTCTGAAGCCTATTGCCCGCTTCAAGGCCAATAGTGCCGACGACGTTTACGAAGAAATCAAGAAGATAGACTGGAGTGAATATCTCGACAACGAACACACGTTTGCTGTCGATGCCGTGGTGTTCTCTGAAGAGTTCCGCCACTCCAAGTTCGTAAGCTACAAAGTGAAGGATGCCATCGTGGACCAGTTCCGCGAGCGCACAGGCAGCCGTCCGAACATCTCGGTGGCTAATCCCGACTTGAGGCTTCACATACACATTGCCGAGGCCGACTGCACGCTGTGTCTCGACTCCAGCGGTGAGAGTCTGCACCGCCGTGGCTACAGACAGGAAAGCGTAGAGGCTCCACTCAACGAGGTGCTGGCCGCCGGCATGATTCTCATGACGGGATGGAAGGGCGAGACCGACTTCATCGACCCCATGTGCGGTAGCGGTACACTGCTCGTAGAGGCTGCCCTCATAGCCCGCAACATGGCTCCGGGCTTGTTCCGCAAAGAATATGCGTTCGAGAAGTGGGCCGACTTCGATGCCGACTTGTTCGACCGCATCTACAATGACGACTCACAGGAGCGCGAGTTCCATCATCACATCTATGGCTACGACATCGACATGAAAGCCGTGAACACGGCTCGCCTGAATGCCAAGGCCGCCGGACTGACTGCCGACATCACCGTGGAGCAGCAGGACTTCAAGAACTTCACGCAACCACAAGAGAAGAGCATCCTCGTGACCAATCCGCCCTACGGCGAGCGCATCTCCACTCCCAACCTGCTGGAGACCTACCGCATGATAGGCGAGCGACTGAAGCATCAGTTCATGGGCTGCGATGCCTGGATACTGAGCTACCGTGAGGAGTGCTTCGAGCAAATCGGGCTGAAGCCCAGCATCAAGATTCCCGTCTATAACGGCTCGTTGGAGTGCGAGTTCCGCAAGTACCAGATGTTCGACGGCAAGCTGAAACAGTTCCGCAGCAAAGGCGGCGTGGTGAAGACCGAGGAGGAGAAGCGCCAGATGAGCGAGAAGCACCGATTCAAGAAGGAACGCGAGTTCAAGCAGCGCATCGACGAGCAGGAGGAGAACGAGGAGAACGACATTCGCTCCTTCACCTTCCACAAGCACGACTTCCGCTCCGACAAGCGCAATGAGCGCAACAAGCGCAGCGAACGCAATGAGCGCGGCGAGCGCGGTGAGCGCAAGTTCTCGAAAGGCAAGAACCGTGGCGGACACGAGCGATTCGACCGCAGCGGTGGCAAGAAACCATACTCAAAGCGTAACCGATTCGACAATGATGAAGACTAACACAAGCAAAGGGGCCATAGCGGCCCTGTGCTTTTTCTGTACCATGTTTGCCCTAACAATGACAGCACAAGACAAGCTCTTCACGCTCGAGGACCTGAACTTCGGAGGCACCAACTATCACAACCTGCGACCGAAGAACATGTTCCTGACCTGGTGGGGCGACCAGCTCATGTATATCGATGCCGAAGAGGGAGGAACCATCGATGCCAAGGGCAACAAGAAAGCGCTCTTCCACCTCAGCGACCTGGGCAGCGACTGGCACTCAGCCATGAATGCCAGGTATCCATACGCCGACAAGCCTGTGGTGCTGCTGCGCAACAGCAAGGAGCGCGTGCTTTACGACTTCAAGAAGAAGACCATAGTGTGGCGACAGGAGACCAGCGCAAAGGAGGGAGCGCAGGACTGGAACAAACAGTCGAAAGCATTGGCTTTCAAGCGCGATTATCAAATGTACGTGCGCGATGTCGAGGGCCACGAGCACCAGCTCTCTACCGACGGCTCACGCGAAATCGTCTATGGCGAGGCCGTACACCGCAATGAGTTCGGCATCAACGAAGGCACCTTCTGGAGCCCCGACGGACAGCGGTTGGCCTTCTATCGCATGGACCAGTCGATGGTGACCGACTATCCGCAGGTGAACATTGATCCGCGCGTGGCCGAATATGAACCCGACAAATACCCTATGGCGGGCATGACGTCACACAAAGTGACCGTGGGCGTATATGATTTGCAAACAGGAAAGACCGTCTATCTGAAGACACGCACGCCAGCATTCGACTACTTCACCAACATTGCGTGGAGTCCTGATTCGAAGACCATCTATATGCAGGAGCTGACACGCAACCAGCAGGACTGCCGACTGGTGAGCTATGATGCCGCGACGGGTGAACTGTTGGCCGAGCTCTACGCTGAGAGCAGTAATAAATATGTGGAACCGCTCCACCCCATCGTGTTCTTGCCGTGGGACAGCAACAAGTTCGTCATGCAGAGCCAGCGCGACGGCTACAACCATCTCTATCTGTTCGACCTCACCACACAAAAGGGGAAAGCGCACCTCACGCCCACACAGATTACCAGTGGCTCGTGGGTTGTACTCGACGTGCTGGGATTCAACGAGAAGAACAAGACGATAGTCATTGCCTCGAACGAGAAGCATCCTTTGCAGCGCAACCTCTATGCCGTTGACCTCAAGACAGGCAAGCGCACACCACTCGACAACGGCGAAGGCGTACACCGTGGCATGCTATCCGCCTCAGGCACAGCGCTCTACGACAAGTACAGCTCTCCCACCACGCCAAACACCATCGACCTCATTCAGCTGTCAGGACGCAAGCCTCAAGTAGCCAACCTCTTGCAGGCACCCGACCCTTGGGAGGGCTACGTCGTGCCGCAGTATGAGAGCGGAAGCATCAAGGCTGCCGACGGCGTGACCGACTTGTACTATCGCATGGTGAAGCCTGCCGACTTCGATCCCGCGAAGAAATATCCTACTATCGTCTATGTCTATGGTGGCCCTCACGCTCACAACGTAGAGGCTTCATGGCACTGGTACAGTCGCTCGTGGGAGACCTATATGGCACAGAAGGGCTACGTGCTCTTCATCCTCGACAACCGTGGCTCAGAGAATCGCGGACGCGACTTCGAGCAGGCCACTTACCGTCAGTTGGGCCAGATAGAGATGCAGGACCAGATGAAGGGTGTTGAGTTTCTGCGCACCCTGCCCTATGTGGACATGACCCGTCTGGGGGTTCATGGCTGGTCGTTTGGCGGCTTCATGACCATCTCGCTCATGACCAACTATCCCGATGTGTTCAAGGTTGGCGTAGCCGGCGGCCCCGTCATCGACTGGAAGTGGTACGAGGTGATGTATGGCGAGCGCTACATGGGCACACCCGAGAGCAATCCTGAGGGCTATGCCAAGACCAGCCTCATCAGCAAGGCGGGACAACTGAAAGGAAAGCTCCAGATTATCATAGGCTACAACGATCCTACCGTAGTGCCACAACATGCGCTGTCGTTCCTAAAAGCCTGTGCAGAGGCCGGTACGCAGCCCGACTTCTTCGCCTATCCGGGCGAAGGACACAACATGATGGGGCACAACAGCGTGCATCTGCACGAACGCATCACACAGTACTTCGAGGACTATCTGAAATAGATGAGAGGGGAGAGGTGAGAAGTGAGAGGTGAGAGGGGAGAATTTCTGAATTCAATAATTTAGAATTATATATTATGAAAATATTGTTATTAGGCAGCGGTGGCCGCGAACATGCCTTGGCATGGAAAATCGCCCAGAGTGAGAAATGCGAGAAGCTCTTCATTGCCCCCGGCAATGCAGGCACTTGCACAGTAGGAACAAACGTAGCCATGAAGGCCGACGACTTTGAAGCCATCAAGCAGTTCGTGGTGGCCAACGGCATCGACATGGTGGTGGTAGGTCCTGAAGACCCATTGGTGAAAGGCATCTACGACGACCTGAAGGCCGACGAGCGCACCAAGGACATTCCCGTCATCGGCCCGTCAAAGGCCGGTGCCGTGCTCGAAGGCTCGAAGGACTTTGCCAAGGGCTTCATGCAGCGCCATCACATTCCCACGGCCCGCTACGAGACGTTCGACGGCGAGCACGTGGCAGAAGGCTTGGCCTTCCTGGAAACGCTTGAGGCTCCCTACGTGCTGAAGGCCGATGGTCTCTGCGCGGGCAAAGGCGTGCTCATCCTGCCTACGCTCGACGAGGCAAAGAAGGAGCTGCGCGAGATGCTGGGCGGCATGTTCGGCAATGCCAGCAGCCGCGTGGTCATCGAGGAATATCTGAGTGGCATCGAGTGCTCCGTGTTCGTGCTCACCGATGGCAATCACTACAAGATTCTGCCCGAAGCCAAGGACTACAAACGCATTGGCGAGGGCGACAAAGGTCTGAACACCGGCGGCATGGGCAGCGTCTCGCCCGTACCGTTTGCCACAAAGGAGTGGATGCAGAAGGTGGAAGACCGCATCATTCGCCCCACCGTGGAAGGACTGAAGGCCGAGGGCATCGACTATAAGGGCTTCATCTTCTTCGGTCTCATCAACGTGAAGGGCGAGCCAATGGTCATTGAGTACAACTGCCGCATGGGCGATCCCGAGACTGAGAGCGTGATGCTGCGCCTGAAGAGCGACATCGTTGACCTGTTTGAGGGTGTGGCTGCAGGCAATCTCGATCAGCACAGGATTGAGTTCGACGAGCGTGCTGCCGTTTGCGTGATGCTTGTCAGTGGTGGCTATCCCGAGGCTTACAAGAAGGGATATGCCATTACGGGCATCGACGAGGTGAAAGACTCAGTGGTCTTCCATGCCGGGACGACCTTTGCGCCTGCTCAGGAGGGTGAAGCGCCCGCAGTGGTCACAGCCGGAGGCCGCGTCATCGCCGTATCGTCCTATGGCAAGGACAAGGCTGAAGCCCTTCAGAAGTCGTTCGAGGGTGCACAGAAGATTCAGTTCACCGACAAATATTTCCGCCGCGATATCGGAGCCGACCTTTAAGTGAAGAAATACCTGCAGAACCAAATTGCCACAAGCTCGTTCTCACCGTTTGTGGCATCCATTGTCACCATCATCGTATGGCTGGCAGCAGGATTGTTGACTCATCGCTGGTGGGTGCAGCTGGCCATTTTAGGAGCTTCAGCCTACCTGATGGTCGAGATGAGCAACAACAATGCCCTGTTGCGCGTGCGAAGCCGGATGGTGACAACGGTCTTTCTTCTGTTTTCGTCCTGTTTCCCTGCTTACTTCAGCAGTCTGCCAGGAGCCGTTGTCACGCTATGCTTCATCGTATCGTTGCTGCTGATGTTTCAGACCTACCAGCGTCCAGATGCAGCAGGGTTGATGTTCTACGCCTACCTGTCTATTGGCATAGCGAGCCTGTTCTGGGTGCAGTCATTCCTGTTCGTCCCACTCTTCTGGCTGCTGAGTCTCACGCAGTTGCAGTCGTTCAGCCTGCGCACATGGATGGCCTCCCTACTCGGCCTCTTTGCCCCCTACTGGTTCGCTATCCCCTGGATTCTCTATCACGAAAGATTCGGCCAAGTCATCGACCACTTCACCCTATTGAGCGATTTCAGTCACACATTCGATTACACGCTGTTTTCGCTCGGCGACAAGCTAACCATCATACTGACTCTTATACTTTTTGTGCTCGCCTTCCTTCACTTCAAGAGCCGCAGCTTCGAAGACCGCATCCGCATTCGTCAGCTCTATGAGTTCTTTGCATGGACCACACTGGCTGTCGCTATTCTCATGTTGACATATCCGCAGTTCTACGATCCGTTGATGCGCATTGCCCTCATTTGCGTCAGTCCGTTTGTCGCCCATTTCTTCACGCTCACCCATTCAAGAATCACCAACCTGACCTTCATCGCAAGTTGCATTCTGACGGTTGCCGTCATTGCCTTCAACCTGTATGAGTCGGTTTCTTCTGTTCGCGTCGTAACACCCGTCACCTCATGGAGTGGATTATTGACCTTCTGACCAGTTACGGTTACATCGGCATGCTGCTGGCAGCTTTTCTGGCAGGCAGCTTCTTCCCATTCTCGAGCGAGGCCGTGATGGTGGGGCTCATTGCGACGGGGCTCGATCCTTGGCAGCTCATGTTCTACGGCACCCTCGGCAATACGCTGGGCTCGGTGTTCAATTATTTCGTGGGGCACATGGGCAAGTTAGAGTGGATTGAGAAATACCTGCACGTCAAGAAGAAAGACCTCGACAAGGCCGAGCGCTTCGTGGCCGGACGAGGCGCGTGGATGGGCTTCTTCGCATTCATGCCCCTGCTGGGCACTGCCATCTCCATCCTGTTAGGCTTGATGCGTGCCAACATTCCCATCACCATCATCAGCATCACGCTGGGCAAAATCTTCCGCTACTTCATCGTGGTGTATGGCACAAGTCTTTTTATCTGAAAAAATTAGCCTTTTTTCTATTAATTAATGTAAAGCCAAGACAAATACTTGGCCCATCACTTTACATTCTTCACTGAAATTTGCTACCTTTGCACGCAGATTTTTTAACGTTAAAAAAAACTTTTTGATGAAACAGTACCGCATTGTGGACAACGTGGTAGGCTGGCTAACCTTCCTAATTGCAGCCTTTGTCTATTGCTCCACTATCGAACCGACAGCCTCGTTCTGGGACTGTCCCGAGTTTATCACCACGGGCTACAGGCTCGAAGTCGGTCACCCGCCTGGTGCACCTTTTTTCATGCTCACCGCCAACTTGTTCTCACAGTTTGCCTCAGATGCCACGCAAGTGGCCTACTGGGTCAACACCATGAGCGCCCTGCTCTCAGCCACGTGCATCCTGTTCCTCTTCTGGAGCATCACGCACCTGACACGCCGCCTGCTCATCGACAACTGGAGCGAGCTCACCACTGGCAAGCTCATTGCCATCGAGGCCAGCGGACTGGTAGGAGCACTTATCTACACCTTTAGCGACACATTCTGGTTCTCAGCCGTCGAAGGCGAGGTCTATGCCTATTCTTCGGCCTTCACAGCCGTCGTGTTCTGGCTCATCCTGAAGTGGGAGGACCATGCCGACGAGCCTCACAGCGACCGCTGGCTGGTGCTCATCATGTATATGACGGGCCTCTCCATCGGTGTCCACCTGCTGAACCTGCTATGCCTGCCGGCCATCGTACTGGTCTATTACTACAAGCGGTTCCCCAATGCCAACCTGAAAGGCTCGTGCATCGCCCTGCTCATTTCATTTGTCTTGGTTGCAGCGGTGCTCTATGGCGTAGTGCCAGGCATCATCACCGTGGGCGGATGGTTCGAGCTGTTCTTTGTCAACACGCTGGGCATGCCGTTCAACACCGGTGAGTACATCTATATCGCACTGCTCGTAGCTGCGGTGATCTGGGCCGTCTATGAGACCCAAACCAGCCGTCCGTCGGCTCCCGACAACGAGGTGCCTCAGAACTGGAAGCGACAGAACATTGCCACGCTCTTAGCCATCGGCATGCTGGGCATACCGTTCTATGGCTATGGCTGGACAGCCGCCGCCATCGGCATTGTCGTACTTGGCCTCCTCTGGTTCGTACTCAACCGCACGTATAAGAAGGCTCCGCTCGTATCAGCCCGTTTCAAGAACACCATGCTGCTCTGCATGCTGATGCTCATGATTGGTTACAGCACATACGCCGTCATCGTGATACGTTCATCGGCCAACCCGCCTATGGACCAGAACTCACCCGAGGACATCTTCACCCTGGGCGACTATCTGGGCCGCGACCAGTACGGTCAGCGCCCCCTGTTCTACGGTCAGGCCTACACCTCGCAGGTGGCTCTCGACAAAGAGGGCGGCTACTGCAAGCCCCGCATGACCACCGGCAAGCCCGTATGGCAGCGCAGGGAGAAAGCCTCCGAGGAGGAGAAAGACTCTTACTTCGTAGTGCGCACCAAGGACGAGTACATCTATGCACAGAACATGCTCTTCCCCCGCATGTGGAGCTCACAGCATGCCGGACAGTATGAAAGCTGGATGGGCGGCAACATCAGCGGCACCGAAGTGCCCTACGACCGCTGCGGCGAGAACATCATGGTGAAAGTGCCCAGCCAGTGGGACAACCTCATGTTCTTCTTCTCCTATCAGTGCAACTGGATGTACTGGCGCTACTTCCTGTGGAACTTCGCAGGTCGCCAGAACGACATTCAGGGACATGGCGAACCTGAGCACGGCAACTGGCTCACGGGCATTTCCTTCATCGACAATCTCCGACTGGGCGATCAGTCGAAGATGCCCGACGAGCTGACCAACAACAAGGGCCACAACGTGTTCTACTGTCTGCCCCTGCTGCTCGGCCTGCTGGGACTCGTGTGGCAGTCGGTCTTCCGTGGACAGAAGGGCGTGAAGCAGTTCTGGGTGGTCTTCTTCCTGTTCTTCATGACAGGTCTGGCCATTGTCATCTACCTGAACCAGACACCCATGCAGCCCCGTGAGCGCGACTATGCCTACGCAGGCTCGTTCTATGCCTTCGCCATCTGGTGCGGCATGGGCGTGGCCGCACTGTGCGACTGGCTGTCCCGAGTGACAAAGAAAGAATCCATAGCCCTTATAAGTCTTATAAGCCTTATATGTCTTATAATTCCCCTGCAGATGGCTTCGCAGACGTGGGACGACCACGACCGCTCAGGCCGCTACACCTGCCGCGACTTCGGACAGAACTACCTCATGTCGCTACAGCAGACGGGCAACCCGATCATCTTCACCAACGGCGACAACGACACCTTCCCCCTCTGGTACAATCAGGACACCGAGGGTGTGCGCACAGATGCCCGCGTTTGCAACCTCAGCTACCTGCAGACCGACTGGTACATTGACCAGATGGTGCGGCCCGCTTACGACTCGCCCTCGCTGCCCATCACGTGGAAGCGACTGGAATACTGCGCCGGCACTAATGAATATGTTCAGATTGACCCGCGCCTAAAGCAAGAGGTGCTGTCATTCTATGCCGAGAACCCGCAGCAGGCCCGCGCACAGTTCGGCGACGAGCCCTTCGAGCTGAAGAACATCCTGCGCTACTGGGTGCGCTCTACGAATAGCGACTTCCACGTCATCCCCACCGACACCGTCTATATGACCATCGACAAGGAGGCCGTGCGCAAGAGCGGCATGATGATGCAGGGCGACTCCATTCCCGACCGCATGGTCATCTCGCTCAAGGGCAAGGGAGCGCTCTATAAGGGCGACCTCATGATGCTCGAGATGATTGCCAATGCCAACTGGACGCGCCCCATCTACGTAGCCACCACCGTAGGCTCGGAGAACTACATGAACCTGGGCGACAACTTCGTACAGGAGGGACTGGCCAACCGTATCACGCCATTCACGACCAACGTGAACGGACGTGTAGTGCCGGGCATGAGAAACTTCGACACTGAGAAGACCTACGACAACGTGATGCACCGCTTCAAGTTCGGTGGTGCCAACACACCTGGCATCTACTTCGACGAGACCGTGATGCGCATGTGCTACACTCACCGCCGCCTCATGGCCCAGCTGGCCCTCCACCTCGTTGAGGAAGGTCAGAACGAGAAGGCCGCCGAGGTGCTGGCCCGTGCTGAGCAGGAGTTCCCACAGGCCAACGTGCCGCACGACTATCAGGGTGGCTCGCTCGACATCATCCGTAGCTACGTGGCCATCGGGCAGAACGACAAGGCCCGCGAGATCCTCGAGCTCATGTGGGAGAAGTCCACGCAGTACGTCAACTACTACTGCTCGCTGTCGCCTGCTCGCTTCTCAGCCGCCCAGAACGACTGCATGTACCACCTCTACATCATGAATCATCTGGCCGACATGGCCAGCAACATCGATGAGAAGCTGGGCAGCAGCTATACCAACCGGCTCAACGAGCTGGCAGGTGCCTACAGTGCCCGTGGCGGACAGTTCTAACCCCGGAGGATTGTCAAGCTCTCATGAATTAACTGATACTGAACCAGGAACAGTGATTATTGAACAACCATCCATCTATCTACGATGGATCTATCCTAAGGCTTACTGGAGAATGGACCGCGCCGAACATGCAGTTTACCTGACGTTCGACGACGGTCCCATTCCCGAGTCCACGCCTTTTATTCTTCACACCCTTCGCCAATACGGCATCAAGGCCACTTTCTTCATGGTGGGCGACAACGTGCGCAAGCACCTCCATCTCTTTCAGCAGATTGTGGATGAAGGCCATCAGGTGGGCAACCACACCCACAACCACATCAGCGGCTTCCGCCACTCGCTACATGAGTACAGCTACAACGTGGAGAAAGCCAATGCCTACATCCACAGCCACCTGTTCCGTCCGCCCCACGGATGGATTCGTCCGGTGCAGTACGCCCTGCTCACTCGCGAGCGCTACAAGATGGTGATGTGGGATCTCGTCACGCGCGACTACTCAAAGTGGCTCACGGCTGAGGACGTGGTGAACAATGTGAAGCGCTACGCCCGCAATGGTTCCATCATCACCTTCCACGACTCGCTCAAGGCCATCGACAAGTTGCGCACTGCCCTTCCCCAGAGCATTGAGTGGCTCAAGGAGCAAGGCTACGCTTTCAAGACCATTCCCGATCCGAAGGTGTAACTATTAAGCTTCGCGTAATTTTAGTTAACTTCTATTAAATTTAAAAAACTTAACATAAATATTTGTTTTTCCTTCAACAATCCACTACTTATTGTTCACATATTTTCTACCTTTGCAAATTAGAATTGCGAAGTCCACACCTTATAATATATAAACTCAAGGATTCACAGCATTCTCCCCTCCCTGCCAGACAGCGGAGACTCCTTTTAAGAAGAGCTGAAGAAAAGATTATTAACAATTAAAATACTAAGCATTATTTAAGTATGAGAAAATTTAAACTATTAATGGCTACCTTTGTCATATTAATTGGTGGGGGCAGTAGCGCATGGGCATACACAGTCAGTGATTTGACTAATGCAGGGTGGACAAAATTGACCACATTAGAAGCCATTGGAACACCTGCTAACAATTTTTACGTTTTTGTTGATGCAGGTGCTGGCACATATGCAATGAGTCATTCTACAACAACCAGACCAGCAGCTTATAGAGCACTTTCCAACCCAGTAACAACCCCTGAGCAAGTATGGGTTCTTGAAACAACAGGAACTGCAAACGTCTATTCTCTAAAATGTCTATCAGATGGATACTATCTGAATGCAGGAAATAATGGGTGGGATGGAACAATGTCATATGGAAAAGGTATGAATGCGGATTTCACTTTTACAGTAAGCGAAGGAAAGTATTCACTATCTGCTGGTACATTTGGTGATGGTAACTATGTGGGGCCTTGGGATGGCGGAACATCTGTCACTGGGGATCAAGACCTTGCCTGCAACAAACCAACTGGATCTAACCCTGGCTTTTATATCTACTCTATTTCACGTACTTCTTTTTTAGCGAGCTATCTCAAAAATGCATCCTCAAGCTCTCCTGTTAACTTGAATGGCTTAATCGATCATGCTAAAATAATAGATAAAACAGCTACAGGTTGGACAACAGAGTATTCAGACAATTCTGGATACAAGGCTGTTAATTTTTCAAACAATCTCCTTGAATGTTATAATTACACAACAATTAGTATTAAACAAACTGTAAATCTCATACAATATGGATTATTTGAATTAGGCGTAAAAGGATTCTACCGTCCTGGGGATAAAGGTACCACAGCAGACACAAAAAATGTTCAGTTATATGCAGATGATAATACTGTCGATCTTGCATTGATTAACAGCATAACTTCCTATACTGTCAATCCTGGAACAGGCGTGTGGCAATGTATTGATTCCAAATATTACGTTCCTGATAATATGGCTGCCGCAGAATATGCAATCTTTACAGACGGGAAATATGCAAACACCCTTTCCAATATTAATCTTACGTCTAGCAACTCTATAGAATTAGGAATAAAGAAAGATGCTGGTATCGGAAACGACTGGACAATCTTCAATGACTTCTCTTTGAAATGCACAGGTTTACAATTACAAGCAATAGCAGCAGATGCTCTGCCTATTGGCTCTGACATGGAAGCCAACACATGGTACACAGTTTTCATTCCAACAGCAGGAAAATATTATATCACTTCAACTTCAGCCGCTACAATCACTTATACGCAAGATGGTACAAAAATTGCTGGCGAAAGTACTACGGGTACGGCTGTAAGCTTTGCCGCTGGTGAGCAAAAGAGCATTGCTTTGTCAGCAGGAATGCTTTATATCAAGTCTTCCGCAAAGCAGACTGTCACGATAGACATGAGGTTCTATCTGACTACAACAGTTGATGGCGTAACAAAGTGGCTGAACAAGAATGAAAGTGGTGTTACCTATGTCTATGATCAAGGGCTACCATTTACATTAGAATGGAGTGGCGGTTATAATCAAATGAAATTCAGTTCGGGCAATTATCTTAATGATGTAGGCAGCAACTGGGCAACAAAAATTGAAGGTTCTCATAACAACGATTGGGTCTTGACTCCAGTTGAAGGCGGATACAAGATAAAATTGAAACAAAATACTAATTGTGAGCTATTTGTAAACAACACTCCAACTGGATTTGTCGAAATATCGCATAATGTAGTTGCATCAGAGCACAACGTTTGGCAGTTTGTTCAACCAGAAACAGCACTTGCCTCTGCTATTTTTGAAGGCGAAAACCATACAATCGGCTTTGAGGATGGTGAATATGCACCATATAACAATGTTGCAGCTGTAAGCGCACTTAACACCGCAAATGCTGCCGTAACAACCGATGAAAAGATTTCTGCATACGCTGCTTTAGGAGCAGCTTCTTGGACTGCGAACGTTGGTGAGGTGAATGCTATTTATTGGGATTACTCTACTTTGGGCACTACTGATAAGTCTAAAGCTTATGGTTGGTATGATCCTGAACTAAGTGGCAATGCCGAAGGTTCAATGTATTCTACTCGTGTGTTTAATCATATTAATGGAAAGAACAATGATGGAGACAACGCAAATCCAGGTCTTGGTGCAGTAGAGAACAATGTAGCTCTTTTTACAAAGAAAAGTACAAACTACGGTAAGGTAGAAGGATATACTCTACCTCTAAAAGCTAACCGTACATATAAACTAACGTTTAAATATGCAGGTTGGACAGAACCATCAGAGACTTCTATCAACATTACAGATGCGAATGGTGAAAATCAGCTGAATATCAGTGGCACGTTTACGGTTTCGGGAGATGCTGTAAATGGAAATTCGAATGCAAGCGTTTGGGCTGACTATGAAGGCTATTTCACTGTTAATGCTGATGCAGACTATATAATTAATTTTGTACGTGAAAACATGGGCAATAATATTCAACGCCAACTCGTAATGGGTAATATCTTGTTGAAATCTACCGATGCTCTCGAGTTTGCCGACGGCTCTGTTCCCACTTACGCCCCTGGCACCTATCCTTCAGTTAAGATTACCCGCACGCTGACCGCAGGCCGCTGGGCAACTGCTGTCTATCCCTTCGCAGTGAGCGGTGTTGACAACATCGCAGTGCTGAACAGTTTCAACGCAGAAACAGGTAGCATTGGTTTCAAGTCAGCTGACCAAAGCGTTGCCAACCAGCCGTTCCTCATGCGCTCAGCATCCGACAAGAGCGAGATCAGTCTCAGTGACATCGCTGTGTCTGCAACGACAGAGACCCCAACAGTGACAAAGAACGAGGCTTCACTCATAGGAGCATACAATAGCACAAAAATCACTAATGCACAAAATAACTATGTGTTGAGCAATAACGGTATCTATGATGTTGGTGCTAATGGCGCAACCATCAATCCCTATCGTGCCTATATCCAGATTGCAGACGTTGGTGGCGCTTCTCGTTCGCTTGTATTCCTTGTTGATGATGAAGAGACGACTGCCATCGAAGGTCTTAACAGAGAGAGGACAATGCCCGTAGGCAATATCTACAACCTGAATGGACAATTGGTACGCAAGAATGCCGACAACCTGAACGGACTGCAGAAGGGCATCTATATCGTGGGTGGAAAGCGTATCACTGTGAAATAAGCATCATGTTGAACAAAAAAAATTTGAAACAATGAAAGATTATATCAAACCAAACTTGAAGATTGTCGAAATCAAAACAGAGTCTCTGCTCGACATCGCTTCTGTTCAAGGTGCCGATGGTATCACTCGACAAGGTACCTTTGGTGGTGGTACTGCCGACTCTCGTGACGGTGGTTACTGGGACGATGAGGATTAAAAGCCTCTTCGGACCATCACTATAAACTCATACAGTAACAAAAGAAGTTTGCAAAACATCTGCTCCATCTGCTCCCTTTTAGCTAACTTCCTGAAAAGCAAACAGTTAGGAAGCGGAGCAGATGGGAGCAGATGATTTTTATCTGCTCCGCACGTAAACAAATGAAAATCAATGTGTTACGCAAAGGAGCAGATGGAGCAGATGTTTTGAAAACTTTATTGGATAGTAGAGTAAAGAAGAATACAACCTCAGCCACAACATGGCCTACCTTATAGCACAATGCTGTTTATCCTAAAGCACGATGACTTCTATTCTAAAGCACAATGAGTTCTATTCTAAAGCACAATGAGTTCTATTCTAAATCACAGCACGGTCTATTCTATATCATGACACGGTTTATCCTATATCACCATGCCATCTAACTTATATCATGTTGTGATTTTGGGTAGAACGCTACACGAAATTGCCTAAAACAGGATATCGTACTGCCTAAGACTCAGAACGCGAAGCGAGGTTCATCATCAGACGAATCTCATCGTAGGTGACATCAGGCGGACAAAGTGCCTTGACTGCGTTGGAACTCTCGCCCTGACTCACCATCTGCAGCGCCCGACGGATGGCTTGCTGATGGGCTGGAGGCACGAGCACGTCGAGCGACAGCTGCCCCGAGGCAACGAAACGAGACAAGTGACCGAACACCGTGCCAAGGGTGAGCCCTCGGCTGTGGGCTATGTCTTGCGGACTGTTGCCTTCCTGATAAAGCGCCCACGACACCTCCCAGGTCCTTGGCTTCGGCTCCTTGGGCTTCGGCTCGGCCCTCTTGCGCGACTTCTTCACCACACCCTCGTCGAGCGCATCGAGCTGCGACATCTGCTTCTCGCGCAGATAGGTGGTGATGCTGAACCCCTCGTCGGCCATACGCGAGAGCAGGTAGCGACGCGAGAGCCATGCCTGCCGCAGGTCGGGCAGCACGGTGGAGAGCCGCTTGGCAGCCAACTTGTTGGTGGGCTTCACCTCGGCGGTGAGCTGCAAGGGTTTAGCCAGGAGCGCCTCAAGCGTGTCGGCAAAATAGGTGGCACTGCGCCCCACCCGCTCCAAGAAGTCGGGAGCATGGAGCTGGTCGGTAGTGAGTTGACCGATGTGGGTGGTCCACTTTGCGGCCACGTCCATGACCTGAGTCTTCAACGCATCAAGGGCCTGCTTGTGCAGCTGCGTGAGCGAGTTATGGCTGTTGTAGAAGAACTCGGAGAAGAGGCGCACCATGTACTCCTGCTGATAGAGCAGCGTGCGGAAGTCGAACAGCTCGAGCAGCAGATGGCGGTAGTACTCTTCCTTGAGCGTGGGCAGGTGGCTGATGCTTTCGCGCGCAGCCTCTTCCTGATGCGACAGATAGTTGTCAACACGCTCGTCGTTGATGATGGAACGCGCACTGAGCGGAGCGGCCAGCACCAGTCCTTCAAGCGAGCGGCAACGGCTCAGCGCCACATAGACCTGCCCCGGGGCGAAGCTCTGATTGGCATCGATGATGGCATGGTCGAACGTGAGGCCCTGACTCTTATGAATGGTGATGGCCCATGCCAGCCGGAGGGGCAGCTGGCGGAAACGGCCCTGCACCTCAGCCACGATCTCGCGCGTGTCGGGATTGAGCGTATAGCGCGTGTTCTCCCATTCTAAGGGCTCCACCTCGATAGCATCTTCGTCGCCCTCACAGTGTACTCGCACATGGTGGTCATCGACATAGGTCACGCGGCCTATGCGCCCGTTGTAATAGCGGCGGTCGCCCGTGGGGTCGTTCTTGATGAACATGACCTGCGTGCCCAACCGCAGTTCCAGCAGCTCAGCCGTGGGATAGGCATAGTCGGGGAAGGCACCTTCGATAGAGGCACGGAAGAAGAACGAGCGCGAGGGCAGCCGGTGCAGCTCCGACTCGTTGTAGTGGTCGGCTATGTTGTTGTGAGTGGTAAGCCGGATATAGGCTTCGGTCGCCGAAGGATGGGCTGCCTGACGAGGCAGTGCGCGCTGGTTGAGCCGGTCGAGCATCGCCTGTGTGGGATGGCCGTCGCGTATGTGGTTCAGAATGTCGATGAACGTCGCATCCTGTTGGCGATAGACCTGCTCAAGCTGAATGGTGACATAGTCTATCTGGGCCAGTGCCTTCGAGCCGAAGAAATAGGGGGTGTCGTAATAGGGTGCCAGCATCTTCTCGTCCTCGGGCGTGACCACGGGTGTGAGCTGTGCCAAGTCGCCTATCATGAGCAGCTGCACCCCGCCAAAGGGCTGATAGTGGTCGCGGAAACGGCGCAACACGGCATCGATGGCATCGAGCAAATCGCTGCGCACCATTGATATTTCGTCGATGATGAGCAGGTCGAGCGAGGAGATGATGCGTCGCTTCTCGCGCCCGAAGTCGAACTTGCTCTCCACCTTGGCTCCCGGCACGTATGGGGAGAACGACAACTGGAAGAACGAATGGATGGTCATGCCGCCCGCGTTCACGGCAGCCACGCCCGTAGGCGCCACCACGATAGAGCGCTTGCGGCTCCTCTCCACCACGGTCTTCAAGAATGTTGTCTTACCCGTGCCTGCCTTTCCCGTAAGGAAGATGCTCCGGCCCGTATTCTCCACGAACTCCCACGCAGTGCGCAGTTCCTCGTTATGCTGTTTTGCCATTTCTTTAGTAACTATTTTCCGCAAAGGTACAACTAAAAAACGGAACCACAGCACAACAGGCAGCGAAAATTACTATAGAGGACGTACACAAGGTTGTGTACATCATGAAAACGTATCGTATTTATCCTAAAATCCGCAACAAATAGTGATGCTGACTAGTTTTGTAGTTTGCTTCTCCATCTGACGATAGTCTTGCCAGTACAGACGTGATTATGCATGGGTCATGCCCAGTTTCCCCTTACCCCGTCGACGGTCTCTACTATCTTGCGCGAACAGGATCCGCAATCCATGCGGGCGCGTCTGATGTGGATGTCTTCCGATTCAAGATTCGAGAAGATGCGCTCCAGCGTGTCTTGCTGGTGGAAACGCACGTTGGCATTCTTTGCTTGCAAAGCGTCCCTAGGGCCGAGCGGCCGTCGCGGTTCTCTATAACAAAAGTAGACGCTTGCCAGCGAACCTGCAATCTCGCTGTACTGGTAGCCGAATGACGTACATCGGAGACCCAGTACTTTGTCGATAACAGGACCTACAAAACGGGAAAACAGCTCTCTCACGTGAAATATTCCTCCAAAAGGAGTGATTCTCTCAGATTTTATGCTTACCTTTGCCATGCCATTGATAATTTTGCTTGTCTTTAAACGCAGCACTAAGGTAAGTGAAAAATCTGACATGGCAAAATCCTGGGCCGCTCGGCTCTGCCGCTTGACACAGCAAGAACTTTTTGTTGCTCAGAAACTTAGAAAAATAAATAAACTAAAGTGCTACGGAATTTAGGATTATGAAAAAAAATGGCACCTTTATGTGTATAAGAACAATAGAGACTGACCTAAACAATGCTCCTATGCGGTGCGAACTCACTGCAAAAATGAGCAGACTATCTAAGAAAATATTTAAGTACTCTGTTTTGCTTGTAGCTTTGTTTGCACTTATGCTACCTAAAGATATATGGGCTAACGCTAAAGGCGACAAGCTGATGGAGCAGGCTGACAGTCTGTATGCTGTACAGCAGTATAAGGAAGCACTAAAGGTGGCCAGCGAGGCACTGCCGCTGGCCAAGGGTACCGAGTCGGAAGCTGACTGTTTGAATTTGCTTGCAATTATCAATATCCGCCTGTCAGATTATGAGTCAGCCGCCCACTATGCGAAAGAATGTTATGCCATAGACCAGACAAGCGGCGATCCCGACGTGATATCGTCAAGCCTGAACACACTGGCCGCCATTTACATGGGTGCCAACCAGCCAAAGGAGGCAGAGCAGTATGTACTGAAGGGTATTGAGATGGCAGAAAAGGCCAATAATCCAAGCCGTATGGCCGTATTGCAGGCAATGGCATCGGAGGTGTACCATGCTCAGGGTGACGACAAGAAGGCGCTGCCATATATAGAGCGTGCCTACGAGATAGACAAGCAGATGGGCAATGAGCAGCGCTCGATGGTGCGCCTGGCTCAGAAAGCCTCCGTGCTAATCGGACTGCATGAGTATGAAGAGGCCGAGGCTACGCTACGGAAGGTGATTCCCTATCTGCGCGAAACTCCCGACCGTCATTCGCTTGGCATCGCGCTTAACAAGATGGGCATGACGATGCTTTCGCAGGACCGTGAACAGGAAGCCACCCTCTATTATCAGGAAGCAGCCGACATATTCCAGCAAATGGGCGACCCCTACAACGAAGTGCATGCCCTACGCGGCCTCTATGAGTGCTTGTGGAAACATGACCCCAGCAGGGCGCGTCACTGTCTGAAGCGCTTCGAGGCCCTGAAAGACTCACTATATAATAATGTGTCGGCTGAGAAGCTGGCAAAATACAATGCTGAGTTTGGCAACGACTGGCTGCAGATAGAGAACCACGAGCAGCGGCGTGCCAAGCAGTGGGCTATAGCTATTGCCATTGCTTTAGCCGCTCTGACAATAGGCATCTGGTTGCTGATGCGGCGTCACCAGAGACACCAGCAACGCATCAATGAGGAACTGAGTGCTCACTTTAAGGAGCTAAGTGAGAAATACAATGTGCTGAGTGAGCACTATGACAATGCCATCAATTTATCGGGCAATCGTGATGACACTACAGAACTGAACGTGAGCGACCGCGAGTTCCTGGAACGAACCATCAACAGCATCAACCTGCTCATCCGCAAGGGGCAGCCCGATGCCAACCGACTGGCAGAGCACATGGGAATGAGTCTTTACCAATTGCGCCAACGACTGGATAGCATCACTGGCGAGAAGCCGCAGGACTTCATCGCTGCTGTCCGTATGCGGCGGGCTCGCTACCTATTAGACACCCACCCGGAAATGAACATCTCTGAGGTGGCCACACTTTGTGCCTACAACGACACGCCCAACTTCACCCGTGCCTTCAAAAAAACATTCGGCATCACACCTACGCAATATCTCGACCGAAGAAAAGAATCGAAAGTGTAAAGCAATAGTCAGCAAGACAACTGATTGTCTTCAGCACTATCTGTAAAAAACACGGCAAAAGCTCTCCGAAACATTGTTTTGGGGGGCTTTTTCATGTCTGACTGCACGAAATGATAAGACTATTTGACGAAATGATAACACAAAAAGTGCCATTCAATCGTACATTTGCAGCAGGAAGATTATACAATATTACTATGGCAAAGACAAAATACCAAGAAGCAGCCACTGATTATGCCCGCAAATATCTGGACGAGTTACTCAAGATGGAGAACATCCTGGGTCAAGGTCTTGACAGTCGCATTGAAGAAGCAGTGGCGAAGTATATGAAAGAAAAATCAGAAAAAAGAGAAGGCTAAATAAAGTTATTGTCAAACTCAAATTAATGATCGCTATGATGAAAACAAGAACATTTTCCTTTAGTTGGCTGATAAGCTTACTGCTATCAACAGCAGCCATGCTGCCACTGAATGTAGGTGCGCAGAACTTTACGCCCGACTTGTTTCCAGGACAGTCAATCCATCGCGAAGACCTTGAAATAGAGGCAACGGTCAATGTAGGCGACTTCGGTCAGGCCACCAACACTAAGAGTTGGGTGAAAAATCTTACCTCCACCAATGAAAATGTGGTGCGCACGTACAATCAGAACGGCTACACCGCAGTGCTCATCGTGGGCATAGGATCGGCTACCGTGGAATACGACGAAACAATGTTCAACGGTGATGAAAGCGGCAGTAGCTCAGGCGGTAGCGGTGGTGGTGTCGGCGGTGACGGTAGTGCAGGAGGCAATGGTGAAGGCTCCACTACAGGTGTCACAACCCATCACATCATTCATTATACCGTTATAATGGGGGCGCCTGAGGCATATTACATCGTGGGCAACGAGCCTATCACATCATCAAGGCTGATATGGGACGGCAACCCCGACCATGGATATTCTTTCGATTACCCCGAACTGGTGATTGCTATCAAAGAAGTATATCTGGAGCAAGGTGTTTTCCCAAAGTTCAGGGACAAGCATATTTATGCACGTGAATGTACGCTCGAATCAACTAATCCCAATGTGGCAACGGTGACGGCCAGAGGCGTTACCCCTGTATCGTATGGTAAGACCACCATCCGTGCCACCTGGCCAGGCAATACCAACTGGACGTCTGTCTCTGCCGAATACGAGCTCAGCGTGGAGGCTCCTAAACAGAACGTCTATGTGAACTTCTATCAAACCGAAGTCACTGGCTTCGTGGGCGAGTCAATGACAGCCTTGCCCAATGTACAGAAGCTCACCATCGACCGCTGGCAATCTGAGAACCCACTGGTGGCTTCGGTCGATGAGCAGACGGGTAATGTGCAATTCCTCTCCAAAGGCACCACACGCATATTCGCCTATGTCAACGAGACAGACGAGCATTATGCTGCTACGGGCTTCTACACGGTCAACGTAAAGAAACACACTCCTGAGCTCTCGTTCAGTGAGACTATAGCCTACGGTGAGCCGAATGTGCCTTTCACACCACCTACACTGATCAACACCAACAATGTGCCAATAAACAAGTGGTACAGCAATGCCACAAATGTGGCCGAAGTAAACGAGACTACCGGAGAGGTGACTATAAAGGGCGTAGGCGATGCCTACATCTTCTGTGAATCCTCACCCACCGAGACCTTCGAGGGGGCCGTTGCCTCTTATATGCTGCACGTTGCTACCATCGGTCTGCAGGTAATGGGCATAGAGGTAAGCAGTCTCAATGCCGACGACATTCTTGGCGACGGTTCAAAGAAGGTGACCTTCAACAAGCAGAATCGCACGCTGAACCTGAACAACTGGGTGGTAGATGCCTCTGGCATTGGTGACGCAAACGTCAGGCAACATGTCATTTGGAATCACAGTAAAGAGCCGCTCACCATCAATCCTATTGGTGAATGTACCATCAGCAATGCCGACGGATGTATCGTCTCCACAATGGGAGCACTTATCTTCAAGAGCGACAGCAAGGATGGCATACTTACACTGACAGCCAACGAGACTACCCAGTCGATAGCCGTTCAGGCTAATGCCGTCAAGATTCATGAGTGCGACGTAACAGCAATAGGCTCGGTGGTCGGCATGAAACTCGGAAGCCTCACCGTTTCTAAGCAAAGCCACGTCTATGGTGAAGCTTCGGGAACCAACGCCTACGCTGGCATAGTGTGTGGTGATGAATTCCTGATTGCCGATGAGGGTATTCAAATACTGACTCCAGGCGTACACTTCGACATGTCTAAAAAAACTTTCTTCGATGACGAAGCAAACACGGTGATTTCGAAAATTGTTGAGATCGGAAAGGTGCCTGTGACGGTGTCAAGCGATGAGGATACGACCATCGAGTTCAATATGACTGACCCTAATGACAACGATGTCGTTGTATTCAGCAGCTCGGGCAATGACACCTACAACGAGGAAACAGGACAGTTGGAAATTTCAACGACGCTGACCGACGAACAGGTGGCAACAGCTTTGGAAACACTCATTCCTGGTTCCAGCGCATGGATGAGCATGCTGCCAGGTTCGCTGGTATTCGACATTCCTGCTGGTAAGGGCGAGATTCTGGTCAACTGTATGACTGTTCCCGGCTATACACTGAACATTATGATCAATGGCCAGGGTGCCGTCAGCATCACGCAGGAATCGTTTGGCTGGGCAAAAGTAACTTACAACGTTACAGTTCCTACACACGTCGTTATCTATCTGCACGCATCATCGTCACCATCAGCCAGGAGAGCCCCATCTTCAAAGGCCAACGCTTATATTCAGAGCATTAAGATATCGCCCGAGAACAAACCGACGGCTGTTAGTTCAGTCAAATCAGAAAGTACTGCTGACGGGAAGTACTTGCAGAACGGACATATCATCATCGTTCGCAATGGTCGTGTATTCAACGTTACCGGTGTTGAAGTGAAACATAATAAGTAAAGTCACAACACTGTCGCACAAATTGCTTTTGTACTCACAAAGGCAAGTGAATTTCCTTACATGGGCAAGTGCCTTATAAGTATTAATACTTAGGCACTTGCCTCTTTTTTATTAGTCGAGTACATCTATTCTGCCTACGTGCAGCAGCTGGCATGGAACGTGTTCACACTGATTTCGGCAAAAGAGAAGTGACCTCACTTATAGATTCTTCTTCGGATAGAGGGCATCCCACCATGTGGGATCGTCCTTGAGCCACTTCTGGAACCAGGCCATCTGCGTGGCCAGCCACTTCTCACGCTTTCCGTAGTCGGTGATGTGATGATTCTGGCCCTTCACCTCAACCAAGGCTACTTCGCGTCCGAGGAGCTTCAGGGCGGTGAACATCTGCAGACTCTCAATGACCGGCACGTTGGTGTCGTCGGTGCCGTGGAGGAGCAGCAACGGAGTGTGAATCTTGTCGGCATTGAACAGGGGCGACTGATCGACGTAGAGCTCGCGATGGCTCCAGGGATAGCTGTTGGCCATCGACACCTCACTGTAGTTGTAGCCCCAGTAGCCCTCACCCCAGTAGCTGGTGTGGTTGGCAATGCCGGCATGCGACACGGCAGCAGCGAAGATGTCGGTCACGGTCTGCAGATACTGTGTCATGAATCCACCGTAGGAGGCGCCCATACAGCCCACCTTCGCACGATTGATGAAGGGATGGGCATCACAGATCTTCTTCGTTCCCTCAATGATGTCGTCGGCAGGTCCGCGTCCGGCAGTGTTCACATGGCGCGAAGCCCACTCCTGCCCGAAGCCTGTTGCACCGCTGGGCTGCAGGATGTAAGCCACATAGCCCAGCGAGTTCCAGTACTGTGGGGCGTATGGCGACTCGAAATAGCGCGACACGGGCGAGCAGCCACCATAGTAATAGACAATCATGGGGTACTGTTTCGAGGCATCGAAGTCCTTGGGCAGATAGAGACGGCCATAGACGGTGTCGCCGCGCGAGTTGGTGAAGTTCCAGTCCTCGCAGGTGCCCAGCTCAGCATCGCCGAGCGCCGTGTGGCCATCGAAAAGGCACCACTCCTTGCCGGAAACGGGCTGCACCCAGGCCGAGGCCGGGGCCAGTGTCTCATAGCTCAGATAGGCCATTGCCTTGGCACGCGCAGCCACGTCGAAGCGGTAGGCATAGTCGCCATGAATGGGGAGCTGCGCAATCGCGCCGCTGGCAGGATTGAGCTGATAGAGGCGCACGTAGTCGCGATCCTCAGCCGAGAAATAGATCATGCCGTCGCCCCATGTCCAGTCGGCACGGGTCACGGAGGGGTTGAAGTCTTTAGTGAGAGGTTTCACCTGACGAGAAGCCACGTCATAGAGGAACAACTCGTTCTCAGTCATGCTGGGCGTAACGCTGGCAGGCAGCTGACAGCCTATGCGGCTGAAAGCCTCGGGAGTGCCCGTGAAGAGAATCTTCTGGCCGTCGGGCGAGAAAGCCGCTGCCCCCAGATACTCGGCAGCAGTGAGGAGCGTATCGACCTTCAGCGTGCGTGCATCCATGAGCAGATAGTCGGTGACGGTGGTGGGTCGCTTCGAAAGTCGCGAGCGCGACGAGGCGATGAGCAGTCGGGTGCCGTCTTGCGTGATGTCGTAGAGATACTCGCCCTTGTTGCCAAAGGTGATGCGCTGCGTGAGGCCCGTAGCCCTGTCGTAGCGCTCCAGATGGCTGCGTTTGCGCCAACCGGGCTGACGGTCGTCCATCTCCAGCACTTCGAACACATCGGCATCTTCCTTAGGGCCTTCCTCCTCAACGCTCAGGATGAGATAGTCTTCAGTGGGGCTGATGGTGTAGCCGCCCTTGGGCAGATGGCTCACAAAGACCGTGCGACGGCCCGTCTTGGGCTCTACCTGATAGAGCATGCGGCGACTACCCTCCCACACCTCTTCTATATATGCGCACGTGCGAGGCAACCACTGCACGTTCTGCGACAGACGGCTCAGCACCTGCCGTGTCTTCACGTCGATGAGCTCATAGTCCCAGCGGCTCTGTCCGCCTCGCTCAGTAGTCTGATAGGACACGGTGGCATAAGCGCCGTCGGCTGAGAGCGAGATGCCGCGCACACGCCGTCCATCGGTCAGGTCGTGCACCATGTAGGGATGCTTCTTCTCCAACGTATAAGGCACGGCAGCGGGAGCCTTGATAGTGACACTGATGGAGTCGGTATCGGAAGGCTCGGCCATGAACTTGATGGCTACGGTGTGGTGCTCGGGAGCGAGCTTCAGCTCGTCTCTCATCTCCTGTCCATCAACGAACACCTTATAGTGGTGCGGCCCTTTCACACAGAGCTGTCCCTTGAGATAGCTGCTGTTATTGACGTAGAACGTGAGCATGCCCACGCTCCTCTGCTCCTTGAGCGAGGGCAGCAAGCCTGCCTGCCACACCTTCGTGGCAGCCGTCTCGGAGAGGCCGATGCCACTCATGAGTGACTGCTCGTCAAACTTTTTGCCATTCACATCGACGGTGTCGGCTGCAAAAGGCACGGACACAGCATAGGGGCCTGCCAGACGGAACTCATTAATCGTGGTGGTGGTAGTCTGCTGTGCCCACATAGGAATGGAGGCGAACAGCAATCCAAAAAGTAAAGTCTTCTTCATTGCTTTTCTTAGAACAGTTTACGGAGGTCCTTCACACGCACGGCTTTCTTCTCGTCGCTGGCTCCGAGCGAGCCTTTCTGTACGAGACGCACCTTGGGCGTGATGAGAATCTCATCCTTCAGCTGACGGGTTATCTCACGGGTGAGTGCCTGCAGCTGTGTGTAGTCATCGGTCTCAAGACGAGCCAGTTCCACATCGACGGTCATCATATCGCCACTCTCCAACGTCTCCAAGGTGATGAGATAGTCGGTGCCCAACTCGGGGAAGCCCAATAGGATTTTCTCTATCTGAATGGGGAAGATGTTGACTCCCTTCAGGATGATCATGTCGTCGCTGCGTCCCTGCAGGCGAGCCAGTCGCTTGTGATGACGACCACAGGCACACTCACCAGGCAGGATGCGGGTAAGATCGCGCGTGCGATAGCGCAACAGCGGCATGCCCTCGCGGTTGATGGTGGTAAGCACCAGTTCGCCCAGCTGTCCGTCGGGTACGGGCTTCAGCGTGACGGGATCGATAATCTCAACAATGAAATAGTCCTCCCAGATGTGCAGCCCGTTCTGCTCGGGACACTCGAAAGCCACGCCAGGCCCCATCATCTCGGAGATGCCGTAGCTGTTGTATGCCTTCACGCCCAGCTGCTGTTCAATGCGCTGGCGCTGCTCCTCGCTGTGAGGCTCGGCTCCGATGCAGAGCACACGCAGGCGAGTGTCGCGACGCGGATCGACGCCCTCCTCACGCATCACCTCATAGATGCGCGAAGCATAAGAGGGGATGGCATGGAGCACGGTGGTGCCGAAGTCGCGAATGAACTTAATCTGTCGCTTCGTGTTGCCTGCTGCGGCAGGAACGGTGAGCATGCCCACTTTTTCAGCACCATACTGGAACCCCAGACCGGCAGTGAACATGCCGTAGCCGGCTGAGTTCTGGAATACGTCGTCGGGACGCGAACCCACCATCCAGAGGCACCGCGCCACGGCCTTGGCCCACTCGTCGAGGTCGCGCTGCGTGTGCAACACGACGGTGGGATTGCCTGTGGTGCCGCTGGAAGAGTGCAGGCGTACACAATCCTTTAGGGGCACTGAGGCCAGTCCGAAGGGATAGTGTTCGCGCAGGTCATCCTTCGTGGTGAAGGGCAGTTTCTGCACATCGTCTAAGGTGCGAATGTCGTCGGGGGTAATACCCAGCTCCTTGAATCGCTGCTGATAGAAAGGTGAGTTCATGCAGTGACGCACGGTCTGCTGCAGGCGCTCCAGCTGGAGGGCTTCAAGCTGGTCGCGCGACATGGTTTCTAACTCGGGTTCGAAGTAGGGAGAATACATGAAAAATTGAGGGATTAAGAAGAAAGGGAAGAATGGTTAAGTCCCGAAAGTTCGGAGAATATATTTTTGCAGCGGACTACAGGACTGTAGGACTTTTTCCCTGTGAAAAGAAGTCTTGCCAGCCCTGTGGTCCGTTGCTAAATATTTTTACAGAAGGTTATTACGCTCAATATCCTTGAAGTAGCGATAGGTGCCAACCTTCAGCTCTTCGCAAGCAGCATCGTCGGCTACGATGATGCCATGCTGGTGCATCTGCAAGGCAGAGATAGTCCACATGTGGTTGACACTACCCTCGACAGCTGCCTGCAAAGCACGACACTTGGCATGACCATTGACCAGAATCATGACTTCCTTGGCTGCCATCACAGTGCCTACGCCAACGGTCAGAGCCGTCTTAGGAACGAGGTTGATGTCGTTGTCGAAGAAACGAGAGTTGGCAATGATCGTATCGGTGGTGAGGGTCTTCTGACGGGTGCGGCTGGTGAGCGACGAGCCTGGCTCATTGAAGGCGATGTGACCATCGGGGCCAATGCCGCCAAGGAACAGATCGATGCCACCGGCCTCTTCAATCATCTGCTCATAGTGAGCGCACTCGGCTGCGAGGTCGGGCGCATTGCCGTTCAGGATATGGATGTTCTCCTTCGGACAATCAATGTGATTGAACAGATTGGTGAACATGAACGAGTGGTAGCTCTCGGGATGCGACTCAGGCAGGCCGACATACTCGTCCATATTGAACGTAAGCACGTTCTTGAACGACACTTTGCCTTCCTGATAAGCCTTCACCAAGGCACGATACATACCGATGGGCGACGAGCCTGTAGGCAATCCCAGTACGAAAGGCTTCTCCTTCGTGGGGTTGGCGGCATTAATACGCTCCACTACATAATTTGCTGCCCACTGTGACATCAAATCATAATTCGGTTCAATAATTAATCTCATAATTGTGTTTGGGGTTTGTTAAAAATAAATATAAAGTTTATTTGAATACCTTCTTCACTATTGTGCCGTCGGACTGACGGAGGATGTAGATGCCCTTGCGACTGGGCTGTGACAGCCGACGACCGTTCAGATCGTAAGCCACAGCCGACTCACGTCCACTCTGACGAGCCATTCCACGGATAGTGGTAGGAATGCCGCCCCCCATGAAGTCGAACGAGACAAGACCGTCGTCATCGACACTAATATTGGTGATGGGCTTTGACAACATCAGTTCTTCCTTAGCATTAGGATAGTTCATCTTGGCAGCAGGAACAGACGAGTCTGTCAGTTCATCGTTCACATCCATTGTTGTTTCGTTAGTCCATGGATATGGCGACGTGCTAAGATAACGGCTGTTCATGCGACCAGCATTAGCATAGGTTCCCAAGCCTTTTTCGTCCAGATAGTCATCCCATGCATCATAGTCCCTGTTATCGGCATTGAAAAGATGGAAACGGCGTTTGTTTTTGTCAGTATTGACTTTATTACCCTGCCATACAGAACCATCGTAAAAAACATGATAAATGACAAGTCCGCTGCCAGGTGCGCCAGCATCCCATCCTCTCTGCTGTCGGTTCTCAAGGAGCAACCACTCTGAGTCTGAATGCTTTATGCGATAGACATCACCACCTTCAGACACAGGTTTCAAGCCCACTACGGTAGTTGGCTCGTCAAGTTCTTTGAACGAGATCCATCCCATGAGCCACTTTTCCAAAGCAGTATATTCAGGCGGGCACCATCCGTAGTTTGTGAAGTTTCCGCCATCCATCAGGTCCCATTCGTCAACAACAGAGAACCCTTCGCCTGCTGTCGGGTAGATGTCAGGCAGTCCAAGGCTGTGGGTAAACTCATGACTGATAGTTCCAAAGCCGCACGATGCCTTATTCGTCATGGGCCAGTGCTCGCCACTGCATGTGTAGTTGGAGATTTTCTTCCCATCATGAGTTGTAATAGTAGTGAAAGTGCTCGTGTTTGGCCATATGTGTCCGTAACAGTCGGTAGAACTGATATTACCAGACAGACCTGCATAGACATAAATAACCTGCTCCACACTACCGTCACCGTTCCAGTCATACTGTGAGAAGTCTATCTCCTGATGGTCGGCTAAGAAAAGGTTCGTAGCCTCAATCATGTCAGTGCGGCCATAGTTACGTGTGCCAGAGCTGGGACTGCTGTAAGGCTGAGCTTTTCCGCTCACCTTGTAAGGGCCATAGACATCAAACTCAAGATTAAGCATTCCGCCTGACTGGTCGCGGAAATAGTCGGCCATACATCCTGGTCCCTGACGTTTATTGTAGCCCGACTGATTAAGAATCTTGTCATATTCGGCTACAGGATTATCGATATTAAAGTCCGTATCAGAGAAAGACATGAGTATCACAAGCTGGTGATACGTTTTTTCAGGATTCCAATCGCGATTTATCTGAGGCAGCATCTTACGCATGCCAGTAAGACGGGTCTCTACGACATCGTCGACGCCCTCAGGTGCTGGCATGCAGTTATCTCTCACGACCTTGAAGTCCTGAGCCGACAGGCTCAAGGACAACAAAGTCAGAAAAGATAATATCAGTTTTATTTTGCGCATGGTGTCCATGGTTTCAGCTGCTTAAAGAAGTCATTGCCCTTGTCGTCAACCAAGATGAAGGCGGGGAAATCCTCGACCTCAATCTTCCAGATGGCCTCCATACCGAGTTCGGGATACTCCACGCACTCAATCGACTTGATGCTCGACTGCGACAGCACAGCTGCCACGCCTCCGATTGTGCCCAGATAGAAGCCTCCATGCTTCTTGCAGGCTTCGGTGACCACGTCGCTGCGGTTGCCCTTGGCAATCATGACGAGCGAAGCACCATTGTCCTGGAACTCGTCAACGTATGGATCCATGCGGTTGGCCGTAGTCGGACCCATCGAGCCACAGGGATAGCCCTCGGGAGTCTTAGCAGGTCCGGCATAGAGCACGGGATATTTCTTGAAGTAGTCGGGCATGCCCTCGCCTGCATCAAGACGAGCCTTCAGCTTGGCATGAGCAATGTCGCGAGCCACGATGATGGTGCCCTTCAGGTTAACGCGCGTTGAGACGGGATATTTCGACAACTCCTTGCGCACAGCATCAATGCCCTCGTTCAGGTCAATCTCAATGCCCTTTGAGCCCTCACCAGGCTTTGCATATTCAGCAGGAATCAGCTCGCAGGGGTTCGAGTCCATCTTTTCCAGCCAGATGCCATCGCGGTTGATCTTAGCCTTGATATTGCGGTCGGCTGAACAGCTTACGCCCATACCGATGGGGCAGCTGGCACCATGACGGGGCAGACGGACGACGCGAATATCGTGAGCCAACGCCTTGCCGCCGAACTGTGCTCCCAGTCCAATCTTGTGAGCCTCCTCTAAGAGTTTCTTCTCCAGATCAATATCACGGAAAGCACGACCCGTTTCATCGCCTGTAGTAGGCAGTGAGTCATAGTACTTGATAGAAGCGAGCTTCACGGTGAGCAGATTCTTTTCAGCTGATGTACCGCCAATCACGAATGCAATGTGATAAGGAGGACAAGCTGCAGTGCCGAGGCTCTTCATCTTCTCCACGAGGAAAGGCAGCAATGTGCCTTCATTCTGAATCGTGGCCTTGGTCATGGGATAGAAATAGGTCTTATTGGCTGAGCCGCCACCCTTAGCTACCATTACGAAACGATACTCAGCGCCTTCGGTAGCCTCGATGTCAATCTGAGCAGGCAAGTTGCAACGGGTGTTCACCTCGTCGTACATGTTGAGCGGTGCATTCTGAGAGTAGCGCAGATTGTCTTGTGTGAAGGTGTTATAGACACCACGCGAAAGCGCCTCTTCGTCTTCGAAGCCTGTCCACACCTGTTGTCCCTTCTCGCCATGAATGATAGCCGTGCCAGTGTCCTGACAGAAAGGCAGCACGCCTTTAGCTGCTACATCTGCATTGCGCAGGAACTGCAGTGCCACATACTTGTCGTTCTCCGATGCTTCGGGATCATTCAAGATGGCTGCTACCTGCAGGTTGTGCTCACGGCGCAGCATGAACTCTACATCGTGGAAAGCCTGCTGAGCCAACAATGTGAGTGCCTCTTTCGACACTTTCACTATCTCTTTTCCTTCGAACTGGCTGACGGTCACGCCCTCCTTGCTCAGAAGTCTGTACTCTGTCTTGTCTTCGCCCAACTGAAACATCGGGGCATACTTGAATTCTACTGGTGTTGCCATAATATAATATAGATTTATTTAGTCATTTATTATCTTCAAACATGGCTACAAAAGTACATCTTTTCCTTGAAAACACAAAAATAATGGCCAGATTTATACTGAATCTGGCCATTATTTTACTGTAAAGGGCATTTTTGAGGATTAGTCACACGACCCAAGGCGGCATGTCAGCCACTATGCAGCAGATGTCATCCTCCAATCATCTGCAACAGCTCGCGGCTGGTGAGCTTGTGGCTTTCGTTGGTACCACTGAGCATGGCATCGGCCAGATTGCGCTTAGTCTCATGCAGGCGAAGGATTTTCTCCTCAATGGTGTGCTGGGATATGAGATGATAGACGGTGACGTTCTGCCGTTGACCGATGCGATAGGCACGGTCTGTGGCCTGCTGTTCGATGGCGGGATTCCACCACGGGTCGAGATGAACGACATAATTAGCCCCCGTAAGGTTCAGTCCCAGTCCGCCAGCTTTCAGCGAAATGAGAAAGACGGGACATTTGCCATTCTGGAAATCCTGTACCAGTTGTTCGCGTTTTTTCATTGGGATAGAGCCGTCAAGATAGAGGTAGGCTGTCTTTTGCTTGTCGAGAGCTTCGCGCACCATAGACAAGAACGAGGTGAACTGGCTAAACACCAGCACCGAGTTGCCTCCGCCCACAATCTCTTCGAGCAGCGACAAGAGGGTGTTGATCTTCGAGCACTCGCCCTTCCAACTCTTTTCAGCCAACTGCGCCGAACAGGCTGCCTGACGCAGACGTGTGATTTCGGCCAGTGTGTTCACACTCACTGCCCCACCCTGCTCGTCCTCAAGCATCTGCTTGGCCTTGCGGCGAATCACCTCATAGACGGCCAGTTCATCGTCGCTGAGTTCTACGGGCATATTGATTTCGGTCTTATCCGGCAGTTCCTCAATCACTTCCTGCTTAGTACGCCTAAGGATGAAGGGCTGCACGATGCGTTTCAGTTGTCGCGAGCGCTCCTTATTGTCCTGTTGTTCAATGGGCACGATATATTTCTGCGAGAACTGGTCGTAGCCACCCAGCAGGCCAGGGTTGATGAACTGATAGAGGTTCCACAGCTCGCCCAAATGGTTCTGCACAGGCGTACCAGTAAGGATGATGCGATTCTTAGCCTGCAACTTCATTACCACGTCCGAGGTCTTGGTCTCACGGTTCTTGATGACGTGTGCCTCGTCCAGACATACGGTATTCCATTCTTTCTCCGTAAGGCTCTCGCTCTCAGTAACAAACAATCCATAGGTAGTCAGCACGACATCGCCTTTCGTTGCGTTGGCAATGGCATCATGGCGATTCTCGACAGTGTTGAGTATAACGACATTGAGCGAAGGAGCAAAACGCTCCAGTTCTCGCCGCCAGTTAAGCACTACAGATGCCGGTGCCGCCACAAGAGCTGCACCTTCGGTAGAAGTATGAAGTAGGAAAGCTATGGTCTGCACAGTCTTTCCCAAGCCCATGTCGTCGGCCAAGCAGACTCCCGAACCCCACCCCGTCATGCGCACCATCCACTGGAATCCTTCCATCTGATAGTCGCGCAGGTCGGCCTTCAGCCGCTTGGGCACGTCAGGTAGCAAAGCCATGCTTTTCTTGATTTTCTTTTGCAGCTCGTCAATTCTCTTGTCATGCTTCACTTCCACCTCGCCACTCAAAGCACTACCAAGGAGCGAGGCATGCAGTTCTGAAATCTGCAGATGTCCACGGTTGTTCACGGCCAAGCTCTCAATACGGGCAAGCTGCTTACGCAACTTGTCGGAAATGGCCAAGAACTCGCTCTCACCCAGTCTGACGAAGCCCGACTTTGTAGTGCTCTGCGCCACAAGCATCAACAGTTGTTCTGCCGAGAGCACAGTGTCATCGTCAATGGGGATTTCGCCCTCCACCTCGAACCATCCGTTCTTTGATTTCAGCTGCATATTCCACGACGAGGGCTGCGAGCTCTTCAGGTTCAGTTGTCCTCCTTCCGGCCATTCCATATAGAAACGGTCTGGCTGTTCCTGCACAAACTGCATGAGCTGCAGCAATCCCTCAGCAGGCAGCCATACGGGCTGGCGGTCGGCAAAGGGATCACTGAAGTCAAACTGATCGCTCACAAAGTCGCTCTGCTCCAGAAAGACAGATATCATTGAGAAATTTTCGCGTTCGGTCTTCATGTCGCGAGTCACTTGGAACCGTCCCTCGCTACTCTCGGCCACACAGGGATTCATGCCTTTGGCCGGCTCGAAGAATGTCTGCCCGTCTGGCAACGGACGAGCATAGCAATATACACAGAAAAGATTGCGCGTGTCTGCCGATGGCATCATTTGCAGACAGAGCTGCCCCGTGCCATCGCGGTGCTCAAGCGTGGTACCGCCTTCCACAAGGTCGCTATGCACTTCTACCACATCGCTCACCTTAGGAAGAAACTCACGTAAAGCCCCTTCAGCCTCTGGTGGGAAAGTACCGATGTTCAGCAGTTTTCGATAGTAGTTGCGCTGGCGTTCGGTCATAGTGATGACGGTGTACTGAGTGTTGCTGTCTTTACGATATACTACATCGCTGTCCATCTTGGCATCGCCCACATTTGAGGTTACAGTGAAGCCTTTCTTCGTCCTGTTGATGACAAGATAGGGTTTCTCCTCACAGATGGCAACAGGGTCAAAGGGGGCATAGCTACCTGTATATACACGGTCGGAACCTATCAAGTGTGGCAACACTTTCTTGATGTCAATGTCGTAGCTATAGTAGCTGGTGACGCTATTGGCTATCTTGCGGTCTGTGTCGTCCATGAAATCGGTGCCCCGTCTAAAAGTATCGAGCGACATGCGTTTGCCGGCCCCCCATGCCCCCGACTTCAGACGTGACTGCTCTCGCACTTCCACACGGTCGAAGTTAATGAGATAACTCACGCGCACCGATTTCTCCGTCTGCGTGTTTTCTTCTTCCTTTTCTGGTGTCAGTTCATCGAGCAGGAACTCCCACGGAGCTTTATAGCGCAGACGGCTGATAAGCGGCTGTCCGCCAAAGGCTTCGGTCAAGTGTTGGCGTTCTTCTTCAGACAACTCACAACATTCTGCCATCTCATGTCTCAGAATGTGCATGTTGGGCTGTAAAGGCAGTTTTTGAGGCCACTGCACGTTTTTCTTAAAGAATCCCACCAACTGCATGCCGAGATACTGTCGTAGTGGAAGCAGTGACTTGATGGACGAGAATGCCTGTACGGATGGCTCATTGCCGTACTTCAGATAGTTGGCCAGCCAATAAGAGGGACGATAGTCTGCCTCAGTCCTAAATGCTTCCTTGTTAAGTATAGCTCCAAGTTTTTTTCCTTCATCTGAACGCTTCAGATAATAGACCATGACGAGCAAATAGTTATTGAGCGGCATGCTGAAAAAGCCTTTATGAGCTGCATCTCTATTCTTATTGTTCTCCCGCACAGCCTTGGTCACCATTTCAAAAGTTTTGTCATAGTCGGCTGCATAGATGGCATGCCAAGCCTGCAACAAGTAGGCATATAGATTTTTGTAGGATGCTGCTATTTCATCGTAGCGGCCTTGCTTATAGAAATCGTAGAGAGCCACGAGCGATTTCACCGTTGCACGCTTTTCGACCGACATCTGCTTATATCCCAGTTCTGCAATCTTCCCAAGCACATTGTGTGGGTCGCTCACATCGTGAACAGCTTGCCAATAAGCAGCTTGATCCACGAAGTCGGTAATGCGATAGGACGACATATCGAGCATCATGGGCAGAAATACTGGCTCTGCCGACAGTGGAACCAACAATTCGGTAGTTTGCAGGGAATGTGTTACTATATCAAGCTTACTTCCCTGTCCATCGGCGCACAGTTTCAACTTATGCAGGAAAACCTTACGTTCCACATTCTGATACTTCTTATATAACTTGTCAAAATGCTCTAACCACTGCGGCATTTCTTTCAGCATATAGACCAACAGCGGCGTGACATAATGTATGTCCAGACTATAGTCGCCTAAGTAGTAGTGGTGCAGCCGAAGATAGACGGAGAGGCTCTTCACCGTTTTGTCAAGCTGTTCGGAGGATATATCCTCACATTTTCCATAAACGACCTTCATCCTGACATCGAAGATGACTCCCGTATAAGCAAGAAAGCAGAGCAACTTACGTTGCCCTGCCGTCAGAGATAGATATTGCTGATAAATGTATTTCATTCTTTATTAATACCCGAAAATTTCCTCCGTAGTGAGCCGCTTCACCCGTCCATACTGCTCAAGAGTACTCATGTCGAGTTCCTTCTCATCGCCTAAGATGATATAGCGATAAGGCTTACGAGCCATGTTAGCTTGTTCAAAGTTGACGACATCCTGCAAAGTGAGCGACGGGAGAGCGTTATAGATACGCTCGTTCAAGTCGTAGTCGATGCCACGCTGCTTGGCCCACAGCCATGCATTGATGAGTGCAAACTTCGTGGTGCGCTGGCTGGCCAGTCGTTTGGTGAGTGCATCTTTGGCAATCTTGAAGGCATTCTCGCTTTGAGGGATGCTGTCGAGAATCTGGTGGAACTGGCGCACACAGTCCATCATCTTGTCGTTCTGAGTGATGATGTGCGTGAAATAATATTCAGGCTCGCCCTGATAGCTGGGTTCAGCATACATGGCAAAAGCATTGTAGGCCAGTCCGCGTGCCTCGCGCAACTCCTGGAACACGATGGTGTTCATACCGCCACCATAGTATTCGTTGAAGAGAGCTATGACAGGTGCCTTCTCTACATCCCACTGCTGCATCTCGTTGTGATACATTCGCATATAGATGTTCTTAGCATCGAATGGAGCAATGAGAATCTCGTTCTCGGGCGTAGCCTGCATGGCGTAGTGCTTGCCTTCAGGCGTAGGCAGAAGAGGGACATTGAGTGCAGTAAGGTGAGTCTCCAGCACGTTGTCGAGCTTTTTCTTCTTCAAGGGGCCATAATATAATACGGTGTGCTCATAGTGCATCAGTCCCTTCAGCAGGTCGAGCAGCTCCTGTGGGTTGGTCTCGGCCAGTTGCTGTGCGGTCAAAGCGTTGCGGTAGGAGTTGTAGGGGCCGTAGAGTCCATACTGCACCAGATACTGGAAGTTCATGCGCTGATCCGTCTTGTTGTCCATACGTCCCTTTTCACGAATCGCAATATACTGCTGGTAGGCAGCCGAATCGACCTTAGCCCGCTGAATCAGATGTTCAAGCAGTTCCATTGCCGGCAGCATGTTCTCGCCCAGACCGCTGAGTGTCACATTGATATTGCGCGCTCCCACACTGATGTTATAGGAACAGGCCAGTTTGTAGAATTGCTGCTTCACCTGTTCGGCAGTCAGAGAGTCGGTGCCGAGATAGTCAAGATATTCTGCTGCATAGTTATACTTCAGATTGGTCTCTTCGCCGAAATCATAGTGGAAAGACAGCACGAAGCGGCCATTTTCTGTGTTTTGTACGTAGGCGTATGGAATGACGACCGACTTGTCAAGACTCTCATGTCCTTTTCTGCCTCCTCTTCGGTCTTTCCACATATCCACTTGCTTCCCTGTCATGGGGTCAATGCCCCCAAAGACGATGTCTTTCTTAAAGTTGACAAAGCGTGGCTCGATGGGCTTCACTTCGGCATTCTGTATCTCCTTCACGAAGTCGGACACAAGGTCGCGATTGGTGGGAATAGGCGTGATTTGCGGCTTGTCAATCTTCTTCTGTGTCTCGTCAACGCCCTGACGTTTGTAAACAGCCACATAGTTATCACCGAAATGACGATTAGCGAAGTCCACGATTTGCTCCTTCGTCATAGCCTCTACGCGCTCAATTGCCTTCACCTCCTGCTCCCAGGGGGTTCCGTTGACGAAAGCCTGCACAAACATGTTGGCGCGGCTACGATTGCTCTCCAAGGCGTTGTAGTATTGCAACTTCAGGTTGTTCTGCACCGATGGCAGCAAATCGTCGCTGAAGTCGCCTCGTTTCAGTTTTTCTATTTCTCCGAGCAGCAATGAGCGCACTTCGTCGAGGGTCTGCCCTTCGCGAGGCGTACCCGAAAGAATGAAGATTGAGTGTTCCATCATGGGCATCACACCGCCCCAAGCCTGCAACATCTTCATCTGCTGATTGATGTCGAGATCAATGAGACCTGCGGTACCGTTGCTCAGCATCGACTCAATGACCTGCAAGGTGTCTATTTGCAATGACGAGGCGCCGTCGAAGCGATAGCCCATCCAGAAGCTCTCAGCTTCCAGTCCCATCACAGTAGTATCAACTGGCTGAGTCAGTGTCGGCAATGCGGGGAATTGCGGCTGCTCCACCTGCTTCACCTTACCGTCGGCATCGGCACTGGGCTGCCACTGTCCGAAATATTTCTCGATGATGGCTATCACGTCGTCAGGGTCGAAGTCACCTGCCATACAGATGGCCACGTTATTGGGCACATACCACTTCTTGAAATACTCTTTGATGTTAGTGATTGAGGGATTCTTCAGATGTTCCTGCGTGCCAATAGTAGTTTGTGTTCCGTAAGGGTGATTGGGGAACAGTTTGGCCAACAGGGCATTGAACAGTTTATCGGTGTCATCGGTGAGGTGAATGTTATACTCCTCATAGACGGCCTCCAGCTCGGTGTGGAAGCCACGGATGGTCATGTTCATGAAGCGTTCGCTCTGTATCTTAGCCCAGTTCTCCAACTCATTCGAGGGTATATCCTCCGTATAGCAGGTCACGTCGTTCGATGTATAGGCATTCGTTCCTTCAGCACCGATGGCAGCCATCAGCTTGTCGTATTCGTTAGGGATGAAATACTGGGCAGCCAACTGGCTCACCGAGTCAATTTCATGATAGGCTTGGCGGCGAGCCTCGGGGTCGGTCAGCTTGCGATACTGCTCGTAGCGCTGCTCAATGTCGGCCAAATAGGGAGCTTCGGCATCAGGATCGGTAACACCGAACTTCGAGGTTCCCTTAAACATGAGGTGCTCCAGATAATGGGCCAGACCCGTGGTCTCGGCAGGATCATTCTTCGACCCGGTGCGCACGGCAATGTACGTCTGGATGCGCGGTTCCTCCTTGTTCACGGAAAGATACACCTTCAGACCATTTTCCAAGGTATAGATACGGGTCTGAGCCATATCCCCCTCCACTTCTTCGTATTTCTTGCTGCAAGAAACGAAAGTAATGGTTGTGGCCATCACTGCCACAACCATTTTTGACAAGACTGGTAGTTTCATATCACAAGTTGGTTTGTAGTAAGCTTGTCTCAATCAGAGACCTTAATTCTCATAGTCAATCTCATGGTCGAGCTTCGAGATGAAGTCTTCGAAGACTTCTTTCTCTACATCGCCCATAGCATATTCTTTCTCGGCATCTTTCCTGATTTCGGCAATCCACGCGCGACGCGCACGTACATAATCTTCACGTATGCGCTCGCATGCCTGTTCGTCGAGCTCAGTAAGATGATAGTAGTCAAGAATGAGTTGGTAAGTCCATGCCCACTGATACTTGCGGAAGTGATTGTTAATCTCTTCGAAGCGGTCGATGACTTGCTGGATATTCTCCACATCGCCCGACTTGATTTCATCTATGAGCCGTAATTCCTCGCTTTCAGGCAGAAGCAGACCGCTAAGGTCACACCACGGTCCCTTGCCCGTCTCACTCTCAGGCACACCGAGGAAGTTGCCCTTGACTGCTCGCTTGAGCACGGCACCCATATAGATGCGCAGGGCGATGTCATAGTATTTCAAGCCCTTTTTAAGCGAAGATGCATTGATCACATATTCATGGAAGTTATAGGTAGAGACATTATCACCCGAGGCGGCACGCAGATTCTCAAGTATCTTGCGTCCTTCAAGTATTTCGCCTACCGTGAATGGTGAGAGCCAGTCAAAGTTAATGATTGACTTCTTAGACTGCTTGGAACGCTTGTCGCGTTTGGGCCATTTCTTGATGTCACGATAGAGCCCGACGGTCGTGATGTTACGACCTGGCACGAGATACATGGTCTCGCCATAGGCTATCAGATAAGAGAACGGCAGACAGCGGGTGTCGGGATGGTGCATCAGCTTGCCAAAACATACCGAGAAGGCACCGATGGTGGCAGGCATCAGCACATAGGAGCCCGAAGCCGTCTTAGTGCCGCGCTCCAAGGTGCCATAGTGCATGGGGCCCATCTTGTAAGCATGGTTGGAGAAATTGGTGTTCGAGCCCGCATTGTAGAACGAGAATTGTCCGCCAATGAGGAGGCTCGACTTGTGGTGGCTGGCCGAGAAGGGACCGCAGAAGGCCGCGCAAGCCTCACCGTTGGCCATGAACGAGTTGGCAAAGAAGAGTGAAGCCTCAGCAGTGAAGCCATTGGTGATCTGGCAAGCCTCGCCCACGAAGCAGTCCTGCATCTTCACGGAGTTGTTGATAGAACAGCCGTCGCAGATGATTGAGTTCTCGCAGATCACGCCAGTGCCGATATAGACAGATGCGTCCTCAGAGCTCAGGATAGTACACTCGGAGAGGCGTGAGGCTCCGTTGATTTCACAGTCGCCCTTGATCACGGTATTGGTAATCTCTTTCGTATTCACTATCTTCACGCGATTACCTATCACGCCCCGGTCGGGTGTCGAAACGCGCACTTCATCGTCAATGAGCTGGTGCAGCCTACGGGTGAGTTCCTTGTCCTCACTGTGTTTCACCATGAAGGCGGCCAACTGCGAGTTGAGCTCACGGAAGAGCGTGATGTTGCCGTCGCCCATTTCGTTTAGCACGGAGATGGTGCTGCCCGATCCGTAAGTAGCGCCCTCGGTGGTCTCGATGGTAGAGATATTCGAAATGTAGCAGTCGTCGCCGATGGTATAATTGTTGATGAAATTGCCCACCTTCTCAATCAGACAGTCATTGCCCACAGAAACATTGCGCAGAGTGGCATCGTTTATACCAGAGTGTTTGAAGAAGTTCTTGCTCACTTCGACTTTCTTCTCGAAGGAGCCCAGTTGTATGTCGCCATAGAATATGACGCGATGGAAATTATAGGGGCGAAAATCTTCGGCCACCTTTACTCGTGCCCAGTCCTCTGCCCAGCAGGCATTCTGCTCGAGCACCACAATCTCTTCATTAGTCAGCTGTCTGAATTCTCTCATAATAGTAATTACATTTTGTGTTGTATGAAAAAAAAGGTTCTATTTATTGTTTACCAAAACAATAACGCAGGGAATTATTCATCTATTGTGTAAAGGAAGTCATTATATGGATATTTTTGCACATGCAGCTCACGCACCTTCTTGTAGAGCACTTGTCGCAACTCGTCGATATTCTGCCGTTCGCGTGCCGAGATGAAGAGGCAGTCGCCCTGCATCTTGGCCATCCACGTGTGCTTCAGCTCGTCGAGCGAGATGTTCTCGCGCTTGGGGGCTGTCAGGTCGTCTTCGTCTTGTGGAGTCCACCGATAGGCATCTATCTTGTTGAAGAGCAAGAGACTGGGTGTCTCTGCACAACCCAGATCGGCCAGTGTCTGCTCTACCACACGTATCTGCTCCTCAAAATCGGGATGCGAGATATCGACCACATGCACCAACATATCGGCCTCGCGCACCTCATCGAGGGTGCTCTTGAACGACTCCACGAGGTCAGAGGGCAGCTTACGGATGAATCCCACCGTATCGGCCAGCAGGAAGGGCAGGTTGTCGATGGTCATCTTGCGCACGGTCGTGTCGAGCGTGGCAAAGAGCTTGTTCTCAGCAAAGACGTCACTCTTGGACAGCAGGTTCATGAGCGTGCTCTTGCCCACGTTGGTATAGCCTACGAGCGCCACGCGGATGAGCCGCCCACGGTTCTTGCGCTGCGTGGTCTTCTGCTGGTCAATCTCTTTCAGTCGTTGTTTCAGCAGCGTGATGCGCTGCAGAATGATGCGTCGGTCCATCTCAAGCTGTGTCTCACCCGGACCGCGCAGTCCCACACTACCCTTTCCGCCACCTGAGCCAGAGCCGCCGCCCTGTCGCTCAAGGTGTGTCCACAGGCGCTGCAGTCGGGGCAGCATATAGCGGTGTTGCGCCAGCTCCACCTGTGCCTTGGCTTCAGCCGTCTGGGCACGCATGGCGAAGATGTCGAGAATGAGCGATGTGCGGTCGAGAATCTTCACTTGCAACTCTTTCTCGATGTTGCGTATCTGCTTGGCCGACAGTTCATCATCGAAGATGACCATGCCGACGGGCTCTCCTTCGCCCTCTTCATAGGCATCTTCGCAGGCTTTGACGTACTGCTTGATTTCTTGCAGCTTGCCGCTGCCCACATAGGTCACCTGACTGGGACCATCCACCTTCTGCGTGAATCGCTTCACAGTCCGTGCTCCCGCCGTATCGGCCAGGAATTCCAGTTCGTCGAGGTACTCGTTTGTCTTTGCCTCGTCCTGGTTCTTAGTGATCAGACCTACCAGCACCGCCGTCTCGGTCTTAGCTTCTGAAATAACAAATTCCTTCAATTTTCAATCTGTGATTTTCGGTCTCTCTAATACCACTGCACGGCGCTTGTCGAGTTGCTTCGCTTGTCATACTTCAACACGTCGGTCAGAGTTGCAGCATTGCAGCGGAACGAGAAATTATAACTGGTGTAAGGCGACAGCACCACCGAGCACGACATATTGAAACAGTGCAAGTCGCGCGACAGCGATGCCGTAGTCATTGATATTCTCTTGTTTTCAAAGTCATAGCCCGACGAGAACGTGATGTTCCATCCGTCACTGATGCGTATGTTGCCGCTGATGTTCAAGTTCTGCGTGAACTTGTAGGGATAGCGCATGGTGTTGTAGTTGAACTTGCTCACGTCGGTGTTCTCACGCATGGTGATACCATAGCCAAAGCTGATCGACCAGGGGAGCGTGAACTTCATGTATCCGTCTTCGTCGGTCTCGGCCATGTTCTTGTCGCGTCTCTTTGCGCCGTGCTTTCCTGCTTCCATATCCCTGTCCAGGTTCGACTCCACGCCTGTATCCTCCTCTTCCGGCTTTTCGGCTTCGCCGTCTTCTTTCTTCTTGGTTCGCTCACCTTTGAGCCACTTGAAGAACTTCACCACTTTCTCATTGTTGAGCGTGTATGACAGGTTCTGCGAGATGCCCTGAAAACGACCGATCTTACCTTTCTGCCAATAAGTTGTGCGCTCACTCAGACGGGGCGTGGCACCTACAGAGTCGGCCTCGTACATATAGCTGGCAAACACGGCATTGATGTTCAGCGTGTAGCTCTTCGTGAGTCGCAGGCGCAGACGAGTGCTCAGGTCGCTCCACGGGCGCACGTCGGCAGCCAAGTTGTAGGACATTGAGGCTCCCAGTTCGTCAATCAGACTGATTTTCTTGAATCCCGACGAGTCGTTGTCGGTCTTGATTTTCATCTCCACGTTGTTCGAAATATCAACCGAGATGCTACCTGTCTTTCCCCTGCCCGGCACGCCGTAGAGCTGTCCCTGATAGGGCGAATATTCCACCATTGTCACGTTGCCCTTGGCATCGGTCTTCTGATAGGTCTCGTAGTAGCCATAGCGCGAGGCGCTGAAGTCGGGCGCATAGCTGAAGCTGATCTGTGGGGTGAACACGTGGCGGATGGCTTGCACCTTGTCGCCAAACAGCTTGCGCGAGGGGATGAAACGGCCATAGATCTTGGTAGAGGCCGATACCGACAGGTTCCAGTTGAACACGTTGTAGAAGCCGTTGGTGGTATCTCTCACCTCCTGCTGCTTTGCTGTGTCCCAACTGCGGTACACCTTATTTGTATAAGTACGGTCGGTGAAGTTGAACGAGGGATTGATGTTAATGTAGTTGAACAGCGTGAAGTTGCCGCTAATGGGGATGCTGTGCTGCATACCGTTGCGCCAGTCCCTGATCAGGTTGGAATGGAGCAGCCGGTTCTCCTTGGTATTGATGGAGTTGCTGAAATGACCGGTATAGCTCAGTGAAATCTTCTCATACCAGCGCTCCTTGCCCACCATCTTCTTGCGTTTGAAGGGATAAAAACGGGCAATGCTGATGTTCAAGTCGGGCAACGTGACGGAGATAGACGAGTCGCGCATGTTCTGCGACAGGTTCATGGTGGTAGAGAGGGTCATGCCGATACTGGAGAAACTCGTGCTGTAAGACACCGAAGAGGTTCGCGTGCTCTGCGTCATTCGCTGCGGATTATACATCGAGTTCATGTTGTTCGGCTCATAGTTTGATGTGGCGAAGTTCACGCTGGCCGACAGGCTCGAATAGGGATTGGCCTTCGAGTCCTGACGATGGCTCCACTGCATCTTGAAGCTCGTCTGCTTTACATAGTCTGGCATGTTCTTCTCACCCGTGACGGTCTTCTGATAGCTCACATAGACCGAGCCGCTGAACTTATAGCGCTTGTGATAGTTTGTGGCAGCCGAGATACCCCATGAGCCCTTGGTATAGATCTCACCAAGCAGCTTCAGGTCCCACAGGTCGCTCATGGCAAAATAGTAGCCGCCGTCGCGCAAATAGAAGCCGCGCGTTGACTCGTCGCCATAGGTGGGCATAATGAAGCCGCTGCTATAGTCCTTGGTGAAGGGGAAGAAACCGTAGGGCACGGCCAAGGGGATGGGCACGTCGCACACCACCATATAGGCCGGGCCAAAGACCACGTCCTTGCCCGGGCGCACCTTTGCGCGCGACAGCGCCAGATAGAAGTCGGGATGGGGTTCGTCACAAGTGGTGTAGCGCCCATGACGCAGGAACATCTCACCGTTAGAGCCTCGCTTCGACAGCTCACTCGTCAGGAATCCCTCCTGCTGCTCGGTATATACTTGGCGAATCAGGCCACGCTTCGACTTGAAGTTGAACGACATTGTGTCGCTCTCATACGTATCGCTGCCCATCTGGAACACCGGCAATCCTATCATTTCATTCGATGCCGAATCGAGCGAGCCTGTAGCATGCACCAGCGACGAGTCGAGCTGCATGCGGATGCGGTCGCTCTTCAGGTCCATGTCCTGATACTTCACATGCGAGCTGCCATAGAGGAAAGCCATGCCCGAGCCCTGCTCAAAGATGAGCGAGTCGTTGGCAAAGAACTCTACGGGCGACTCAATGCCGTTCTTGCTCTCACGGTTCAGGCTGTCGGCCTTGATGGAGTCGTCGATGGCCTTGTTGCGCTTCCAGATGGCCAGTTGCAACGAGTCCATGCGCGTCGTGTCATTAGGATCGGGCCCGGCAAGAAGCTTGCTGAAGTCTGAACTGTCGGGAATGGAGATACGGGGGGTAAGTGAAAGAGTGTCGAGAATAGAGGCCACACGCAAAACACCCCGAAGCCCACCCGACGTGTCAGGGTGTTGCCTGTCGTCAGTGCGTTTCGTAGTGTCTTTGGCGTCTTCCGACTTTTCGTATCGTGAATCTTGATAGCTCCCCGCTGCCGCAAAGAGGAAGAGGGAAAGCATCAAAAGAATGACCGACTTTCTTTTCACGCCTGCAAAATTACGACTTTTTAATGAAGAATGAAGAATGAAGAATGAAGAATTTGCTCCTGCTCTACATTAATTAACAGAAAAAAGGTTCTGTTCGAAAGTTCGGTTGTCTTCTTGCAGCGGACTACATGACTAAAGGACTTTTATGCATCGTGTGCGAAAGAGTCCTCAAGTCCTGTTGTCCGTTGCTAAAACAAAAAGCAACTGGCTTTTCTCGGACTGAGCCGAGAAAAAATGCGAGATGGGCAGGGTCATTCAAACCGTTCTGCCCATCCTAAAAACTTCACTGCTCCATCGTGTCCGAACTTCTCCAGACTTTGCGCTGCCTGTAGTACGGTAAGCTCGCGGTCGGGCTGCGACTTCGAATAGAATTTGTCGGCATAGCACACCAACTGTTCCTCAAGTGTCTCAGGCACGAAGAAGCCGCTCTTCACCAGTTCTTCGGGCAACAGCGGCTGTCCGTCCTTGCCAATCGGCACCGTGATCAAGCCTGTTCCTGTGTGCCGCTCGCACACACGGGCATGTCGCTCAAAGCCCTCCTTGCGCAATATCTGGCCGCCTATGAGTCCGTGGCGCAAATAATGCTCAGTGCCATTGCAGTAGATGCTAGGTGCATGACACCAGCGTATGCCAATATCGTGCAGCATGGCAGCCTCTTCCACGAACTGCACATCGAACGGCAGTTCCAGGTGTTGCCGGCAAATGCGCAGGCAGCGGTCGGCCACCTGTCGGGAGTGCAACAAAAGCAGACGACGCAAAGAGTCGTCTGCTGTGTAATATTTATCTATAATTGCCTGATAGTCCATCATTCTTTTTGCTTTCTATAAATCACGATTCCGTCACGATCTACATTCTCCTTGAATTTCTGATTCATAATATCGCTATAAATATGAGTATCAAAGAAATATGGTATATGCGATTCGTAGAGCTTATCATTGAGTACGGATAAGACATGCCTATTCAGACCGTCGCCTTTCAGCGACAAATCTATATCTGAAGCATACCAATAGTCACCTCGGGCACGAGAACCATAGAGCACAGCCTCTTCTATCTCTGGCACCGAGGTTAGTATTGCCATCAGTTCATTGTATGATCGCTCTTTCAGTCCGTACATGATAAGGTTTCCATTTTACGCAACAAATCTTGCAACAGTGGATAGTAGTCATTTACAATGGCATCAATAACATCCTTTGCCATGCCCTCGTCATACAAGTGTGATGTCCTGTTGCGAGCATCAATCATGTCCATCCAAGCCTCGCCATTCTCTATCAGAGACATGCTTATAGCATTACGCACCACATCCTTCGACCCCATCAGCTGTAGTACACCGTTGCTCTTCTCATAGCTCATCATCAATTTCCAGGCCATTTCATAAGTAAACTCGAAACGCTTAATCACACTGTCCTCCTCAAACTCGTTGAGCTGTCGTTCACGCTTCAAGTCAACTATTTTAGACAAGCGTCCTAAGGCTTGTTCATAATGCTTTAATAGTTCTTTCCATCGAGGCTGCATTCCTTCCATAGTTATGCTGTTTCATGATTTATCGGCAAAGGTAAGCAATATTTCTTTTATGGCATTTTTTTTTGCAAAATTGATGGGACATTCACCGACAAAGTGCGAATGTCCCACCTATTTCTTACTGTTTTTCTCGCTCAATCCATGCCAGGACGTCGCCCTTGCGGACCTTGGCACCCTGTTTGGCCTGCACATCGACGAGCTTGCCGCCGAGGGCTGCGGGAATGGGCACAATCTCGCCCCACTTCTCCACCAGATAGCAGAAGGTCTGGCCCTCCTTATAGGTCTGGCCGATGAACGGCTCAACACAGGGAGCACACTCGCCGTCGCCGTTGAACTCGTAGAAGATCTGTCCGGCTGAGGGGCACACCAGTGCGTCGGCCTTGGCATGCTTCAGGGCGGCTATCTCTTCGGCGCTCACCTTGCCGCCGCCCAGCTTGGCATCCTTCGCCTTCTGCAGGTCGGCCAGGAACTGCTTCTTGGCCTGTCCGCTCTTGAAGGGGCGATACTGTTCGGGGTGCATGGCCAGCTCGAACAGCTCTTCATTGTCCTTACCGTAGTCCCATCCGTTCTCGTCCATCTCCTTCTTGAAGCCTTCGAGCGCGTTGGGGATGAGCGTATGAGGATCGGCATCGGTGAACTCGCGCTTCTGCGTCTTGGCCAGTTCCACCAGCTCCGGATCGATAGTGCCGGGAATGCGACCGCTCTTGCCGAGAATCATGCCCCAGATGGCATCGTCCATCATCACGAAGCGGCCCTTTCCCTGCTCCATCGTGAGGAGGTTCATCAGGGCGATGTTCTTCGTGTATTGCGAGAACGGGGTGACCAGTGGGGGATAGCCCACGCGCGGCCACACATACTCCACCTCGTTGAACAGCTTCACCAGCATGTCGTCCATCGTCAGCACAGGCTCGCCCTTCTTCTCGCGCAGCTTGTTGATCATGGTCTGAATGCCGCCCAGGTCGGCCATCATCGAGCCCATCATGCCGCCAGGCAGGCCGCAACCGAGCAACAGGCTCGACATGTGCTTGTTGGCAGGATTGATGAAGTAGCCCAGCCAGTCGTCTATGAACTCCTGCGTCAGCGTGCGTGCCTGCATATAGGCATTCATGTTGAGGTCGGCCACCTCGAAGCCCTCGTTCTTCAGCATCGACTGCACCGAGATGATGTCGGGATGCACCTTACCCCATGAGAGTGGCTCAATGGCGGTATCGATGATGTCGGCACCATTGTTGCACACCTCAAGGATGGAGGCCATGGAGAGGCCCGGGCCTGAATGACCATGATACTGAATGATGATGTCGGGATGCTTCGTCTTGATGGCTTTCGTCAGCTGTCCGAGCATGGCCGGCTGACCGATACCGGCCATATCCTTCAAGCAGATTTCCTCGGCACCGGCAGCAATCACCTCGTCGGCAATAGCGCTGTAATACTCCACCGTGTGAACGGGCGAAGTGGTGATGCAGAGCGTGGCTTGCGGAATCATGCCTGCCGCCTTGGCCCACTTGATGGAGGGAATGATATTACGTGTATCGTTCAGACCGCAGAAGATGCGCGGAATATCGACGCCCTGAGCTTTCTTCACCTTATACATCAGCTCGCGCACGTCGTCGGGTACAGGATACATGCGCAGTGCATTCAGGCCACGGTCGAGCATGTGGGTCTGTATGCCCACCTCGTTGAATGGCTTACAGAAGGCGCGAACGGCATCATTAGGATTCTCGCCTGCCATGAGGTTCACTTGTTCGAAAGCGCCGCCATTGGTCTCTACACGGGCAAAGCACCCCATATCGATGATGACGGGAGCAATGCGCTCCAACTGATCCTTGCGCGGCTGAAACTTTCCGCTTGACTGCCACATGTCGCGATAGACAAGACTGAACTTGATTTTCTTCTTTCCCATAGATATAATGATTTCTGGTTACATATTTTGGAAAATAATGATGCAAAGATACACATTTTTCTTGAACCGACAAGAAAAAAAGGTAACAAAACCTTCTATACTATAAGTTTTCAAAACATCTGCTCCATCTGCTCCCATCTGCCAACCTTCTGAATACGAGGCAGTTGAAGGCGGAGCAGACGGGAGCAGATGGTGACAGATGAAAGCTACAGAATTGTCTTAGTATGCCTTACGCACACGGCGCAGGGCTGATCATGCTGAGGTTTAGCCGAGATGGTGCAACGATTTAGACAAGATGGTGCAGCGGTTTAGGATAGATCGCATCACGATCATGCTCAGGTCATTTTGTGATTTAGGTTAAATGGTCTCAGCGGTTTAGGCTAAATGGCGCAGCGGTTTTAGCTAAATCGTTGCGCAAAATGAGCTAAAATCATCTGCTCCCGTCTGCTCCCATCTGCTCCGAATTGAACCACATGACTATCAACGAGTTACGGGAAGGGAGCAGATGGAGCAGATGTTTTGAAAACTTATAGTGTAATATAGGCGGTTGAGAGATTTGTCTGCCCAATCAGCGAAGTTTCGACAAAATGTTGTATCTTTGCACCCGAAAAAAAGACGAAGAGAATAGTCATGAAGAAATTCATTATCCCACTGATTCTGACCTCACTACTGACAATGGCTTGTGGCGGCCAGCAAGAGAAAACTGACAACGAAGCACAGGAGAACGATACCGTAGCACTCGTACTGGAAGGCGACTCCACCATCTATGGACTGGTGTGCGAAGGCTCGACCGACACCCTCCTCATATTCCTGTCAAACGACAAGGTCGGGGAAGACCCCGATACGCTCAACATTCTGAACGCTACCCGCAAACACACGATATTCGGACATCTGAAGACGGGCGACGACGTGGCTGTGGTGCGCAACGGCAAGGACTCGACCGTGGCCGACATCGTAATCAGCATGAAGAACCTGAGAAGCACATGGTGCCTGCAAGTGTTGCCCACGCTGCACCTGCATGCCGGCATGGACGGAAAGACGGAGAAGCAGATGATAGCCAATCTGCCCGACTCGATTCGCCAGCAACTCACGGTGCCACGCGAATATGTCTTAGGATTAGGAAATGACCACTCGGCCTATTTGCGCAGTACCGTCACGGAAAATCGGCAACAGGAAGAGGAGAGCGTCGTGGCATATCCGAAGATGAAGCACTACGGCATGTGGTACCTCTACAACGGGAAGCTGCTGCTCACGCAAGTGCAACTCGACACGCTGGGCAACGTCGTGCCCATAGGCATAGACACGGCCCAGTTCGTCATGATGAATCGCGACACGCTCATTCTCAAGTTCAACGACGGCACGAAGCACTTCTATCCGGCCAAGACGGCACAGTAATGATCAGATGATCTTGTGCTGCATCAGGCGCTGTTCGGCCAGTTGCTCATACTTCGTGCCTGGCTTGCCATAGTTGGCATAGGGATAGATGCTGATGCCGCCACGGGGCATGAACAGGCCCACCACCTCTATATACTTAGGCTGCATGAGCTTCACCAGATCCTTCATGATGGTGTTCACGCAGTCCTCGTGGAAGTCGCCGTGATTGCGGAAGGAGAAGAGATAGAGCTTCAGACTCTTCGACTCCACCATGCGCTCGGCAGGGATATAGAGTATCTTGATTTCAGCAAAGTCTGGCTGTCCGGTGATGGGACAGAGGCTCGTAAACTCAGGGCAGTTGAACTGCACCCAGTAATCGTTCTCGGGATGACGGTTCTGGAATGTCTCCAGCACCTCAGGGGCATACGTGGCAGCATATTCGGTTTCTTTGCCGAGCAGCTGCAGTCCCTCGTGTTTTCTGTTTTGTTCCATATTGGGTGCAAAATTACAACATTTTCCCTGAATAACGCGCTTATTTCCCTTCAAAATACCTTTTGGCCCCTACTCTTACCATGCTTCCCCCTAAAAAAGCACAGGAGATTGATGCAAAATATCGCGTTCTCGATATAGGGTTTTGTGTAAAATATCGCGTTCTCGACATAGGGTTTTATGTAAAATATCGCGTTCTCGATACAGGTTTTTATGTAAAATATCGCGTTTTACCATGTTTATTCTAAAGATTCAGCCCGTCTATGAATGGTGTATTGAATTAGGTGTATAAATTGGCCGACAGACTTCAATGTTAAAGATGAATCCATTGCCTACGGCATAACGTAAATGACCGAAAATGAGCCGTGAATGATCCGAAAATATTTACGAAACATTTACGAGTCATTCACGGGTATTTGCGTTACGCCGTAGGCAAAACAACATTGATTTCTCTGAAGGATTTAGGTTTGACTAAAATAATTGTGGCGGCTCGTCCTCACGGATGGGCCGCCACTTTTTTTCACTACTATTTACTGCGGTGCACCTGTTCTCACGAATCATGCTAAGCCGCTAAACTAACAATTAGCCGACATTCGTCTCTCCGTCATCTGAAGCGTTTCTTGCCTCGCAATCAACTCCTCAAAGAGAGCAGAGGCAGAATGCCGCTAAAAATGAAAAATTACTATAATTTTAAAAAAATGCAGCCGTGCAACCCATGTCCTCACGGAGAAGACTACACGGCTGTTTCTATCGTTTAGACTATAGTCTCTTGACTTTAGACTTTAGACAAAAGATTATAGACTTCAGACGTGATTAATACTCCTCGTCTTCATCGTCCCAAATGCTACCGCCACTACGGCCCATAGCGGCACTATCTGCATTTTTACCATAAGTCTGTATTGATGGTTCACAAAGATGTGTTACCTGCATCTTGATTACCGTTATTTCAGGGTTCTTATATTGCTTTTTCATTTTAATGTTCTCCTTTGTATTATTTATTTAATGATTACTTTCTTTCCATTCACGATGTAGAGTCCCTTTGCAGGCTTCTCCACGCGCTGACCGCTGAGAGTGTACACACTCCCCTCGCCCTTTGGAGAGGGGCTGGGGGTGAGGCTGGTAATGCCTGTTGTCTCGTCGGCAAACGCCATCACCATACGGCTGCTGCTACCGCCTTCTGCATCAGGAGCAAGTCCAGTGGCTATGTGCAGATAAGCACGGTTCGAGGCTACGATCTTACCATTAGCGAAGTAGAAGCCAATCTTGCTGTCCACGTTGTTCAGAATCATGTTGGTGTAGCCGCCATCGGTCGTTGCAACAGCATCGCCTGTACCAGCTACAAGGTCGTTGTCTGAAACGGCATCTGCACTAGCAATTACAGGGATATTCTCTGTGGCACCACCATCCTTATAGAGTAATACTGGAGTACCTGCAGGAACCTGATTAACCTTTGTCAGCGTTGCCACGCCCTTTGAGCTAACCTTAACCTTGTAAGCCTTAATAGAGGTAGAAGTGAAGTCAAGAGCGTATGCGCTTACGTTTGTTGCGAAACCAGCAGATGTGATGGTGGCAGAGACTGTGGCATTGCCATTACGTGTCAATGTAAAATAGTCTACATAATGGTTACTGTTACTGGTAGTGTTGTTGTAGAAACACAATGCCTTTCCTTCTGGAATCACAATATTGGTAGTAGTTCGCTCAGAAAAGCTACTTGTACTGGCAGACGCTGTAGCCTCGCCAATATATACAGGATTACTGCCGTCAACATCGCAATAGTACAAAGGAAGAGTTGAATTTGAGTTTGCACCCCTACAATGAGAAATCAAAGTATACGTTCCACCAGCTAATGCACCTGTCCAAGCGCGAGCTTTTTGTTTGCTGCTTCCATGTAAGCGACCAGACATGCCACTTGAAACCGTAGCTCCAGATACATTTGCTGCAAAAGAGCCATTTTTGGGGAGTTCCTCAAATTCAAAGAAATAGTCAATTGCGTCATCGGCAGCATACGTTACGGTCTGCGTACCTGCAGTACTGAAGGCTTTTGAGAATGAGGTTTCAGAGGTTTTATACCACGTGTTATTCACATTAATATATTTAGGGAAGTATACAGTTTGAGATGAAGCAAAATCACTGCATCCCTGATATATAGTCTTGAGCTTTGTCCCATTAGAGAGAATAGCATTCAGAGTATAGTTTGGAACTGAGTTCTTTATAAGGATATCATCAATGGTTGGTATATTAACATATGAACAGTTCTTGTTCTTATAGCCGAATCTAGCAATAGAAGTCGCAGATGAATTCTCGAACGCGAAGTTTGTTCTACTATGTGTTTGATTTCCTACTAACTTTAAGGACTGAATCACCTTGTTGTCCATGTCTATGTCAACAGTTACTGCTATGGTTTGACCGCGCTCCACTTGGTCTGTATTATCAGCATACAATAAGTTTGCATCTGCAAGACCGTTTACAAAAATCTTTTGCAATTGCCCAAAAAAGTATACGGTCAAAATCTTTTTTCCTTCAGAGTCTGCTAGATAAAAACTTGTATAAGCAGAATTGCTTGTTGTAGCAGTTTTGCCATTTAAACCTGTCATATTAGACGTTGCCCAAGTGAAACTGACATTGATAATTCCAGATGACTTCTCTGTGAACGATGAATACACTTCAGCAGAGACTCCTGAGCTGCTCGTTCCTGAAAATGTCAGCTTACCACCTGTCACTGAAGTGTTGGTACCAGAGGCTACAGTATAGCCATACTGTGTCACGTCAGTAATCTCCGTTTCCCCATCTGCTTCATACAATTGTGTAAACGGTTGGTCTAGCAATGTGACGCTAGGACTATTAATTGTTACAGACATTATTACCGCCCAACTTCCTAATTTCAAATCCAAATTGCCATCAGCAGTCATTGTGCAGACTGTTGTAGCTCCTTCATCAGTATTATCTACGTTTGTACCGACCCTGTCTCCGCTAACAACTTGAATTCCTCCCACTGTCGCATTTGTTGATATAAAAGATGTCGTGCCAGAGCCGGTAACGATTGTTACAATATCTCCACTTTTCAAATTAAGAATTGAAAAATGCTTATCTGCGGCTCTACTCTGAATACCTTTGTTCACAATATGTTGGTTACTCTTGCTACTACCATTTCTCAAATAAACTTTGCTGACATCATCTGTAGCGAATCGACCATCGAAAGCGAATGCAGGGGTGGTAACATCACTAATTACTTTAACATTAGTTGCATCCGCAGTTGCAATATTGTCCCCCGCAACTGACAATGTTTGCTGTTGTCCGAGGGTAGTAAGATTTGTGTTTACCCAAGAGTTGAAATTGTAGGTTATTTCACCAGCCCACGCATTACTTGCCCCCACGCACAGCCATGCTGCTACGAGGAGCAATCTCAATGAATTAATTAGTTTTCTTTTCATTTTTGTTTTCATTAGAAGTTTAAAAAAATTAGTTTTTAGTTTGTATATCCATCTTCGTGTCTGACATCAACTGGCTCAGAAGTGTATATACACAAAAAAGCGCAGACTCTGCCATATTCTCCGACAGGCCTGCGACAGCCTCTATTCTACTATGGATGAATCTACGCCTATAGCGCATACTCCATGTAGAATAGACATTGCTCGTAAAAATCTCGTTAGAGGTCGCAGTTCGTCGGAGAAATTGAGCAAATAAAAAATGACGTGCTTCAAAGAAACACGAGTGCAAAAGTAATATAAAGATGTAATAATCGGAAAGACCGAACCGGAAAATTATAAAAAATTAAATCTTCAGTACCATTCCAATGGATAGATTTAGCAACGGACTACAGGACTTGAGGACTCGTTCAACAATGTGCAGAAAAGTCCTTTAGTCCTGTAGTCCGCTGCAAAAAACAACCGAACTTTCGAACTGAACCATTCTGCTTTTTTCAGAAAATCACATTTTTTTATTGGTGATAAAAGATAAATATGTACCTTTGCCCTGAAATAGGAACTTTATTTAAACCGCACGAAAGCATGAAAAAAACAATCACCCTCGCTGCCCTCCTGCTGGCAGCCCTGCCCATAACGGCACAAATTGACTTCACCCTGAAAGGAGTCACCCATCCCAACGCAAAGGAAATCATCGTAGGCGACATGACCAACCTGCAGACGCAACCGACTATCGTAAAAGTGCAGAACGGAGAGTTCACGCTACTGGGAACACAGCCCGAACAGACGGTGATGGTGGCACTCGACCGCGACAACCGCATGCAGAGCTTCTTCATCGTGGATTGTCAGGAAATCAGCCTCGACATGAACAGCGACATGGCCAAAGGCTCGGTGATGAACGAACGGCTCTCGTCATTCGTTCAGCTACTGAACAAATATGAAGACGATGACGACAAAGTGGCAGAAATCGTGAAGAAGACCATCAACGACAACCAGGACAATGTGCTGGGTGCATTCGCCTTCAACCTGGGCGTTTACAACCTGAGCTACGACGACCTGAAGGCTATCTGCGAAAGCGATGCTCCCTTCCTGAGTCACCCGCTCTGCAAGCAGGGACTGCAGCAGATGGAAGCACTGAAACTGCGCGCTCCCGGCACGATGTTCAAGGACGTGGAAGAGGCCGACACGCTGGGGGTGAACCACAAGCTGAGTGAATATGTGGGCAAGGGAAACTATGTGCTCGTGGATTTCTGGGCTTCGTGGTGTGGCCCCTGCATGGGCGAGATGCCCAACGTGAAGGCCAACTATGAGAAATATAAGGGCAAGGGCTTCACGGTGGTGGGACTGTCGTTCGACCGCTCAGCCGAAGCATGGAAGCGAGCCATCCGCGAGAAAGAGCTGAACTGGGTTCACCTGAGCGACCTGAAGTTCTGGCAGACCATTGCCGCACAGACCTATGGCATACGCAGCATCCCGTCGAGCATACTCTGCGACCCTACAGGCAAAATCATCGATGTTGACCTGCGAGGCAACAAGCTCGGCGAGAAACTGAAGGAAATCTACGGATTCTGATCTGACTCTGAAGTCAATCGTCATCGTCGTCCCAGTCATCGTCGTCGAAGTCGAAGCCGGTAAAGCCTTCGAGCGCAGGTGCCACGAAAGCATCCATCGCGCGACGGTCTTTCTTCGTGGGACGACCCGTGCCACGGGCACGGTCAACGAAGCCGCTGATGCGGTTCATCTCCAACAGCTCGTACTGGTCGGCTGTGGTCACATTCTCATAAATCTCGGGCAGCAACTTGGCCCCCACTCGCTGCTCGATTGTCTTCAGAATCTTAAAGGAATAGGTGACGGGCGGTTTGCGCACGCTGACCGTCTCGCCCACCTTCACCATGCGAGAGGGCTTCACGGTGGTGCCGCCCACCATCACACGACCATTCTTGCAGGCATCGGCAGCAATGCTGCGGGTCTTGAAGATTCGGGCTGCCCATAGCCACTTGTCAATGCGCGCCTCACTCATTTCTTTCCCAATTTATTATACTGATTCATCGTGATGTCGATACCTGCCAGCACGAAGCTCTTGATGATCTCAACGCCGAGGTCGATAGAGGGCTGCAGGGTCTTCAGCTCCTCATCGCTGTAGCGCCCCAGCACCCAGTCAATCTGTCCGCCCCGGGCATACTCATTACCGATGCCCATGCGCAGGCGGGCGTAGTTCTGGCCTATGAGCTGCTGAATGTGGCCCAGGCCATTGTGACCGCCGTTGGAGCCGCTGGCCTTCAGGCGAAAAGCGCCCAAGGGCAATGCCACATCGTCGCTGACGACGAGCAGGCGCTGCTGATCTATATTCTCCTTGTTCAGCCAGTAGCGAACGGCGTTGCCGCTGAGATTCATGTAGGTCGAGGGCTTCAGGAGAATCACCTTACGGCCTTTGAGCGAGGTCTCAGCCACAAAGCCATAACGCTTATCCTCAAAAACGATATTGGATGCCTTCGCAAAAGCATCCAATACCATAAATCCTGTGTTGTGGCGGGTCTGGTCGTACTCAGCGCCGACGTTGCCCAAGCCAACAATCAAATACTTGTCCATGTGCTATTTTTATTCAGCAGTAGCAGCGGCTGCAGCCTTAGAAGCACGTGTCTCCTTCACTGAGCATACAACCACCTGTGCAGGAGTAGCCAGCTCCAGACCCTCGAAGTGGAGCTCGCCCACCTTGATAGCCTTGCCCAGGCCGAGGCTGGTCACGTCAATCTCCAGAATCTCAGGAATCTGCTTGTAAGGAGCGGTCACGTTGATCTTACGGATAGAGAGGTTCAGCTTACCACCCTCGCGAACGCCCTGTGCCAAACCGTTCAGCTTCACGGGAATACCCACAGTGATGGGCTTCTGATCGTTCACCTCATAGAAATCGGCATGCAGCAGAGCATCGGTCGTGGGATGGAACTGGAGTTCCTTGATGATAGCCTTGTGCTCCTTGCCATCGATGTTCAGGTTCACTACATAGACATGGGGGCTGTAGATGACCTTGCGCAGCTCAGCCATAGGAGCTGAGAAAGCCAGTGCCTCGGGCAGACCGTTTGCGCCCTTTACCTCACCATACAGATTGCAAGGAATGAGTCCCTCCTTGCGCTGCAGCTTAGAAGCCTTCTTGCCGATAGCCTCACGCTTCTTGCCGTTGACAGAAATCTCTTTCATAACTTTTTGTGTTACTCTAAATTAAGTGGTTAAACATTTTTTGATTACTTGCTTAATTCACCATCACACGATTTTTTTTGATATTCTCGATGTGCTTTCGCGAAAAGCGGGTGCAAAGTTACTAATTTATATTGAATCGCAAAACGATTTAGTATGAAAAACTCAAAAAATAGCGTTTTTTCTTGTCGGATAACGGAAAAATTCCTAATTTTGCAAACGATATATTTAGAAACAAGGAGCTCAATGATTAATCGAGAAATCATCCGAATCAAGATTGTTCAGTTAACCTACGCGTACTATCAAAACGGTAACAAGAACATTGACACAGCTGAGAAGGAACTGTTCTTCAGCTTGTCTAAAGCTTACGACCTTTACAATTACATGCTCATGCTCATCGTGGCCATCACCAAAGAGGCCCGTCGCCGGCTGGAAATTGCACAAGGCAAAGCAAAGAGAGAAGGCACGGCGGAGCCTTCGCAGAAGTTCGCGTTCAACCGATTCGCGCTGCAATTGGAAAACAACAAGCAACTCTTAGAGTTTGCCGAAACACAAAAGCGTTCCTGGAACGACACGCCTGAGTTCGTAGGCAAGTTGTTCGAGCTCATCGAGAAGAGCCAGATCTACCAGGAATACATTAAGAGCGCAGACGACGACTATGCCACCGACCGCGAATTGTGGCGGCGCATCTATCGCACGCTCATTCAAGACAACGACGACCTCGACGCACTGCTGGAAGAGCAGAGCCTGTACTGGAACGACGACAAGGACGTGGTGGACACCTTCGTGCTGAAGACCATCAAGCGATTCGACGAGAAGAATGGTCCGAAACAGGAACTGTTGCCCGAATACGACAGCGAAGAGGAGCGAGACTATGCACGCAAGCTCTTCCGGGCCACAATCCTCAATGCCGACGAATATCAGCACATGATGAGCGAATCGTCGCGCAACTGGGACTTCAGCCGTCTGGCCTACATGGATGTGATCATCATGCAAATAGCCATTGCCGAGATGCTCACCTTCCCCAGCATCCCCGTCAGCGTGACCATCAATGAATACGTGGAGCTGGCCAAGTTCTACTCTACCCCACGCAGCGGCAGCTACATCAACGGCATGCTCGACACCATCGCCCATCACCTCGTGAGGACAGGCCGACTGCTGAAGAGCATCGAAGACCGCAATGCAGCACCGCAGGAGTAAGACGAGGCTTCGCTCCCCCCCCTATCGCATAACAAACAACACAAGGAATAATAATTATTAACTCACTTATAAAAGTCTGATGACAAACTTAATTCTCGCAGCTCAGGCTGCTCCTAGTAACGGAGGAGGCATGATGACAATCCTCTTCTTCGTGGCAATGATAGCCATCATGTATTTCTTCATGATTCGTCCGCAAATGAAACGCCAGAAGGAAGTGCAGAACTTCCAGAACACCCTCACCGAAGGTCTGCAGGTCATGACCGGCGGAGGACTGTATGGCACAATAAAGAGCATTGACGTGGAGCGCGGAACCGTTGACGTGAAGATTGCTCGCGACGTGGTGGTGACGGTCGATAAGAACTACGTGTTCAAGGATGCCGCCAGCTCTCCCATCCAGAACAAGTAACCGGTCGGAGACTTGAAAGCGATTGACTTTTTCCACAAAATCAGTAATTTCCTGTTTAGCCGCGCTAACAGGGAATTTCTGATTTTTTTGTTTTTCTTCGCCGTAGCAGGCATCTTCTGGCTGCTCACCACGCTCAACGAGACGTATGAGCAGGAGATTAGGATACCGGTGAAGTATGTCAACGTGCCCAAGACCGCCGTGCTCACATCGGCTGAGACCGACACCATCCGCGTCACCGTCATGGACAAGGGCATCGTGCTGCTCACCTATCTCTATGGCGATGCCATGCCGGAAATCGAAATCGACTTCAACAGCCACGTTCACAAAAACAACACGGGCGAAGTGACGGGTGCCGAACTGTCAAAGAGAGTGTCGTCTCACCTTGCGGCCTCGTCTAAGCTGGTGAGCATCAAGCCCGACCGCCTGACATTCTACTACAACTTTGGCGAGCGCAAGCGCGTACCCGTGAAATGGAGAGGAACGGTGACTCCGGATGATTTGTACTTCATTGCAGACGTGAAGTACAATCCCGACACCATCACTATCTATGCGCCACGCGAAAAGCTCGACAGCATCAACGTCATCTATACGGATGTGCTCAACTACACCAACTTCCGCGACACGCTACAGGTGACGACCCGTCTGCAGCGCATAGCCGGAGTGAAGATGATACCCGAGATAATCGACCTGATGTTCATGACCGACGTGCTCACGGAGGAGAGCATCAACGACATACCCGTGGTGGGCATCAACATGCCACCGGGGAAAGTGCTCCGACTGTTTCCTGCCAAGGTCAGCGTGAAGTTCGTGGCCGGGGTCAAGACCTATCAGCAACTGTCGCCCTCCGACTTTGTCGTCGTGGCCGACTATAATGAAATCAAGGCTTCGCATGCTCCCAAGTGCAACGTCTATCTGCAACAGACACCACCGGGCATCTCTCAAGCCACACTCAACCTGACACAGCTCGACTATCTCATTGAAGACCAACCCGAGCAAACAGACATAATCCAATGAAGACAGGCATCACAGGCGGCATAGGCAGCGGAAAGAGCTACGTTTGCAAGCTCTTGGCTGAGCGGGGCATCACAGTCTATGACTGCGACAGCGCTGCCAAACGGCTGATGCGCACCTCAGCCGACCTCCGCCAACAGCTCACGAGCCTCATCGGTCCTGATGCCTACCTGCCCGTCAGTCACTCTGCAGGGCAACGGGAATGGCAACTGAACAAAGCCGCTGTGGCTCAGTTCCTCTTAGCCTCTGAGGCGAATGCCCATGCCATCGATGCCGTTGTGCATCCAGCCGTATTCCGCGACTTCGAAGAGAGCGGACTGCAGTGGATGGAAAGCGCCATTCTGTTCGAGTCGGGCATCAACCGTCTGGTCGATCGCGTCATCGCTGTCACCGCCCCCGAGGAGATACGCATTCAACGCATCATGCAGCGCGACGGCATCAGCCGCGAGAAAGCAAAGGAGTGGATGGGCCGCCAGTGGCCACAGGAAGAAGTGCGCCGACGGGCCGACTTCGAAATCATCAACGACGGAACAACAGATTTGAATCAACAAATTAACTTGATATTAGAACAATGCAACAAACAATTTTAGCTATTTCCGGCAAGCCCGGACTTTACAAACTCGTTACACGTGGTAAGAACAATCTCATTGTCGAGGCACTTGACGCCACACACCGCCGTCAACCAGCCTTCGCTACCGACCGCATCACATCACTGGCCGACATCGCCATGTTCACCGACGACGAAGACGTGTCGCTCATGGTAGTGCTGGAGAGCATGAAGACACTGGAGGAGGGCAAGAAGGCCACCATCGACTTCAAGAAAGCCACCAACGACGAGCTGCGTGAGTACTTCGCCAAGGTGCTCCCCAACTTTGACCGTGACCGCGTACACATCAGTGACATCAAGAAGCTCATACAGTGGTACAACATCCTGATTGAGAACAACATCACCGACTTCAAGGAAGAAGAGAAGCAGGAAGAAGAGAAACAGGAAGAAGAGAAATAATGACTTAGACAAGAAAAAGTTGTCACTTTCTTTTTACCTCCTAAAGTGACAACTTTTTCTAATCTAAGTCACCATAATTAATGTTGCTAAATTAATCCCCCCACAAATAGTCCTTGCTACTTTTTTATATTTAAAATTTGTTCTGCAAAGTGGAAATAACGAAAACCTTGCTAGACGATAGGAGTTTGTTCCCCAACAAATCTATTCCTTGCTTTCAGCTAATTGACGCGCATCCTCTTTCAACATTTCAATCAATTTGTAGATACCTGTTGATGGATTATGGAACTCACGCAATTCCTTTGCTCTTGTAACAGCAACATCCGTGTTGTTGTTTAAGAAAGACTTTTGTGTGTCGGTAAAAGCGGATTTTGAATAATTCTTCCACACGGGAGCACTTTTCTTCAACTCTTTGATGAGTGCATCTGTTTCGATTGCAGCCTTCTGGTCTTTGGCATGAAGTAGCAACCATATTTCAAAGCAAGGATTGCTAAGCAGCATTTCCGCCTTGCATTTACGTAGTTTCTCATTGATGGCTTGTACATCCATGTCGTACATGAGGAATGTATGCACCTTATCCCATTGTGAGATTTTGAGTTCCTTTGTACGTTTCTCAACCAATGATGGAGTAATCTTTGTTCCTTCTATGTGCGAAACGATTCTGATGGGTGACTTATACCACGATTTCAGAAGATTGATATAGCAGACCTCTGTCTCGCCCTCGCAAATAACAAGGGCAATCTTTCGCATTCGCAAAGATGGTGACGGTTCTCTTTTGCTTGCCATAATCAACCTTCCAATAATTGTTTGATACTTGACACCGATGAATCAACATAAGGCACAGCGTCAAAGCGTCCTTGTATATATCCCTTTTCGGCATCCATATTCTCACGGAAATCCTTGAAGTCGTATAATGAATACACCTCCGTTGCGCCTTGCTCCGACTTGTTGACAAAAACAATTTGGTCACGTCTCAGTCGTTTGACATCGATAAGGTTTGTGTTGTGAGATGTGAACAATAACTGACTGCTCTCAGAGGCATGAATCAAGTCGAGAATGAAATCAGCCAGACGAGTGTGCAGTCCCATGTCAAACTCGTCCATCATAATGCTCTTCTTATTCTTTACCACATCCAAGAGTCGTATCAGAATCTGGAACATTTTTCTTGTACCGTTAGATTCCTCCATGTCCATGTCGAACATGATATTCTTTTGGTTGCGATGGAATGTCTTGAAACGGAGCACATCCACCAGCTTGTATGATAGCTCCGTTTGTCCAGGTACAACCACAGGAGCAGGCATTTGTTCTTTCCTTGCCTCGATGTCAGTAATATCTGTATCGCATATTTCAAGTGCTTTGAGTATCACCTTCTTGTAAGCATTGAAACTATCCAGCACCATCATATCGTTCACATTCACAAGTCCAAGCAGGAATTGGTTCATGAAATAACGATATATCTTCTGTGCTATGTCTCTGTTCATCGAGCTGGCACGACTTAGGAAAAGGTTCTTCTCACTGGTGTTTGTAACCACATCCGAAGGCTTAGCCATAACGCCAGTACCAAAGCTGTATTTTCCATCAGCATCGCGAACAAATATTTTTGCACGTCTGCCAACCGGATAATGATATAGACTTTCGCTGATAATACGCTCACGGGTTAATTCAAAAGCATATTCGTATTCCACTCCATCGTACACAAAATCAATCAAGAACTTACTTGATCTATCTTGCCAGCCATCGAATTTGAAAGGTTCGAAATTGAATATCGCACCTTCATTGTAGAGGTGTGACTCCAAAATCATTCTACAGCAAAAAGTAATGGCTTTCAGAATATTCGATTTGCCAGAAGCGTTAGGCCCAAACAGGCCAATAGTTTTAAGTACGGGCACACCGTTCCACTCCATCACATTATGGCTTAACTCCCGTGCAAGAGCTGTATTGATGTTTCCTGCTCTGAAGTCGATTCTTATTCTATCTCTAATAGAAAAGAAATTCTCAAATTCGATTTTTAGTATCATTACATATTTGATTTTGTAGAATTGCTACAAAAATAGCAATTAAATTTGATTATACAAAGGTTTTTGAGTAAAAATAGTTATAATATTGCTGCTTTTTAACATTTATCAACCGAAATAAAGGTTTGAAGTGACATAAACGAATAAACTTCTCTCGTTAACTTTCGTTATCAAAATCTGCCATTATTGGCACTTTTTTATTTAGGAATACCTATAAAAGAGCTCTATTATCTCTTTCTTTGGCAAATTACTAGCAAATTAAACTTGATTTTAATTGTCGCTGATTATCAGCGTATTAGACAAATCTTCATCCACGTTTTGATTGTTTCGGCAAGTTGCCAGCAAATTACCATCAAATTAAATTATGCTCGAAGAGGAATGCGATTACGTTGCCAAAATGTCTTGTTTATGACAGCTAAAACAGCAAATACTTGATAAAATCATCAAATTTTCACCACAAGCAATAAAAATTTAGTGTATTCTGCTGAATTATGAATTGTTTTTTGTATCTTTGTCCACAAACAAGAGAAAACTATCATGGCAAAATTAAATCGGATAAGAATCGTTCTAGCAGAACACGACCTAAACAACAAGTGGTTGGCGGATAAGTTGGGAAAGGATCAGGCAACTATATCCAAATGGGTAACAAACACTACCCAACCCAGCCTTGAAACACTCATAGCTATTGCCAATGCACTTGAAGTACCTGTGCAGGAGTTGGTGAGACAGGAAGAATTCAATCAAGAGAAATAAGTCGAAATGACGCACGAAGCAAGAGCAGAGCTAAAGCTTGTTTTGGCTATGCCTTGCAAGAAGGAAGAAGACGAAGTCAAATGATAACAAAAGACGAAATACAAGAACTGCTGCATAGCACGGAAACCTATCGTGTGGAGCGAACCACGTCAACTGACGCACGAAGCAAGAGCAGAGGACAAGCTCGCTTGGACTATGCCTTGCAAGGAGGAAGAAGGCGAGAGCCAACAGGTGACATGGATAAGTTCCAGGAGGCTATCTGTGCCTTTGCTAACGACCTGCCAAACTCACGAAAGAATGGCTACCTGATACTGAGGGCTTACGACGATGGCGGTAATGTTGGCGGTAAAAATGGCGGTGATAATGTCCCCAGCTTGTCACAAGTCTTGTCACAAGTCTTGTCACAAGCTTGTCCCAAGTTGGACGTGTCACATTATCCTGACGCAACCGCTATTCTCATAGCTCTGTGTAAAGAACCACAATCATTGAAAGAATTGATGGAAAAGACCAAAGAAAAGAATAGAGGAAGAATAAAAAATAATGTATTGCAGCATTTGTGTGAGTCTGGTCTGGTAGAACCGACGATAAAGGATGTTCCAAACAGTCCGAAACAGAAATATACGCTAACTGATAATGGCAGAGAAAAACTTCAAACTCAGTATAATGGCAACATCTTCAGATATTCCAACGCTCCATTGAGTGAAGAAGAATTAGCTGCAGCAAGAGAGAATTACGCTTATAGGGAAACGTCAAAAGTAACGAGTTAGCTCATCAGATATGAGCCAGGAGTTGACTACAGAATTGATAGTAAAGAATTTTAATTAAGAACATAATAATTATGGAACTATTAAAGGACATTTTTTTTAAAGGAATCTCCTTTGAAATAATAAAGGAAGAAATAAAAGAGATTTGCTATGAGAAAAAGTTAGCTTTGACAATGCGTGTTACCAATTATAACGATAAAAAGAAGAAGCTCGCTCATAGTTTAAATTATATATCTGTCGGGCAAGGAATGAAACGTGGTTCTGTCTTAACCCTAAACTTCGGTGTTTATGGAACCTTTCTTCAGTCTAATGCATTCGTGGATTTGGATATTCAGTTTGATGGTATAACAAAAGTTGAAGATGGTGATAGGATTGAGTTTGAAGTTAACGATGGTAAACTTGCGACTCTCTTATTGCTTAGACAAAATGGCCAGTGGTTTATCGTTGAAGACAGAGAAAGCGGTAATGTCAATTTGAATCTTAAGAATAAGATTGAACATTTTGAATTTATAGAAGAACAATTCGGTTTAACTCTTCAAAAATTTTCCGTAAAGGTTGAAGATGAATATTCCATAAAATTGTTTTGTGAAGTCTTAGCTCTGAATGGTGAAGTCACAAATGATAGTTTTACGATTGAAGCTGCTATATATGATATAGATGATAACATAGTATATCATACAAGCCTCCATTCCAGTGATTTCAAAGGATTCGAGGTTTATAACTTTGGCACCTTAAAACTTGATATTCCTGTTGATGAGATAAGTAAAATTAGAATTTATCCTATACGATGAATAAAGAATTATCAATACTGAGGGATTCTCTTATAACTGAAGCGAAGAGTTCTCCCATGCTTCTGTCTGACCTGGCAGGACTGGAAGCATACGTATCTGAAAGTTACAATAGCCGTTCATTTATTGAATTATTGCAGAATGCAGATGACGCTAAGGCAACAAAGTTTTACGTCAAACGTTCTGGCGATTTTTTGTTCGTTGCCAATAATGGACGACCTTTTAACATCAAAGACTTGGAAAGTCTATGTCGTAGTGCGTCGTCAAATAAGGTTAGAGGAACGACGATTGGATATAGAGGAATAGGATTCAAGTCAGTAGTTAGTTTTGCAAAAGAGGTACACCTGATAAGTGGCGATTTTGAAATTACATTCTCAAAAGAATTGTCAAAACAAATCGTTCCACAGGCTCCAAAGGTTCCTTTGATAAGAATTCCTCATGAGCTGGAAAAGTCTGTAAAGGATGAATTAGCAGACGAAATTAGAAAGATGCAGAATGAAGGGTTTAACACGATCTTTATCTTTTCTGGAGTATTGGCTAATCAGATTGACGAAGAGTATACTTCTTTTGCCAATACGACTTTATTGTTCCTAAATAGCATCCAAGTCATCAAGATACATTTAACAAAGAAAGTGACAGCGAATATTGCGGTCATTGAGTTGAACGAAAGGGGACGTTATTTAAGGGTATCAACGACAGAGGCTATTTCTAACTGGTTTGTATGCTCGGATTCCACTTGCAGTATAGCATTCTCCATGAATAAAGACAAGGTTGAGAGGCTACCAAAGAGCGAGGCTATTATCCATGCATTTCTTCCAACGGAAGATAGTTGCGGATTAGGTGTTGTAGTAAACGGCGATTTTAGTACAGATCCGTCTCGCAGGCATCTCATAATGGATGATACTACTATAAAAGTAATATCTAACCTCACACACCTCTATGCTTCTTTGCTAAAATACGCACTTGCAAACAAAGATAGAAATATGGTTGATGCTTTGATGCCCTATTTTGACTGGAAACTAATTCAATTGATGAAACAGTCATTTGAAAAAGAATTTGCTATTAAGATTAAAAATGCTTTTGGCAAAGAGCTATCAAATGTTAGACTGGCTCCATCATGGTTGAATGCAGAGGATTTTTCTAAAATTATGTCGGCATCAAACTTGCCATATATCGCTCCAGAATGTAGTGATGTTCCTGGATTGAGTGATTTATTAAAGTTTTTAGGTAATAAGCCTGAAGACGTTGGGGCGCTTATAGTAAAAGCAGACAACGCACAAATATCTGTGTTGGGGTGTGCTCAAATATTGACAGCAGGAATGAAAGAGGCTTTAATGAATCACAGATTGCCTTCTTTGACAACTACCGCTTTAGTAATGTCGAATGGTGGACTATGTTCCTTGAAAGAAATAAATGACGAAGAAGGTGAAATAGATGAGAGTTTTATCAAACTGATGGAGGATAATGGCATGTCTAAAAATGACATTAGCCAGTTCCTTAAAAAAATAGGGCTATCCAACATAAATGATTTGCTCTTTGATGATGAAGATGATGATTTATATGATGACGACGACAAATCTGACAATCCGACAAGCGTTTCTCAGTGGTTTAATGATGCTTCTTCTTCCTTAAAGTCGGTTGTAAACAATGAGGGAGTGCAAAAATGGAGAAGCGCTGAAGAGAATACTTTGGCAGCATTGAATGCTAATGGATTCAGGCTTAAGGATGTTAGCAAACAAAACTTAGGATTTGACTTAGAAGGAAGTGATCCAAACGGAAAGAACATATATATCGAAGTAAAATCCATAGACTATGTTGGTCAAAAATTCCGTATGACTAACAACGAATTTGCTGCAGCTCAGTATAAGCCAAGCAATTACTGCATCGCTTTGGTCTTTCAAAACAAGGATACGTTAGAAATCAGTTTAATAAAAGACCCCATTAATCGCCTTAACTTGACAAGGCAAGTCGTGCAATGGGTCTGGGAGTGTTCGGATTATGAATATAAGCCAATGAAGTTTTCGATATAAAAGTATTTTATATAATCATCTTACGAAGGCTGAAGTCATGAAGTTATATCATTATACATCCATTGATTCATTCAAAAAGATTTGGGAAAGTAAAAGTCTCAAGTTCTGTGTCAGTAAAACTACTAATGATTCTTTTGAGCGTAATAAGAGTCTAAGGCTTACAAAAAACTCATTTCTTTCACTGAAAGATGGTGGGGCAATTGAGTCATTTTTTAATTCTGTTTTTCGTGAGATCGATAGTTATAAACAAATCAGTCTCACAAAGAATTATAAAACATTGAAAGGTTATGCTTCTCCTATGATGTGGGGGCAGTATGCTAGAAGAAAAACAAGATACAACACTTGGAAAGATGGTGTTTGCATAGAGCTGGAAAGCTCCAGAATAGAACGACCTACTGATTCTTTTTTTGAGGGAGAGGTTACTTATGAGGAGATAGTGCCTATGCCACTTTTAGAAGGAATTGACCCTTTGCAATCTGATGCAGCAGCGAGGTATGTAACACTCAATCAAACTTTATTATTCTTTACAAAGCACAAACATTGGGAACATGAAAATGAATACCGCATAGTTTGTAAGGGAGTTGAGTTCCTTGATATTTCAAAGGCAATAACGGGGATATATGCTTTAGAAGACAGCAAGACATTAAAACAAGTAAACAAACTTGTAACTGATGAATCTTTAGTGTATTTGCTGAGACAAGAAGGTATCGGGAATTACCAATTAACCGCAACAAACTTGAAACTGATTAACAGCTTTATCAATATGTTTTGATTATATCCAAAGAATCCTATGCAGTTAATAACCCCTTTGATAATTATATTAATTGTTGTTCTCTTCGTCTACCTTGCTTGGTACAATTCAGCAAAGCAGAAGGGAAAGAGAGGGGAAATGCGTGTGTCTGCGATATTATCACAACTGTCAGATGAGTACACTATTCTAAATGATTTGGTTTTCCGAACCGAGAAGGGAACGACTCAAATAGACCACCTCGTTGTTTCTAAATATGGCATCTTTACTATAGAGACTAAAAACTATCGAGGCGAGATATATGGAGACGACAATCGCAAAGAGTGGACTCAGTTAATTGTTACAGAAGTAACATATGCAAAGAAGTGGTGGAAGACATATACATACGTAACGAAAAACCGCTTTTACAATCCTGTCAAGCAATCAGTTGGTCATGCTTTCAGGATCAAAGAACTACTATCAGTATTCCCACATGTCAAAATCGTCCCTATTGTTGTCTTTACTGGTGATGCAATACTTAGCTATGTTGAGAGTAAAAATCATGTTGTTTATGAAGAAAACCTCTTGGATGTGATCGATGGGTACAAAACTACATACCTTACTGATAATGATGTTCAAGCCGTTCTTGCAATATTAACCGGTAATAATATTAGAGAGACAGTAAGCGACAGGCAACACGTCAAGAACCTTCGAACTGCAGCGAGAGAAGTAAATGCAACCATCAATTCCGGCATCTGTCCAAAATGTGGAGGTCATCTTATAGGACGAAACGGAAAGTATGGTACTTTCTATGGGTGTTCAAATTATCCTAAATGTAGATTTACGACACAATGAGTAGTAGCAAAGCATACCTCACATGGGCACTCAATCAAGAGGGCGATTTGGTACATGTGGATGAGGTACCAAATGGCAATGAGTGTGGATGCGTTTGTCCTCATTGTAAAAGTGCACTATGTGCTAAAAATGGTGGCGATGGAGAGAAAATGATTCACCACTTTGCACATCTAAGTGGGGCTGATTGTGTAGGTGCTGTTGAGTCTGCTCTTCACAAGATGGCCAAAGATGTACTGTCGGAATCAAAGTGTGTGTTCCTCCCAAACAGATTTGATGGAAGGCTGGGAGAACAGCATCGTTTTGACAGGGTCGAAGTTGAGTTCTATGATAAAGATACAAGGCTTCGTCCAGATTGTATTGGTTATAAAGGGGACAAGAGTCTTTGGATAGAGTTTAAGCGTACACACGCAGTAGATACGAAGAAGAGGGGCAAAATTATTTCTGCTCATATTGATTGCATTGAGATTGACTTAAACAGATGCTCTCTTGATCCTGTTGCCGTAAAAGAGTTCATTATGAATTCTGTAGAGAACAGAAAATGGATTCGTGATATTAGCGTGTCGAATAGAAAAGCTGGACATGCTTCTGGGTCTGGCCCTTGTGACAGATATGATGACTATTATGATGAGTATCGTCGTTTGAATAGGACTTTTGCCAAGGACGAGAATGGGCAATTGGTAAATCTAAGGGACGATGTAGCTAATATGAACGAGCATTCATATTATTGTTTGGCTTGCGGAAAAGAACTGACTATAGATGTTGACGATGATGGCTCTTTTCTTTTTACTCATGTCGATGAACAACCACATTGTGAAGATGACTTGTATTTGCATGAGGCAGCAAAGGAGATAATTTATGCCAAGTTCTACGCTTCTAAAGGTTTCCTAATTTCCATACCACAACACCTGTCGTGTTGCGATAGTTCGTCTTGTACTTTTTACAATCAAGAAGAATGCGTCAAGGATAAACACATTCCATACGATTTGAAAAAGCATGGATATGTTGAGTGCCTAAAGGACTACATGTTTCCCAATACCAAATATAAGTGCGACTTAGTCATTAAAAGAGCAGACACGTTTAACCAGGCTATCATAATAAGCATAGATGCTGGAAGTTGTCATGTGGACGTAACTTCTTTGGATAATAGAATTGTTGAATTGGAAGTTTACAATGAGGAATCGCTCATGACATTGCAAGATAACGCTATCGGAGAAGGTAGAGCGACGTTTTTGAACTTCAAAAAGAATAATAGTGGTACTGTTGACCGCACTGAAATTGACAGAGGCATTGAGAAATTTGAACTCTTTTCAAGCGGGAAGTATCACTTGGACATAGTTTCCTGTTCAGAGATTAACAACAGAAAACGCAGTACCGTTTGTGAGATTATATTTGCAGAACAGACTATGGGCCTGTACGAGGCAAAAATATATTCACTACTAAAGTGCTATCAGAAAAAGAGAAAGGCTTGCTATTGCGAGCTGTGTTTCTTTTTATCGGAAGTAAACAGCTATGGCTTAACGGAGAAGATTTGTAGGCGATACAAGACGAAGGGTACACCTCAGTATCCCATACGAGAAGCACCTATAGATTGTGAATATTTCTCTTTGAATCGAACTTTATTGGCGAACATTGAGAGAGACCCTACTGATGTTACTGTTATTGAAAGGGAATTTGAACCTATATAGAAGTAGAATAATATAGAACAAGATAAAAACGTTATAAGTATAAAGTAAGACGAGATATGAGCGAAAAGAACGATAAGGAGCTATACTTAAACTT
>CAMOGW010000002.1 GCA_946614435.1 uncultured Prevotella sp. | reverse complement strand
AGCCTGTAGCTAGCGTTCATCCTGAGCCAGGATCAAACTCTTCATTGTAAAAAATAAATCTGTATGTCTGTATTCAGGACGCAACGTATCCGAATAGTATCAAGCATTATCTGTCACCTCTTCATTCAAAATCGACGGCTGACTTCATATTTTCTATCTACCCAGTGCCGACGAAAAACATCGGCACCGCTTCTTGTACTACTTCACTGTCTATGTAAGTCTTTCAAAGAACTCTTCTTTTTTATCGCCTCGGAGATCGTTTCCTCGTTAGCGGATGCAAAGGTACGACTTTTTTCGTTCAGACAAAATATTTTGCCAACTTTTTTCAACGATTTATATCATTTCAATGAGTAATTTAATATAAATCATGACTTACACCTTATTATATTATATAGAATTCACCAAAAGGGGCTATAAGGAAGTAAAAAAAGATGTTTTACAAAAAAAGGCTTCTTTATTCAAGTTGTTCCTCGAATAAAGAAGCCTCTATGTTATCTGAACTTTTAAAAGATTAATCTCTTGACGATCCTAAGATACGCAACAGATAGAGGAATAGGTTGATAAAATCAAGATAAAGCGTGAGAGCTCCAAGAAGAGCCAACTTCTGCATTCCCTCTCCTGCATCAGGTGCCTGCATGAACATCTCTTTAATTTTCTGAGAGTCGTAAGCAGTAAGTCCGACAAATAGCAACACGCCAATATAGCTGATAATGAGGTTCAAGCCTGAGCTCTTGACAAAAATATTCACGACCGAAGCTATGATAATGCCTATCAATCCCATGAAAAGAATACGCCCCCATGAGGTAAGATCCTTTTTCGTGAAATAGCCATAGACAGCCATCACAGCAAAAGTGATTGCGGTAATGCCAAACACACTGGCGATTGAAGACTCTGTATAGACCAAGAAAATGGATGAAAGCGTAGCACCATTCAGTACGGAATAGAGCACAAACATTAGCGTAGCTACAGGCAGGGAGAGCTTATTAATAGCTGCCGACAAGCCGAAGACCAATGCTAATTCACCAATTATCAATCCCCAAAGTACGGCTGAGTTGGCGTAAATGAGTTGCAAAAGAGCTGGTGAAGTGGCGACATAATAAGAAGTGAGGCCAGTGATAACCATTGCCAAAGCCATCCACAGATAGACTTTACGCATCAGCACCGGGAAGGCTAACGACGACTGTAGTTGCTCTTGTCGAGAAATTGAACTGTAATTTAATTCTTCGTAATCCATAAATCAATCAAATCTTTTTGTTAATACAAAGCAAAGATATGAATAAAAACGAATGCTACGAAATAATAAGACAATTTTTAATATAAAAAACGCAAAAAATAGGATCCTTATCGTTTCTTTTTGAACGTATTTTCAGACAATTCCTTAAAGAAATCATGATTCAGAATAAGGCAAATCTGCTGCAAAAGATTCACATTGATATCAGCTCGCTTAAAGATGTCATAAACATTGGTACGCTCACAGGGAATCTGTTCAGCCAGCCACTTTGCAGAGCGGTGCTGAGAAAAAAGAACTGTTTTGATTCTATTACCTATCTTCTCCATATTTCATAAATATTAACGGGTGCAAAATTAATATAATTCTGGAATTTTTCAAAACGGGAAAATCAAGGCAAATAGACATGAGGGCCGTTTTGCCGAACAAAACAATCAATTCGCAAACAAAAGGGAGAAAAATTTTGAAATTTATCTGTTTACACTTGATTGAGGGGAGCACTCAATGTAAATCTAACATTTCTTTGGTGAAAAAGCGAGTGAATTTCACAGCTCCTTGATCAGTAAGATGATCTGAGTCGAAGAAATCATTGTCCATGAACCGAGAGTCGCAGGAGTAGTCGGCTGAAACGGCTCCATAAATCCGGCAACAACTGTCGGTCATTTCTTTTACTAACTGTAACTGGCGAGCATCTGCCTTGCGGGTATAGGCAGCATGGACAGGTGTCTGCAACAAAAACAAACGCACATTTCGTTGCTGACACCACTCAGCAACAGAATCCAGATAGCAACGATTACGATGCGTGCTATTCCAATCAACAAAGCGATGCTCTCTGATGTTCTCATCAAGGAAGTCATTCGGATTACGTTTGGCCACTGAATAGTCGCATCCCAACCCCAAACTATCACAATTCAACCCCTCATGATGCAAATGCCGCTTCACTTTCTGCCAGAAATAAGTCATACTTGACAGCTCAAAGGCGTATCTTGACAGGCATGAGTGAGCAGGATAGCCCATATAGAGTTGGTAATAGGTGACTCGTGCCGGTTCGTCGTTCTCCATCGGTGTGTCGAAAAGACATGAATTGTCTGCCACTAAAACGACACGTCGCAATTTGGGACACGCTCGAGCATATCGTTTCAACAAGAAGTAATCATGCTCTATTCGTTGTGACACATTGCTCAAATTAAACACGCTATCACCTATGACCGAGGGCACCAATCCATAATAGGCATGCGAATTGCCCAAAATAAGTGTATGTACCCGATGACCGTTCTCCCACATCCATGACTCCTTATATTTATAGGTATTCGGCAAAGAGCGTACATAACTTTCAGCCAGTATCAATATCCCGATGAAGGGTAGCAGAAAGAGAATGGAACGAAACACAAACTTCTTCATAGGCATCAGAACTGGAAATAGATGAATGTCTGGTCTTCACCACGTCCGAAAAAGACGAGAATGAGCACTAAGTAATAGATAGTCCAGCGAACCACCCGATAACGTCCGACAGCCAAGCCTTTCAGCTGCAAAGGACAGAGGCGATCACGCTGCATCCACTCAACAACCAGCATAAGGCCGCAATAGAGCAAAGCTACCTTGCCGTGCTGTAAGCCACCGAGACTAAAGGATGAAAGCGTGGTGAAGAGCCGAGTCAGATAGTCGAAAGCCTCAGCAATACTGGCAGAACGAAACACGACCCACCCGATAGCTACCAAGAAAAAAGTGAATATGATTTGCGGAATGCTATGCCAAGTAGGTGTATCAGAAAGGTCAGATTTCTGATTTGAACGTAACCACCGTTGAACGGTCAACAAACAGGCATTATATCCTCCCCATGCCACGAAGGTCCAATTAGCTCCGTGCCAAAGTCCACTCAACAAAAAAACGATAAACACATTACGCACGGTTCGGATGTTCCCCTCTCGACTACCTCCCAAAGGGATGTAGAGATAGTCACGGAACCAAGCCATTAGCGAGATATGCCATCGCCGCCAGAATTCCCCTATGTTTTTAGAGAAATAAGGCAACCTGAAGTTCTCCATGAGATTGATACCAAACAACTTAGACGTGCCTATGGCGATATCAGAATAGCCAGAGAAGTCGCCATAGATCTGAAAGGTGAAGAGCAACATTCCACCAATGAGGGTCAGTGCATCTGCTTCAGCATAGTTCTCCCAAATCAGATTGACGGCTACAGCACAATTATCAGCCACTACCATCTTCTTGAAAAAGCCCCAAAGCATGCGCCGTAAGCCATCAGTGGCCTCATCGTAGCGAAATGTTCGGGAGCCCAACATCTGTGGAAGCAGATGACTGGCTCTCTCAATGGGACCGGCCACTAATTGCGGGAAGAATGCTATATAGGCAAAAAACGCCACAACGTCATTTGTGGCGCGAAGTTTTCCCCGATAGACATCGATGGTATAGCTCAAAGACTGAAAAGTGTAGAAACTGATGCCCACAGGCAGAATCAGTCGAAGAGTCGGCACATCAAGCGAGTACCCCACTTGGAGAAACAACTTCTGAAGATTCTCTACAAAGAAATCATAATACTTGAAAACACCTAAGATACCGAGATTTAGGACAATGTTGGAGGCAACGACAGCTCGTTTATGCTGTGCGTGCTCTAACCATAGTCCACTGACGAAACTGGAGACAGAGGTAATGAGAATCAATATCAGAAAACGCCAGTCCCACCATCCATAGAACACATAGCTCGCCAATAACAGCCAAAGGTTCTGCCAGCGCAAATTTCTTCCCAAGAACCAATAGACCGTAAAAACGACGGAGAGGAAAATGAAGAAGGCGACAGAAACAAATGACATGATCAGCTGAAGCGATTAATCAGTTTCACCACAGTATCTATTTCTTTCTGCGTCATAGCCTGATGGCAAGGAATGCTCAGTTCCTGGGCATGAATCTGTTCGGTTACGGGCAGTGACAGTTGATTCCACGAACGATAGCAAACCTGTTTGTGCGGTGGTATGGGATAGTGAATGACCGTCCCCACCCCATTCTCACGAAGATATTGTTGCAGTTCATCACGATGCTCGCAAAGCAAGGGAAAGATGTGATAGACACTCTCCGATTGATCAGGCAAATGCGCTAAAGGATTGGAGATGTGCTCAATATAATAGTCGGCTATCTGCTGACGACGGGTATTGTCAGCATCAAGATACTTCAGTTTCACGTCGAGCACAGCGGCCTGCAGCTCGTCGATGCGCGAATTGCGCCCTACATAGTCGAAGACATACTTCTGCGAAGAACCATAGTTGGCAATACTGCGGATCACGGTTGCCAACTGTTCGTCATCGGTGGTAACAGAACCTGCGTCGCCAAGTGCTCCAAGGTTTTTGCCGGGATAAAAGCTATGAGCTGCCGCATGGCCCAGTGAGCCAGTTCTTTTCCGCTCGCCATCAGGCATTCTGCACCCATGTGCCTGCGCATTGTCTTCTATAACTTTCAGATTGTACTGCTGTGCCAACTGAGCAATCTTCTCCGTGTAGGCACAACGACCGTAGAGATGAACCACCATGATGGCTCGTGTCCGGTCTGTGATGGCTTGTTCTATCAGTCGGTCGTCAATCTCAAACGTGTCAAGTCGCGGCTCCACTAAGACTGGAGTCAAACGATTCTCAGTGATTGCCAGTATAGAGGCTATGTAGGTATTGGCAGGGACAATGACTTCATCGCCCTCTTTCATTAGTCCTTGCTCTATATAGGCTCTGAGAATCAGTGTCAGTGCATCCAATCCGTTAGCCACGCCAACGCAATGTTGCGTGCCAATATAACGGGCGTAATTGCGTTCAAAGCGTTCTGTGGCTTCACCTTTCAGATACCATCCGCCATCAATGACACGACTGACGGCCTGATGAATCTCATCAGCATGCATCTCAGTGATGCGCTTCAAGGGTAAGTAGTCTATCATCACAGCGTCCATTCGTAAGTATCGTAGCAAATGGCACGCCCGCCGAAGCCTTCTTTCTGTGCCACTAATCCTTGATTGAGGACAGAACCGTCGCCTTCAGTTGATCGTCCGAAGTCCAGATACTGATAGTCAGGGAAGTCCTCATACATGGCTCGTTCATAGATGGCATCGACTGCGCCTACTGCTTTTCCCACAGGAGTAGAAGAGCAATACTGCCCGTGAAGCACTTGTGGCGAGAGATAGAACGTAAGCCCTGCCACAACGTCACCTTTATAATAAGCATTGTATTGCACGATGTGGTGCGGGAACCGCGAGTGGAGCAGTTCCATCTCCTCCACCGTATGAACAGGGCGCACACCATGACGATCAGCCAGATTATTCTCCAACACAGGCCAGAAAGCACGGAAGTTGTCCTCACGCTTCACTTCCACCCCATTCACTTTTGAGTTTTGCAGTCTTCTCCGTCTGTCTTTGCGCCAGCGCAGGTGCTGTTGCATAAAGATGACCGTACCGATGTCGCGTGAAATGACACGAGCCTTGCAAATCCAAAACAGTGGATAAAGATCCTCCTCAGCAGCATGTTGGTGATAGACCCAAGGCACTGGCTTATAGACCACCCGCTTAATGCCTGCCGCCTTGAGCCATTCGTTCAATTCGATAAAGAGCTGAATGACATCGGCAGCCGTCACGTCGATACTCATTATCAGTCCTCCATAGGTGAGACCCTGATGGGAATAGAGTGTATCGCCCACGATATTGGCTGGCAGTATCGAATGCAGATGGCGGCCCACATAGAACATGAGCGAGTGATCCTTGAAGCGGTCGGAGTGATAGTCCATGTAATCGCGGTAGAACAGGAAAGTCGCATTGCGCGCCTTTGCCACATATCGATCCCAAGCGAGTTTGTCTTCAGGTGTATATCGTCTTATTTCGAACATCCCACATACTTTAAGAATTCGTCGTACTCATAGATATAGTCGTCTTCCTCATAATGTTCAGAAGCCAACACCAAACAGACGGCACCCGACGAGAAATCGTCGAGTGTACGCCATGTATTGATATCTATGAGCAGTCCCTGCCACGGATGATTGAGCAACACGGTCTTTCGCTCATACCCATTATCGAGTGTGACGTGAAAAGACCCGCTGAGCGCGATGACCAACTGTTTCAGTCGCTTGTGAGCATGTCCGCCCCGACTTTCTCCAGCCGGTACATCATAGACCCAATAGGCACGCTTCATGTCGAACGGCACTTTGTCCAGCTCTTCGGCAACGGTCAGATTGCCTCGTGGGTCCTCAATCTTGGGCAAGTCAATCAGTTTAATGTCTAAGGTCGGCATAGGGCTCCGTTCCTAATACTGTTTTCGCCAGACGTTTGGCTTTGTCACGAAGAGCGTTCACGTCATCGCCCACCTCTCCATAGCACAGCACTACACCCATGCGACGTCCTTTGTGAGCCTCGGGCTTACCGAAGATGCGCACGCGAGTACGGTCTTCGTTCAGTGCATCGGTGAAGTTGTATTCCAGCGGTTCGCTGCTCTCTTTCGGAGAGAGGACGACGGCTGAAGCACCTGCATGCTCCAGATGGATGCCTGCGATAGGCAGACCCATCACAGCACGGAAATGAAGTTCGAACTCGGAGAGGTTGGTGGTATGGCCAAGCGTCACCATGCCTGTATCGTGTGGACGGGGCGACAGCTCAGAGAAGATTACCTCTCCCTGCTTCGTCAGGAAGAACTCCACGCCCCAGATGCCAGCACCAGTCAGTGCCTTCGTCACCTTGTCGGCCATCATCTGAGCCTGTTTCAGCGCCTCATCGCTGATCTTATAGGGCTGCCAAGACTCGCGATAGTCTCCACCCTTCTGCACATGTCCGATAGGCGGACAGAAGATGGTGGGCCAACCATGCTGCTGAGTGACAGTGAGCAGTGTGAACTCAGAATCGAAGTCTATGAATTCCTCGATAATCACTTCCTTCACGTCGCCACGCGAACCTTCCATAGCCTCCTTGAATGCCTGTTCCAGCTCATCGTCGTTGTGAACATAGCTCTGGCCATGACCCGACGATGACATCAGCGGCTTCACGACACAAGGGAAGCCAATCTCGTCGGCAGCCTTCTTAAACTCCTCGAAGGTCTTGGCATAGAAGTACTTAGCCGTGCGCAGGCCCAGTTCCCTTGAAGCCAAATCGCGAATGGCTCGACGGTTCATCGTGTAGTTCACTGCACGAGCCGACGGTGTGACCTGAATGCCCTCTTCCTCGAACTTGAAGAGACGCTCGGTACGAATAGCCTCAATCTCCGGCACGATAATGTCGGGCTGATGCTTACGTACCACTGCCTCGAGTGCATCGCCGTCAAGCATGGAGAACACCTCGCGCTCATCGGCTACCTGCATGGCAGGAGCATCGTTGTAACGATCGCATGCAATTACATACTGGCCAGCCCTTTTGGCGGCAATCACGAACTCTTTGCCCAGTTCGCCTGAGCCTAACAACAAAATCTTTTTCATACTTGCTTCGGGTTGATCATTTGCCATTCAGGTGTGACGGCAAGCTTCCTTATACATTTATCAATTACAGCCATTGTTTGTTCCTGCGTTTCACCACGCTTACGGGCTATCTCCTCAAGCGACAGTCGCGGCTCGTCGAAGAGGCCGTAGTAACTGACGATGGCTTGCTCGTCTTCTGGATAGAGAAGGGCCAGCAAGTGCTCCATCTGGTGCTCCTGTTCGTGAGTGGCTCCTTCGTAGGCCATTTTTACCAAGAAGGAGTGTAAGGCTTGTGAGAGTGCATCCATAAGCGGGGGTGAGAGGCACTGTGGTAGAGTGCCAAACGAAACGATTAGCGGTTCTGGTACATGTTATCGTAATACTTCTGATAGTCGCCAGAGGTGACGTTGTCGAGCCACTCCTGGTTGTCGAGATACCAGCGGACGGTCTTCTCAATGCCTTCCTCAAACTGAAGGGAGGGTTCCCATCCGAGCTCTTTCTGAAGCTTCGTTGAATCGATGGCATAGCGCAGGTCGTGTCCGGCACGGTCGGTGACGTAAGTAATGAGGTCGAGGTCCTCGCCCTCCTTTCTGCCCAGCAGACGGTCAACGGTCTTGATGACCACCTTGATGATGTCAATGTTCTTCCACTCATTGAAGCCACCTATATTATAAGTATCGGCAATCTTACCCTCATGGAAGATAAGGTCGATGGCACGGGCATGATCTTCTACGAACAGCCAGTCTCTCACGTTGAGTCCCTGCCCATAGACGGGGAGCGGCTTGCGATGGCGGATGTTATTAATAAAAAGAGGTATCAGCTTCTCGGGGAACTGGTAGGGACCGTAGTTGTTCGAGCAGTTGGTCACGACCACGGGCATGCCGTAGGTGTCGTGGAAGGCGCGGACAAAATGATCACTCGATGCCTTCGAAGCGCTGTAGGGCGAATGAGGATTGTACTTCGTTGTCTCCAAGAAGAACTTGTCACCATAGGCCAGATGATGCTCGGCTGAAGAAGCCGTTGTGGTAAACGGAGGCTCTATGCCCTCGGGGTGTGTGAGTTCCAGTGCGCCATACACCTCGTCGGTCGAGATGTGATAGAAGCGCTTGCCCTCATACTTCTCCGGCAGACTCTCCCAGTACAGCTTGGCAGCCTGCAGCAGCGAGAGCGTACCCATCACGTTGGTCTTAGCAAACGTGAAAGGATCCTTGATGGAGCGATCTACATGGCTCTCGGCAGCCAGATGGATGATACCATCGACCTTCTTGTCCTGCATCAGCTTGTAGAAAGCATCGAAGTCGCAAATATCCATCTTCACGAACTCGTAGTTGGGCTTGTTCTCCACATCTTTAAGGTTAGCCAGGTTGCCAGCGTATGTCAACTTGTCAAGGTTGATGATGTGATATTCAGGATACTTGTTTACGAAAAGGCGCACCACATGGCTACCAATAAAGCCTGCACCGCCAGTAATTACGATTGTACGTTTCATACTCCTATATATATTTTTATTTATAATCTCCTAATGTTATAACTTCACAATCCGTGAATTTATTGCCTTCGATGGTCAATCTTATCAGTGTCCGTTCCTTGTGCCATCCCTGCATGCCTGCCGCCCCGGGATTGATGTGCAGCATATTGAGCGTTTTGTCGAACTGCACCTTCAGTATGTGAGAGTGACCGGCAACGAAGAGCTGTGGGGGCGAGCTATAGAGCAGTCGGCGCACTGAGGGGTCATAGTTGCCGGGATAACCGCCTATATGCTTGATGAGCACGTCAACATCCTCACACTTAAATCGGTTCAGTTCCTTGAACATCAGCCGCAGGTCGCCACCGTCACAATTACCGCACACTGCACGCAAAGGGCGGAAGGCAGCCAGTTTCTCAGCCACTTCTACCGAGCCGATGTCGCCTGCATGCCATATTTCATCGCAAGGCTCGAAATAGTGCAGATATTTAGGGTCCCAGTAGGAATGAGTGTCACTGATGATGCCTATTTTCTTCATGCTTCCTTATTTATTATAAAAGACTTGCTACAACTTAAACTTCTTACGCACAAAGTCCGAGATGTATTTCTCTGTCTCTTCCAGTCCCAGCACCGATGCGTCAACACAGAGGTCATAGCTGGTGGCATGTCCCCATTGCTTGCCCGTGTAGTAGTTATAATAGTTGGCGCGTTCTTTGTCTCCGTGTTCAATAATCTTTCTCGCTTCTTCGCTCGTCACGTTCTGTTTGTTAGCCACGTTGCTGACACGGAAGTCGAGTGAGGCCGTCACAAAGATGTTGACCACATTGTCGAAATCGCGCAGCACATAGTCGGCACAACGGCCTAAGAACACGCACGAGCCCTCCTGAGCTGCCTTTCGGATGGCATCGCTCTGAAACTTGAACAGTCCCTCTTGCGAGAAGTTGTTCTGATAGAAATTGGCTGAGCCGCCATTGCCGTATGGCAGATGAAGGAAAGAGCGCAGGAATCCTTTCCGCTCATCGTTGCGCTCGAATATCTCTTTCGAGAATCCGCTCTCTTGCGCGGCCAGGTTCAGCAGTTCCTTATCATAGTAAGTGGCACCGAAGTCCATAGCCAACATGCGCCCGATGTCGTGCCCGCCAGAGCCGAGCTGTCGGCCCACATTGATAATGATATGCTTATTTTCCATCATAGGTCTTGAATTTTCTGATATACCAGAGCAGGAACGGAATGGTCATGAGGAATGCCATGAAGTCGCTCGTGGGCATGGAGTACCACACGCCGTCGAGCCCCCAGTAGAAAGGGAGCACGTAGGCCAGGGGCAGCAGCATGAACAGCTGTCGGGAGAGCGAGAGGAAGATGCTGATCTTCACCTTGCCGATGCATTGGAAGAAATTGGTGATGACGGCCTGCGAGGCCACTACGAAGAACACCAGCATGTCGATACGTATGCCTCGTGCCGAAAGGGTAAGCAACGTAGGATCGGTGGTGAAGATACGGGCAATCTGCCATGAGAACAACATGCAAAGCAGCCAGCCGAACAGCAAGATGCCTGTCCCCACGGCTATTGCGATCCAGAGGCAGCGCAGCATGCGGTCATATTTCCGTGCACCATAGTTATAGCCCACGATGGGCTGCATGCCCTGTGTAACGCCAATGACAAACATGAAGAACATCATCACCACCGAGTTGGCTATAGAGTAAGCACCCACGGTCATGTCGCCGCCATAGCGCACGAACTGGTTGTTCATGAAGATGACGATGATGCAGGAGGTGGCGTTCATCAAGAAGGGTGAGATTCCGATTGCGATGATGTTTTTCACCAAGTCGGCTTTCAGTTTGTAGATGCCTTTTCTCAGGTGCAGCAGTTCTTTCTTGTCGGAGAACACCCACATCTGCCAGCAAAGGGCCAGTGTCTGCGAGGTGACCGTAGCCAGGGCTGCACCGCGAATGCCCCAGCGGAACCACCACACGAAGGCGATGACCAGCACCACGTTGCATCCCACCGTGAACAGGGTTGCATACATGGCATGACGCGGTTTGCCAGCCGCTCGCAACACGGCATTCATACCGAAATACATGTGGGTAATCATGTTTCCTGCCAGAATGACCTCCATAAACTCGCGTGCGTAGGGCAAGGTCACGTCGCTTGCTCCAAAGAAGCGCAAGATGGGGTCGAGGAACACGAGACATACCAGCATGAACGAGAAGCCCACGATCAGATTGAGCGTGACGGTGTTGCCCAGCAAGTGCTCGGCTGTCTCATAGTCGCGCTGTCCAAGCTTCACGCTGATGCAGGTAGAAGCGCCAATGCCGACGGCAGCGCCGAAGGCTCCGCTCAGGTTCATGAAGGGGAAGGTAATGCCCAGACCGGCAATCGCCTCCGGCCCCACCACTTGTCCTATGACCGAGCGGTCGATGATGTTATAAAGGCTCGAAGCCACCATCGCCACCATGGCAGGCAAAGCATACTGCCAAAGTAGTGCGCCCACCGGTTGGGTTCCCAGTTCCAATGCCGCTTGGTTCTTCTGACTCATATCACGTGCAAAGTTACGCTTTTTTCCCGATTCCACCAAAAAGAATGTCAATTCTCGTCGTAGAGACAGGAAAAATTTGGTCATTTAGGGAAAAAAGCGTACTTTTGTCTTTGCATTGGCAACATGTTGAAATCCAATAATTGAAAACGATGAAACTTGATTCACCATTGATGAACAGAATACTTGCCTGTCTGACGCTTCTTTTTGCCGTCTGCGCCACGACAGGTGCCAAGGTCAAATATCCCGGACCGAAAGTCTTTGCATACCGTTATTATTTATGTGACAAGCAGGGCAGTTCCTATTCATTAGACCGCCCTACCCATTTCTTGTCTCATCAGAGTGTGGAGCGCCGTCGCCGTCAGGGGCTGAAGGTTGACTCCACCGACTTGCCCGTTCCTGAATCGGTCATCAAGCGGTTCCGCGTAAAGGGGGCCAAGGTGTTAGGCACCAGCCGTTGGAACAATACCATCCTTGTCAGTTCTGCAGACACCGCCCTGCTCAACCGTCTGTCTCAGCAGACTTGTGTGAAGGAGGCACGCATGGTGTTTGCCTCGCCCGACAGCATCGACGAGCTTTCCAACCGCCCATACGCCAACTATCGCGACCACTACAACCGATGGGACTCGCTGCGAGGCGATCCTTTAGGCATGGCTCGCGTGCAGATGGAGATGGTTGGGGGCGACCTTTTGTATGAGAAGAACCTGCGCGGCAACGGCATGACGATTGCCATTCTCGACGGTGGGTTCTTGAATGCCAACCGTCTTTCCTGTTTTTCACACACCGATATCGAAGGCACACGCGATTTCATTGCCATCCATAAGCTCCGCAAGCACTATGCCGAAGAGGATTTCTTCAGTGGCATCGACCACGGCACGCGCGTCTTCTCTGCCTTGGCTGCCGAATCTGAGGAGGTGATGGTGGGCACCGCGCCCGATGCGAAGTTCTGGCTCCTGAAGTGCGAAGACCCCGAGACCGAGATGCCCATTGAGGAAGACTATTGGGCGATGGCTGTCGAGTTTGCCGATTCCGTAGGGGTCGATGTCGTGAACTCGTCGCTCGGCTACAACACCTACGATGCGCCCTTCCGTAGCTACGAGCTGAACGACCTCGACGGAAAGACGGCACTCATCTCGCGCACGGCTTCGATGATGGCACGCAAGGGCATCGTGCTCTGCAACTCTGCCGGCAACTCGGGCATGGGCACATGGAAGAAGATCACCGTCCCGGCTGATGCCTTCGACATTCTGACCATCGGAGCCATCGACCAGAAGGGGCGCAACGCGGCTTTCTCCAGCGTAGGGCCCACTCAGGACGGTCGGGTGAAGCCCGACATCGTAGCGATGGGCAATGGCACGGCGCTCATCTCGGGGCGCGGCATGCTCGTTCACGACATGGGCACCTCGTTTTCCACTCCCATCGTCACCGGACTGGTTGCCTGCCTGTGGCAGGGACTGCGCCACAAGACGGCTTTAGAGATTATCGACATGGTGCGCCACAGCGCCTCACACTACTCCACCCCGAACAACATCTACGGCTATGGCATTCCCAATTTCTGGGAGGCTTATTCAGACGAGAAGAGAAAAGACAAGAACGAATGAACCGTATGCAGACCTTCACACTATATGAGCTGAACGCCTTGGTTCGCGAAGCCATTGAGACGGAGCTGTCCCACGAATACTGGGTAGAGGCCGAACTCTCTGAGGCACGCGAGTCACGCGGTCACTGTTACATGGAGCTCATTCAGAAAGAGGAGCTTTCCAACACCCCCATTGCCCGTTCCTCGGCCAAATGCTGGCGCTCGGCATGGGCCATCATCCAGCCTCATTTCGAGCGCGTTACGGGAGAGCGGTTGCATCCCGGCATGAAAGTTCGCCTGAAGGTCTATGCCCAGTTCCATGAGGCATTCGGCTTTTCTTGGATTGTGACTGACATCGACCCCAACTACACCTTGGGCGACATGGCCCGCCGCCGTCAGGAGGTCATTGCCCAGCTGAAGCGCGAAGGGGTGTTCGACCTGCAGCGCGAGCTGTCGCTGCCCTTGTTCTGTCTGCGCATCGCCGTCATCTCCAGCCAGACGGCAGCTGGCTATGGCGACTTCTGTCAACAGCTCAGCGAGAGTCCGTTTGCCTTTTGCACTACGCTCTTCCCTGCTGTCATGCAGGGCGAACAGATTGAGGAGAGCATCATCAGCGCGCTCAATGCCATCTACGGGCAACCCGATGCGTTCGACTGCGTGGTCATCATCCGAGGCGGCGGTGCCACCAGCGACATGTCGGGCTTCGACACGCTGCCCTTGGCCGAGAACGTGGCACAGTTTCCCTTGCCCATCATCACGGGCATAGGACACGACCGCGACGAGAGTGTGCTCGACATGGTGTCGTTCCAGCGTGTAAAGACGCCCACCGCCGCAGCCGCGCTGCTCATTGACCACGCGCAGCAAGTGCTCAACCGCCTCACCGCTCTTGCCGAGCGCATCCCCACCCTGTTCTCTTTAGCCAGGACACGGAGCGAAGCACGGCTCAGCCAGTATGAACAGCGGCTGGCCACGGCCACCATGCGCCACGTTGACATGGCGCAGAACCGCATCGCCCTGCTTCGCACCCGGCTCTTGCCGCTCATTCCCCATCTCTTAGAGGTCCATCGTCATCGCCTGGAGCTGTTAGGTCAGCGCGTGGCATCGCTCGACCCGCAACTCCTGCTGAGGCGCGGCTACAGCATCACCACGCTCAACGGAAAGGCCGTCCGCAATGCCGCAGCGTTGCAGTCAGGCGATGAAATAGAGACCCGATTATCCGAAGGAACCATCAAATCAGTAGTAAAATGAAATACGAAGAAGCACTCAACCAACTGGAGGCCATTGTCCGAAAAATGGAACAAGGCGAATACAACATCGACGAGCTGACGGAGCAACTGAAGAAAGCCCAGCAACTCATTCAGCTTTGCCGCGACAAACTGACTAAGACCGATGAGGAAATCAAGAAGATTCTGGCAAAAGACGAATAAAGGAGCTGAAAATTTGGCTATTTCATAGAAAACTGTTATTTTTGCCGTATGAATCAAAGGAAAAAGCGAGAACGCATTACTGATGCGGAACGCAAAGAGGCATATAAAGAAGCCAGCAGATTTGTACTTGACATAGCAAAACTAGTCTTTGCCGGTGTCATTTTAGGCAGTATCATGGATATGGACATTAACAAAGGATTTGTCTTTGGTGTAGGATTAATCATTGTCATTTGTCTTATTACATTAGGTGGACTCTTATATTATTTCGCAATAAAAAAATATTAGCTTATGGCATTTTTAGCAGTATCGGGAATAATGACATTATGCATAGCATTATTCGTTGCATGGGTAGCAATATTCGAACACAACCGTACCAAGCAATTAGATTCAGAGCAATGATTCACAAAACCAACAATATGAAAAATTTAGATTGGGCAAATTTGTCGTTCGGTTACATGAAGACCGACTACAACGTCCGTTGCTACTATCGCGACGGTAAGTGGGGGGAGATTGAGGTCTGCTCCGATGAGTATCTGAAACTGCACATGGCAGCCACCTGCCTGCACTATGGCCAGGAGGCTTTCGAAGGCTTGAAAGCCTATCGCTGTCCTGACGGCAAGGTGCGCGTGTTCCGCGTAAAGGACAATGCTGAGCGTCTGCAATCCACCTGTCGCGGCATTCTCATGCCCGAGGTTCCCACCGAGCTGTTCGAAGAGATGGTGAAGAAGGTGGTGCGCCTCAACCAGGAGTGGATTCCCACCTACGAGAGCGGTGCCACGCTCTACATCCGTCCGCTGCTCATCGGCACCAGCGCCCAGGTGGGCGTTCATCCTGCCAAGGAGTATTGCTTCCTTATCTTCGTGACTCCCGTAGGTCCTTATTTCAAGGGAGGCTTTGCTTCTAATCCTTACGTCATCGTGCGCGACTACGATCGCTCGGCTCCTCTCGGCACGGGCAAGTACAAGGTGGGTGGCAACTATGCCGCTTCGCTCTTTGCCAACAACCTTGCTCATGAGAAGGGCTACGCCTGCGAGTTCTATCTCGATGCCAAGGAGAAGAAGTACATCGACGAGTGTGGTGCAGCCAACTTCTTCGGCATCAAGGACAACACTTACATCACTCCGAAATCTACCTCCATCCTTCCCTCTATCACCAACAAGAGTCTGATGCAGGTAGCTGAAGACCTCGGACTGAAGGTGGAGCGCCGCCCCATCCCCGAGGAGGAACTCGATACTTTCGAGGAGGCAGGAGCCTGCGGAACAGCTGCCGTCATCTCGCCCATCAGTTATATCGACGACATCGATACTGGCAAGCGCTATGACTTCGGTGCCCAGCCCGGCCCCATCTCAAAGAAACTGTTCGACACGCTGCGTGGCATCCAGTATGGCGAGATCGAGGACAAGCACGGCTGGACGACAGTAGTCATTGAGTAACGAACAACATCAACAGAATGAAGCTATGAAATCAATCAGCAATTACAAAGACATGGCTATTGCCAGTCTGCAAGACAAATGGATGGATGCAGCGATTGTATCACTCATATACTTTGTCATCTCTGAAGGCATCAATTTTGCAGTATCATCCTTTATGACTCAAGAGACCGGGTTCGTCTTCCAGTTAATCTGGCTGTTGGCTTGCGCACCACTGACGTGGGGATTCGGCGTTATGTTCCTCGATTTCATCAGGGGCGGTGAGCTAAAGGTAGGCAAACTGTTCGATGGCTATAAGGACAGCCTCCGCCTTAGCTTGGCCTTCTTCCTTTATTTAGTTGTCGTCTTGGTGGGAGTCATCTTCTTCTTCGTGCCAGGCATCATTTTTGCCATCATGTTTGCACAGTTACCTTATATCCTGCGCGATGACGAAAATATTAGCGCCATCGATGCTATGAAGAAGAGTGCGAAGATGATGTCAGGACACAAGATGGATCTGTTCCTGCTCTTATTGAGTTTCATCGGATGGGCGCTTCTGTGCATTCTGACCTTAGGCATCGGCTATCTGTTCCTCATGCCTTACATGCAGACGACGATGGCTCATTATTACGAAGACTTGAAACAGGAGAGCAGCATCTAAATGGGCAAAGGCAAATTAGCTAAGTTCGCCGATATGGCGACATACGAGAACGTGTTCCAGTACCCTTTTTCGGTAGTGGAGCACGTTCCTTTTGATATGAAGGGTCACTGGCATGAGCAGTATTTCCACAACGACCACCCCATCGTCTTAGAGTTAGGCTGCGGCAAGGGCGAATACACCGTGGAGCTGGCCAAGCTCTATCCTGACATGAACTTCATCGGCGTAGATATCAAGGGGGCCCGCATGTGGACGGGTGCCACGCAGGCCCTGAAGGAGGGACTGAAGAACGTGGCCTTCCTGCGCACCAGCATCGAGATCATCGACCGTTTCTTTGCCGAAGACGAGGTACAGGAAATCTGGCTCACGTTCAGCGACCCGCAGATGAAGAATCCGCGCAAGCGCCTCACATCCACTTACTTCATGGAGCGCTATCGCCGCTTCCTCGTCGATGGCGGCATCATTCATCTCAAGACCGACTCCAACTTCCTCTTCACCTATACTTCTTATATGGTGGAGAAGAACCGCCTTCCTCTGCTTTTCCGCACCGAGGATCTCTATGGGACTGGGAACGGGGAGACGAGAACCACCTCTCAGCTCTCAGCTCTCAACTCTCAGTTAGAAAAGATTCTCACCATCCAGACCTATTACGAGTCGATGTGGATTGCCCGTGGACTGAACATCCGCTACATGAAGTTCCGTCTGCCGCGCACAGGTGAGCTGACTGAGCCCGACGTGGAGATCGAGCTCGACGACTACCGCAGCTATCACCGCTCGAAGCGGAGTAGCAAAGAAACCGCAAAATAATTACTTTTCAAAAAAAAGCATAAAGATAATGAGAAAGACATTAAGTTTCATCATTCTCGCAGCGTTTATCTGCTGCACATCGGTTGCCTTTGCACAAGGTGACTACGACAAATACGAGAAAGACAACGAGACCTACGGCACTACCCCGTTCATCAACCTGACCGACATGCCGCAGCTGTATGACTGCATACCGGCCCACCCGTCATTCGAAAGCCCTGAGTTTGCCGCCGACATGGTGCGCTACCTCTGGGGAAAGCAGCAGCGCGACAATGCCGAGCGCGTGGCTGTGGCCGTTGCCGATGCCGAATGGGATGACCTGGAGAAGGTGTATGCCAACTGGAAAGATGCCTTCGGACTGACCGTCACCAAGGAGGGCACGCCCAAGATCTACGCGCTGCTGAACAAGAGCCTGCGCACCACCGACCCCACGCGCCGTGCCGTAAAGGCTCAGTACAGCCGCCAGCGACCCTTCGAGCGCTTCAACGACTCCATGCCGTCGCACGAGGAAGACGAGCTTCGCGGCGAGGGCAGCTATCCCTCTGGCCACACCTTGCGCGGCTGGACCATCACGCTGCTCATGATTCAGATTGCCCCGGAACGCGCTGCCGAAATCTATAAGCGCGGCATGGACTATGGCATCAGCCGTGTCATCGTGGGTGCCCACTGGCAGAGCGATGTTGACAACAGCCGCATGGCCGCCAGCCTGCTCTTCAGTGTGCTGCAGACCAACAGCGACTTCCAGACCATGATGAAGGAAGCCCAGCAGGAGTACAAGCAGAAGACTGCCTCAAACGTGCAGTCAATGCATGTGAAGACTCAGAGCCGCACGGGCCGCATCTACACCATCAACGGCATTCCTGCCAGCGAGCAGACTCACGGTATTGTTGTTTCTGAAGGACATAAAATATTGCAGTAATGACATTATATCCCCAACTGATCATCGATGCGCTGGCCACCGTCACTTATGCCGGCACGAAGAAGAATCTGATTGAAAGCGGCATGCTGGCCGACACGCCTACTGTCGCTCCCCTCGATCCCCCTGTAGAGGGAATGAACTGGAAAGTTGGTGTTGTGCTGGAGTTTCCGCGCGACACCGATCCGTTCCTGAAATCCACCGTGAAGGCTGCCGAGGCAGCCATCCACTACCATGTAGCCAAGGACATCAAGGTGGAGATTGCCACCGAGTTCAAGTCGAAGCCCCGTCCTGAGCTCGACAAGCTGCTGCCGCAGGTGAAGAACATCGTGGCCGTGAGCTCGGGCAAGGGCGGCGTGGGCAAGTCCACCGTCTCGGCCAATCTGGCCATTGCCTTGGCCCGTCTAGGCTACAAGGTGGGTCTGCTCGACACCGACATCTTCGGTCCTTCCATGCCTAAGATGTTCCACTGCGAGGATGCCCGTCCATACGCTGTCAATGTGGATGGCCGCGACCTGATCGAGCCGGTTGAGCAGTACGGCGTGAAGCTGCTCTCCATCGGGTTCTTCGTCAATCCCGACACGGCTACGCTCTGGCGCGGCGGCATGGCCACGAATGCGCTCAAGCAGCTCATTGCCGATGCCGACTGGGGCGAGCTCGACTATTTCATTCTTGACACGCCTCCTGGCACGAGCGACATTCACCTCACTCTGCTGCAGACGCTCAGCATCACAGGTGCCATCATCGTCAGCACTCCGCAGCAGGTGGCACTGGCCGATGCACGCAAGGGCATCGACATGTATCGCAACGACAAAGTGAACGTGCCCATCCTCGGACTGGTGGAGAACATGGCATGGTTCACGCCTGCCGAGCTGCCCGAGAACAAGTACTACATCTTTGGCAAGGAGGGTTGCAAGCAGTTGGCTGAGGAGATGCAGGTGCCTCTGCTGGCACAGATCCCGCTTGTCCAGAGCATCTGCGAGAGTGGCGATGCCGGTGCCCCGGCTGCTACCAAGGTCGATACCATGACGGGGCAGGCTTTCCTGAACCTGGCGCAGGCCGTGGTCACGGTGGTCAACCGTCGCAACAAGGAGCTGCCGAAGACCAAGATCGTGGGCACGAAGTAGCTACTTCCATGGTTCGGGGCCAAGCTTCAATCGTTTTTTCTTGCAGCGGACTACAGGACTAAAAGACTCTTATTAGTCAATTATTTTTCTTGCAGCGGACTACAGGACTAAAAGACTCTTATTATCATAAAGTTTGCAAAACATCTGCTCCATCTGCTCCCAGTTTTCATTGCTTTGATTATCAAGCGTTTGGAAAGGGAGCAGATGGAGCAGATGTTTTCCTTCAGCTTTTCCGCTGAAGGGTTTCGGACAGAAATTACTTTTTTTCGGACAGAAATTATTATAATTAATATAATTTTTCCACAAAACATGTTTTTGGTCATGAATTCTCTCATTCTTTGCAAGCAAAGCGACCAAAGGTCGAGCGCTCTAATTCTTGACAAATAAAAAGGGTGAGAAGCTTAAGTAAGCAACTGGAGTTTCCCATCCCAATAACGAATGTTAAGTTATTATTTGTCAAGAATTTGAGAGCTTGAGAATTTTAATTGCAAAGAAGAGAATTATTAGGAATTATCCGTCGCCAGCGACTGAACCATGCGGACTGAAATGGAAATGGCTTGCCATTTCTTCTCAAATTCCAATAAAATTCAAATAAAAGAAAATTCTCTAACTCTCTAATTCTTGACAAAAAAAAGGAGGGGAAGCTTAAGTAAGTAACTGGAGTTTCCCATCCCAATAACGAATGTTAAGATATTATTTATCAAGAATTAGAGAATTTGAGAATTGTAATTGCAAAGAAGAGAATTATTAGGAATTATCCGTCGCCAGCGACTGAACCATGCGGACTGAAATGGCTTGCCATTTCTTCTCAAATTCCCAATAATTCAAATAAAAGAAAAAATTCTCTAACTCTCTAATTCTTGACAAATAAAAAAGGAGGGAAACTTCAGTTATTATAATTAGTATAATTTCCTCAGTAATTGTTTTTTGGGGACAGAAATTATTATAATTAGTATAATTTCTTCTACTCATTACCGAAGACATGTTTTGTGAAAAAAAATTATACTAATTATAATAATTTCTGTCCGAAAAAAACTATGCATAGTAATTTCTGTCCGAAAAAACCATGCATAGTAATTTCTGTCCGAAACCTAAATTATTTCTGATTTCTTGCTTTCTTCTGAGCCTTCTTCTCGGCCAGTCGTTCGCGCACGTCCTGGTGGGCTAGGTGAATCTGGTAGCGATACACGATGAGGGCCAGACCGAAGTAGAGGGCAGCCTGCAGCCACAGGATGCGATACTCCATGAGCACGTCGCCCAGCGAGGCACCCATTGAGTTCAGTCGCACGTATGCCTTCACGCCGAAGGTCGAGGGGAAGAGCCACGACACGCCCTGCCACACGCCCGGGATGTTGGACTGCGGCCAGCTGATGCCCGTCATGAACAGCAAGGGGATGGATATGAACACCATGAGCAGCATCACGTTCTCGCGATACTTCACCATGCACGACACGGTCATGCCGAAGAAGATGCAGGCCAGGATGTAAGGCACCATGATGACCAGCAGCGTCTGCCATGTGGCCAACTGCGGGAAGCTGAACAGATAAGGCACGCCCGCCACGAGCCATGCGCCCATCACGGCATAGATCATGAAGTAGCACATCGCCTTGCCCAGCACGATGCGGAACATGCCGTGATAGTGCTTGTTCACGGGTATGAGCAGCCCGTAGCGGTTCTCCTCGCGGGCCGTACCAGCCGAGAGGCCGATGCCCAGCACCAGCGTCTGCTGCAGGATCAGGATGAGCACGGCAGGCAGGATGAACGAGCCGTAGCCGCCCGAGGGATTGAAGATAGGCACTTCGACATAGTCGAGCGGCTTGGCCGCTATCACCTCTTCGCGGTGCGTATAGCGCCCGCCCAGCTTGGTCTTGATCTCCGCTCCCATCTGCATGCTCACCATTTGTGCCGTCTGGAACAGGGCTTTATAGGTGAGCATCAGGCTCATGTCGCAATACACGCTGATCACGCCCTGTTGCAGTCGGTTCACGTTCTTGTCGAAGTCGCTTGGAATATAGTAGATGCCCTTCACAATCTGCCGGCTCACCAGCGACTTGGCCTCCTCCATGTCCTGCGCGTAGCAGGCCACGTTCACGTCGGGCGAGGCATCGCACATGCGTATGAACTGGCGCGAGAGCGACGAGTGCGACTGATCGACCACCACCACGGGCACTTCGTGCACCACCTCGTTATTATAGATCCAGGAGTACAGGAGCGGATAGATGATAGGCACGATGATGAAGAAGATGAGCACGCCCTCGTCCTTCACCACCTGTCTCATTTCCTGCCGCCAGATGTAGCAGGCATCCTGCAGGGCCTCGTATGCGTTATGGAATATAGACATAAGTAAGCATTGCATTCTTTATTTTACTCACCACGAACCACGGCAGCAGTGTGAAGGCCACCAGCGCGGCAAAATGGAACCATGCCTCTAACAGCGGGAAGCCGTTGAAGACACAGATCTGATAGATCATGTAGTAGTGGCGCAGGGGGAAGAGCCACGTGAGTGACTGCAGCGGCCCGTCCATGCCCATTGCGGGGAAGGCCGATCCGGCCATTGAGAAGCTGAGCACGGCCCACAGCGAGCACACGCTCATCGACATGCGCAGCGAGGGCATCAGGCCGAAGGCGAAGATGCCGAAGCCCTGACTGGCCAGCACCTGTATCAGGCCCAGCAGCACCAGCATCAGGGGCGAGCCCAGATGGGGGAATCCCAGATGGTAGAACACGTAGTACTGGTAGCCATAGACGATGGCCAGCCAGATGATGGTCTGTGGCAGGAACTTGCCCAGCATGGCCACATAGATGTTGTCGTGCGCCAGTCGCATCCACAGCTTGCCCGAGTCGAACTTCAGCTCCGTGCCCAGCGAGTAGGCTGAGATGAGGAAGATGAACAGCATGATCATGCCCGGCACGATCATCGTGGTGAGATAGACGTTGTAGCTGGTCCAGGGGTTGGCTATCTGGTGCAGGTCTATCCTGATGGGCTGCAGCAGTGTCTGTATCTGCGCATTGGTGAATCCGCGTGCCTGTAGCGTGGCCTGTCCCACGGCAGCCGATCCCAGTGTCGAGATGGTCTTCAGGTCTTTGAACAGCAGTGATCCGGCGGCCAGCGAGGTCATGGAGTAGTAGAACGACACCTTCGGCTGTCGGCTGGCCAGCAGGTTGTCGGTCGTGCCTTTCGGAATATATAGGAAGGCATAGATCTCGTTGCGCTGTATGGCCTTTCTTGCCTCGGTCACGCTGGGATAGTGGGCCACGACGTGCGACATCTGGAATCCGTCGAGCCTGCGTGTCAGTGCGCGTGTGGTCGAGGTGTTGTCCAGGTCCACCACGCCCACGGGCATGCTGGTGGGCAGTCCGTCGTCCATCAAACTGGTGAAGAACACCGTCACCAGGATGGGGAAGGCCACCATGCAGAAGCGATAGATGTGATTCCTCCTCAGAATCAGCAGCTCTCGCATCAGAATCCTGTATATCTGCTTTAGATATTCCATTTATTTGATGATGAGCGACATACCCGGGCGCAGTCCTTCGAGTTTCTCCGTAGGACGGGCCTTCACCTCAAACGTCTTCAGGTCATACTGTCCGTTGGCCTTCGTGGCCTTCCACACGGCGTAGGAGCCTTGGTCCTTCATGTGATAGACCTTCATCTTCACCTCCTTGTCGAAGGCGGGCACGAATGCGGTGAACTCGGTGCCCACCTGCATGCCGTTGAGCTGGTCTTCGCGCACGTTGAACGTGCCCCACATGTCGTTCATCATCGAGATGGTCATGATGGGGCTGCCCGTGCCCACGAGCTCGCCTATCTTGGGATAGATGCTGCTCACCTCGCCGTCCATCTGTGCCAGCTGCACGGTCTCGCCCATGTAGCTGTTCACCTCCTGCACGGCTCCCTTGGCGCGGTTCAGCTGTGCCTCTGCGGCAGCTTTCTCTTCCCTGCGCGCGCCGTTCAGTGCCATGTCATACTGGCTCTGTGCGGCCTTTTCCGTGGCCTGCATGGCCTTGTAGTTGGCAAATGCCTCGTCGCGTTTCTGTGCGCTCATCACGCCCTCGTCGTAGAGTCGCTGCACGCGGTTATATGACTTCTCGGCTATCTCCAGTCCGGCCTTGGCCTTCTGCAGCAGCTGATAGGCGGCCTGCACCTGTTCCTTTCGGGCGCCGTTGCGTGCCATCTGGTCCAGTGCCTGTGCGCCGGCCTCGGCGCCCTGTGCCTGCATCATCTTGGCGCGCACCTCGGGTGCGTCGATGATGGCCAGTGTGTCGCCGGCCTTCACGAAGTCGCCTTCCTTCACTCTAATCTCCAGAATACGTCCGGGCACCTTGCTCGACACTCTATATTCCGACACCTCTACCTGTCCCTGAATCAGTTCAGGGTCGCGTCCCAGTGTGAAAAAGCCGATGAGGGCCACCAGGGCTACTACTGTTGCGAATCCCAAGATTGCATACAGAATGTTTTTATGTTGCGTTGTTGCTGACATGATATGTTGTGATCAGTTCTAAATGATAATAATAAAGTTCTATGTGTTATTGGAGCGAGCCGAGTGCCTTCTGCAGATCCACCTGACTCATCTTCACGGCTATCTCGGCATCTATCTTCTGCGACTTGGCCTGCAGCCAGGCTGTCTGTGCCTCCATCACGATGGTGGGGGTCACCACGCCCTCGGCAAATCCCACGTTGGCCGTGTGCAGGTTCTCGTCGGCCTTCTTCACGCTGGCCTCGGCCATTGCCAGTCGCTTGTTGGCCTCTTCCACCTTGAAGGCCACCTGGTTCACTTGCAGCTCAATCTTCTCGCGGGCCTCCTCGCGCTGCAGGTTGACGATGGCGGCGGCACTCTTCGATGCGCGCACCTTATACATCACGTCGCCCCAGTTCCACAGGGGTATGCGCAGCAGCACGCCCACGTTCCAGAAGCCCCTGAACTTGCGCTCGAAGCCGTTCTGCAGCGAGGGATTGCTCACCACGTAGCCGCCCGTCAGGGCCAGTTGCGGATAGTAGCCTGCGCGCAGCAGGTTGGTGCCCTGCTTGGCGATGGCCACGGTGTTGTCCAGCATCTTCAGCTCGGGGCGGTTCTCGAGTGCCTGCTCCACGTTGGCCTGCGGTGCCAGCGTGAGTGCGCCCAGGTCGTCTTTGTCCTCGTCGGCCAGTGTCACCTGTTCGCTCATGGGCAGTCCTATCATCTGGCAGAGCAGCATCTTCGACAGCACCAGTCCGTCGTTCACCTTCTGCACTGCCATCTCGGCCTCGTTCACCTTCACGCTCACGCTCAGTCCGTCGCTGCGTGTGGCCACGCCCTCCTTGATCATCTTCTGCACGTCGCCGTCCAGTTTCTTCACCACCGCTAAGTAGCTCTCGGCCAGCTTCTTCTTGTGCTTGAGCGACACCACCTGCCAGTAGGTCTGGTCCACGGTGTAGATCACGTTCTGCCGCTTGGCCTCAGTGGTGTTCTCGGCCAGCCGTTCGCCCAGTGTGGCCATCTTGTTCATGGCCACGATGCTGCCGCCCATGAACACGGGCTGCACGGCCATGATGGATCCGGCCCACACGTGGCGCGTGTCGGTGTGGAAGGCATCCACGATCTCGCGGCCCACGCCGTTCAGCTTGCTGGCCAGTGCGGTCTCTAAGGGTGCAGCCTCGGTGTGCACTGCCGTCCCGATGGTCTGCACCAGCGAGGCAGGCAGCCCGCTTGCCACGAGGTCGGCCCCGATCTGTTGTGCGTAGTTCTGTATTCCGTTCACGGCGCTGTTGCCCATGTTCGAGAGCAGCGTCTTCTGGTCGTTGTTCAGCAGCGAGATTTCCTCACTGGTGAACTGATAGGTACCCACCGCCGAGATATGTGGCAGATACTTTGTGCGCATCGACTTGCGGATGTTCTTGGCCACGTCCTGTCTCAGTTGGGCGGCCTCCATCTGCTTGTTGTTGCGCAGCGCCATTGCCCTGCAGCTGTCCAGGCTCAGCAGTTGTTGTGCCTGCACAGGCAGTGCTGCCGTCAGCAGCCATGCGCCCACAACGCGGCCTGCCCATCGGGCTGCCGCCGGATGGGCTCCGCTGCCGTGTCCCAGCGCTTTCAGCAAGAAACGTTTGTTCGTCATTTCGCTTTTTTTGATGTTATTTATTTTAACTTTCGTAAGTTCCAACTGTCTATACTCCCAAACTCCTAAACTCCTTAGACCTCCAAAACTTGAATTATTTCTGTTTTACTTAAACGTGAAGGTCTTCGTCCCGATCATGTTGCCGTCGGCAAAGATGCTCACGCGGTAGTCGCCTGCCCCGAGGTACTCGTTCACGTCCCAGTAGGTCTGCACGCTCATCTCCTCGCCGGCATACTCCACGGTCTTCTTCATCGAGTATTCTATCTGCCGGTTCTCATACTGGAAGGTGCCGCCCGTGAGCACGTCGCCGTTCGGGGTCTGTATGCGCACGTAGAGTGTGCGTTGCCCGTTGGTGGCCGTCACGTTCTTGGCGATGCTGAAACTCACCTGAATCTGCTTGCAGTCCTTCATCTTCTTCGCGGCCTTGTTGCGCTTGTTCAGCGGTGTCATGGTGATGCCGGTGGCATCCAGCTGTGCGGCGATGGCCACCTTCTCGCTGAGCGATGCCTTCTCCGAGGCCAGGTTCACGTTCTGCCGGTTGCTCTCTGCCAGCTCGTCGCGTATCTGCGAGTTCTCGCTGCGCAGGGTCTCGTTCACCTGATTGAGCGAGTCCACCTGTCGGATGAACGAGCGCAGCACGTCACGCACGGTGGCCAGTTCCTTCTTCAGCCGTGCTATCTCGCGTGCGTCGGTTTCCTTGGTCTTCTTCAGTTCCTCCAGCAGCTGTTGTGTGCGCAACTGCTCCTGCGTGAGCTGGGCCACGAGCGAGTCGTTGTTGATCTGAGTCATCATCTCGCTGTACTGCAGCGTGAAGCGCTCATATTCGTTCTCCATTTCCTGTTTGTCCAGCAGGGCCAGTTCCTGCATTTCCTGGTTGGCAACCTTCTGTTCCTGCAGGTTCAGGAACAGCCAGACGGCGATACCTGCCAACAACACCACCGCCGCGATAGCGGCAATGAACCATGTCTTCTTCATCCTTTTGTTCAATCAATATTCGAATATTCGGGCGCAAAATTACAAGTTTTTTCGCGAATATACAAAAAGTTGTAACATTAATTCGCGAAGAGTCACGATAATTAATATAAAAAATGTACGGGCACGCGGAAGGGAGGGGAGATAATCCCAGCCACTCCCAGTCAGTCCCAGTTAGTCCCAGCCAGTAAGATAGTGATCTCACTTTTCGTAGCCTATAATTTGGAAGTTTCGCAGAAAATACATATCTTTGCCGCATCAACCATCTGCACGATGCCTATGCGTAAAGACAGTTTTCTTTATCGAGTCTTCGATTTATACTACGATGGATTTCGCAACATGACGTTGGGAAAGACGCTTTGGCTCATTATTGCCATCAAGCTATTCATCATGTTTGCCATACTCAAAGTCTTCTTCTTCCCCAACTACATCGGCCAGCACGCCGAGAGTGGGGAGGAAGACGACTTTGTTGCTTCAGAGCTGGTAGAAAGACAGGCTCCGTAGAGCACCACCATAGGTTCCATAAGGCCCATAAGTCCTATAAGACCTATAAGACCCATAAGACCTATAAGACTCATAAGACCTATAAGCCCCATTCTAAAACCCCAAAACCCTAAAACAATATGCAAAACATCCTCTTAACCATCGACGCAGGCACCATTGACTGGTCACGCGCACAGTTTGCCCTTACGGCCATCTACCACTGGCTCTTCGTGCCGCTCACCCTCGGTCTGGCCGTCATCATGGGCATTGCCGAGACGTGCTACTATCGCACGAAGGACGAATTCTGGAAGACGACTGCCCAGTTCTGGCAGAAGCTCTTCGGTATCAACTTTGCCATGGGCGTTGCCACTGGCATCATTCTCGAGTTTGAGTTCGGCACGAACTGGAGCAACTACTCCTGGTTCGTGGGCGACATCTTCGGAGCTCCGCTGGCCATCGAGGGCATCCTGGCCTTCTTCATGGAGAGCACGTTCGTGGCCGTGATGTTCTTCGGATGGAAGAAGGTGTCTGCAGGCTTCCATCTGGCCTCGACATGGCTCACCGGCCTGGGTGCCACCCTCTCAGCCTGGTGGATTCTGGTGGCCAATGCCTGGATGCAGTACCCCGTGGGGTGCGAGTTCAATCCCGACACCATGCGCCACGAGATGGTCGATTTCTTTGCCGTGGCCTTCTCGCCCTTTGCCGTGGGCAAGTTCTGCCACACGGTCATCTCGGCCTGGATCATCGGAGCCGTGTTCGTGGTGGCCGTCAGCAGCTGGTATCTCCTGAAGAAGCGTGAGAAGCGACTGGCCGTGGAGAGCATCAGGATAGCCAGCATCGTGGGACTGGTGGCCTCACTGGGCGCGGCCTTCACCGGCCACATCTCCGGTCAGCAGGTGGCCAAGGTGCAGCCCATGAAGCTCGCTGCGATGGAGGCGCTCTACAATGGCGGCACCGAGCAGGGACTCACCGCTGTGGCTTGGGTGAATCCCTTCCGCCAGCCCGACTATGCCAACGAGCAGTCGGCTCCGCTGAAGATTGACATGCCCTACGCGCTGAGCATCATGGCCACCAACGACCCGAAGGGCTACGTGCCGGGCATCAACGACCTGCTGAACGGCTATACCCTACCCGACGGCACACGCGAGCCCTCGGTGGAGGAGAAGATGGAGCGCGGCAGAGTGGCCATTCAGACCCTGGCCGACTATCGCAAGGCCAAGGCCGGTGGAGCCAGCGATGAAGAGCTCTCAACGCTGCTCGCTACGCTCACCGCCAACATGCCTTACTTCGGCTACGGCTACATCCGTGACAGGAGCGAGGTAGTGCCCTACGTGCCCGTCAACTTCTGGGCGTTCCGCATCATGGTGGGAGCCGGCTGCCTGTTCATTCTGTTCTTTGCCGTACTGGTGCTCACGTCGTTCCGCATCCCCTACGTCACCATCATCACGCGCCGCCTGTTGGCCTCATTCGGTCTGATTCACGAGACGCAGGCCGACACTGTGGGGGCCGATGCCCTGCCTGCATGGCACTACTGGCTGGCCATCGCCCTGCTGCCGCTGTCCTACATCGCCAGTGAGAGCGGCTGGCTCGTGGCCGAATTCGGTCGTCAGCCCTGGACCATTCAGGACATGCTGCCCACCTGGGCCGCCGTCAGCGATCTGCACTCATCGAGCGTGGCCGTCACGTTCATCCTCTTCCTCATTCTCTTCACCACCATGCTGGCCGTTGAGATCGGTATTCTCTTAAAACAAATAAAGAAAGGACCCGCCGCATAGGTCCCTATAAGCCCCCCAAAACCCATCACAGCTATGACCTACAACTTCCTACAACATTACTGGTGTTTCATCGTTTCACTGCTCGGTGCAATACTCGTGTTCCTGCTCTTCGTGCAGGGAGCCAACTCGTGCATGCGCTCACTCGGCTGGACCGAGGAGGGCAAGCGCCTCGTCATCAACTCCACTGGCCGCAAGTGGGAGTTCACGTTCACCACGCTCGTCACCTTCGGCGGCGCGTTTTTCGCCTCATTTCCCCTGTTCTACAGCACCTCGTTTGGCGGCGCCTACTGGCTGTGGATGCTCATTCTGTTCACGTTCGTGCTGCAAGCCGTGAGCTATGAGTTCCAGAGCAAGCTGGACGGCCCGGCCTCTGGCCGCTTGGCCTGGGCAAGGAATCTCCTCAGCAAACGCACGTTCCAGTTCTTCCTTGTGCTCAACGGCCTGCTCGGCCCGTTCCTGTTAGGAGCCGCCGTAGCCACCTTCTTTGAGGGTGCCAACTTCATTGTTGACAAGAGCACGCTGATGTCGCCCCTTCTCTTAGAGGGACAGGGCGAGGCCATCAGCCGCTGGGCCAATGCCTCCCACGGTCTCGACGCGCTGCTCAATCCCTGGGTGCTCGTGTTCGGACTGGCCGTGATGTTCCTGGCGCGCACGTTAGGCATCCTCTATGTGATGAACAACGTGAACGACGAGGACATACGTGCGCGTGGCTCTGTGCGCCTCATCGGTGCAGCCGTTCCGTTCCTGCTGCTCTTCGTGGCCTTCCTCGTTCACCTGCTGCTCAAGGACGGCTATGCCTACAACGACGAGGGCCTCATCTACATGGAGCCGTACAAGTATCTGCATAACTTCATGGAGATGTGGCCACTGGCCCTGCTGTTCATCGCAGGCGTAGTACTCGTGCTGTGGGGCATAGCCACCGAAGCCTTTGGCAACAAATGTTCAACGTTCAACGTTCAATGTTCAATGTTCAGAGGCATCTGGCCGGCAGGCATCGGCACCGTGCTCACCGTGCTGCCGCTGCTGCTCACCGCTGCATGGAACCACACGGCCTACTATCCCTCGACAGCCGACCTGCAGTCGTCGCTCACCATTGCCAACTCGTGCAGCAGTGAGTTCACGCTGCGCACCATGTTCTACGTGTCGTTCCTCGTGCCCTTCGTGCTGGCCTACATCGTGTATTGCTGGCGCAAGATTGATGCGAAGAAACTGGACAAGGACGAGCTCATGACCGACCATGCATATTAACATGACCGGTCACGCATATTAACATGACCAGCCATGCATATTGAAATCAACCGCTGAATCGTCCTGTTTCATGGTAGAAAGGCCCCGTAACGAAGGGATGATTTAGGCCATTTCAGTATAAGCAGCTGCAGCTGCTTATACTGAAATGGCCTAAATCGCCCCCACTATCAGGGCGAATACCCCCACTGATTCGACAGGCTCTACGAAGAGGGTAAGAAACTCTATGATGCCAAGAACTACACCGAGGCATTTCCCAAACTGAAGGCCGCCGCCGAGAAAGGCCACAAGAAAGCACAGTACCGGCTGGGCCGCTGCTACAAAGACGGCGAGGGCGGGGCCAAGGACCGCAAGAAAGCCGTGGAATGGTTCAAGAAAGCGGCTGCACAGGAGAATGCCGATGCTGAATATGCACTGGGCAAAGCCTATCTGAAGGGCAAAGGCATAGCCGCCGACAAGGCACAGGCCAAGAAATGGCTGAAACGTGCGGTGAGCAATGAGAATGGCGGAAAGGAAATCCTCGCCGAGCTGCGCAAGGAAGCAGCCGAGGGTGACGAGGATGCGTTTTTTTGTGGTTAAATAATTTTAATGAGAATTTTATGTCTTGACAGCAGGGCAGCTTGAACACATCTGCTCCTATTTCCACTTTATCTTAAACTCCCCTGTGCTGCTCCTATCTTGATTAGACCACGTTTCCCTTAGCACCTTTATCATTTGCAGGGAATCTAATTCATATTCGTAATTACATTTGGTCTTATAAGTTTTATTGCCTATTTCAGTGCTTGATTCAACACTCAACAACAGGTTCGTGCAGGACACACCAAAATAGCCTTCGGCAAACAAAGGTTCGAGATCAAAGACGAATACTCTTACATCGCTTAGCGTAAACGAACCTTTCAACGAAGAATAGTTATAATTCCATTCACTCGTTTCACCCCTTGTCGGTATGACCACTTTCTTTTTTACTACGTTTCCATTCTCCCATTCCAAAGTATAGAATTCTGAGTACCAAGGGGTCTCCCTCAACCGCCCCATGTTATCACGCAAGACATTGTCGTTTTTGAGAGATATGAGTCTCCCCTGATTGTCATATTCAAACTTATAGAAGAAACATGTACCATCTAAAACGCCAGCACAACTATCTACTCTGTTATTGACCATAAACAAAGTGTCATATTTCATCACATTCCTTTCAGAATTGTGGACAACGCCCTCAGGCCACTCTTCAAATTCATGGCTTTTCACAAAGATGCGATTATCCCCGTATTCGTAACTGGCCTGATTCTTTTTCACCATCATTCCATTAGAAGAATCATTTTTCTCATAGCCTACAACCCGCCCCTGCTCATCATAAGTATAGGCTATATGCAGATTACCACCATCTATAGAAAGCAACTTACCTGTATTAAACTGCTCATGCGACAGGATTGTATCGCCGCCTGTTGGGAGCAATACGGGGTTGTTGTTCACAGGATCAGTATCGTTTGAACAAGCGATAACTGATGTTACTACAAAAAGAAATACAAAAAATCTACTCATTGTTCATTTTTTCTTTAAAAACGGTATTTCTTACGAATCTATTGTGCTTCATGATTCATTTCCTATCCAATGACGGGAAAAAATGCCTTGTTTCGCGGTAGAAAAGAGCCGCGATGAAGGGAGCATTTAGGTTAAATGAGTATAAGCAGCTATAGCGGATTATATAGTCCGCTATAGCCGATTATATAATCCGCTATAGCTGCTTATACTGAAATGACCTAAATCGCCCCCATGATTAAGGCGATTCGCCCCCTCATTCATGAAAGATTGCACTAAGAAATGACTAAAATCTCAGAACAAAGTTTGGCTATTCCGATTTTTTGCTATATCTTTGCCTCGTTCATTTCAATGCGAAAACCTTTCTTATTTATATTTATGATTAAAAAGAAACCCGATTATACCGACGAAGAAGCTAAGAAATTACCAATGCAGTCATTTAGTGATATTTGAATAAAAGACATAAAAACTGTAACTCATGAAAAGATTACTATTCATGCTGATGGCGCTGATAAGCCTCACAGCAAGTGCACAAAGTGCAGACAGACTCTACGAAGAGGGTAAGAAACTCTATGATGCCAAGAACTACACCGAGGCATTCCCCAAACTGAAGGCCGCCGCAGAGAAAGGCCACAAGAAAGCACAGTACCGGCTGGGACGCTGCTACGAAAAGGGACGCGGCACAAGCGAGAACGAACAGCTGGCCTTCCAGTGGTATGAGAAGTCGGCCAAACAGGGCTATGCCAAGGCACAATATGAGCTGGGCGACTGCTACAAAGACGGCGAGGGCGTGGCCAAGGACCGCAAGAAAGCCGTGGAATGGTTCAAGAAAGCGGCTGCACAGGAGAATGCCGATGCTGAATATGCACTGGGCAAAGCCTATCTGAAGGGCAAAGGCATAGCCGCCGACAAGGCACAGGCCAAGAAATGGCTGAAACGTGCGGTGAGCAACGAGAATGGCGGAAAGGAAATCCTTGCCGAGCTGCGCAAGGAAGCTGCCGAGGGCGACGAGGATGCAAAGGCCATTCTCGCGCTGATAGGAAAATAAAAAGGTATCATACTTACTATAAGTTTGCAAAACATCTGTTTCATCTGTTTTGCAAACTTATAGTATAGTGGGCATTAACAAAACTACATATCCTCCATTGACAAGCCCACCTGCGTGATGGTATAGTTCGAAATGTTGAGAATAAGACAGACCTCATTTTCGCGTCATTTTCATTGATAGCACTCAAAAATCTGGCTGACTTTCTGTCCGTCCATTTTGGGTGTCAGCAGACTGACGAGCCATACGACGGGGAAGCCGCCCAGCATGGCGATGGCACCGCAGTTGATGGGATTAATGGGGTTGCCAAGGAGCATGTTGACCACCGTGAGACCTACGCCCCAGACGAAACAGGCCCAGACCGAAGCCGTGGTCACGCCGCGCCAGTAGAGCCCCAGCATGAACGGAGCAAGGAAAGCTCCTGCCAAGGCCCCCCAGGAGATGCCCATGAGCTGGGCAATGAACGTGGGCGGATTGAGGGCTATCATGAGCGAGATGACGATGAAGAACACGATCAGCACACGCATCACCACCACCTTGCGGCGCTCCACCTTCTCCGACACCTCATCGTCGATGTTGCCTTCCTGCACCTCGCCCGGCAGCGATTTCTTGTCGCGATAAATGAGGTCGAGGGTCATGGTTGACGACGACGTGAGCACAAGCGAAGCCAGTGTGGACATGGAGGCCGAAAGCACCAGCAGCACCACTAAGGCGATGAGCACGTCGGGCAGCGTGACGAGCATTGACGGCACGATGCTGTCGAAAGCCAGCTTGCCGCTGGGCAGCAGGGGCGGCGTGCCGAACAAGCGACCGAAGCCGCCAAGGAAATAGCAGCCACCGGCCACGATAAGCGCAAAGACGGTACTGATGATGGTGCCGCGACGAATGGCGCTCTCATCGGTGATGCTATAGAACTTGCCCACCATCTGTGGCAGTCCCCACGTGCCTAACGAAGTGAGGATGACCACTCCGAGCAGGTTCCACGGGTCAGGCCCGAACCAGGAGGCAAAGCCACCGTTCACATCGGGAGCGCCGTCGGCAGGCAGTGCAGCCAGCTTGCTCACGGCGGTGGTGAGACCGCCCTGCACATTGACAACGGCAATGATCACCGCCACAATGCCGAAGAGCATGATGATACCCTGAATGAAGTCGTTCATGGCCGTAGCCTTGTAACCGCCCAGAATGACATAGACTGCAGTGAGGAGCGCCATGATCACCACACAATATTCGTATGGGATGCCGAACCCCATCTCGAAGAGCGTGGAGATGCCTTTATAGACTCCTGCCGTGTAGGGAATGAGGAACACGAAGGCAATGACGGAGGCTACGACACGCAGGCCCTGGCTGTCGAACCGAGTGCCGAAGAAGTCGGGCATGGTGCGGCTCTCAATGTGCTGCGTCATCAGCTTGGTGCGCCGCCCCAGCACGAGCCAGGCCATCAACGAGCCGATGAGGGCATTGCCGATGCCGATCCACGTAGAGGAGAGGCCATACTTCCATCCGAACTGTCCGGCATAGCCCACAAAGACCACTGCCGAGAAATAACTGGTGCCATAGGCAAAGGCGGTGAGCCACGGGCCTACGGAGCGACCGCCCAGCACGAACCCATCAACCGAACTGGCCTGTTTGCGGGAATAGACTCCCACTGCCACCATCACGGCCAGAAAGATAATGGTGAGAAGAACTTTGATAAACATTGAAAAAACACCCTTAATTTAAAATGCTACCTGTACCTGAGCCTGCACCCAGTTATAGTCGCCGTCGGCTATCTGGGAACCGCAGATGCAGCGCGTGTATTGCAACTGCAAGCGACACTTCTTGTAGAACCAGTATTGCAGTCCGGCCGTCAGATTGAGCTGCCGCCAGCCAGCCACGTCCTTGTTGCGGTCGTAGTAATCGCCGGAAGCCACGAAGTCGATGCCCTCGACGAGCGGCACACAGGCGGTGAGATAGCCGCCCAGAGAGGTCACGCTGCCGTCCTTGCCCATGAGGCCCTCGGCACGCAGGCTGACGGGACGGGCCTCCTTGAACCGGCTTGCCGCATAGTTGGCAAACTTATACTCAGCACCCACGCTCACGCGGTCACGACGATAGTTATCGCCCTCCTTGATGTCGGGGTTCCAGGCTGCCGTGCCTACGGCGTTGCCCGTGCCCAGATAGCCCGAGGCCACGAGGCGCAGACCCGACAGCGGACGCACTTCGAGCTTGGCGAGGAAATCTTTCTGATTGTTCCGATCCTTGCGGTTGATGCCCTGGCCGCTCATGAGCGCCAGTTCATAGTGCAGCACGTCATTGAACAGATCGCCAAAGACCATCAGCCCCATGTCGCGGCCATAGTTCACGCCATTGAGCGGATCAGGGCCCTCGCCTGCCAGATAGAGCACGGCCTGCGAATAGACGTCGATGAGCTCTAACTGCGTGGGCGACATGGGATTTTCCATCGTAAAGGAATGCTTGAATTGGCCGAGGCGGACGGTCAGTTCCTTGTTTTTTGTGAAACGATAATCAGTGTAGAACTCCTGCACCACGCTACTGAAATCGTGCATGAACAGGAACGACCAGCGGTCGGTGATGCGAGCTTTGGCCCAGAGAAGTGTGCGTTTCAGGTTGTAGCTGTTGACAGGCTCTCCATTAGAATCCAGATATGACCAGCCTGCCTGGGCATAGCCATTGAGCGTGATGCGACTGGTGATGTTGGAGAGCCAGTCAGTTTTCTGCGAGGCTTCTTGCCCCATAGTCGCCTGACTGCTCATGGCTGCTAAGAGCACGGCCAACGTGGCTGTTCGGAAAAAGCGTTGTTTCATCATGTTCGTTTTAGGAATGAGTATCTTTGGCCGCAAAGTTACATATTAATTCGGTAAAATATACGAAATCATTCGAATTCTTGCATATTTTTGTAGCAAAAGAATGTTTTCTGTATCTTTATAATATTTTTCTTGCACAATTGGATTTTTTTTATTTACTTTGCAAGAAAAGTAAAACGCTTCTATCAATGACTAATATCGGAAAGCTACACCTCGTCGCACTGGCCGTTGCCATCGCCTACTGCGCATCGGCACTGTCGCAACGCATCAGCGAAATACCCTCCACACAGGTTCGTCTCTCTGACCAGTTCTGGGCTCCGCGTATTGAAGTGAACCGCACGGACAGTATTTCTCAGGCATCCGAGGAATGCGAACAAGGCGCCCCCACAACCTGCTGCGAGACCTGCGCCGTCATTGCCAACGTGCATCGGAACTACCGCATGTTTCTGGCCACGGGCGAGAGCAAATATATAGATGTATGCGAGCGCGCGCTATATAATAATGAGGTGGTGAGCAGCGTGCCGAGCCTCGCGGCATCGGTACTGGGGGTTGCTTACGCGGTAAGGGAGAGCTCCGAGAACTCCGAGACCTCAGAACTCTCTCCCACCATCTTCGTGAATCTCTACCTCCAGAGCAAGGTCACCGTGGGGAAGGTGGAACTGGAGCAAATCACCGACTACCCCTGGGACGGGAAAATACGAATCAGGATCAACAAGGGAGGCGGCTGGTTCGTCCTCAAACTGCGCGTGCCAGGGTGGCTGAAACAGCATTCTGCGGCTATCTTGCCCCATACCTATGCCGACCGTGCGCGCCCCTACTCCATCAAGGTGAACAAACGGTCGTTCTATCCCGAAATACGCGACTACATCACGCTGAAGCGAAGATGGAAGAAAGGCGATGTGATTGAGCTGGACCTGCCAATGGACGTGCGCCGCATCAAGGCCAACGACAATGACGAGGACTTGCGCGGAAAGGTGGCACTGGAGCGCGGCCCCATCGTGTTCTGTCTGGAAGGAAAGGATCAGGCCGACCATCATGTATCCAATAAATTTATCCTGCCGTCGGCCCCCATCACAGCGCACTTCGAGGCTGATTTGCTCGGAGGCATCATGATGCTGGAAGGCGAAGCCTGGCAGGTGGAACAGAACGGCGAGGTGAGCAAGACGACATTCCGCGCCATCCCATACGCTGCAAGTAAGCATCGCGGACACGACAAGATGGAGGTGTGGGTGGCCGACAATCCCGCAACGGCCAGCGCCGCACCAGCAGGAGACGATTGACCGCTGGGACGCAGACCACTGTCCATCGAGAAGCATTAGGAGACAATCGACCGCTGAGCCACAGACCGCTGCCCATTGAGGAATGATACAGCGAGAGAGGAAGCTCTTTTCCTCTAAAGAAATTTAAATTCGCCATGAAACCACTCTGTAAATCGTAGTTTTTGCCTAAATTTGCACCCCAAAAAAGAAAAAAGGTAATGGTAGTTTGCATTGCAGAGAAGCCCAGTGTGGCTAAAGACATAGCCCGCATCTTGGGCGCAACGGCCTCACACGACGGCTACATGGAAGGCAACGGCTATCAGGTGACGTGGACGTTCGGTCACCTGTGCGAGCTGAAGATGCCCGAGGACTATACCCCTATGTGGAAAGCATGGAGCCTGTCGGTGCTACCCATGATTCCGCCGCGCTTCGGCATCCGACTGAAGGAGGATCAGGGAGTGAAGAAGCAGTTTGCCACCATTGAACGGCTGATGCAGGCCGCCGACGAGATCATCAACTGCGGCGACGCCGGACAGGAGGGTGAGCTCATACAGCGATGGGTGATGCAGAAGGCACAGGCCAAATGTCCGGTGAAGCGCCTCTGGATTTCGTCGATGACCGACGAAGCCATCCGCGAGGGATTCCAGAACCTGAGAAGTCAGGACGAATATCAAACGCTCTACATGGCCGGACTGAGCCGTGCAGTGGGCGACTGGCTCTTGGGCATCAACGCCACCCGTCTCTATACCATCAAATACGGACAGAACAGACAGGTGCTCAGCATCGGTCGTGTGCAGACTCCCACCTTGGCACTGATTGTGAACCGGCAAAAGGAGATAGACAACTTCAAGCCCGAGCCCTACTGGGTGCTGGCCACGGTCTATCGCGATACCATCTTCACGGCCACGAAAGGCAAGTTCACGAGCAAAGAGGAAGGCGAACAGGCATTCAGCCTCATCAAGGACAAGCCTTTCACCATCACCGACGTGCAGAAGAAGAATGGTAAGGAAACGCCGCCTTCACTCTACGACCTCACCTCGCTGCAAGTAGATTGTAACCGCAAGTTCGGCTATTCGGCTGAGATGACACTGAACCTCATTCAGCAGTTATACGAGCAGAAGCTGACTACCTATCCGCGTGTAGATACGACTTTCCTGAGCGATGATGTCTATGCCAAGTGTCCGCAAATCATGAACGGTCTGTTCCAGACACGTTTCGCCGGTATCGCCCCTTATGCCGAGCTGGTGAAGCCATTAGGCGGAAAGCCGCTGCTGAAATCAAAAAAGGTGTTCGACTCGTCGAAAGTGACCGACCACCATGCCATCATCCCCACTGGTATTCCACCGCAGGGACTGCCCGACATGCAACGCAATGTCTATGACCTGATAGCGCGGCGCTTCATCACAGTGTTCTATCCCGATTGCAAGTATGCACAGACCACCGTTCTGGGCTGTGTGGGCGAAGGAACACCCGAGGCCGTGGAGTTCAAGGTCACGGGGCGCACCATCCTGGATCCAGGCTGGCGCGTGGTGATGAAAAAAGCGGAGAGCTCCGAGAACTCTGAGCGCTCCGAGCCCTCTGAGAACTCAGAGTACTCCGAGTCCCCAGAGCTCTCCGCCCCCGAAGAGCGCACACTTCCCGTTTTCGCCAAAGGAGAGAGCGGCCCTCACGAGCCCACGCTCAGCGAGAAATGGACCACTCCCCCGCCCTACTACACCGAGGCCACACTGCTCCGCGCTATGGAGACAGCCGGCAAGCTGGTGGACGACGAGGAGCTGCGACGCGCCATGAAGGAGAACGGCATAGGCCGCCCCTCAACTCGCGCTGCCATCATTGAGACCCTGTTCAAGCGCCACTACATCAAGAAAGAGAAGAAACGCTTAGTGGCTACCCCCACAGGCATGGAGCTCATCGACCTGATTCGGGAAGAGCTCCTGAAGAGCGCGGAACTGACGGGCATCTGGGAGAAGAAGCTGCGCGACATAGAAGCTAAGAAATATGATGCACAGGTGTTTATCGACGAACTAAAACAGCAGGTAAGCGAGATTGTACGACAGGTGATCAGCGATCCGACCAACCGCCGTGTGACCATTGTGGAAGAGGCACCCAAGAAAAAGAACGCTAAGGGAGAGAAGACGGCATCGGCTGCGACGAACGGTGCGGCAACGGAGGAGAAGCCGAAGAAACAACGCACGACTAAAAAGAAGGAAGCTCCTTCCCAAACGGAAACCATTTTGGAAGGAGCCCCCTGTCCTCTATGCGGTCAAGGCCATATCATCAAAGGAAAGACCGCTTACGGCTGCTCCAGATGGAAAGAAGGGTGCAACTGGCGCAAACCGTTTTGAGAAGTTAAAATATAACCGAGAATTGAGAGGTTAAAAATAAAAACTGAGAACTGAAAGGTTAAGAATAAAAACCGAGAACTGAGAGCTGAGAACTGAAAGGTTAAGAATAAAAACTGAGAACTGAGAACTGAGAACTGAGAGCTGAGAGGTATGGTTAGACTTTGTAGCCATGAATCTAACCATACCTCTCAGCTCTCAGTTCTCAGTTCTCAGTTCCACGGTTCATTTCTTGATTTTATACAAGCGGAACGACATAGCAGGCACGTTGTCATTGAGCACAGTCTGCTGTTTCTTGTCCGTCACGCCGCACTTCATGCTGCCCGAGACAGGAACGATCTTATTAGGCTTGTCGAGCGTGTTCTCATCGTCCATAGAACCTTCGTGCTGAAGGGTCAGTGTCTCAGCAGTGCGCTCGCCCTTCATGCCGGTAAGATTAACCTGAATGTCCTGAGCCTGCTTTGAAGTATTGACCACCTTCACGATGACCTCGCCCGTGTTCTTATCGAATACGGAAGAAGCAAACAGACCGTCCATACCTTCCTGTCCAGCCACCGGCACCATCTTCTTGCCCTTGGCATCAGCAGGATCCTTCGTGGTGAGCGAAAGTACGTTCGTGCCCTTGTTCATGGCATACATCTGCTGAACATAGTAGCTCACCGACTTGAACATGCGCAAATTGTCGTACCAAATCATGTCGGGACGCCACTGCCAACCGTCAACGTGAGCGAACAGCGGTGCGTATGTAGCCATCTCCACGATGTCGGCATTGCGCTCCAGACCAGTCATGAAGGCAGCCTCGAGCAACGATGTCTCATAATGGTTCCACTTCTTGCCCTTGCCGTGGCAAGCATACTCACCGGCAAACACCTTCGGACCCTTACGGTCGTAGCTGTCATAGCGCAAAGCGCCGCAGTTGCCATATTTCGCCTTGGCCTCGGGCGTGCCAAGGAACCAGTTCTCAGGACGATAGAAGTGCTCGTCAACGAGGTCGGCCTTCTGCTCCTTCATGGCTACCCAGCCCTTCTCAAACATCTTGCCCTCTGAGTCGGGGCCGCTGGTACCCACAATCTTGATATTGGGATACTTGGCACGCACTGCTGCCACGAAAGGCTTCAGACGCTCAAAGTAAGGCGTGTCCCACTGCTCATTGCCAATACCGATGTACTTCATGTTGAAGGGTTCGGGATGTCCCATTTCAGCACGAATCTTTCCCCACTTGGAATCAACAGGACCGTTGGCGAACTCAATCAGGTCCAGACAGTCGTCGATGAACGGCTGCAACTCATCCATCTTGGCATGAGCCTTCTCGCCATTCTGGAACTGACAGGCGAGACCCACGCTCAGCACGGGCAGCGGTTCGGCCTTGATGTCCTCGCAAAGCTGGAAGAACTCGAAGAAGCCGAGACCATAGCTCTGATAGTAATCAGCGAAGTAACGATAGTCGAACGTGTCCTCCCAGCGATTTCGGTTCAGCGGACGGTTCTCCACGGGGCCGACGGTGTTCTTCCACTGATAGCGCGAGTCGAGCGTAGTACCTTCAACGATGCAACCACCGGGGAAACGGAACACACCGGGGTGCATGTCCTCAAGAGCCTGAGCCAAATCACGACGCAAGCCATTCTCACGTCCCTTATAAGTATCGACGGGAAAGAGCGACACATGCTCCAGTGCCACGGGATTGCCATTGGAGAGGAAGATGCGCAGATTAGCCTTCGGCTCTGTGCGTGTAGCCTTGATGGTGACGGTGTATTTCTTCCATTCATTGCCCGTCACGTCAACCTTCACCTCAGAGAAGTTTTGGCGCTCATACATGGCCTGCTCGTTGATGAGCTGCACCCGGATCTGGGACTTGCCTTTCGGAGCCTTTGCCCAGACGGAGAAGCGATACTCCTTGTCTTTCTCCACACCGATGCCGAAGTAGCCCTCATTCTGAAGACCCGTGCGACGCTCCCTGTGACCAGGATCGCTCAGCACCACATAGTGCGGACAACGCTCGAAAGGACCGTCGTTCTTCAATTCAACATTACCAAAGACACGCCAACCCATAAACGACTGCGGGAACTCGAACGAGCGGTTCTTCACCAGTTCGCCATAAAGACCGCCATCGGCAGCAAAGTTGATGTCCTCGAAAAACAAGCCATACATCGTAGAGGAAACAGGCGCACCAAGCTTGGCCGTCTTCACCTCCATGACGTGTTGTGCCTGAGCCGACAATACGCCAGCAAAGGCAAAGGCACATGAAATAAGTTTCAGATTCATTTTGTTTTTAGTTATAAATAAAATTACGATAAAAATACTCTACTCGTGCAAAATTAGTTAAAATATGATAGAACTACAAAAGTATTTAGTAGAAAATCGTTACTTTTGTATCTCTTTAACTTACCAAACAAGTAAGTAAGAGCAAAATTTAGTGACCCGTACTAAACACGAAAGACCTATGAAGACAATCCTTGTAGCAGAAGACAACGACAGTAATTACATTCTGATGACCTACATCTTGCGTCGCGACTATCAGTTCAAGCGTGCCAAGAACGGTCAGGAAGCAGTAAACATGGTTGATGAAGGCGGATTCGACCTCGTGTTGATGGACATTAAGATGCCCGTCATGGATGGACTCGAAGCCACGGCAAAGATCAAGGAGGCTCATCCTGAGCTGCCTGTGATTGCACTGACGGCCAACGCCTTCGACAGTGATCGCCAGCTGGCCTTGAAAGCCGGTTGCGACGACTTTCTCTCGAAGCCTGTGAGCAGTGAGAAGTGCCTCGCTGCCATAGCAAAATTCATTGGAAAATAGCGCATACCCACTTATTGACAACACCAATGGCGGCTATCTCGGAATCGTCTGAGATAGCCGCCATTGGTTTGATAGCGCATCGGGGCACTTCTCCATCAGTTTGCGAGTGATACCTGCTTGCTGCACGATGTAAAGTCCCGGCTTGCTGACATCGCTCACCCTGCGCCCGTCAATGGTATAATAGACAGGACGCGACGACCACTTGTTCACCGTCGGCATAGCAATGCCCAAGGGAATGGCCTCCGTGGGCGATCTCAGGATGCCCAGTTCCAGAATTACCTTTCCGTTCTGAAGTCGCGGTGTCAGGGTGCCGGTAATGTCGTATGACTTGCTGTAGTTGGAAGGCATCGAGAGCTGACTGGCTTTCAGTCCGAAGGTATTGAACACACGCACATAAATACTGTCGCTGCTCACAACATAGACTCCTGACAGCCCCTGATAGCTTGTCTTTTGGAATTTTTTATTTACCTTTGTAACCATTCGATAATCTAAAACTGATGTCAAAGAACTATGAACTTAACGTCAACATACATGTCTATATTCATGATGACCATGCTGACGAGTCAACACAATCGGCCAGCCATCAACTGATCAGGCAAGACGTGATGAAAGCCATCAAGGAGGCTTTGGCCAGTGCCGAGCGCACCAAGAGCTACAAGACTTCGGCCAACTATGCCACGGCCCTGCGCTCACTATTGAACTTCTTGGGATCGGAGGAGAAGCTGCAGACGCTTTCGCCCGAAGTGATTGAGGCGTATCAGCACTGGCTGCGCGAGCGAGGGCTGTGCCTGAACACCATTTCCTGCTACATGCGGTCCCTCCGTTCGCTGCTGAAGAGCATCATTCCCGTTTCCAACCAGTTCTTCAGCGATGTGTTCACCAGCAATACTAAGACGGAGAAGCGGGCCATCACCGAGGCTGACATTCTCGCCCTGCTGCGGCTGGAGCTGCCTCACGGCACCCCGTTGGACCTGGCTCGCGACCTCTTCCTCTTCAGCTTCTATGCCCAGGGCATGCCCTTCGTAGATATGGCCCATCTGACGAAGTCGCAGATAGCCAATGACCGCATCACCTACTACCGAAGGAAGACGGGACAGCGCATCAACATCGGACTGGAGCCCTGCATGAAGGACATCATACAGCGCTATCAGCGCCCCGGCGACGACCACGTGTTCCCCCTGCTCACTCACGAGGACGACTACAACCTGCAGCTCAATCGCTACAACCGCCTGCTGAAGCAACTGGCTCAAATGGCGAAGATCGAAAAGAACCTCACATCCTACGTAGCCCGTCACTCTTGGGCCAGCATCGCCTATAAGTCGAGCGTTGATCTTGCCGTCATCTCGAAGGCACTGGGCCACACCAATCCACAGACCACCATGATTTATGTGAAGGAGCTCAATGACGAGCGGCTGGAGCAAGCCAACCATGAGTTGCTGAAGAACTTTCAGTAAGAATCCCCTTGTTTCACGGTGCAAAGTGCCACATTTCCGGGGGTGGTTTAGGCCATTTCAGCATAAGCAGCTGCAGCGGATTATATAATCGGCTATAGCGGACTATATAATCCGCTGCAGCTGCTTATACTCATCTATGCTAAATCGCCCCGTGAAACCAATCATTTAGCTCCCCAAAGAATCCACAATCTCCCCCAAACCTTATTATATATATAAAGGATGGAAAATATAATTCAAGTTTCGCATGTCTGAGGAGTTTTTGAGCTTTTGAGTTTTTGAGCTTTTGAGTTTTTGAGTTTAGGAGTTTTGAAGTTTAGGAGTATAGGAGTTTAGGAGTTTTCGCGGCTTTCAGCCGCTGGAGTTTAGACGTTAGTCTTGCTGTCGTTACTGTCATTGGCGGGTGCCATCAGTCTATCGTCCAAACTCCTATACTCCTAAACTCCCAAACTCCAATAGGCAAGTGGAACTTGCGAAAGTCAAAATATATGTTCTTATGTTATTCTGTCTTAGAAAATATATGTTCTTCTGTTACTCTGTCTTAGAAAATATATGTTCTTCTGTTACTCTGTCTTAGAAAAAATATATGTTCTTATGTTATTCTGTCTTAGAAAAAATATATGTTCTTATGTTATTCTGTCTTAGAAACAATGTCATTCTGTCTATCATTCAAAATTGCATAAAACTAAAAATAATTTACTAAAAACCATGATTTTTGTAAAGAAATGACAGCAATTTGCATGTTTTTGATAAAAAAAGTGTTGTTTATTAAAAAAAAACGCTACCTTTGCAAACTCGTATAGTCGAAGACTGTCGTACACCTCCCCCGAGGAGGTCATCACGAAAACAAAGATACAACTTTTTTTGACAACTACGCATAGAACATGCATAAAATTATTAAATACGACGTAAAAGAACGAAAAAGAATATAATTGTTACTTATGAAAGAAAAAGTATTAGCGTTTTTGGTGGGCCTGTTCCTGACGATAGGAACGGCTGTTGCCCAGAACAAGATAACGGGAACGGTGCTCTCAGCTGAGGACAACGAGCCCATTATCGGTGCATCGGTACTTATCAACGGTACGAAGAACACGGGAACGACCACCAACGTTGACGGTAAGTTCACCATTACCGTTCCTCAAGGAAAGAAGCTGAAAATCAGCTACATCGGCATGAGGGAAAGCGTAGTGACACCTAAGAACGGAATGGTTGTGAAACTGCACTCCGATGCCACAATGGTGGACGAAGTAGTGGTGACTGGCATTCAGAAGATGGACAAGCGTATGTTCTCGGGTGCTACAGCCAAGATTGATGCCGACAAGGCCAAGCTGAGCGGTGTGGCCGACGTGAGCCGCTCACTGGAAGGTCGCGTGGCAGGCGTGTCAGTGCAGAACGTGTCGAGCACGTTCGGCACAGCCCCGAAAATCAAGGTGCGTGGTGCCACCTCCATCTACGGCTCGAACAGCGGCCCGCTGTGGGTGGTCGATGGCGTGATTCTGGAGAACGTGGTGAACGTGAGCTCCGACGACCTTTCGTCAGGCGATGCCACGACACTGATTTCCAATGCCATAGCAGGCTTGAACGCAGACGACATAGAGTCGTTCGACGTGCTGAAAGACGGTTCGGCCACCTCTATCTATGGTGCGCGCGCCATGTCGGGCGTGGTGGTCATCACTACCAAGAAGGGCCGTGCCGGACAGAGCAGCATCAACTACACGGGTGAGTTCACCTACCGACTGAAGCCCAGCTACAAAGACTATAACATCTCGAACTCGCAGGAGCAGATGGGCATCTACAAAGAGATGCAGTCGAAAGGATGGCTGGAGTTCTCGGCCCTGGCCGACGGTTCGTCAAGCGGACTGTATGGTAAGATGTATAACCTCATGCAGCAGTACGACGAATCGACAGGCAAGTTCGGCCTGCCCTACACCGATGCTGCCATGAACGCCTACCTGCAACAGGCTGAGTTCCGCAATACCAACTGGTTCGACCTGCTCTTCAACAACAACATCATGCAGACCCACTCGGTGAGCATCTCAAGCGGCACCGAGAAAGCCAATCTCTATGCCTCGCTGTCGGCCATGCTGGATCCGGGCTGGACGAAATCGAGCAATGTGAAGCGATTCACGGCCAACGTGAACGCATCGTTCAAGCTGTCGAAATGGGTGACTTTCACCCTGCGCACCAATGCCAGCCATGTAGATCAGAAAGCACCCGGCACACTGAACCAGAATGTTGACCTCGTGAGCGGTGCCGTGAGCCGAAACTTCGACATCAACCCGTTCAGCTTCGCACTGAACACGGCACGCACGCTGGACCCGAACCAGACCTACAAGCGCAACTATGCCGACTTCAACATCTTCCATGAGTTGGACAACAACTATATAGACAAGGATGCTATGGACGTGAAGTTCCAGGGCGAGATTTCGTACAAGCCCATCATGGGACTGGAAATCAACCTGTTAGGATCGTATCGTACCAATAAGACCACGCTCGACCACAACATCCTCAACACCTCGAACCAGGCAATGGCTTATCGCGCAGGTGTGGACGACCCGAACGTGATGTATAACAACACTTACCTCTACACCGATCCCGACCAGCCCAACTCGCTGCCTGTATCGGTGATGCCTACGGGCGGCATCTGGATCAACACGCAGAACAAGGTGCTGCAGCTCGACTTCCGTGGCACGGTGGCCTACAACACCGCATGGAAGGACGGCATGCACCGTTTCAATGCGATGGCCGGTATGGAGGCCAACCGCGTAGATCGCACCATGTCGGAGAATCAGGTCTATGGCATCGACTATGACCGCAGCCAGCTGGTCACCATCACTCCGGCCTTCTACAAACAGGCCAAGGAGGAGGGCACCACCCTCACCAGCCGTGGCAGCGCTTGGGGCCGCCGCATGGCTTACTTCGCCAATGTGAACTATGCCTTCAAGGACCGCTATATCATCAACCTGACAGGCCGCTACGACGGTTCGAACCAGCTGGGCCGCTCAACGAAAGCCCGCTGGCTGCCCACTTGGAACGTGTCGCCCGCATGGAACGTGTCGGAAGAGCCGTTCTTCAAGAAACTGCAGCAGAACACCAACAATGCCTTCTCGTATGCTAAGCTGCGTCTGAGCTACTCGCTCACGGGTGAGTTCCCAGAGAACTTGTCATCGCGCGCATCGGCCTACACTGTGTTCGGCGCATCCAACATCTGGCGCCCGCAGGGCGACCAGCAGGAGACTGGCCTGGGACTCTCCATCATGGGCAACGAGGACCTGACCTTCGAAAAGAAATATGAATGGAACCTGGGTGTTGACCTCGGCTTCTTTGACAACCGACTGAACATTGTCAGCGACTTCTATTGGCGCAACAACCACGACCTCATGGGCTATCTGAACACCAACGGCTACGGCGGCATGCTCCGCAAGTTTGCCAACTATGCCAAAATGAGGTCGCACGGTATGGAGGTCACCATCTCTTCGCAGAACATCAAGTCGAAGAACTGGAAGTGGAACACTGACTTCACCTTCTCTTACACGAAGACAAAGATTACCGACCTGCTGGCTACCAGCCGCGTGATCGACCTCGTAGTGGCCACTGGCGCACCGCTCGTGGGATACGACCACCGCTCACTGTTCTCCATCCCCTTTGTGGGCCTGAACGACGAGGGCATTCCTCAGATCATCAACGAGAACGGACAGATCACCACCACCGACATCAACTTTCAGGAGCACGACAAGCTGAGCTTCCTGAAGTATGAAGGTCCTACGGAACCTGCCTACACCGGCGGTCTGAACAATACGCTACAGTGGAAGAACTGGCGACTGAACGTGTTCTTCACCTACTCGTTCGGCAACAAGATTCGCCTGGATCCGGTGTTCTCTTACGCCTACAGCGATCAGACGGCCATGCCTAAGGAGTTCAAGAACCGATGGGTCATCCCCGGCGACGAGAAGAAGACCGACATCCCTGCCATTGCCTCGGTAGCACAGTACTACAAGGACCGCTACATCAGCTGGGCCTACAATGCCTACAACTACTCTACCGCTCGCGTGGCCAAGGGCGACTTCATTCGTCTGAAGAACATTTCGCTCACCTACGACTTCTCGCCACAGCTCATCAGCAAGATTGGACTGCACACGGCTTCGCTGAAGTTTGATGCCACCAACATCTGGCTGCTCTACTCCGACAAGAAGCTGAACGGCATGGACCCAGAGTTCGTCAATGCCGGTGGTGTGGCTACACCACTCTCTAAACAGTTCACGCTCACGGTCAGACTGGGCATATAGGACGGTGAACGGTGAACATTGAACGTTGAACGATGAATATTAAACATTGAACATTATATGACTACATTCAAGCATACATATCTGAAGAAAGCCTGTTTGGTGAGCTGCCGCATGATGGCAGCCTTCGCCACAGTTTTCTCACTCACAGCCTGCTCTGACTTCTTAGACAAACAACCCGACGAGCGCAAAGAGCTGGAGACCGAAAACGACGTGGTGGATTTGCTGAAAGGCTCCTACCCCGATGCCAACTACCAGTTTCTGTGCGAGCTCAGCAGCGACAACCTGATTGACAACAACGCGCCTCACCTGCCCTCGAACCCCAACGACAAGCAGATTGAGAACCACTACAACTATGCCACTTACGGCAGCTCTATCTGGCACAACGAGCTGTTCCGCTTCGAGCCCGCCAACACGGCTACTTGGACCGACAGCGACTCGCCAGGCCGCATCTGGTCGGAATGGTTCTACTCCATTGCCTGCACGAACCATGTGCTGGAGACCATCGACCGCATAGCGGCCAAGCAAGGACTGAACAGCCGCAGCCAGTATGGTCAGCTCAGCCCACGCATGCGCGCTGCATACGCCGAGGCTCTGCTGCTGCGTGCCTACGACCACTTCGTGCTGGCCAACATCTTTGCTCAGGCTTATAAGGACGAGAGCATCAGTGCCCAGGAAACGTCTATTCCCTACATCACGGAGACAGAGACGAAGGTGTTCAAAGACTATCAGCGACTGTCGGTGAAGGAGGTCTATGACCACATCATTGCCGACCTGGAAGAAGGACTGCGCTACATGAGCGACAGCTACTTCGATGCGCCAAAATACCATTTCAACACACACGCCGCACACGCACTGGCAGCTCGCATCTACTTGTACCACCACGACTGGGACAAATGCATTGAGCATGCCAATGCTGTGCTGGGCACCGACGATGCCTCGCTGCTGCGCATGTGCATGGACTACTCCGTCTTCGACAAGTGCGCTTCGGCCAGAGACTATGCCAACGCATGGCAAGATCCGAAGCTGAACAACAACCTGATGATTCTCAACACCTACAGCACATACGCACGCGCCATCTTCGGCTATCGCTACAGCGTGGCCGGCGAGGCTGCCAGCAATGTGCTCATGGTTCGCACGAACAGCCAGCTGTGGCGGGGCTATATCGCCACTCCCATCTCGCTGGTGAGCGGCATGCTCTTCAGCTCTTCATCACACGACTACGGTTTCTTCTCCTGTAAGATTCAGGAGCAGTTCGAGATGACCGACAAGATTGCCCAGACGGGCTATGTGCACCAAATGGTGCGCGCCTTCACCTCAATGGGACTGCTGCTGGAGCGTGCCGAGGCATACATCATGAAGAACGACCTGGCCAATGCCAGCCATGACCTCCAGGCCTACTGGAACAACTCCATCGAGACCTTCTCAGAAAAGGACAAGGAGAGCTATGTGACCCCGAACTACATCAAGTACATGGACGACGACCTGCTGAAGTCGAACTTCACCAACGATCCCACAAAAGACCCGAAGGCCAACTGCCTGAACGACTGGGACTTCATGTCGGTCAACATCTCGCCAAGCATCAAGGTCAGCGCTGCCGCCGTGCCCTACATGAACTGCTTGAACGACTTCCGCCGCTTCGAGACCAGCTTTGAGGGCATGCGTTTCTTCGACCTGAAGCGCTGGGGCATGGAGTGGACACACTACATGGGCAACGAAAAGACACCCTACGTAATGAAAGGCATCGACGAGCGGAGAGCCATCGAGGCACCTTGGGAAGCACTGGCCAACGGATCCGGAAGCTCGCGTACACCGCTGCCCGCACTGACCAAGGGCGCTCCCACCGGAGACCTGCAGCACCCCGTCTATGAGAAATTCAGAACCGATTCAATTAACTAAGGAGAAACTGTCACATGAAACTTAGACAATCCATATTCACCCTGGCGGCTGCCGCCTGCGCTGCCTTACAACTGGCATCATGCTCGGAAGAGCTGGGCGACTCGATCTTCGACACACACGAGTACCCGCTCAACCAGAGTGCCTACACCTTCCCTCTCGACACGTTTGTGAAGGTGAACTTCCTGGAACCCTACAACATGCGCTTCATCTACAAGATGGAGTACATCGGCTCTGACAAGGAGAAGAACCTGACACCGGCTTCATACGAGAACAGCTGCAAACTGGCCGTGCTCACCAAGTATCTGTGGTATGACTCCTATAAGAATCAGGCTAACGAGCACGACGTGTTCCTGAAAAAATATAGCCCGCGCATCATCCACGTCATCGGCTCGAAGAACCTGAACACCTCGTCGGGTACGGAGACACTGGGCGTGACCGAGGGCGGAACAAAGGTGACACTCTACCGCGCGAACCTGCTGAACCCATCCGACATCGACAATATGAACGAATATTTCTTTGAAACGATGCACCATGAGTTCGGACATATCCTGGACAACAACAAACTGCACCCCACCCCGTTCAACCTGCTGAGCAACGGACTGTATAACTCGGCTGGATGGAGCGACACGCCCGACTCGGTGGCTGCATCGCAGGGATTCGTCAGCCCGTATGCTTCAGCCTCCTACACTGAGGACTGGGTGGAGACACTGGCCCGATATCTGACACGCGACTCTATCACGCTGACCAAACTGTTCCAGACGGCTGAATATGAATGGGAGACCGTGGACCTGACCGACAAAGACAAGGACGGCAGCGTAAGTGCCAAGGACTACAGCACCATGCTGAAAGGCATTGTTGACATAGACACCATCGGCTACTTCAAGGAAGACAAGTCGGGCAAGGGCGAGCACAAGGTATATAGACGAGTCTGCACCCGCGACAACAACGACAACGTGGTGCTGGGTGAGGACGGCAAGCCGCAGTGGAAAGCCAACGGCATCGGTGCACGACAGGTGCTGGAAAACAAACTGCAGTACGTGCGCGACTACATGCAGAACCAGTTTGGCATCAACATCGACAAGCTGAGAGCCGAGATTCAGGCCAAGCAGTTCCGTAAGGGTAGCGACGGCAAGTTCCTGGAAGAGACATACTACAGCGATCTGACGCGCAGGAACGAGAGCCGACTGCTAAATGCCATCGTGTATAAGGATCCGGCAACTGGCAAGAGTGTCATGGACAATCTGCTTGACGAACTGGAGAAATATAAGAAATAACAACATAACCAAACATTGACTCACATAATCAGAGGTTTACGATATATGAAGAAAATCTGTGCATTTGCGATACTTTTGACATCGGCACTCACCTTCACAGGTTGCTCACGCGAGCAGGAAGATGTGTTTGACAAGTCGGCAGCCGAACGACTGAACGAGGTCAGCAGCCTCTACTCTCAGCGGCTCACCAGCAGCAAAGGCGGATGGGTGATGGAATACTATCCCGATGCCGACAATGAAGACTTAGTGACGGGCGTGGGCTATCTCATCATGACCCGATTCTACGACAACGGTTCGGTATATACAGGCATGAAGAACGCGGCCAGCGACGAGTACGTACCCATGCCCGAAGACAAGAACCGCAACATCTGGCGTAAGGTGAATACAGCTCCCATCTTCCTGACCGACTCGTCGGCATGGCAGGTCATCACCGATATGGGACCCGTGCTCAGCTTCAACTCTTACAACAAGTGTCTGGGACGGTTCAGCGACCCTGAAGACTTGGGACGCACGCCCAGCAAGTACGACGACGAGTCGGGCAAAGGCTATCAGGGCGACTATGAGTTCGTGATGGTCGATGTGCCCGAGGGCGGCAACCACATCCTGCTCAAGGGCAAGAAGCGCAATGTGTATCAGCGCTTGACACGCATTCCTGAGGGAACCGACTTCGAAGCCTATCTGGACGATATTGACAAGTTCCACTCGAATTTCTTTAATGAGAACCTGCCTTACGAGTTTGTGCTCACAGACAACGGCACCAACTACCAGATGGACCGTATGCACACGGGCCGTCCCATCTTCTATCCGCAGGGCAAGGACTCTGTGGCTTACGGTCGCTATCTGCCCTACCTCGTGACGAAGTACGACAATCAGTACCACCTGCGCTTCAAGGACTCAGTCATGCTGGCTGAAGGAAAGACACAGATGGAGCAGGAGTTCGTCTATAACGCCAGTGAAGACCTGTTCAGAGGTGTCGGCAATTCAGGCAACACCATTACGTCGCCCTATGCCACGGCCATGCAGTTCTTCGCCCAGCAATATAACAACCAGCACAAGTTCAAGCTCTTCCGCAACACCGAAAGAAGCGACATGTCGCAGAAGATGCTGACGGCTTTCGAAGCTGCCAGCAACGCAATGACCAAGAAGAACAAAAAATACAAGATAGACTCGCTGGCACTCGTGAAATCTGGCGACGAGCTGACGTGGCAGTTGCGCTACCTATCGGGCAAATCGGGCGAAGACCTACCCTTCCGCTACTCCGCTCAGTTCGACGGTGAATACCTCACCCTCAACTTCATTGATGCTGCTGCCCAGAACGGACGCAACGTGATGAACAGCGTGCCCGAAATCAAGGCATTGCTCACCGAGGTCCTGGCACACAGGTTTAAAGTAGAAGCTTACATCACACGCTTCAACCTGACGAAAATCAAACTCACATCAGAAACCGATCCTGAAATATGGTTTGTCATTAATTATTAACTCGTAAAATTATTAGGAGTATGAAAAAACATTTACTTACAATGGTTGCCCTCATGGCAACGACAGTGGGCTTTGCTCAGGAATTGTCCACTGTGAGAGAGCTCTCAAGGAGCAAGACCGTAACTGAATTCTCAGTTGCTCAACGTCATGAACTCCAGGACGTCAAAGAGGGGAAAATGATGAAGAAAGCCCCCAAGAAAGTGTTCTCGGACGGTGTGTTGTATGCCCGTCCGAAAGGTTCTTACTGGATTTCGGGTACATCTACAGACGGTACCGGGTTCGAGTATCTGATTGTACCTCCGTTCACTGATCAGAAGTTCATCAACCTGACCACTAACAAAGAGGAATCTACTTGGACACTCGGAACCAACGACATGTCGAGCTATACCGACGAAGAGAACAACCTGATCTTCAACTTCAGTAAGCCCTCACCTGGCTACGTAACTGCTTGCCCTGCCGTAACCTTCAATAACATCAGCTATCAGGCAGCCGATTACGTGTACCCCATGGACTCTGTCGCCATGACACTACATCCATTCAACTACCTGAAAGGCAAGAGATACTACGGATATTCCGACGGATCTTCAGCCTTCATGACAGGTGCCGACAGCTTCGACTTCGACGGTGACGGCAATGCAGAGGAGTTCTATCCCTTAGGCTTCCGTCAGTACTTCGACAAGCCTGCTACTGCCCTCCGCTTGAACGAGGTGACCATGTGGATTACGACTCCCAATAAGGAGTTTGACGGCAAAGACCTCTACCTCGTGTTCAACAAGGTGGTTCGCGATGAAAACAATCGCCGCTCACTGGGTGAGGTAATCGACACCATGCTTTGCAGTAATATCGAACTGTTAGATGAAGTGATTGGCACAACAAATGTTTACCCTGGCGACATCACATTCGCCAAGATGACTGAGGACGAGTTCGGTACCCCCACCAATGAGCCCATTGTGCTGACCGACGAGTTTGCCATCACCATCATGGGAACCAACAAGAAGGACATTGACGTTCGCTTCTACTTCACCGACCAGGGCGGTAGCGAAGAGGAATTTGAGACATGGGCTACACCAACCTACATTGTGCCCTGCGACGAGAAAGGCAAGCAGTTGGGTGAAAACCCCAACGGTCTGTCTTACTGGAATGAGACTGCCAGCGGTCAAAAGTATTGCTACAGCGTAGTGTTCATGTTCGATGCTGAGATGGAAGGTATGGAAGTAGTGACAACTAACGATCTGAACCAGCAGATTGCTCCTGTTGAAGGCGGCGATACGGAGTCAGCTTATAAAGCTTCCGACGGCAAGGGCGCAGCCGCATACGTCTATACCAACTATCCTTTCTTCGAGGACGAAGAAGCAACAGGCAACTACGAACTGGAAGGTGTTCCCACATGGGCTTCAGCAAAGATTGACCCCACTGCCTATGAGTATCAGATTGGTACAGATAATGAAATCCGTGGCCTGCACCTGATTTGGTTCGAGGCTGAACCTCTGCCTGCTGGCGAGACTGGCCGCCTGGCTACCGTCACCGTGAAGAGCGCATTCGGCATCAGCGCCGAGACCCCAATCTATATTCTGCAGGGCGATGCTAAGGCTCCCACTGGCGTGAAAGCTATTAAGTTCGATGCTAAGGGCAAGTTCGTTGGTACTTACAACATGAACGGACAGCGCGTGAACGAGAATGCCAAGGGCATCGTGATTCGCGACGGCAAGAAGTTCTACAACAAGTAATCAACTGTAATAATAAAGACAAAGAAAACGACCGCCCAGTGATGGGACGGTCGTTTTCTTTGTCTTGACGGTTCTGTTTTCTATATTCTATTTCACCAGCACTACCAGATATTTGCTTGTGCTCCAGAACTGGTCGGCATTAGTGATGCGCAGCACATACTGCTTGTTGGCATCGCGCTGCAGCGTATAGGAGCCTGCGGGATGCGAGGTGAGCATCTCGGCATTGCGCGAATAGAGCTTGATCTCATTATCCACTCTGATGTCAATCTTCGTGAAGTAGTTCTTGTTGAAGTTCTGCTGCAGCACCTTGCCGTCCTTCAGGATGTTCTGTTCCTTCAGCTCCTTCTTCGTGCCGAATACATACCAGGCGGTGTGCAGCTGCTTGTCCTGCGAGCTGATGGTCTCCGACTTTGAAGTGCTTTCCTCTTTCAGTGCATTCACATCCTCGTTCAGCCCTGCGATGGTCTCGTCGAGCTCGGCAATATGAATCTCCTTCGCCTCCAGCTCAGCACGCAACACGCGCAACTGCTCGTCCTTCTCCTGTAACTGGGCCGTCAGGCTCTCAATGGTGCGCTTCAGCTGTTCTCCGTTCAGCGAGCTTTCACGCAGTTGCATGCGCAGCTTGTTGATGAGCTCACGGTTCTGCTGCATCGTGTTCTGAATGAACTGCATGTTCTCCTTGATACGGGCGGCAGAGCTGGTGCCTTCGCCACGCTGGGCAATGGCTACACGGCCTTGCGCCTCGGTAATCTCACGAAAGCCCTCCTCAATGTCAACCAAAGTACCCACCATGTCGTTGATCTCGTTATCTTTCTGGGCAATAATCTGATTCAACGAGTCACGCTGCTGAGCCAATGCCTCCTCGGCTGCCTTGTTATTCTGCTTGCAGCCTGTCACAGCCATGAATGCAAGCGCAAAAAACAATAGTTTTTTCATATCTCTTTTTTAATTTAAATTAGATTCCACGTCTATCTGTCGGCTGATTAGAATGCGCGCCCATCAGTCATCTGTTTTCACCTGCTCGCTGGCACCAGCCAGTATCACCACAATCTCGCCCTTCGGCTCGTGCGCCTTGAAGTGAGCCAGCACCTCGGCCAGCGTACCACGCACGCTCTCTTCATGCACCTTCGATATCTCACGGCACACACTCACCTGCCGCTCAGCACCGTAAGCCTCCACAAACTGCTCCAGCATCTTCACCAACCGATAGGGCGACTCATAGAAAATCATAGTGCGCCGTTCGTCTTTTAGCGAGAGAATCTTCGTCTGGCGTCCTTTCTTCTGAGGCAGGAAGCCTTCGAACGCGAATCGGTCGCACGGCAGGCCGCTGCTCACCAGTGCCGGAACGAAAGCCGTAGCGCCTGGCAGGCACTGAACCTCAATGCCGGCTCTCACCGCCTCACGCACCAGGAAGAATCCAGGATCGCTGATGCCCGGCGTGCCGGCATCGCTAATCAGCGCCACGTTCTGTCCGGACAACAAGCGTTCCACAACCCCTTGACTGGTGCCGTGCTCATTGAACTTATGATGCGAAAGTAGATGATTGTGAATATCGAAATGTTTCAACAGGATGCCCGATGTGCGAGTATCCTCGGCCAGTACCACGTCAACCTCTTTAAGGATGCGTACAGCACGATAGGTCATATCCTCCATGTTACCGACAGGTGTCGGCACGATGTAAAGCGTTCCCATACAGCATGCAAAAATAACTATTTATTTAATTATAGTCAAAAATTGCACTATTTCTTTGCAATTTTTAAAACGTATTTGTACTTTTGTGGTCAAAACAAATGACTTATGACAGAAAACATTATGGGCGAAGCCCATCGCCACGGCAGAATTGAAGTAGTGTGCGGCTCCATGTTCTCAGGCAAGACAGAAGAACTGATTCGCCGCATGCGCCGTGCCAAGTTTGCCCGTCAGCGAGTGGAAATTTTCAAGCCCAGCATTGACGTGCGCTATTCTGAAGAAGACGTGGTGAGCCACGATCAGAACCATATCCTCTCCACCCCTATCGACTCGTCGGCTTCCATCTTGCTACTGGCCAGCGACATCGACGTGGTGGGCATTGATGAAGCCCAGTTCCTCGACATGGGGCTCATTGATGTGTGCAACGAGCTGGCCAACCGGGGCGTGCGTGTCATTGTGGCCGGTCTCGACATGGACTACAAGGGCGTGCCGTTCGGCCCCATGCCCGCCCTCTGTGCCATTGCCGATGAGGTGACCAAGGTGCATGCCATCTGTGTGCAGTGTGGAAACCTTGCATACGTCAGTCACCGAAAGGTGCAGAATGACCGCCGTGTACTCTTGGGAGAGACCAGCGAATATGAACCTCTCTGCCGCGAATGTTACCAAAAAGCCATCGCGAAAGACCAACTGCAGAAAAATAAATAGAAAAAATTTGGATGTTTCAAAAAAACATTGTACCTTTGCAGCCGATTTCCAAGAAATCATTACGGTTGATCCGCTAGCTCAGTTGGTAGAGCACAACACTTTTAATGTTGGGGTCTTGGGTTCGAGCCCCAAGCGGATCACGAAAGAAAGGCATCAGGTGAGATGCCTTTTATCATTAAAGGTTCATATTCAATAAGTTATATAGTTGTTATTCTACGATTAAGTACATTATTAATGTGTACCACCCAAATACGTAAGAATACGCAAGTCTGCGCAACTATACGCAAAGATTGCGTACCGATGTCGTACCAGAGGTGCGTACCACTCAAACTTAATTCGGTTGAATATGAAAATTGCTAAGACAAGGGTGGTCTTTGACAGACACAACACCGCAACAAAGAAGGTGGCAGCAGCCATCTACATTGAAGTTTCTTACGATAGAGTCCGTAACTTCTACGATACGGGCATAAAGGTTTGCTCCCATCAGTTTCTTCTTGAAAAGCCACCTTCCACCAGGCTTCGTGCATGGTATGAGTCCGTCGGCAATATAGGTCTGCATCGTGCGGAAACAAACACCGATATATTCAGCCGCTTCTCTACTCCTGAGATAAGTTTCCCGTGCCATTTTGCATTCTTTCTATCTCTTTGTCAAACTCAACAAGCATACATGCAATATCATGCAGAAATTCACTCGTATTTCCATTGAACATGTCTTCAAGAACTTCCAGTCTCGTCACTGATTCAGTCAGTGCGTGACAGGCTATGAACATCACCGCTATTGAACCGAGGCGCTCATTCAAGTTATCTTTGCTTGCATCTTGTAACAATTCCTTACCTTCCATAATCCTCTCCTTTCTCTAACCTTTTATAGCCACCACCGTCAAGACATTCCCTTCTATACTTGTCTCGTAATCAGACACATCGGTTGACATCCTGTCGCGGTTGTACTTTTTCACGTACGACACCAGCGATTGCCCCGACTTTGCTTGTCTCGGACTGTCGCAGAGGAAACTCTTTGCCTTCCCTGCCTTTATTTGCACAATATCACTTACGGTTACCATCTCACTTTATTTGTTTGTTTTAGTTAATATCTAATACAAAACAACGGCAATGTACGATATTTTTGCTATCTTTGCAACGAGTTCCCCAACTCTTTGTGCGGTAGCAATACCGCACCTGCCATTTGTTTGTATGTGTGTTTGTAAAAAACACGATGCAAAGATATGAGATATTTACAAATATGAAATCATAATAATATCAAATATAATATTTGTTAGCAGATAAGCGTAATGTTAAACATATTTTACAATGAAAGATAGGGTGATAGGACAAAGAATTGCGAAAATCCTGAAAGAAAACAGGTATTCACAGAGACGTTTTGCAGAGGAAACGGGATATAAACAATCCGTAATATCTGAAATACTCAGAGGAAACCGTGAGATTGATAAGCTTGTCAATCTTGTGGCTGAGAAGTTTGGGGTCAGCCGTGATTATCTAATTACAGGAAAAGAATCAAATAAGATGGACTTGATAGCTAATAACAGCATACCTGCAAACGGACTCACAAAAGACGAGAAATTTAAGCTCGTCCAGAACCTTGAAAAGCTATATAGCAAACATCAGAAATTACTTGATGATGCCAGTGACGTAATGAAAGAGATTGCTGCTATAAACAAAATCCTAATATTAGGAACAGTTTAATAATGATAAACTATGAATAATACAAAGCCAACATCATTCGACCGCCTTTGCCAACTGCGCGATTGGCTTAGGCTTGAGTTCCCAAAAATCAAGGAAGCTACGATCGAGCGGAAAATGGGAGTCGCTACAAACTATTTCAAAACGCGCCAGAATGCTCCTATCGCCAAAGGCGAAAAAGGAATAAGGATGCAGACTATTCAGAATGTCAAAGATGCCTGGGATTCTGAGAAACCAGAGACACAGCATCTCAACATCGACTGGCTAATAAGTGGTAATGGAGAGATGTTCATAGAACAGCAAATCATAGACCGCAATCAAGGCATTCCGTGCTACAATGAAGATTTTGTCACGTCAGACGGAATAAATGAACTGATGAATACGTCACCAGCGTACTACATCAGTATTCCGCCATTCAACAAGGATGGTGTGTTATGCCTGGCCATCAGTGGAAACTCAATGTCACCTTCTATTAATAGTGGTGACAAGATCATCATGCAACCTGTTGATCTTAACGAGATATTATATGGAGAAATATACGGAATTATAACCAATAAAGAACAGAAGATTGTCAGACGTATCAATAGGGCAGAAGATTCTGATATGGTCCGTTTGACCCCTGACAATGATGATGACCGATATGGTGATTACCAAGACATTCCAAAAACTTCAATATCTAAAATATTTAGAGTTTTATGCGCTATTAGAACATTTTAAGTAACAAAATCGCACAAAACGGCTGTAACTTATTGGTAATCAGATGCCTCAACAATCCCAAGCGGATTACGAAAGAAATCAGCAAGCAATTGAAATTCAATTACTTGCTGATTTTCTTTTATTCCAAATGCACTCATTTGCATCACTGAATATCATCTGTAAACTTTACAATCGCCCTTAAACGTCAAGAAATGGCGGCTCGTTAACATTTAAGACCATCCTATAAAAACACTATCTAAAAACATTTTCCCTTTTCAACGCACATTTTATGTTTTTATGCAAATGCCCCGAAATAAGGGACTATCCCCGTTCTTCAGAAGTATCCTATAAAAACACTTCTAAAAACATTTTTCCCTTTTCAACGCATATTTTATGTTTTTATACGATATTTCGTCCAGCGTTTCTGTCCTTCTGGCTCAATCTTATCTTCTGCTATTAGTTGTTTTATTTGGAATTGAAGCTTGCGCAGAGGAATCTCTTTACCTATTCTCTCATGGATGTCACTAATGGAACATGGTTGGTATATCTTCAAATCTTCCATGATAAGCTCACGCAATCGATAGCTCTCAATTCGTTTTAACGAGGTGGTGCCTTTGTAATTGCTATCACGCAATATACTTGTCTCGACCCTATACTCTTTTGCCTTAGACTTATCGCTTGTGGCCGCTACAAAGCCTTTGTCAACCAAAGGTCTCAGCCAAGGACGCAATGCATCAGCATCCTTCAAGTGAAGAAAAGCAATAATTTGGGAGGCAGTAAGACTCTCGTGCATGGCAATAAGACCGAGGCATATAAGTTGCTTCTGTTTCAACTCCTGACTTTGGTCTGCAAACTGCATTATTTTGATGACTTCCTGGCTTGTTACGCGCCGCTCCACTCGCACCTTTACATAGTCATCTCCTTCCTCGACTATCGGAACCGACTTTCCATTAGCCAGCAATTTTTCATACATCATATCATAGCCAGAGCCTTCACGCTCCATCAAATGCAGTGCATAGAATATTGCAGCCATGTGTTCGTTCCTCTTCCTGGTCACATGGAGAATATTGTCAACAGTCACACCTATTGGAAGCAAACCGGGATTCACAATTTCAATATAGTCTGGATGGATATTTAGGAAGATGTCACCTCGAACCGTGTATGGACGATGAACCAGGGCATTCCCAACAAGCTCTCTTATGACGCTTTCTGGATATGCAGGGATATTACGTCGGAACATTCCATCACTAATCTCCGTACTCTCTTTCCACTCTGGAATGGTCTTCCATATCTCGTCGATGATTTCGTATGGACTTTTAGAGAAATCATCCCATAGCCACTTGTTTACCTTCTCACCGTATTGGTCATATTTGATGCATTGCACTACAGGCGCGTTCATGATTCTTCCTCGTTGTGTCTGTTTTCCTATAAACATCACGCCCAAGTGAGTCATGTGGTCAGACTCATCGTCTGTCATGTAATAGTAATCCAGCAACTCTTTGGTGTCCTTCTGCTTTACAAAGTCGCTTACCCGATCAGAGGCTTTTATCAGCTCTATGAACTTTGCCAATTTCTCTTCATCTGCATCTTTCCAAGAAAAGCCCGTGACAATATCTTCCCAACTAAGACAGCCCTTGTCGGCAGCCAAGCGCGCAACATCCTCAGGCCCTACAGGAACGCTTTGGTCACCAATGCGTACATAAATCTTTCCTGATGATGTTACTGCGATGGCATTAGGATTCCAGTGGATAAAGAGTTTCACGAATTCGCCTCCGTTTTCAGCGGTTGATTTCTCTGTTGTAGCGATCACAGCATGAGTCATTCCACTTATCTTATTCACAATTATTGTTGGCAAATCTTCTGGTATGCGTTGTAATACAGGTGGAAGCATATCATCATCCTCAATGCCGATATCAATAACTCCACCTTGTGCATTGCTGAACGCTACACAATCCTTTGCCAACTCTGCGAAGTCAGCAGTTTTCCCTACTACCGTCTTTAGGGATTTCTTGTCATATAATGCATTCTCTTTCATATCTCAATAGTTTTGGCCACATTTTTCTGGAAATTATGCGCCTCTGGCATTTTCATCCACGTCTGCCGCTCTTCTTCCGACATCTTCTCAATAGCGTAACGGAGCGTGGTGCGAGGCATCTCGTGGACATGCTGACGGAGGAAATCACGCAGCAAATCCATACCGCAGCGCTTGCCCATCTCACGCAGCATCCAGCCTACTGCCTTATGCATCAGGTCGTGCGGGTGGTGCAGGTGCATCTTAGCATAGCGCAGGCACCACGACGGGTCGCCCTGTTGCGATGTTTTCCACGTGCAGACGATGCTCATGCGCTGTCGCCATAGGTTTCCACTCTTTGCAAGACCATCCAGCACCTGCTGTTTATATTCTCTGCCATTCCCCAGAGCCGTGGGCAGCAACAGCCATGCTCCCAATATTTTCGGTGCAGACAAATCTACTAAGTCCCAGTTATTCGCCCGTTCCGCATAGTGTAGGTACATCGTCAGAATAGCATCGCGCTTTTTAATGGTTTCCATGTCGTTCGTCAGTCGTTTGATTGACAGCCGCCCGAATTTATCCACCAGTATCAGCAATCCGCAGAGCCGCACCTCATGCCACTTCGACATCAGCAATGCCGGCACTTCATCCGACGGGAAGTCTTTTGCCACAGCCTTGACAATCTCGCGCGTCTGCGGCACCTTCAGCCCCAGGAACTCGTCGCCCTCGCCGTATTCTCCAGGTCCTGTTTTAAAGAAGCGCATTAGCACCCGCCGCTGTTCATCGTTGCGCAGCGACTCCATATATTCGGTAACCTCGCCTGCCGTCATGCTTTCGTGACCATTGCTTTGATTCGAGCCAACAGTTCCTTGTTGTCCTCCAGCAGGTTCCAGATGCTATCTTCCGACAGCACACCGCGCTTCATTTCACGTGGCAACAATCCTGCCTCGTCGTCAGCCAAGTCTTGTTTCCACTCGTCGCTGCCATAGTAAGCATTCAACTCCCGGATGGCCTCTTGTGCTGCAACATATCCGTCAAAGGCTGCCGACAGTTGCATCACGGCTGCTGAAGCCTTATCTAACCGTTGTTCCATCGTCTTAATTCGTTCTGTCTGTGTCATATCGTATTTTCTTTGATTTGTAAAAAAACAAGAGATTGCCGTCAATAGGCATACACCAAGCCGTACTTCGCATGCAGTTGGCGAAGGGTGCCGTCCGACTTCATCTTCTGGATTGTAGAGTTTACTACCTGCAACAAGTCCTCCTGACCTTTCTGCATCAGCACGCCAATCTGTCCGTGAGTGAAAGGCTCGTTCAACAGAGGGGCTGCAAGTCGGGCATCCTTCTGCACATAATAGGGAGCCTCGGTAATCTCCGTGATCATCACATCGGCCTCCCCCGCCGCTATGCGCTCGGGTATCTCCTCATTCTTCGGGTGGACGGTGATCCTGGCCTGCTTCAGATTCGCTCTGGCAAACTTCTCATTCAGTCCGCCCGGATTCACCATGACGAGCACGTCGGGCTGGTCAACATCGGTGAGCGACTTGTATCGGTCGCGCTGCGATGCCCTGCACAGAATGGTCTTCCCGTTGGCCAGATAGCCCTCGCTCATGAGCATGGTCTCGCGCCGGGTGTCGGTGATGGTGATACCGCCAATGGCAAAGTCGAACAGCTGAGGCTCTGCCAACACGTCGGCAGTCAGCGTAGGCCATGAGGTCTTGACAAACCGTGCATCAACACCCAGTTCCTTCGCTATCGCCTTAGCCATCTCAATGCCAAAGCCCCAATACGTGCCGTCGGCTTCGCAAAAGGACAGCGGACGGTAGTCACCCGTTGTTCCGACGAGCACGGTGCCTCGCTCCACGATCTCAGCCACCTTGCCGGTGCTGGCCTGTTCAGTAGAGCTGTCACGATGCGCACATGCAACAAAGACCGTAGTACTGCACAGTGTCAGTACTACGGTCAGCAGCCAGAGTTTTTGTCTGATCTGGTCTATCATATCAATACTTTACATTGGATTAAACCTGAGCGAAGTCGCGCACGGTAGCCGCCAAAGCGGTGGGATTGCCCATGTCGTAGCGCTCACCCTTCAAGCGAATGCCGAACATGCCCGTCTGCCGACGCACTGCATCGAGTGCCGACGTGAGTTCTATCTCATGCTGGTCGCCGGACGCATCGGCCTGGCGGATGTCGCGCTCCAGCTGGTCGAACACCTCCGGGGTGAGAATGTACTGCCCGAACACGGAGCAATACTCCTTCTCGCCATTCTGATGGCGCACGCCCAGGAACTCCTCGGCATACTTGGACGTGGGTTTCTCGCTCAAGACGTTGACGTGCATGACGTTGCATTCCTTGTCTTCCCACACGCCACTCATGATGCCAAAGTGGCTCACTGCAGTCAACGGCACAGGATAGAGCCCTAAGGTGAGCGTGTTGGTACGCTCGTAAGCCTCGATGAGCTGCAAGGCACAGGGCTTGTTACAGGTGGTTCGATAGAATGTGTCGCCCAGCATGAGCAGCACAGGTTCGCCATGAGCAAACTCCGCTGTCTGATAGACGGCGTGACCAAAGCCGCGTTTCTCTTTCTGATAGACATAGCGCAGTCGCTTGCCAATATCGAGGATGCGGTTTTCATACTCCTGACTCTCAGCATTCAGCTTGCGCAGATGGTCGTTAGGCAGCGGACGCTCGAAGAAGTCGGCATACATCTGGCGCTCCTCCTCGCTGCCCAATACCAGACAGACCTCCTCGATGCCGCTGTTCATGAGCTCCTCAAGCAGGATGAGGATGACAGGGCGCACCATGCCGTCTGGACAGGGTATGGGAAAGAAATCCTTCTTCATGGCTCGTGTGGCCGGATAGAGGCGCGTGCCGAAGCCTGCTACGGGAATCACGGCCTTGCGCACTGTGTGGACGGGCTTGATGGTGAGCGTATAGGCCGGCATGCCTTTGGCATTCAGATAATCAACCAACTGCTGCTGCGCCTCGGCATTGCGGGCGAGGAACTGTACGGAGCCGTCGCCATGCGAACCCACGCCCTTGCCGCCAAAGGTGAGTGTCTTGATATGCTCGTCGGCCAGCACGGCCTTCAACTTAGGCGAGGTGAGCTCACTGGGACACATCGGGGCCACCTGACGGTCGAACACTTCCTCGGTCTCAGTCATCAGCTGTCCTAAAGCCTCACGGTTGCCCTCGGCCATGTACTTGACAGCCCGTTCGATGAACTCCTGATTCTTCTTACCCAGCGCGTCGTGCTCCAACCGTTCCTGCTCGTTATTGGCAAAGGGATAAGCCCTGTTCAGGTCGGAGAGAATCTTGATGGTATCCTTCTCGCCGCACAAGTCGGCAAACACCCAGTAGAGTTGTTTCTTCACCTTGAGTGGCTGCACCTCCACCTCGTCGCCATCGAAGGTCATGAGGTTAGGCTTCACACCGAAGGCGCAGGCCTGATCCAATCTGCCGCAGCGGCTGCTGGTACGCAGCTCGCCCACATAGGCGATGTTCATCTCGCCCATCGTGTTCAGATTCAGATTATATAAAAGATTGAACGCGCGAGCCACCAGCACGCAGATGGCAGCCGAGCTGCTGAGTCCGCTCTTCATGGGCAGCGTCATGTCGGTGATGCGGATGCGCACTCCACCCACCTTGTACCACTCCAACATATAACTGGCCACGCCAGCACAGTAGCAGAAAAAGTCGCCTGAACGGGCAATGCGCTTCAGCTCCTGCTCATCCATTCGACAGGCAAAGTCGCGCCAGTCTGAATTTATGCTGGGAGCTACGCTCTGCACCTCGAAAAGTGGAGATTTCTCTACTTCGGCATAGATGCCCTGTTCGATGCCCGTCACGATAGCTGCACCCGGCGCTATGTCGGCATTCATCGTGCGATAGTGTCCGGCCCAGTCTGTATGCTCGCCAAAGAGACACAGACGACCTGGAACAAATAGTTTCATCATAATGATCCTATACCTATAATAAATATTATAACATTTTTCAGATACGTGTCGGCTGCTACTTGACAGTCTCGAGGAGATCGATCTCTACGATGCGCAGCTCGGTCTTGCCCTTTGCCGACTTCATGCGGTCCATCTCATTGGCCACGCCGCCAGCCAGTTCCTTCACCAGTCCGAACTTCTTGCTGTCCTGTACAGGAGCCACCATCTTGATGGTCAGTTCCTTGGCGGCTACGGGCTGCGGAATGGCAATGTGTACATAGCCCAGTGTGGCAGGGGTGATGCCTTCCCACACCTTCTTCTTGCCAGCATAGACCTCCAGGGGATAGCACTTCTGTCGCCAGCCCGTAAGCTTCATGGTGATTTCGCTGATGGCAGCCTTGCGTGAAAGCTGATAGGTGACCCATGCGTTGCTGCGCTCGCCGTCGCTCTTCCATTCGGTCAGTTCGTTGTCGTCGTAGCTGCGGGCTGCGTTGGCGGTATTGCTGCCGGATTTGGCGTTGACGATGTCAACGCTTACGAAGCGGTCGCTGTAGGAGGGCGTGGCAGGGGTCTCGCCGCGATCAAGGACAGGAGCAAGAGTCATGGCTGGCAACACGTCGGGGGCTGGTGCCTGCTGAGTCTTCAGTGTGAGATAAGCCGGACGCAAGCCGTCGGCTGTCACAGAGAGGGATATGGTGCCGGGATGGGTGGTGCTTCTCACCAGAATGCGGTTCACGCCACATTCGGCTGGCAGCGACATGGCTCCAACGTAGTTGTCGCTGGTGTTCTTCTTGTTGGCAGAGTCGAGTAAATTGGGGTCTTTCTTCTCGCTCTCCTTCAGATAGTCGGCATTGTTGCGCGTGCCGATGCCACCTATCCAGCGGCCCTCGCCCCAGAGAGCAAAGTGAACCATGGGGTCGGCCAGCGGACAACGACGGCCCTGCTTGTCGAGCACCTCAACCTGAACAAGCGCCATGTCGGCTCCGTCGGCCTTGAAGCCTTGCGGATTCTCAATGGCGGTGAGCTTCAGTTGATAGGGTTCTCCGGCGGTCTCGATGGTATAAGAAGAGGCCCCCCTTTCGGCCCCCGAGGGGGCTACGTTAGTTTTGCTGTTGCGTTTGTAGCTAACGGCTTTGAGTGTGCCTGGCTCATAGCGCACGCTGTCGAAAGTGAAGAGCCACTGATAAGAGCGCTTGCCCTTGCCCACCGACTTGTCGTTGACGAAGAGTTCCACCTCGTCGCCTGTTGACACGACATAGACGGGCTTGACTGTTCCAGGCTCATAGTTCCAGTGACCAATGATGTAAGTGCGGTCGTTCTCGGGCGATACCCAGCCGTCCCACATCACTTGATGGGCAAAGAAGGCATCCTTCGGAATGCGCATGGCATCGGTGACGCCACTGGTGCGATAGTTCGATTCGCCACGATGATGGGTATTGGTATCGCTGAACACGATCTTCACACCACCCGAGCTCACGCGCTTGCCTGTGCCGGGACGCTCCAGCCAGTACTCATGCCAGCGCTCCACCATGCCGCAGGCCAGTGCGTCCATGTTGTGATTATAGTCGAGTGCAGGGGCTCCGCGATAGAGCGGGCCGTCGCCCTCCTTATGATAAGGATAGCTGTATTCGTCCCAATATTTGCGCAGGCCCTCGTCGCGATAGTACTCCATCGACCACATGGGCTTTGTGGCACTCTTGTTGATGTAGAGCATCTCGCCGCCATACTCGGCCTCGGGACGATCGAGCATCTCACGAGAACCGATGGCACGTCCGCCAAAGGGGTCATACTGGTCGCGAATCTTCTTCATCTCCTCCATGTGTTCTTTCGAGATGCGGAAGTTACCACACTCGTAGAAGATGATGGAGGGGTTGTTACGATTATAGATAATGGCATCGCGCATGAGCTGGGTACGCTGCTGCCAGCGCGCTCCTTCCACGTCCTTCTCGGCATCGCCTGCAGGCATGGCTTGGATGAGTCCCACGCGGTCGCACGACTCAATGTCCTGCTTCCAGGGGCAAACGTGCATCCAGCGCACCAGGTTGCCACCACTTTTCACAACGAGGTCGTTAGAGTAATCGCTCAGCCAGGCAGGGACGCTGATGCCTACGCCGGGCCATTCGTTGGAAGTGCGCTGAGCATAGCCATGCACCATCATGCAGCGGTCGTTCAGGTAGAACTTGCCATCCTTGAACTCCGTCTTGCGGAAGCCGGTACGGATGGTGACTTCGTCGCACTGGTTTTCTTGGCTTGGTGGTAAGTCACCTTCAACCAGATAGGTCTTTACTGTATAGAGATAGCCATAGCCCCATGACCAGAAGTGTAAGTCACGCAACTCGGACTCGATGTGGACAGTGCGAGTCTCGCCAGGCTGTAGCGTGACTGCCTTACCGATAATAATATCTGTCAGTTCCTGTTTCGAACGGACCACACGGGCATAGAGTCGGAAGGTGCGGGCCTTGCTGTCTTCGTTCTTTACCTGACTCTCTATATGCACAGTTGCCTTATGGCCCTGGATGTCGAAGTCGGTGGCATAAACGTATGTTCCCGTTGTACCAAGATTCGAATAAAGCGGCAGCGTCTGATAGAGCTTGCCCGTCAGATGCAGATAGACATTCTTGGGCAGACCGCCGTAGTTGGCATTAAAGTTCTTGTCGTTCCACTGATAGCGGCTGTTCAGCGTGCGGTCACGATACTGCCACGAGTTGTCGCAGCGCACGGCCATCACATTCTCACCAGCCTTGACATAGGGGGTGAGATCGAAGCCGAAGGCCATCACACCATTGTCGGAGAAGCCCACTTTCTGGCCATTCACCCACACATCGGCACCCTGACGGGCGCCTTCGAACTCAACAAACACCTTGCCTGCCACCTCTTCGGCAGTAAGGGTGAAGTGCTTGCGATACCAGCAGATGGTGTCGGTCAGGTCAACGATGTCCTTACGGAAAGCCTCATCGCCATTGAAGGCATAAGGCAGTGTGACTGGCTTCCACGAAGTGTCGTCGAAATCGGCATTGACGGCTGTGGGGAAGTCGCCCACCTCTAATCGCCAGTCGGCATTGAAATTAAGTTTCTTACGCTCAGTGGCTTGTGCCGACAACACAAATGCCAGCACAAAAAGGGGCAGTAAAAAGAATTTTCGCATAATTGAAAAATAGTATTATTGAATATTCTCTCCGTTGATTACTACATTCTTCAAAGTCAGGTTCTCAATGGGGCGCTTCTCAAAGGGCTTGTTCTTTCCATGATCCTTGCTGTCAATGTCCTCAAACGAGAAGTCGTTCAGCCGGAACTTGTCGCTACCCTCTACGTTGAAGAACACGCCACAATCCATCTTGATGTTCTTGAACGAGATGTTATTGCATTGCGACATAGGCATGTCGGGACGGTCTTTTTTCTCATAGAATTGAGTCCATCCTTTAACCAGCAGGCAGTTGCGGCACTTGCCTGTGAAATTTTCAACGCGCACATACTCATAGTGCTGAGGAGTATCGGGGCGCATCTTCAGCCAAAGCACGTTGTTGGTATTATCGGCACGACAGTTGCGCATAATCACGTTCCAGTCGTGAACGCTCTCCGACCCTAAGGTCATGCAGCCGTGAACGGTGCCGTAGTGGCAGTTCTCCACCAATATATTATAGCAGGGTCCGTTCTCAGGAGCCTGATCGGCAAAGGTACCTTTGCCGCCCTTCAGCACCACGGCATCATCGTTCACGTTCATGTAGCAGCCGCGCACCACCACGTCGTGGCACACATCTATGTCAATGGCATCGGTCGATGGACCCTTGATGTCGATGGTTGAGGAGTAGATGTAGAGGTCGAGATAGCGCACGTGGTCGCAACGGTAGATGTGATTGGTCCAGAAAGGCGAGTTGATGAGTCGCACGTCCTGAATGGTGACGTTCTGCGAGTTGCTGATGTAGGTAAGGCGAGGGCGCTGTGCATCTTTATTGGTGCAGTCACGGTTCCACTTACGGCGAATCCAGAACTCCTCCCAGTAGGGGGTTCCGTTGCCGTCGATGGTTCCCTTGCCTGCTATGGTGAAGCCATTCACGCTGTCGGCATTGACCAAAGCCGAGAAATACTTGCAAGTCTGTCCCTCGATGCGGGTCTCGCGAATCTCAAAATCCCGGATGCGCTCCGATCCTTTCAGCACGCCCCCTTCCTCAATATAAAGATGTGTGCCCTGTTTGAAGAAGAGCGAGCCTGAGAAGAAAGTGCCCTTCGGCACCACGATCACTCCTCCACCCTGACTGGCAGCACGGTCTATCACAGCCTGAATTTCCTTCGTCTGAATGTCGCAAGTACCTTGGCGCACGCCGTAGTCGGTGAGCACATATTGCTTGCCCAACTTGGCCACATCGACCTTCGTCGTATCGGTGAACCACTCAGCGATGGGTTCTCCATTGGGCCATAGTTCCTGTTTCACTACTTTCTTCTTCGCCATACCCAAAGTGCAGACCATCGCCAGCATAAGGGTCCAAACTAAACGCTTTTTCATGATTTTTTTCTCTTTTATGATTTGTTTATGGACGCAAAGATAGAAAAAAATCGGAAAAACCTTGCTGTTTTGTACAAAAATACAACAAAATGTACGTTTTTATGCGTTTTCCCCCCTCATTTCATACTAATTTTGCAGCAGAAACAAACTACGACTCAATATATTTATTAAAAATGCACACGAGCGTTTAGTTCAAAAAAAAGAGACATTCGTTTATGATACTAATACATAGTTTTAGTGAAATAGTTTTAGTTAGTAATTTTATGGTAAAAAGGAAAGGGTCGGACTGTGAAGTTCGACCCCTTTTCACATTAACTCGTTCATCGAAAAAGTGTGAATCACTAAAAAGGGCTAAAAAACATCGTGTTTTCGTCGCGAAATAAAAAAAATCACTATCTTTGCAACAGAAATATTTCATTTTATTCATTTTTAGACACTTATGAAAGACTTTTTCAAGTTTACGCTTGCCACTATCTGTGGCATCGTGTTATTGTCGGTGGTCTCTGGCATTTTGTTCATGATTTCCATTGTGGGAATGATAGCCAGCGAATCGGGGTCCACCAAGGTTGAAGAGAATTCAGTATTCGTGATCAAACTGAACGGTATGGTGGAAGAACGTGCTCAGGGCGACGATCCATTCAGCTCATTCCTGAACCGCAACGATATGGAGTACATGGGACTCGATGACCTCGTGGCATCTATCCAGAAAGCCAAAGACAATGACAACATTAAGGGCATCTACCTGGAGGGCGGTGCTGCCGCTTTCGACTCGCCTGCCACAGCCCAGCAACTGCGTGATGCACTGGCCGACTTCAAGGCCAGCGGCAAGTGGATCATTGCCTTTGCCGACCAATATTTGCAGACCAGCTACTACGTTGCATCAGTAGCCGACAGCATTTTCCTGAACAAGACTGGCATGATCGACTTCAGGGGTCTGGGCGGAAAGAACCCTTACATGACCGGACTCTATGAGAAAATAGGCGTGAAATATCAAGCCACACGAGTAGGAAAATATAAGAGCGCCGTGGAGAGCGTCACCCGTAAGGACATGAGTGAGGACGACCGCGAACAACGCACTGCATACTTGCAGGGCATCTGGCAGCACATGCTGAAGGATATGGCAGACAGCCGTAAGGTGAAGCCCGAACAGCTCGACCAACTGGCCAGCGACAGCATCATCGCCTTTGCCTCTACCGACGACTATATGAAAGCCAAACTCATCGACGGTGTGATGTATCCCGACGAAATAAAGAAAGTGGTGAAGGGCAAGCTGGGTGTCGATGACGATGACGATCTCCATCAGGTTCTGCTCGGCGAGATGATGAACGTGAAGTCGAAGAAGAAGGAGAAGGGCGACAAGGTTGCCATCTATTATGCATGCGGTGAGATCGTGGATCAGCTGGCCAGCGGCTTCTCTACAAGTACGAACATCGTGGGCAGCACCACTGTTGAGGATCTGAACAAACTGGCTGACGATGACGACGTGAAAGCCGTCGTCCTGCGTGTGAACTCACCCGGCGGCAGCGCCGTCGCTTCTGAGCAGATTTGGCATGCCGTGCAGCAGCTCAAGGAGAAGAAACCCGTGGTCGTGTCAATGGGCGGTCTGGCTGCTTCGGGTGGCTACATGATCAGTGCCGGTGCCAACTACATCTTTGCTGAGCCCACCACGATTACTGGTTCTATCGGCATCTTTGGCCTCATTCCCAACCTCAGCGGACTGATGACCGACAAGTTGGGCATAACCTTCGACGGTGTGACGACCAACCGTTTCGGCGACTTCGAGCAAAATCTGGTCATGGGCAAGGAAAACAGCGAAGAAATCAGGAACATGCAGAACTACGTGGACCGTGGCTATGAGACCTTCCTCGACATTGTGGCAAAGGGACGTTCCATGAAACGCGACGAGGTACACGAGATTGCGCAAGGCCGTGTCTGGCTGGCTGTCGATGCACTGCCCATCCATCTGGTTGACCAGCTTGGCTCGCTCGACGATGCCGTGAAGAAGGCTGCAGAACTGGCCAAGACCGAGGAATACTATACCTCAGTCTATCCTGACAAGCGCGACTGGATGGACGAACTCTTCGGCGACGACAACAAGGGTACTTATCTTGACAGCGAGTTGCGTGCCGTATTGGGCGACTTCTACGAGCCCATCATGGAGATGCGCCTCGACCAGCAGCGTAATTGCCTGCAGGCCCGTTTCCCCTACAGCGTAAAGATGAAGTAAAGTGCATTTAACATTTCGCTAAACGCATCTAACGGCTCGCTAAACGCATCTAACACATCTTTAAATAAATGGAAGGCGATTTTATCAGAATCAAGAATTGGCTGCTGCCACTGAGCTGGATTTATGGTGGCATCGTGAAATTGCGGAATTTCCTCTTCGACGTGGGCATTCTGCACACTCGTTCTTTCATGATGCCCGTCATATCAGTAGGCAACATCACCGTAGGCGGTACGGGTAAGACTCCTCATGTGGAGTATCTTATCCGGCTGCTCAAGGGTCATGCCAACGTGGCTGTGCTGAGCCGTGGCTACAAGCGCAAGAGCAGCGGATTCGTCTTGGCCAACGAGCACAGTACTGCTCACGACATTGGCGACGAGCCTTATCAGATGAAGCAGAAGTTCCCCAATGTCACCGTAGCCGTTGACAAGAGTCGCGTACACGGCATTGAGACACTGAAGGAGAACAACAGCGACATCGACGTGATTCTGCTCGACGATGCCTTCCAACACCGCTATGTGAAGCCTGGGATCAACATTCTACTGGTAGATTACCATAGACTCATCATCTACGACAAACTGCTGCCCGCTGGCCGACTGCGTGAGCCGCTGAACGGCAAGAACCGCGCCGACATCGTGATCGTGACCAAGTGTCCGAAGACGTTGAATCCCATCAACTTCAGAGTCATCACCAAGGCGATGGGGCTCTATCCGTATCAGGATCTTTTCTTCACCACCATGTCCTACGACAGCTTGCAGCACCTGTATCAGCATACCACGCGCGAACTGTCGGACATCACGCCCGACGAGCATTTGCTGCTCATCGCGGGCATCGCCTCGCCCCAGCAGCTCATCAATGACATTTCGGCAGTCACCCCCAACCTCACTGCCCTCACTTTCTCCGATCATCATGATTTCACCAGGAAGGATGTGCAGCGCATCAACGACACCTTTGCGGCCATGCCCTCACCCAAGAGCATCGTCACCACCGAGAAAGATGCCGCCCGCATAGTCTGCACTGAGGGACTGAGCGAGGAGGTACGACAGCACCTCTACACACTGCCCGTGAAGATTGAGTTCATGCTTGAACAAGAAGATAACTTTAACGAAAAAATTATTGGCTATGTACGAAAAAATTCAAGAAACAGCATCCTGGCTCAAAGAAAGGATGACAACCAGTCCAAAAACAGCAATCATACTGGGGACCGGCCTCGGACAATTAGCTTCCGAAATAACTGATAAGTTCGAAATACCCTACAAGGACATACCTAACTTCCCTGTCTCTACGGTCGAGGGGCATAGTGGTATGCTCATCTTCGGCAAACTGGGCGGCGTAGATATCATGGCCATGAAAGGCCGCTTCCACTACTATGAGGGTTACTCCATGAAAGAAGTGACTTTCCCCGTAAGAGTGATGTACGAACTGGGCATCAAGACCCTCTTCGTGTCGAATGCTGCCGGCGGCATGAACCCGGGTTTCAAGATTGGCGACTTAATGGTCATCACCGACCACATCAACTTCTTCCCCGAACATCCGTTACGCGGCAAAAACTTCCCCACGGGTCCCCGCTTCCCTGACATGCACGAGACTTACGATCCATCGCTCATCAAACTGGCAAGCCAGATAGCTCGCGAGAAGAAGATTCGCCTGCAGTACGGTGTCTATATGGGGGTGCAGGGACCTACCTTCGAGACTCCTGCCGAGTATCGCATGTATCGCACACTGGGTGGCGACACCGTAGGCATGTCAACCGTTCCCGAGGTGATCGTGGCCCATCACTGCGGCATCCGCACCTTTGGCATCTCGGTAGTGACCGACCTCGGCGGCTTCGACAACCCCGTTGAGGTGAGCCATGAGGAGGTGCAGGAAGCTGCCGACAAGGCACAGCCTATCATGACCGAAATCATGCGTGAGATGATCATCCGCTCTGAGAAGATGGAAAGTCAGAAGGTGGAGAAGTTCAATACGGATCACCCCACTGAGAAGTGGAAGAAATAGCTCTTAAATGCCAAGACAGTTAAAGCAGTAGAACAAAAAGAAAATGCCAAGACGGTTAAAGCAGTAAAAGAAAGTAGATAATGGAGATAGCAAAACTTGGAGAGTTCGGACTCATTGACCGACTCACAAAAGACTTAGAGAATAAGAACGAATCAACGAAGTACGGCGTAGGTGACGACTGCGCCGTACTTCACTATCCTGACAAGGAGGTGCTTGTGACCACCGACATGCTCATGGAGGGAGTGCACTTCGACCTCACCTACATCGACCTAAAACACCTGGGCTACAAGTCGGCCATGGTCAATATCAGCGATGTGTTTGCCATGAACGGCACCCCACGCCAGATTACTGTTTCGCTCGCTATCAGCAAGCGCTTCTCGGTTGAGGATATAGAACAATTCTACGAGGGCGTGCGACTGGCTTGTGAAAAGTGGAATGTTGATATTGTGGGAGGCGACACCACCTCATCGTTCACAGGAATGGCCATATCCATCACCTGCATCGGTGAGGCCAGCAAAGAGGACATCGTCTATCGCAACGGAGCCCATGACACCGACCTCGTTTGCGTATCGGGCGACCTTGGCGCGGCCTACATGGGACTACAGCTGCTGGAACGTGAGAAGAGAGTCTATTACAGCCAGATAGAGGAACTTCAGAAAAAAATGGAGGAAGCAAAGAAGGCTGGAGACACCCAAAAGCTCTCAAATCTCAAATCCCAACTCTCAACGATAGAAAGACCCGACTTCAGCGGCAAGGAGTATCTGTTGCAAAGACAGCTCCAGACCGAGGCACGCGGCGACATCATTCAGAAACTGCGCGATGCAGGCATCCGTCCCACCGCCATGATGGATGTGAGCGACGGCCTCTCGTCTGAGCTCATGCACATCTGCAAACAGTCGGGCGTGGGCTGCCGCATCTTCGAGAAGGAACTGCCCATCGACTATCAGACAGCGGTGATGGCTGAGGAACTGAACATGAACGTCACAACCTGCGCCCTCAACGGAGGCGAAGACTATGAGTTGTTGTTCACCGTTCCAATTGGCGATCTCGACAAAGTGAAGGAACTGGAAGACGTGCATCTCATCGGCCACATCACCGATTCGAAGTTCGGCCACGTCTTAGTGACTCGCGATAATCAGGAGTTTGAACTGAAGGCACAGGGATGGAACCCGCTGTCTTAACAGAAGCAACAAAACACATCTACAGAGCGAAAGAGCATTGAGCTCGGAGAACGAAACAGCCTAAATCATCCCCGAAATTTGGACAATTATCTCCCCTATCTCGAAGTAATTCAATCCATCTCAAGCAAAAAAAACGTGCTATTTACAGTTTTAACTAAAAATAATCGGCCAAAAATTTGGCCGATTGTTTTTTTCTTCATACCTTTGCACCCGCAAAACGAAAGGAATGCAGTGATCAAGAACATGGTGCCTTAGCTCAGTTGGTAGAGCATCGGACTGAAAATCCGTGTGTCCCCGGTTCGATTCCTGGAGGTACCACTCCTCCTTTCATTATGAATCCCGCAAAAGTCTTCGGACTCGAGCGGGATTTTTCTGTATGAATAATTTAGTGACAGGAATCTGCTGTTTTCAAAATTATTTTTTGTATCTTTGCCCACAACTTATCAATAACAAACAGACTAACATGAAACATATCATCGCGATGATGGCTGCACTACTGGCCATTATGACTGTCGGCGGACAACCGAAGTACAACATGAAGAAGACGGCCACGGACCGACTGGACCGTGGAGTAGTGGCTATCAAACAGGCCGATGGCAAGGTGGCTGTCAGCTGGCGCATCCTGCGCGATGATCATAAGCATGAGGCTTTCGACGTATTCCGAAACGGTGTCAGACTGAACCCTCAGCCACTGACCAAGGGTGGTTCATTCTTCGTTGACGAGCAACCGCTGCAAGGCGAGGATGCCATCTACGAGGTGAAGGGCGGCACGGTCAACGGCCAATTTACGCTCTGTGCCGATGCGCCAGTGGGCTATCTGCCCGTGAAGATTCAGCGTCCCGAAGGCGGCAAAGTGCCAGCCATAAATGGCGGTCAGGCTCAGCGGCAGCGACGCGGCGGCAGAAACAGACGTGGCGGATGGCGCGACACGGGCGAATATACTTACTCGGCCAATGATGCCACACTGGGCGACGTGGACGGTGACGGACAATATGAGATTATTCTGAAATGGGACCCGTCAAACGCCCGCGACAACTCACACGACGGCTATACGGGCTCTACCATCCTCGACTGCTACCGACTGAACGGTGACCGTCTCTGGCGCATCAATCTGGGCCGCAACATCCGCAGCGGTGCTCACTACACGCAGTTCATGGTCTATGACTTTGACGGTGACGGACGGGCTGAGCTGATGGTGAAGACTGCCGACGGAACGACAGACGGCACAGGAACGGTGCTGGGCGACAGCGCTACCGACTGGCGGAACAAAGTCGGGCGCATACTGGACGGACCTGAGTACATCACCGTGTTCGACGGTCTGACGGGCCGCGCCCTCGACACGAAGCCCTACATTCCCGAGCGCGGCGATGTCTCGGCATGGGGTGACAATCGCGGCAACCGCTCGGAGCGCTATCTGGCCGGCGTAGGCTATCTGGGGCATGAGCTGAACGGCAAGCGCGTGGCCAGTGGCATCTTCTGCCGGGGCTACTACACCCGGACCGTGATTGCCGCATGGGACTGGGACGGCAAGGAACTGAAGAACCGCTGGACCTTCGACACCAATGAGCCGCAATGGAAGACATACGCCGGACAAGGCAACCACAACCTGCGCATTGCCGACGTGGATGGCGACGGACTGGACGAGATTAACTACGGTTCAATGGCTGTTGACAACGACGGAACAGGGCTCTACAACACAGGCTTCGGACATGGCGATGCTATGCACCTGGTGGTAGAGCCAAAGAACGGACACCTTTATATTTGGGACTGCCACGAGAACAAGCGCGACGGCAGCGACCTGCGCGACGCGAAGACGGGCAAAGTAGTGTTCCAAATCAAGAGCCGCACCGACGTGGGCCGCGCTATGGCAGCCGACATAGACCCTACCAACTACGGCATGGAGATGTGGTCAACCGACAGTCATGGCATTCGCAACATGAAGGGCGAAGTAGTCTCAACGGCCAATGATCCGGACGACCCACAACACGACAACACGCTGGTCATCAACGGAAAATACCTGCCCGTGAATTTCGGTATCTGGTGGGACGGCGACCTGCTTCGCGAACTGCTCGACCATGAGCGTGTATCGAAATATAACTGGAAGGAGAAAAGCATCGACGAAATCGTGCGCTTCGATGGTGTGTTCAACAATGGCACGAAATCGAACCCTTGTCTGGCAGCCGACATACTGGGCGACTGGCGCGAAGAGGTCATTGTGCGCAATCGCGAAAGCACGGAGCTCCGCATCTACGTGAGCCCCATCCCTACCGACTATCGCATCAACTGCCTGCTACACGACATTCCCTATCGCATCAGCGTAGCCACTCAGAACGTGGGCTACAACCAGCCATCAGAGCCCGGCTTCTATATAGGCCCCGACAAGACTGACTATCTGAAGTAGTCTCTTCACTCAGAAAAAGAACTAAAACTATATTATTATAAAAACTATGAGAAAAATTGCATTGCTCCTAGCTGTCTTACCACTGATGGCAGGAGCACGAGAAGCGAAGATTGCATCTCCAAACGGTGCGCTGACTGTCACCGTCAACGACGAAGGTTCGTATGCCACCTATGCCGTAGCGCTCAACGGACAGGCCGTTGTGTTGCCTTCAGCTCTTGGATTCAAAGCTGATTTCGGCGATTTCACCGGCAAGCTGAGCATTACAGACGAGAAGAGCGGAAGCGCCAGTGACACTTACCAAATGCGCCAGATCAAACAATCGACCATCCACTACGAGGCAGCAACGCTCGTCGTCGGTTTCGAGAATCAGAAGAGGCAGCACATGAGTGTGGAGTTCTTCGTAAAAGACAACGACGTGGCCTTCCGCTATATTATTCCTCGGCAGAAGAAAGACAACCCCAAGTGCGCAGTAATCAAGGAAGAGAGCACGGCCTTCCGCCTGCCCGACGGCACCACTACGTTCATCTGCCCTCAGATAGACCCGCTGAAAGGATGGGAGCGCACCAAGCCCAGCTATGAGGAGGAATACACGCCCGATGCGCCAATGGCAGTGAAGTCGAAGTTCGGGCAGGGATATACTTTCCCGTGCCTGTTCAGGGTTTCGCAGAGTAATCCGAGTGCTCAGAGTCCTCGGAGTTCTCAGAGTTCTCGGAGCTCTCGGAACTCTCAGAGCAATACCTGGGTCCTCATCTCCGAAACGGGGGTTGGCAGTCAGTACTGCGGTTCTCACCTGAGCGACTACACAGAAGGCACTGGCTACACCATTGCCTTCCCTCAGCAGGGCGAGAACAATGGCATGGGCTCTACCACAGCAGCCATCCCACTGCCGGGAGAAACGCCCTGGCGCACCATCACACTCGGCACATCCCTGAAGCCCATCGTTGAGACGACCATTGCCTATGACGTGGTGAAGCCGCTCTATGCACCTTCGGAGAACTACAAGTCTGGTCGCTACACCTGGAGCTGGCTTATCTGGCAAGACGAATCCATCAACAGGAAAGACCAAATTGCCTTCATCGACCTGGCAGGGGCAATGGGCTACGAATATTGTTTGGTTGACGGATGCTGGGACACACAGATAGGCCGCGACCGCATGCCCGAACTTGCACGCTATGCACAGTCGAAAGGGGTGTCGCTCATGCTGTGGTATAACAGCAACGGTGCCTGGAACGATGCGCCACAGACCCCACGCGGCAGGATGGACACAAATATAGCACGCGACAAGGAGATGGCTTGGCTGAAGAGCATCGGCGTGAAGGGCATTAAGGTCGATTTCTTCGGTGGCGACAAGCAGGAGACGATGGCTCTCTACGAGGACATCCTCTACGATGCCAACCGCTATGGCATTCAGGTCATCTTCCACGGCTGCACCCTGCCCCGTGGCTGGGAGCGCATGTATCCGAACTTCGTGAGCAGCGAGGCCGTACTGGCCAGCGAGAACGTCTATTTTTCGGACTATCATGCTGCACAGGAGCCCTTCCAGCTCACCATGCATCCTTTCTGCCGCAATGCCGTGGCTACGATGGATTGGGGCGGTGTGATCATGAACAAGTACATGAGCCGCGACAACAAGAGCCGTCATCAGCGCCAGACCACCGATGCCTTCGAGCTGGCTACTGCCTTCACCAATCAGGCCGCCATTCAGTGCGTAGCCATTCAGCCCAACAACCTGAATGACCTGCCCCAGATGGAGCTCGACTTCCTGCGCCAGTTGCCTACCACTTGGGATGAGACACGCTTCATTGACGGTTACCCCGGAAAGTACGTGGTATTGGCACGCCGTCATGGACAGCAGTGGTACATCGCCGCTCTCAACGCTCAGAAAGAACCACTGCAACTCACGCTCAACCTCAACGACTACGGCAATGTCGGCCATCTGCTCACCGATGTCGTGGAGAAAAAGACCAAGGCCGTCAATACCGTCAACAACCCGTTGAAAAAAGACAAGAAAGGCATGGCCAAGGTTGTGATTCAGCCTCGTGGAGGCATCGTCATATATTAATCATAGTTTAACTGAAATCCTATTTATGAAACTAAGACAACTCTTCATCCTGGCAATGTCCACAGTGGCTATAGCCATACAGGCAGGCAACAACAATCCCTACAGCATCTACACATCCAACCTGCCATTTGCCATGCCCGAAGTGACTGCCCCACAGTTTCCTAATCACCTCGTGAACCTGAGTGATTTCGGAGCCAAGGGCGACGGAACCATGCTCTGCACCGAAGCTTTCGAGAAAGCGCTCGACGCGCTGTCGAAGAAAGGCGGTGGCCGTCTGGTCGTGCCACAGGGCGTGTGGTTCACCGGCCCTATTGTGTTGCGCAGCAACATTGACCTCCACTTGGAGCAGGGTGCCATCATTCTCTTCTCAGGCGACATGAGCCTCTACCCCGTCGTAGAGACCATCTATGAAGGCAAGGCCGACCGTCGCTGTCAGTCGCCCATCACGGGCAAGAACTTGGTGAACGTGGCTATCACAGGGCGCGGTGTGATTGACGGTAATGGACAGAACTGGCGACCACTGAAAAAATGGAAGGTGACCGACAAGCAGTGGGCCAAGATGACGAAGGACGGTGGCGTGATGTCGAAGAAGAACGATTTGTGGTATCCCTCTGAAAACCACATCCGCATGCGTCCCGTGCTCATTCAGCTCACGGGTTGCCGCAATGTTCTGTTGCAGAACGTGGCTTTCCAGAACTCGCCGGCATGGAACATTCATCCGCTGATGTGCGAGAATATCATCATCGACGGCATCACGGCCCGCAACCCATTCTATGCACAGAATGGCGATGCACTGGACCTCGAATCGTGTCGGAACGCATTGATAGTGAACTCCACCTTTGATGCCGGCGACGACTGCATCTGCGTGAAGAGCGGCAAGGATGAGGAAGGCCGAAAGCGTGGCCGCCCCTGTGAGAACGTGGTGGTAACGGGCTGCACCGTATTTGCCGGACACGGTGGCTTCACCGTAGGCAGTGAGATGAGCGGAGGCATTCGCAACGTGCTCGTCAAAGACTGCCAGTTCCTCGGTACCGACGTAGGCATTCGCTTCAAGAGCACGCGCGGTCGCGGCGGTGTGGTTGAGAACATCTTCATCAACGGTATCTCCATGTATAACATCATTGAAGACGCCATCACGTTCGACCTGTATTATGGCGGAAAGTCAGTGACCGACGATATGGACGGCATTGAGCAGCAGTCAGCCTCAGCACGCATCGTTGCCGACGAGACCACCCCATGTTTCCGCGACATCACCATTGAGAACATCATCTGTCGTGGAGCCAGCCGCGCTCTCTACTTCAACGGTCTGCCCGAACAACCCATCACCAACGTCAACCTGCGCAACATTCACATCACAGCCGACAAAGAGGGTGAGTTCCACTATTGCGAAGGTGTGAAGAAAGAGAACGTGGTGATTCAGAACAAATAAAGAAAACAGTTCAGCTCTTCTGCTCTACCTTGTGCTTCTTGATGACATACTTCTGATAGTAGTTCAAGAGCAGAGTAGTCATGGGCAGGGCGATAATCATGCCAAGCATGCCTAAGAGTGAGCCCCAGATAGAGAGTGACAGCAGGATGATGGCAGCATTCAGTCCCGTCACGTTGCCCATGATCTTCGGCGTGAGGAACCCGTCCTGAATCAGTTGCACCACACCGAAGACAAGCAGAGCCAAGAGCATGATGAACCAGAAGTTTTCACCAGTCTCAGCGCTTTTGGCCAGTGCAAGGATAATAGTGGGAACAAAACCCAGCATCTGCAAATAAGGCACCATGTTCAGCAGTCCGATGAACATGCCCAACGCGATTGCCATCGGGAAGTCAATAATCAGGAAGCCGATGCTGAACAGCACGCCCACAATGAAAGCAATGAGGCCCTGACCACGGAAATACTTGTTCATGCCTTCTTCAACGTCGCGCGTCAGCTGTACGGCAAAACGGCGATAACGCTCGGGCAGCAGATCGGGCCAGCCATTGCTCAACTCCTCATAGTCCAGCAAGATAAATACTGTATAGAGCAGAATCATCGTCAGCGACAGCAGACTGCTTAGCACATTAAACGACTGGGCTATCACGGCCCACACCTTCGGCATCGTCTCTTTCACGCTGTCCATGAATCCCTCTTGTGTGACAATGGATTTCAACTGTTCCGCATCGGTATGCTCCCGAATGAACTCCTGCACTTGGCCGGGAATGCTACTCAGTGTCTCGTTACCCTCCACATAAGTAATCATCACATCCTTGATGCGAGCGCCCTCGTCTATCATGGGCGGCACCACCAGATAGCCAATGCCCAGCATCACGAGCAACACCGTCAGCATGGCACACGTGATGCCCAACAGACGGAACTTCAACCGGCACTTATACTGGAAGAATTTCACCAATGGAAACAACAGATAGGCCAACAGCCATGCCACAAAGAACGGTAACAGCACCCCGCTCAGTCTGTTGAGCAACATCACAACGCCTATGAAGATGGCGATAGTAATCAGTCCACGAACCACAGTGTCAAGTGTAATCTTCTTTGTTTCCATAACTAAATTGCCCTAATTGTTGTTCAACGAAATTACTATTTCACTAACACTTTCTTCTTGTTCCATACGACTATTTGTCCGCCTCGCGGAGTCGTTACCTTCCTGCCCGACAGGTCAAATTTCACATCTTTCGGGCAATCTTCCATCATGCTGGTCGATGCGATTCCTGCAAGAGAATCAGGTAAGAACACAGCGGTGAACGTCTGAGGCTTCGCGGGATAGAAATCGTTTCCACTCACGATTCCGTCCTCCTCCTGCACGCTGTTCGTTTTGCACCAGAGACGAATTTCACTCAGTTTTTCAGCCGAGCATACTTGCTGATTGTTCTCGTCAACAATGCCTGCGAAGTGATAGCCATTTTCTGGCTGCACCCAGACGTAGCACGACGAGAGGCCTTCTGTTCCTGCAATATTCCATCGCGTCTCAATACGATTGCCAAAATCGTCGGTTGATTGCGGCAACCGCCAGTCGCCTGTGGCATAGACTTTTCCGCCTACGGTGGCGGTCAGTAGTACATAGTACCAGTAGAAAAGATATTCAAGTGTCATCATTTTTCTATTCTTTATACAATCCGAAAATCATTCTTGCGAAAAAGTCGGTGCAGGCTGACACATGCACGCTTAACAATGTCTGCTGAGTCTCCAGCTTTCCCTGACAACGGTCTTTCATGCCGTTGACAAACGAGACGAGGTTCAAGTGCGGCACCACTGCATCGTCTGGGTGATAGTACAGCTTAATGTTAGCCCGTGGCGACCAGTCGCGTGTGAGGTTGCTCAGTCCCAGTGCCTTCTGCAGCTTTTGAGAGAGGTCTGAGTTCATGTCCTTAGCCTCTTCGGAAAGCATCTCCGCCATTGTGGCAACAGAATGTTCCTTCATGTAGTTGGTAATCTCCTCACTGGTGTACTTTTTGCTGCGAATATATTCCAGGACACCAGCTTCCAGGAAAGCATCAGAGAAATATTCCTCCACCTGAGTGTCTCCGAAGATGTCTGGACAGCCCGCCACCATTCCCATCAAGAGGAAGGGTACCACACTGGGTACCGACGGCTCGTTTTTGTGATAGTAATAAGAGAGTGTTGCCAGTGGATTATAGAGTCCTGCACAGGCACAAGTGCGCACCCAGTTGATGGCATTCCGCTCCTCCTCACTCACCTTGGGCGAGGTCTCCACATATTTCTGACAGGCCAGGATAATCGATGCTCCCTGCGAACTGCCTATTCCGTAGGTGGGAAAATTGCCTGTCGAACAGTCCATCTGGTGCAGGTCACGCAGCAGGTCGTGAGCGATGATGAGCATATCGACACTTTCTTCCGCCATGATGTCGGCAGCACAATAGGGATTGTCAAACTGTTCGGTGATGCCGCATCCGTAGTAGTCGGGCTCCACCATGACAGGCTTGTTGGTTGTAAACGTGAACGACAGACCGTCGATGGGGTCGCTCACTGTAGGCCATTGCGAGGTCTTTGTCAACGTGTAGTGAGTGGAAAACAGCACATGATCGGCTGTTGACGATCCGCCTTCACCGTCGGTAGGCACTGCCATCCAGCCCGAGAGCCATATCTCCTGCCCTTTAGGGTTGTGGGAGCGGTAGGCTATTGCATATTTGGTGTTGCCCGACGAGCGTTTCATCGACATCAGCCGATAGCGATAGTTCTTGGGATGCGAGGTGGGCACAAATTCCCAGTCGTTGTAGGACGAAGAGGTGTGAGCCGCCGTGAGCCGTTCGCTGCCGTCTTCAGCCACCTCCACGTTCAGATAGCGCGTACTGGTCATGAATCTGTAGCGGAACTTGAAGGCTCCCTCAGTTGTCTCGCTGGGCATCACGTATGTCTGGTTACCCTTGGTCGAGAAGTTGACCGACCATCCCAGCCCACTGTTGTTCATCTGCATAATCACCTCGTCGGAGTGAATGAAGTAGAGTTGCTCCTGGTCGCCGTAATGAATAGTGTCATTGGTGACGACACGCCAGTTCGAAGCCTCCTGCTCATAAGAGGTTGTGGTACCGTCTTTCATAAGATAGGTACCCGTTGCCACGTTGCGCAACACGTACTCGTTTCCTGGCACCACAGCCACGCCGTTGTTCTCAGCGTAGGCGGTGAATACCAGTAGCGCCGTCAGTAATACTGTTAAGTAACGTCTCATTTTTTAGTAAGTTCTTGTAAATGCAAAAATAGCGATTTATTTTATAGATAATGGTAATAACACAAAAATTAACTTTTTTGGGGATAGTGAGTCACTCTTTCAGCTGGTGCTGAAGAAAAAAGCCTCGGGTCTTCACAAAATAAAGTGCCACGCCTGTTGCATTGACGGCAGCTACAGTCCAGAAAGCCATGCCATAGCCCAGATGCTCGGCAATGACTCCACCCAGCAGGATGCCCAGTCCCACGCCGATATCCCATGAGATGAGAATGGTGCTGTTGGCTGTGCCGCGCTCGTTGTGGTGCGCCATGCTGATCATCATGTTCTGGAAAGCAGGCCACATGTGACCATTACCCAGTCCGATGAGCAAGGCCGAACCATAGTAGCCGATATCAATCAGAAGCACCGACTGGAGGTTAAGTTGCTGACTTACGGTGGGCATCAATATAAAAATGGTGTAGCCTACCAGTGAAATCAGCATACCCTCTGAAGCATTATGGGTGAGCCGCCCCTGACGGAGTGCCTTGCCGCCCTGCAGTCGAGAGAGAATGAGTCCGATGCTGCAAAGCATGAAGTAAGTGCCAGTGCCGCCCGTAATGCCCAGCTGCTCCTTGCCATAGATGGCCAGATAGTTGCTCAACACACCAAAACTGAAGCCAAAGAACACCATGTTTGCGCCCAGCACCCATCCTCGGACAAGGAAGAAACGGTCTAAGGAGAGAGGGAAGAATTTCGAGTGTAGCTTGTTGAGCTTAGAGCTTGAACAGTCTTTTTGCTCTAATCTCACCGTGCTGTCGACTACCAATCCCAAGAATGCCACGATGAGGGCTATCCAGAACAGCACATCAAAACTCTGAGTCTGTTGATAGATGAAGATGCCAACCGTAGGAGCAATGGCCATGGCGAGGTTGTTGCTCAGTCCGTAATAGCCGATGCCTTCGTTCCTTCGCGAACTGGACAACACATCGATGGCAACCGTAGAATTGGCCACTGTCAAAGCTCCGAACGGGCCGCCGTGGAGTGTGCGAACGATGGTGAACAACAGCAGAGACGAAGCTGCCAGATAGCCACCGAAAAAGATGGCGAAAGCAACAAAACAGACCAGAAGCACCGTCTTGCGAGGAAACGAGTCAACCATAAAACCGCTGAAAGGGCGCACCAGCAAAGCCGTGATGGTGTAGCCCGACAGCACCAGACCTATCATGTCCTTCGTTGCGCCGAACGTCTCACTCAGATAAAGAGGAAGCAAGGGGGTCAAAACATAAAAGGCGAAGAACAGCGAGAAATTCGCTGCCATCACCTTTATGTAGTTGCTGTTCCAAAGAGCCTCCATTTAGTAGGCTGACTCAAACTCTTTTAAAAACTGCACATCGTTCTCTGAGAACATGCGAAGGTCGGAAACACGGTATTTCAGGTTTGTGATGCGCTCCACACCCATGCCGAAAGCATAGCCGCTATATATATTAGAGTCAATGCCGCACTGCTCCAGCACATTGGGATCAACCATGCCGCAGCCCAGAATCTCCACCCATCCGGTGTGCTTGCAGAAGCCGCAGCCCTCACCGCCGCAGATGAAGCACGAGATGTCCATCTCAGCCGAAGGCTCCGTGAAGGGGAAGTAAGAAGGGCGCAGACGAATCTTCGTGTCGGCACCGAACATCTCACGTGCAAACGACAAGAGCACCTGCTTCAGGTCGGTGAAACTCACGTTCTTGTCGATATACAGTCCCTCCACCTGGTGGAAGAAGCAGTGAGCGCGCGCCGTAATGGCCTCATTACGATACACGCGGCCCGGACAGATGACGCGGATGGGAGCGGTAAGCTTGCCGTCCTCGGTGTGCATCTGCTCCATGACGCGAGCCTGCACTGAGGAGGTGTGCGAACGCAGCAGAATGTTCTTCGTCACGTCGTTGGGGTGCTGACTCACAAAGAACGTGTCCTGCATGTCGCGGGCTGGATGGTCGGCTGCAAAGTTCATTTTCGTAAAGATGTGCAGGTCGTCCTCCACCTCTGGACCGTTGGCCAGGACAAAGCCCATGCGTGAGAAGATGTCGATAATCTCATTAGTGACGATGGTGAGCGGATGGCGCGTACCCAGCCTGACGGGGTATGGCGTTCGGGTCAGGTCGATAGCCTCGTCACCGTTCTCCTGTGTCTGACAGTCCTCACGCAACTGGTTAATGCGCTCTGTCGCCAGTGTCTTCAGCTCGTTGATTTTCATGCCAACGGTCTTCTTCTCGTCAGCAGCCACGTTTCTGAAGTCGTTCATCAGGGCCGTAATCTCACCTTTCTTGCTGAGGTATTTCAGGCGAAGCTGTTCCACTTCGTCGGCATTCTTTGCGCTCAGCGTCTGCACTTCTTTCAGAAGTTCGTCTATCTTATCAAGTATCATACTTTTTTATAAAAAATTGCAATTTCGGGGTGCAAAGTTACGAAAAAAAGAGTGCAATGCAAAAGAAAAGCCTGATTTTCTTCTTACATTGCCGAGTGCCAGTAATTTCGTTTACTTGATTTTCTGCAAATTTCTTGCAGATTTCAAGAATTTTTCCGAACTTTGCGACGAAGTTGCGCATGGCTGTAACTTTATAACTTAATAGTTTGGCGACCACTAAGTTACTAAAATTCAGTGACATGTGCAACTTTTTAAGCATAAATATTTAACAAATTTAATTCAACCAACAGGTAGAATATATATATGCAGAGCAATATATTAAAGCGTCTATGGTATGATTATAGATTGGAAGCGGACTTCGGTTTGGCAGTAACAGCGGTGCTGGTGCTCAGTTATTGGGCAACGGGTGTCATCATACCGGCTGAACTGTCAGAACACTGGTTGTGGCCGTTGCTAAACGCCTGCATTGCAACACTTTGCTTCTTTGGCGCATGGCTGTGCCTCAAGCATAACGACGACAACCGAATACGTATTGCATGGGCTGTGGCGTTGTTGCTGTGGGGACTGTTAGAGGCGGTATTGGTGACAGGTGTTATCCTATACGATATACCTATCGTCAAACCAGGTACGGTAACCTTGACAGGCAATGCGATGATCGTGGGCTGTTTGTTCGCGTGGATATTGTTTATCTATCCCCTTGAGGCGCTGCAACCGGACCATTTTGTGTGGTGGCGAAGTTTGCTGCAACTGCTACCCTTGCCTGTGATGGCGATACTCGATTATTTCTTGTCTATCGACCTTCGATTAGTGATCGCGCTCTATCCGCTGTGTCTGTTGAGCATACTGGTCGTGCAGATTCGCAAATACCGTCAATGGTGTGAGGACAACTTCTCCACGATGGATAACATTGACGCACAGTGGCTGATGCGCTATATTGTGATGCTGGTTATTGCCGGTGGGTCTTTTTTCTGGCTATGCGTATCGAACGACCCCTCACGTGTGGTCACACAAGACCTCTATTTATTATATATGATTGCGTACACGACCGAGCGCGTACTTTATCGGCCAGACCCGTGGAAACAGCTGCGCAGTACCGTTTCAGAGGAGCCGGAAGAGGTCAATCCGGCCAATGTAGCCTATCGTGCTACCATGGAAGCCTGGCTCGACAAGGAGAAGCCGTACCTTAATCCTGATTTCCAATTGACGGACTTGCGCCAGGTATTGCCGCTCAACCGCACTTACCTCAGTCAGTTTATCAACACCGAGTATGGTTGTACGTTCTATCAGTTTGTCAACCGCCGCCGTATCGACGAGGCTAAACGGATGAAGACTGAACACCCCGAGTGGACCATGCAAGACATATCCCAACGTTGCGGCTTTTCTTCTCCACGTGTTTTCTATCGAACTTTCGCCCGTGAAACAGGTATGACTCCAAAGGAGTGGTGGCTCAATCGTGGTGACAATTCGTAAAAATTGTACCTTTTTTAGGGACAATTCGTAAGAAATAGCACGTACCGTATTGTGTACGCGCTTTTGTTTTTGTAATTTTGTAGGCGTGTTCGTTTGGCTTGACATTAAAACCAAACCACAATAATTATTAATAACTAACCTAAAATGCAAATGAAAAAGTTTTATTTCATGATCGTCCTCATGCTGATGACAGCTATGGGCGTATGGGCACAGACAGATGTGTCGACCTTTGCACAACTGCAAAGTGCACTGAATGCGGGTAACGATGTAAGGCTGACGGCTAACATCCAGTTCACTTCGGCCATTACCATTAGCGGTTCAAAAAAGATTACTATAAATGGTAACGGCAAAACGCTGAGTGGTCCTTCTACTCGTGCCTTTAGTATTTCTTCTGGCAATACACTTTCCATTAAGAATGTGACGCTGAACAATTTTGACTTGAATGCAGGCGGTGGTGCCATCCGTAATAACGGCACATTGGTGCTCGACGGCTGCACTGTGAGCAACAACCACACTGACGGCAGCAACCAAGGCGGCGGCGCCATAGAGAATCAGGGAACTCTGTACGCCAGTAACACGACGTTCAGCGGCAACTATTCGAGCGAAATCGGTGGAGCTATCAATAACTACATGGGCAAACTCTACTTGAGCGACTGTACGTTTACCAATAACTACACCACTTCTTCGAACGCAAAGTTTGGTGGCGCGATAGGTAACAACTCAAGCAATACTGTAGTCATTGTGAATTGTACCTTCTCAGGTAACAAATACAATGGCAAAAATGGCTCGGCAAGTGACCTGGGCGTATATAGAACCCCGAACGATTATATTATCGCTGGATGTACAGGTATCACTATTACGGGTGGAACGTTGACCACATATCCTGAAGGAAGCGTAAGCTTGGATTTCTCTGATTTGAACAATATCAAGTTTGTCCCCAGCACTTCTGTGGTTAAATATGACATCACGCTGTCTGACGAGAGCACCGCTCACGGCACGGTGGCAATTACCGTCGGTGGTACAGCTGTGACAACGGCTAAAAAGGACGACGTGGTTACCATTAGCGTAACGCCCAATAGCGGCTATTCGACAAAGGACGTGACCGTCCGCGCCTATACCTCTTGGGGTGGTGCCAGTTCTCGTGGTAACCGTGCTCCAGCCCTGCAGGATGAGATTGACGTGACTGCCGGACAGACTGCAGGCACATGGACATTCACCATGCCTGGAGCTAACGTTTGGGTGGTGGTGACCTATGCCAAGAACCTGCAGGATTCATGGATTCAGGCCATTGCCAATCAGTATTACACGGGTTCGGCCATTGAGCCTGCCGTCATAGTAAAGGACGGCAATACCACGTTGACCAAAGGTACAGACTACACAGTGAGCTACGCGAACAATGTTAACGTAGGTACAGCTAATGTGACTGTAACTGCCATCAACGGTTCTGACTACTGCGGCACAGCCAATGCAACGTTTATCATTGAAAGGGCAGAAAACAAACTGCTGAAAGAACTCTATGATGCCCTCGGTGAAGATGTCTGGACGGGTTATGGCGAAATGACGGGTGTCATCAGCTACAGCCGTGGCGATGACCCAGAAGAGTTCCGCGCAACGTTCATGGGCGGAACATTCACAATAGATTTGCCATTTAGCGATTTCACAACGGTAACGAAAAATGACAACGGCGACGGTTCTTACACCTATACGCTTGTGGTAAACCTTCCGGCACAGACTGGTATGTCGCAAGAGACATTGCATGTCACCACGAAGAACGGAGAAATTACCGAGATGGATAGCGAGAACGCAGGCCTTGATTTGAGCAAGGAGAATAGCGGCATTGACAGCTGGGCTACACTGCAGACAGCTATGACTAACGGTGGTGTCATCAAACTTACACAGACAATCACGGCAACAAGTACAGACGCTGCACTGACCGTTCCTGAAGGCAAGACCGTCATCCTTGAACTGAACGGACAGACCATCAACCGCGCATTGATAAGTGCAACAGCCAACGGTAGCGTCATCATCAACAACGGTATTCTGGCCATCACTGATTCTGAGGGTGGTAAGATTATCGGTGGTAACACAACAGGCAATGGTGGTGGTATTCTGAACAACGGAACGTTAACCCTCTATGGCGGTGAGATTACGGGCAACAAGGCTGAAGGCCAGGGCGGTGGTGTCTATAACACTATAACGAATACTGCTACTACTGGCTTCTGGATGACTGGCGGTCTGATTGACAACAATACGGCAAATGCTTATCCTGCTATCGGCGGCGATGTTACATTCAATAATTTGGTAGTTGTACAGATTGACGCTGACGGCACAACACGAAGCGCAAAGACTGCTAAGGCGAACATGGCTGAATACAGCTACATCAAGCCTGTAATGCCTGATCCTGCAATGTACGCAATCTTAACAGAGTTGTACGAAGCTCTTGGTACAGACGTATGGACCGGTTACGGCGCACTCACAGGTGTCATCAGCTACAGCCGAGGCGACGAGCCAAACGAGTTCCGCGCAACATTCATGGGTGGTACCTATGTCATTGACGTGCCTTTTGGCGACGTTACATTCGCTCAAAAAGCCGATAATGGCGACGGTTCATTTACTTACACGCTCAAGCTTGCGCTTCCTGCACAGACAGGTATGTCTTCTGAGACAGTACATGTTACCCTGAAGAACGGCGAGATTACTGAAATGGATAGCGAGAACGCTGGCATAGAATTGAACAAAGAGGAAGATCCTGTTTTCGGTTGGGCTGGATTGCAGGCTGCCATAAACAACGGTGGTGTCATCAAGCTGGCTGATGATGTCATAGCAGCGAATACAGACGCTGCATTGACCATTCCTGCTGATAAGACTGTCATCCTCGAACTTAACGGACATACCATCAACCGTGCTCTTACAAGTGCCGTGGCCAATGGTAGCGTTATCATCAACAATGGTATTCTTGCCATCATGGATACCAATGGCGGTAAGATTATTGGTGGTAACACAACTGGTAATGGAGGCGGTGTCCTCAATAACGGTACACTGACGCTCTATGGCGGCGAGATTACTGGTAACAAGGCAGCAGGCCTGGGCGGTGGTGTCTATAACACTGTCACAAATACCGCGACGACCGGCTTCTGGATGACAGGTGGTCTGATTGATGGCAATACCGCTGGTAGCTATCCCGCTATCGGTGGTGACGTCACCTTCAATAATCTTGCTGTAGTCCAGATTGACGCTGACGGTACAACGCTCAGTGCAAAGACAGTAAAAGCAAATATGGCTGAATACAGCTACATCAAGCCTGTAATGCCCGACCCAGAGAAGTTTGCAATCTTGGCAGAGCTCTACGAAGCTCTTGGCGATGATGTCTGGACAGGCTACGGCGCACTGACGGGTGTCATCAGCTACAGCCGTGGTGACGAGCCAAACGAGTTCCGTGCAACATTCATGGGTGGTACATATTCCATTGATGTGCCCTTTGGCGATGTTATATTTGTCTCCAAAGTCGATAATGGTGACGGTTCATATACATACACGATGACGCTTGCGCTACCTGCGCTGACGGGTATGACTTCTGAGACTGTGCATGTCACAGTGAAGAACGGTGAGATTACCGAACTCGATAGTGAGAACGCCGGCATTGAGATGAATAAAGAAGAAGGTTCTGTAACGGGATGGGCTGCTTTACAGGCGGCAATGAACCAAGGCGGTGTTATCAAGCTGGCAGACGATGTCATTGCAGAGAACACCGACGTAGCCCTGACCATACCGGAAGGCAAGACCGTAGTCCTCGAACTGAACGGACACGCTATCAACCGTAACCTCACAAGCGCAGTAGCCAACGGTAGCGTTATTATCAACAATGGTACACTGGCTATCACTGGTGAAGGTATTATCACTGGTGGCAACACGACAGGTAACGGCGGTGGTATCGTCAATAACGGTGCATTCACAATGTACAGTGGCGAAATCACAGGCAACAAGGCAGCAGGCCAGGGCGGTGGCGTTTATAACACCGTTACGAATACAGCTACGGAAGGCTTCTGGATGACAGGCGGTCTGATTGATGGCAACACAGCAAGTAGTTATCCCGCTATTGGTGGTGATGTAGCGTTTAATAACCTGGCTGTCGTGCAGATCAATGCTGAAGGCGCTAAAGTTAGTGTGTCAGAAGCTCTTGCAGGTATGGCTGACTACAGTTACATCAAGCCTGTAATGCCCGCCCCCGAGAATTACTATCTCGTTGTTGCTCCGACTCCAAAGGCCGGACTGTATTACATTGGCGTAGCGCAGGAATTGGTAGAGGCTGGCAGCACTACGTTTGGCGAGATGGAGTATTCGCTTGATGGTGTGACCTATGCCACAACCCTTCCTATGGCTACAGAAGCAGGCATCTATACCGTGTACTACCGCGTAATGGGCGATGCAACCCATAATGACTATGCACCGCAGACTGTGACCGCGAAGATTGCATTGGCCTCGCTGACCATTCCAGCCGGAGCATATGCCAGCTACTATGGCGGTAAGGGTCTGAATCTCGCTGAGGGTACTGCCGACGGCATCGTGCTGAGCTCCGTTGTCATTGTGGATACCAATGAGGGTATCGTGGTACTTGCAGACGGACTGGAATCAGCCGCTGCCAACACACCGCTGATTATTTATAATGGTACGGACGAAAACCAGCAGGTACTGTTAGACCTCAATGAGCAAGCCGCTACAGTCAACTACGATGCGGAGCATTTCTTTGGAACACTAGAGCCCAAGACCTTCACCGCAACAGACATGGCCGAGGCTGACAACTACGTGCTCGACGGCGAGAACTTTACATGGGTGAAGGATGCCGGCATACTGCCAGCCAACCGCTGCTGGTTGAAGATTATCCCCAGTTCTCCCAAGCATGCCCGTACTATGAATATTGTATTCGAGAGCGATGCGACAGGTATCAGTACTGTTAACATCAACGCTACCAACGATGGTTCTATATTTGACCTTACCGGACGAAAGTTGTCAAAGAAGCCCGCAAGCGGCTACTACATTCAAGGTGGTAAGAAGTACGTTGTTAAGTGAAGAACCACAAATAACTTCGTGCAATAACAAATGAACAAAGCGCCTGCAGAATTTCTGTAGGCGCTTGTTGTTTTTCTTTGAAAAAATTGGCTCCCGATGGTTTTGCTGTGTCTTTTTGCTCATTTCGAGCGTCAAAACATGTTGTTTCGAGCGTTTAGTTAGAACGTTGAAGGTATTTTAACTAAACGCAGTGAGCGATTGTGAAGAACGCGCTAATCGGCGCTGAAAAGCTAAAGTGTTGTAGAATAGCGGGTTAGAAAAAGGCATTGGCGTGTTGGATAGCTCTCCATTCACAGATTCACAATTCACAATTAATCTTTTCGTTCCCATACAGTTCGGCATGGAAATCAAAGAAATCGATAATCATGCACTGCACGGCATTGATCATGGCGTCGCGGTGGAAATGATGCGTGTCGGCTAAAGCCCAGCGCCGCTTGATGTAGTCGAAGTCCAAGGCACATACCTTCTGCTGTGCCTCCGTCAGGTGCATGATGGGATTGTTGAACAGAGCCAGCGAACCTTTCATGCCGTAGTTAGACTGCGGTGTGCTGATCTCGATGAACTCTGGCGTGACATAGATGACATCCACACGGAAATCCGTACTTTCACGCATATCCGACACCAAGTCACCCCGACGCACAATCAGGCACTCGCCCGCAGACAGCGTATATACATTATTATTATACGTGAACGAGCAACTGCCCTCATGGCAGTAGGCATGACACAGATAGCCCGCCAGCCCCTCAGAGCCAACCTCTCTCAACGTATCGCTGATGATGATATATTCTTTCTCCGTGCTCATTCCGGCTGCAAAGGTACGAAAAAACGAGAGAAATCCCAAAGGATGGAATCATATACTAAAATAAGAGTTTGCAAACCATCTGCTCCATCTGCTCCCAATGCATAACACATTGAAAGACAGGTGCTTAGGCAGCGGAGCAGATGGGAGCAGATGTTTTTATCTGCTCCGCCCGTAAGTTACTATAGTTCAGCACGTTAGGAACGGGAGCAGATGGAGCAGATGTTTTGCAAACTTTTCTGAATAGATGGGTTTTCCGATGAAAGTGCCACGCGTTGGGACAAGCAAGATGTGTGATTGCGGCTCGGCTACAATATTCTCTATCCTATATCACACCGCGATTTAGGCTACCACACGGCACCATCCATCCTAAATCACAACGTGATGTGAACTAAATCACAGCGTGAAGTGAACTAGAACCTTAACACGAAATGACCTAAATCACAAAGCGACCCAGAATAGATTGCGTTGTGATTTAGGCCATTTCATTTTGAGGTCTCCTTAGGTTCGTGTTCGTTACTTCGTCACCACATCGGAGGAGCGGAACGCTACGACCTGCTTCACGCCCTCTTCCGTGGGGGCATCGATGTCGCGGAGGGTGGCATCCTTCACGTCGTCGAGCACGACGGCAGGACGGTAGTCGGGACGCTCGTAGCGGAAGGTCACATCGTTCACGTGCAGCCCCTCCACATGTCGGGCATAGAGCCCGTAGGCAGGTGTCCATCCGGCAAACTTCGGCTCAGGATAGTTCTTGCCCTGCTCGCGATAGTCCTTGTTCACCAGCTCCTTAGCACCGCCACCCTTGAAGTAGAGACGGATGTTAGAGAGCCACACGTTGCGCACAGGCTCGCCTTTCATGCCAGTGACGATGATGCTACAGAGCGAGTCGCAGTCGTCGGCGATGATATTCGAAATCTGAATGTCGCGTGCCGATGACATGCGAGTGACTTCCTTCGGTCCTCGATTGCGACAGCCCGTGGTGATATAGATGGGATAGTGGTGTACGTGGCTCATGGTGATGTTGCTCACCACGATATTCTCCATCAGTCCCTGGTCCACCTCCTCGAAGGCCAGTCCGCTGCTATACATGAACGTGCAGTTGGTGAGCGATATGTTGCGATAGCCGCCGTTGCTCTCCGTACCCAGTTTGAAGCGACCGCACACCCAGCCCACTGGCTCGGGGATATAGGTGCCGTCGAGCAGCGAGCCGCACTTATATCCGGTGATGTTGCAGTTTGTCACGGCGATGTGCTCGCACAGCACGGGCTTCTTCAGCGCGTAGCTCGACTTGAGCACCAGTGCGTCGTCGCGCGGCGTGTTGATGCGGCAGTTGCTGATGGTCATGTACTTGCAGCAGTCGATGTCGAACCCGTCGCGGTTGGTGTCGATGGTCACGTTGTCGATGGTGGAGAGGTCGCAGCCCGTCATGATGATGCCGAAGTGACCGCCGCGATAGATGGTGATGTCGCGTATGGTGACCAGTCGGCACAGCTTCAGGGCGATGGCCTTGTCGCCGGTGCCGATGCTGCCGCCCCTCAGGTTGCCGGCACTCTCAGTGTCCTTATGGGTGAGTCCTTTGCCGTCTATCATGCCGTGACCAGTGATAGAGATGTTCTTCTCACCGTCGGCCCAGATGAGTGAGTTATGGAAATAGGTGTGACCACCGTCCTGATACTCCGGAAAGCCTCCAAACGACTCACTCTCGTCGTAGGCTTTCATCTTAGCCGGTGCTGCCAGAATAGTGCAGCCTGCCGCGAGGTGCAGGTCAATGTTAGACTTCAGTCGGATGCTACCACTCAGATAGGTACCTGCGGGCAGCAGCACCTGCCCTCCCCCACTCTTCACGGCAGCCTCGATAGCCGCATTGATGGCGGGCGAGTCGAGCGTCTGGCCGTCACCCTTGGCCCCGAAGTCACGCACATTATATACTCCGTTAGCTTCAACGGTGCCTACAAGGAGGCACGTCATCATAAATAGTAAAGTAAGTAGTCTGTTCATCGCTTTTTTTATATCTTGACTTTCAGTATCTTGTCTGGTTCCACCTTCACGCGCTTCTTGCCGATGATCAGTACTCCTGCGCCACAGCCTGTAGCCTTGATGGTGACTTGCTTCTTGGTCATCTCCACGTGAATGTTTCCATGCGGAGTAGGCACGTCGCCTTTCATCCACTTCAAATCGCCCAAACAGGGACGGCACTCCCACTCCTCGTAGCCGGGCTTGGTGGGCTGAATGCCAAGGTAGTACTTGCCCAGCAGATAGATGGGCGAGGCTCCCCAGGCATGGCAGAGCGACTTGCCGTAGCGGTTGCCATACATAGCCAACCGTTCAGGATAGCCTTCCTTTGGGTCGTATGTTTCCCAGAAGGTGGTAGCTCCCTGTGCCAACATGCCGCCCCAGTAGGCGCGCATCTCGCTAAGTACCTGCCGCTGCTGCCCTAAGGCGCAGAGGGCTTCCAACTCGTAGAATCGCATGTAGGGTGTGGTAATCTCCATCACCGAGTCGTTCTGTAGCACGCGGTGCAACACGCTCTGCTGCTTCGCCTCGTCCAACAGTCCGTAGAGCACGGCAAAGATGTTGGCATAGCGGGTCACCTCCTGCGGCTGTGGCTGTCCGTTCTTCGTGTGATGCAGCAAGGCTTCTTTGCCGTCGTTCCAAAACGTGGGCAGTATCCGCTGGCTCAGCTCGTCGGCCTGCTCACCGTAGCGCCGGGCCTCGCGGTCGTTGCCCATCAGCGCAGCACACTGTCTCATCGTCTGTAGGGAGCGCAGATACACCAGTTGCTCGAAAGCCAGCTCGCCGTCCTTCGACATATCGCGTGGCGACCAGTCAACGAACACCCAGTCGCCCCACTGCCCTTCCACCATGCCACGACCGTTCAACCTTCCCTGCACAAACTGCATGAGAGTCTGCATGCGCGGATAGACCTGACGGAGGAAATGGGCATCGCCCGTATAGAGATAGTAGTCGTAGATGGAGTTGAACCAGAAGAAGGTGTAGTCCAGTATGGTGTTGATGTGCTGCTGCACGGGGTCTTTGCCGCGCAAGGCCCAGATGGTGCGCCTGATGACTGGAGTATCGAAGAAGGCATAGTAGTTCATCAGGTACGACTGAATGGCATCGCCGCTCCACATCCATCGGTCACGCTTGATGCCCTCTATCATCACCTCACGGTCAGTCAGGTGCAGTGTGTAGGCTCCCACCTGCCAGATGCGGTTCAGCAGTGTGTCGCTGCACTCGAAGGAGCCGCGCCACTCCACATTCTTCATTTCTGACTGCATGGTGATGCTCTCCACCGTCACATCGCCCACGCACTCCACCAGTGCATAGCGCATGGCACGACTGCAAGCCAACTGGTAGTCGCTACCCTCACGTTTCTTCACCGTGAGCGTGCTCAGGTCAATGATACTGTCAGCCGTAAAACGTACCTTATCCGACAGGTAGGAGTGTTGTTTGTCGCGAGCCTCATCGGGACTCTCTCCATAGTAGATATTCACCTGTCCGTTGCCCTTCACGCCACAGAGCTGTAAGTAGCCGATGCCCTCGCGCTGCCATTCGGCAAAAAGCTCGTGGTTTTCCTTACTGAGGCTGATGGGGCTAATGAGACTGATGGGTAGGTGATAGGCTGAGGGCTTATCTTCTGGCTTAGAGAACAGGGGCTGTCCGTCGGTCTCCGTCCATGTATCGGCCTGACGGGGCACGGCATAGTTGGTCACCGTCCATGTAGTGTCGCTCACCACCGTTCGGCCCTTCAGCCAGAGGGCAGGCACCTGTTCCTTGTTATGCACGGCGATATGCAGCGTGTGCTTGCCCTTCGGCACTTGGAAACGCTCGGGCATGCCGAACACGTAGCTATTGTCAATCTTGATGCCATAGTGTCCCTCAGCCCTGATTTCTATGTCCTCAGGTTCATCGAGTTCCACCGTTTTTACGAACTCCACCGTCTGCTCATGACTGTCGGCTCGCCAAAATGCAGGATAGAACGATCCGCGCTCCGTGCGCAGATTGTTGATCTTGTTGCCCATCCAGATGTCAAGGTCACCGGGATACCATATCCACGTCTGGGCTGACACCTGCATGGTCATTGCAACAACGGTAATTAAGAGGAATAACTTCGTTTTCATGAAAATATGTTCTATTTAGTTTCTATTGACAAGTAATCTACGTCGGGCATACGTTCGTGGTCATTGTGCAGTCGCACCGTGTTCCGTCCTTTCTTCAGCCCGACCACGACCGTCTGTTGGCCATCTGCGGTATAGGTAAGCGAACCTGCAGTCTGGCCGTTCACATCAATATGCAGCGTGCGCGGTTCATCCGTCTGGGCGGCAATGTGAAGAACATAGCGACCGCTGCGCTTCATGCGCCAAGAAGAAGCCACTCTCGCAGCCCATGTTCCGGGGAAATCCCAGCGGCAGATGTTCAGTCGCACGTCCTTTCGGCCCGTTCGCTTGATGGCTTCGGCTATCTCGGTGTAGCGGGTTTCTTCATCGAGCGTGAGCGTGTCGCCCTTGGGGTGAGGCCGTCCGCCGCAGTAGTCAACCTTGATGAAGTCGAAACCCAGGTCACGGAAGAAATAGTTGCAGTCTTGCTGGTCGTGGCCATAGAGTCCTACGCCTACACCAATGGTGTCGGCATCATAGATACTGCCACAGGTGTTGCGCCCTGCATCACTATAGATGCCTGCCTTCAGTCCTAATCCGTGTATATGCTCCACCACCGGCTTCAGCCCTTGCGGGAAGCGCGTAGCGTGAATGAGCAACTGCCCCGTAAGCTTATCGCGTCCACCGAAGTAACCATCGTCGATATTAACGAAGGTGTAGCCTGCCGCCTTCAGTCCCTTTGCCACCATCGCATCGGCCTGCCTCATGATGAGCGAGTCACTAATGTTCACATGGTAGGTGTTCCACGAACTCCAACCCATCGTTGGGCGTTCCGTTTGAGCCGACAGAGAGAGGGCCAGTGTTGTCGTCAATACTAAGAGAGTTATTCTATTCATGTTTTATTCTTATTTCAAGACTTTCACTTCTGCCGGAGCATTTATGTTGCTGCTGATGGAGCCGTCGGCATGTTTCTCATGTCGGATGCTTACGGGGCCAAATGGTGTAGGCCATGAACCTTCTGCCCAGAGCAGACTCCCCAGGTGAGGTCTGATGCGCAAGGTGCGACAGCCGGCATCCCCGCCATGTCGGGCTGGCCCGTACCCTCACGCAGGAGTATGTCCTGCTGTTTCACACCCCCATGCGCCCACACCACACGTTCGGGTGTGATGTAGGCACGGGTAAGCGAGTCGGTCTTAGCACTTTTTCCTGCGAAGACCGGAGGTAGGTGTTGCGCCGTCGCTGCGAGCGAGGCTGCCGTCAGAAGAATGAGGACAGTCCCTCTCATATTGTTCAATAGACTCATATTTTCAAAACGAGCAAAACTGTTTTTTATTGCCTTTCCAGCACAATCATGATGGGTCCACCAGTCCGTCATCGAAGGTGATTCTTCAGCACCTGACTCTCACGTGCAGTGATTTTCAGACAACGGCCTGGTCGTATGATGACTCCATGTTGGTCTCCAAATGACAAATACTCGGTCATGCGGTGACCAATACTTGGTCGTCACTTCTTCAGCTGCTCAGCAATAATCTCGGCCATGCGGCGGGCTCCCTTGTCGGTGGGATGAATGCCGTCGCGCTGCATGTAGTCGGGATTGGCCTCGAAGAGGGCATGCAGGTCAATGACGGTGAGCTTGTTCTTCTTGGCCACGCGGCGAATGGCGGGTATCACCTCGTCGGTGATGCAACGGTCGGTGATGCCCCACTGGTCCTTGGCGGCAGGAATGGGCGTGCAGAGGAAGATGCGGCGCGACTGGAGCGCATCGATCATGGTCTGCAGGTCCTGCTCAAACTCCTTCTTGTACTTCCAGTTCTCGGGCTTCGAGTCGTTGGTGCCCAGTTTGATGATGACCACATCGGGCTGCTCACCCTTCTGAGTGCCTGCGAGGAAGCCGAGAGCATCCTTCCAAGCCTGCTCCTTCATGTAGGGATGGTCGCCCTTCTGCAGCATGGTGCGCCCGCTCACGCCGAAGTTGCGCACGTCGTAGCCACTGCCCAGCAGCGACTGCAACTGAGCCGGATAGCCACGCTGCGAGGCCATATCGATGCCCATACCGTCGGTGATGCTGTTGCCGATGCATGCCACGCGCACGGCATCTTTATGAGGCAGTCGGAGCGTGTTCAGCCAGGAGGTGAGGTCGCTCAGCATCTGGTCGTGATACTTGAACTTGACGTTCATGCCGAAGCCGTGTCCGCCCGTGGGATAGACGTAGAGCGCGCAGTCGTTTCCGGCACGGCGCATGGCTGAGTAGTAGGCGATGCCGTTGGTCACGGGGTGAACAACGCGGTCGTCGTTAGTAGTAAGGATGATGGCAGGCGGCGTGAGGTGACGGCGCACGGCATTGAAGTTGGAGTATTCGCGCACCAGCTGCTTGTCCTGCTGCCCCTCTGCTCCGAGAAAGTTCTGACAGGAGCCACGGTGGGTCTCGCGCTCGTTCATGGAGATGACGGGATAGAACAAGATGCTGAAGTCGGGACGCTCAGCCCACTCGGTGTGAGTGGAGATGGTGGAAGCCAGATGTCCGCCAGCCGAGAAGCCCATGATGCCCACGCTGCGCGGATTGATGCCCCAAGCCTCAGCCGAGTCGCGCACGGTGCGCATGGCCTGACGCGCATCGCTCATGGGGATGCTGCGGTCGCCGTTGGGCATGCGGTATTTCAACACGAAGTAGGCTATGCCCTGCCCGTTGAAGAAAGGAGCCCAGTCGTGGCCCTCGTTCTGCATGGACAGCTTGACATAGCCGCCACCGGGGCAGCCCACCACGGCACGTCCCGTGGGGTGCTCGGGCAGATAGGCGGTGAGGGTAGATTGCCCGTCGGGCGTAATGTTCATGACGAATTTCCTGGCTGTCTGCGCACTGGCAGCAAGTGACAGAAAGGCCAGCAAAAGAAGAATGTTGATGCGTTTCATGTTGCTCAGTTTTTAAGTTTTACAGTTAAATCTGTGCAAAGATATACTTTTTTTTCGTACCTTTGCAGCATAAATGGCAAAAAAAGAGAAAACAGACCTCCTTTCCTATATACGCGACGGGCGCACGCTGACGCAGAGCCAGAAGCTCCGCCTCATCGTGAACCTCAGTATTCCCAGCATCCTGGCACAAATCTCAGCCACGGTGATGTTCTTCATCGACTACGCTATGGTGGGACATCTGGGCGAGAAGGCTACGGCCTCGGTGGGACTGGTGGAGAGCACCACATGGCTCATAGGCGGTCTGGCCTCGGCGGCATCGCTGGGCTTCTCGGTGCAGGTGGCCCACTTCATAGGTGCCAACGACCTCGAGGCGGCACGGCGCGTGCTGCGACAGTCGCTGGTGTGCTGCTTCCTGTGGAGCCTCATGCTCTCGCTCATCTGCGTGGCCGTGAGCCCCTCCCTGCCCTTCTGGTTAGGCGGCACTGCCGACATTGCCCACGATGCCACGATGTACTTCCTGATTGTAGGACTGGCCGGCATGCTTTTCCAGATGGAAGGACTGGCAGGCTCCATGCTGAAGTGTTCGGGCAACATGAAGATTCCGTCGGCCCTGAACATCATGATGTGCGTGCTCGACGTGGCTTTCAACTACCTTTTCATCTATCAGCTCAACTTAGGCGTGATGGGTGCCGCGATGGGTACGGCTGTAGCCGAGCTCATCACCGCTCTCATGATGCTCTACTTCCTGCTGTGGCGCAGCGATTCGCTCCGCCTGTTCAACCGGCATACAGAGCACAGCGAGCACCAAGCAGAAACGGCAAGGCAGGGAGAGAAGCTGGAAAACTTCCGCCCTACTGCCGACGTGGTGAGCACAGCCATCAAGATAGGCGCACCGATGGGCCTCCAGCATCTGCTCATGGGCTCAGCCCAGGTGGTGAGCACCATCATCGTGGCACCGCTCGGCACGGTGGCTATTGCAGCCAACTCGATGGCCATCACCGTAGAGAGCCTGTGCTACATGCCGGGCTATGGCATTGCCGAGGCAGCCACCACGCTCGTAGGCCAGTCTATCGGAGCCGGACAACGCCTGCTCACACGCTCGTTTGCCTACATGTCGGTGGTGCTGGGCATCACGGTCATGACCGTAATGGGCGTGCTCATGTATGTGTTTGCCCCTGAGCTCATGGCGTTTATGACCCCCGTCGAGGCCATCATCACCGAGGGCGCACAGGCCCTGCGCATCGAGGCATGGGCCGAGCCCATGTTTGCCGCCACCATCGTGTGCAACGGCATCTTCATCGGAGCCGGCGACACGCTCAAGCCTGCCATCATGAGTCTCTCGTCAATGTGGGGCGTGCGCCTCACACTGGCCTACTACCTGGCTCCGCGCTACGGGCTGCGCGGCGTGTGGACGGCAATGGCCATCGATCTCATCTTCCGTGGACTCGTCTTCCTTATCCGCCTGTTCCGTGGGCGATGGGCCAAAATGAAATCAGCCCCAGGAAAATGACTTCCTGAGGCTGTTATCATTAAACCATATTATTACCAAACAATCTTTTCTTTTTATCTTCCCTTCTCGACATAGCAGTTCGCGTCATCGCGACGCCCCTGCTTCTTACATCTCATTTGTTATCCTTTCTTGCAATCCTTTTTTCTTTCTACCTTTAAACTAATACCTGCATCCTTAGAAAACATCTTTTACCTTTTTTCAAAAAACTGTCAACCTATTGACCTGATTCTACGAATCTTTTACCTTTTATTATTTACTAACTAACAACCTACTGAAAAAACTCTTTCTCAATTATTCTATCCTAATTCTATGTCTTTCTCTAAAACAAATCTCTTTTAATCAACTTAATGTCTCTATTGTTTACACTAACCTAATTTCTATATGTTGTCTCTATTGAAGATCGCTTTTGTCTTTTGACGATGCAAAGTTACGACGATTTCTCACATCGCGCATCGTTTTCGCAGCTCTTTTCATCAAAAAATCACAGATTATTGACCCAAATCAATCTAATTGTGTGCGAACACAACTATTTTGTGCCCGCACACGCCCTTCCACCTTTATCACTTCCATGTCTTTTGCCTACAGCAAATTCAGGAATCTTCTTCGGCCTCTTCGTCATCCCATACATCCTTACGGCGCGAGGATGGATTCATATTGCCCTCTTCGTCAACACCCCCATAGCCTATATCGCTACCAGGGGCATCACCGTCTTTGTCGCCGTTCACCCCCGACGCAACAGCAAGAGCGGAGGCATATTCCACTGCCAAAACACTTGTCATCGGACTCATATATATTTTCTTTTCCATATAGGTTTTTTATTCTATTCTTAGGTTATTTGACGATTCTCTTCTGCCCATTCTGAATGTAGAGCCCCTTCGCCGGACGAGCCATAATGCGTCGTCCCTGCAGGTCATAGAATGGTGCTTTCTCACTGACTTTAGGAAGTGGCCGTTCGGTCACGCCTGTTGGCGCATCATCGTTGAAGGCAACTGCGATACGCGCACTGGCATTCTCAACATTGCTCAGCACGTCGTAGAAGTCAAAATAAGCACGGAAGCCTTTCATGCGCGTATTGCCAGCAGAGTACCAGAACTTGTTTTCGCTAAGAAACAGCATTTGTTCATCAATCGTCATAGGCACGTATGAACCAATCATCTCACTCCATTGCTTCTTCGTTCGCTTCACGGCAGCCACGGTCGGTTCGTCTTCAGGAGCGATGTCAACACCCTCCACCATGAACTCGCTAACGGGCGCACTCACCTTTATAATATAAGGATGATTTGCCTCGATAGCCGATGCGTTGGCAAAATGAACGGTGATACCCACAATATCACCAGCATCGTTCTCAGTCGCATCATAGCCGGTGAAGTTGCCCAACTGCACATCGCCGCCAAAAGCGGTCTTCACCTGCGACTCGCTCATGGCGAAGGGCAGACAGATGGTGCTCCACTCACCTGCATTGATGGTGCGAAGCACGTTGACCTTTACGTCCTCGGCAGCGTCGGGCACGGTAGCTGAGTTCTCGTCGAGAACGGTAATGTTCTCTACCACTTCAATATTGAATGTCACATCGTCAGGATATACAGCTACAGCATCAATTGTAGCTAAAACAATATTACTCAGTTTTCCATTCAGACGGGTTCCTATTTCAAGAGACTCGTTGGCTTTTATTGGTATGCGCACCAACTCTCCATCATGTGCTGCAATCCGCGTAGAGGGGTTAGAGTAGCATTTGAAGATGCCATTATTGGCAGGAAAGTCCACATTAAATAAAGCCGCAGGCTGATTGTCGGGCAGGCTATAAGCAGCTTTACCGTACTCGTCAGCCACAAGCGTGACACCTGTAGGCAGTTCTACCGTGAACTGATAGCTCACATAATCGTGATTTTCAGGGAAATTCATTTCTACAATCAGATAATTCTGCTCTCCCTGTGGTACCTGAACATCGCTGTTTACCTGCACCAGCTCTTCAGCATGGATACTACCTAAAACAGTCAACAAGACCAGTAATAAGAAAAACTTTTTCATATTCGTATAATAATTGTTCTCTAATGGTTTATAATATTGATGATAGCAGTGACATCGGCAATGTTTAGCAAGCCGTCGCTATTCACATCGGCATTAGCACGCTTAAAATGGGTCGGTACATTACCATTCAGGTAGTTTAGCAAGGCTGTCACATCGGCAATATTAACCTGCCCGTCGTTGTTGGCATCGCCAGCGACACGAGTACTTTCTTTTGTAATGGTATAGTCTAAGTATTGTGCCCCTATACAGTCCATAATCCGTATAGAAAGTTGGTTTCTACCGTTTACGAATTTGTCAGCAGGAATCTGTACAGACCTGATTTCCCAGTTGCTCCAATCGTCAAAATAAGCAACGAATTCGCCATTGAGGAATACCCACATGTTATCGTCATGAACTGTATAAAATGTGTAGGTGGCAGTTCTGTCAGTCTCATAAACATAGAAATCCCTGCGAAGATTAAGCCCGTTGTAGTCTCCCTCCCAGTGATAGTGCCAAGGGTAATTATGTTCTGTATAGTCGTTGTCTCCCAACGGTCCTGTCAGTGTCAACCAACTGCTATCATCATAATTTGGTGTTGTCCATGACACGTCTGTCGGATAGTCAATATTGTAATCTTCCGTCCGATAACGTGCTGTCCAGGAAGCATCTTTTCCCCAAGGGACAACTACGCCAGACAGTGGTGGTATATAGTCGCTCGTCACCGTAACAGTACATGTCTTTTTGATACTGACGTTACCTTTGGCTGTGGCCGTTATTGTGATGACACCTCTTTTATATGCAGTAACCGTACCATCGTCTTCCACTTGTGCGATGGTTTTATCGGCTGTTGTCCAAAGAACATTTTTGTTGGCAGCATCACTATTCACCGTGGCAACCAAGCGGGCACTTTCTCCTCCGACCAATGTGAGTGTGGTCTGAGAAAGCGTCATACTGGTCACCGGACCAGTGGGAGTGCCGGGGTTCATGCCGCCGCCACCGCCTCCTCCCCAGTCGGTCGAGGTGCTATCAGTCACTTCAATATCATCGTTCTGCGCCCATAAGGGAATCAATGGTAACTGCAGAACGACAAAACAAAAACTTAACAACAGGCGTTTCATCCTATATAGTATGTATTATGCATTTATGCTTAAAGTTACGAAATGGCCTTCAGTTCCCTCCGATCGAACCACCGAAGTCCTCTTCAACGATATCCCATCCGGCGATGCCTATATCAAATCCATTCTTGCTCTTCTTGAGCTTCACGGTGAGCGAATACTGCCGTCGAGGCTCCAGCCTGAAGGAGTTCTGCAGCGTGTATGGATTTCCTCGCCAGTTCACCTGAATGAGGTTAGAGAATGGTATTTCCTGAGGCACGAGCACTGCCGTGAAACTCAAGTCACCGTTATTATGACACATCACATTGCCGGCAGTGCCATTGGGCGTAGCTGACCCGTCGGCCAGATCTACGGTGCAACTGGTCCTGCTGCCACCTATCGTCACACTGACGTCGGTAGCCTGCAACTCGTTTTGTTCGAACCCTGTATCAGCCACGATGTTAACAGTAAGCCTGCTCAGCGCATGCGAGAGCATCAGACTGAACTCGCCGTCATCGGGCCGCTGTCCTCGCACGGTGCCCCACAAGAAGTCGCTTTGCAGGAAAGCTTCATCGCTGCGCTGGTCGGCAGCCACGCTAAACGGAATCTGACGCGCGTTGGGCACCGTCTCCTGATAGGGAGCGTATGCGTAGAAATCAGCAGGTGTGTCCATGTCGTTCCAGTAGATGGGGTGCTCGGAGGTCCATGCGCCATCGACATATACCTGCAACTGGTTGTTCACATAGTTAGTCTGAGCCAACAGCTTGTCGGGCTGTCCGTCCAAATAGTTCACCATATAGAGCCCAGCTCGCAGTCCTCCTACAGGCACCGTAATGTCATTGACACGTGTCTTAATGCCAACGACGGTGCCATTGTCTTCAGGCTGCGGCTGTTCAGTCACCGGGTCGTCGCTGCCATTCGAGCAACTGTAGAACAAGCAACTGACAAGGGCCAATAATAGAATTTTTCTCATAGAAACGCTCTAAATGTTATGATTATTCCCAAGCCTACCAACCGACGATTTCGCCGCCAATGTCAATCTTCGTCTGTTCAGGGTTCTTGTCGAGTGTCACTGTCAGCGTGTGCTGCATACCAGGCTTCAGTGAGATTCTGCCTTCCATCAGATAGCTCACCCCTCCTGTGACGACTTCAACCAACGGACGACGGGTCGTTATGTTCTGAGGCACCACGATAGCTGTATATTGGGTGGCTGAACTCTGGAATGCCCTGATGCTGCCTGTTCCTGCATAATCGTCTTTGGCCACATCGCCGGTCGATAGATCTACGAGGGCCTTGGTCACCGTGCTATGCACATAGACCTCGGTCTCTTCAGGAATATCGCCAGTGTAGTTCTCGCCCTTCTGTAATACGACTACCACTTTAGAGAGTTTATGGGCAAACTGCATGTCAACAGGATTGGCCGAAGCCTCAACACCGGCTTTCGACGCCCAGAGAAAATCGCTATGAGTCAGCCCCCAAGAGGTGCTTTGGTCGGCAAGCACTTGGAAAGGATAGTCGCTCACATCGCTCACTCGCTTTGCGTATGGATAGTAAGCATACACATTGTGGGCTCCCTCATTCCAATACACTTTGCGCTTCGAGCTCCACGAGGTTCCGTTGTAAGTGAACAACTCATTGTTCACCACATTTCCTGCAATCTGCAGTGCTGCATCCTGCACGGTGACAAACACACCGATGGAATCGGTATGCTCGAAAGCCGTCTCAGTGGCACGTGTCAGCGCATTGGGGTGTATCATCTGCAAGACAATCTCACCCTTGTCGGCCACAAACATCTCCTGTCCTGACTGCTGAAGAGCTTGCATTTCCGGCTCATCATCTTTACTACAGGCTACCAGCATCGTCAATGCTGCTAACAACAAAATCTTACGTTTATTCATATCTTCTCAGTTCTTTTGTTTTTAATTCCTTTCTAATCTTACGCACCTTGCTCCCCACCTCGCTAAAACGAACTATAGTGGGAAGGTGATGGTTGCCACTGGTAATGGGCTGAAGACCATCCACGTTCTTATCGAAAGCGGGAGAAACGCCTGATGCAGGACTCCGCGTCACGGTGGTGGCTCCCCACTCGAAAGTGTCCACCTGACGGAATTCTCCCATCCACCAACTATCACCGGCATAGTTCTTGATGCGCTTATAGATAGACAGGCGCGACGGTGTGTTGTAATACGGTATGCCGTAGTTCATGCACGAGTTTGCCTCGGGGCGATAGACACCGCGCGTATAGCCATAGCCACCTTCATAGACATCGACATAGTTGCTATAGTCGGGGTCGAAAATGAACTGCGCCCAAGGCACATCGTGCAGCTTGCCCGTAGCAGCGAGATTATCAAACCATCCACGCCCGTGCATATCCTCAATCAGCTGTTTGACTGAATTGGGTGCAAAGGCATTTCGTGAAATCATTTCGTCGCCCAGCTTGCCGAAGCCATGCCCGCCAGCCTCATGCTGAATGGTGCCGCGCGTGTCGCGCGGATAAGCTTGCTCTGACGGCGGACATATAGAGATGGCCATTCCGCTGTTTTCGAACACGGTGTTGCCCTCATAGTCAGAGGAGTTAGGCACGGCAATGACCAATGTGCGCCAGAGGTTGTCTTGCACTACGGGTGTTTTTTCCAGTACGTAATCCTGCACTTCGTCGGTCTCCATGATCAGTTGGGTAGAAGTACTACCCACCTGTGAGCCTTGAATGAGCGACGACCAGCCCTGTAGCGTTCCGAACCGGTTGTTCACGTAATGGCTCATCGTGTTCACTCCCTTCTCCTGCGACAGGGGGAAGGTGACATAGACATTGAAGTATTCGCGCATCCAGCGATAAGGCTCAATAGCGAAGAAGCACTCCGTCTGGTATTCCACCAGGTCGAGATACGAGCCATCGCTAATAGATACCCCATCCCATCCATCGCCCACAAAGACGATGTCGATGCCTCTACCTTTTTTGTGCATCTGCAACTGGAGGCAGTAGTCTTCATCATACTGATAATCATATTGTGCCACGGCACACGAGGTGCTCACGGTCTTTCCATCATGCTCCATCTGGAACACGATTTCGCCTGTGCGGTTGCCTGCGCCTTTCGCCAGAGGCTGGAAAGCCAACGAGAGTGAAGTCTTACCCGAACCGCTCGTTGCCGATAGCGTGACCCAGTCGGGCTTGCTGGCTACCGTCCAATCATCATCGGCATTGAGCGTCAGCTGTTCGCTGTGGGCAGCGTTCAGGGCCTGCGCCTGTGCCGGGCGGCAAACGAAATTGCTGTATTCGGCAATACGCTTAAACTCTCTCCATCCTATGGCATTGCGATATTTCTCTACACAGCCCACAGGCACCTCTACAGTAAAGTTATCCTTCGGTACGCCATCGAAAGCGCCGTCAACCACAAAGGGCGGCTCTTCGCCTTCACAGACAATCGAGTTCAGATTGTTGCAACCGGCAAAAGCACCACGATCGATGACAGCCACATCTTTATGGAACACGATGCCCGTGAGCATAGGGCAGTTTGAAAAACAACTTTGAGAGAGTCGTATAGTCTTTTTAGGAATCGTGATAGTGCCTTGCAGACGCGAATTGTTGGCAAATGCAGCCTCTTCTATTTCTTTCAGACCGTCTGGAAGAATCAGACGACTCATCTTTGTATTATTAAAAGCATGCGAAACAATCGTCGTAACTGTTGACGGAATACGCACTTCACCACGAATCTCCGAATTATGGAAAGCACGATGCGGGATGGTTGTCATTCCTTCGGGTAGCACAAGGGCAGTACACTGTGATTCTTCAAAAGCACTCATGCCTGTAATCTCACATCCCTGCGGGATATTGATCGTACCCGTCATGCCAGTAGGCAGGTATTTTATCTTCTTCAATGTCGAAGGCAGATTCAGCGTGCCCGTCAGTTTAGAGCCTCCAAATCCCGCCGGTTCCCACACCTCTAGTCCCTCAGGAATGGCGATGTCGCCCTTGAAGGGGTCAATGCACAGACGCAGCACCTTCAGTGTTGACGGCAGGGTAAGTGTGCCAGTATAGTTGTTTCCCCAGAAGCCGGCCACTTCCTCCACACCTTCGGGAATGACGAGCGAACCGCTTAGATGTGTCTCATTAAAACCATCAAGATATTTCAAGTTCTTCTCCGGGAAGAACACCTTCTCTAATGGTATCCACTCGATGCCGTATAGCCGTTCGCCTTCTGGTATAGCCTTGATGAGGTTCAGGTGAGTGAGCTTCTTCATCTGGTTGATGGTTTGATAGTCATCACCATTCACAGGTCCCACTATTTTAACAGCCAGCAGGTCGGCAGGGTTCTTGCCCATTTCTGCAAGCTTGGCGGCCAGCGTGCCAGCCTCCGTGAGTTCCACTACAAGGTATTGACGCACCAAGCCTTCGTGCAGGTCGGGGTCGTCCTGCCATGCGGTGACCGACTCATCGGCAAGCGCCAGCTCATAGTCGCCTGTAGCAGCAGAACGGTTGACAGTGATGGTAAACTGATGCATCTTGCCCGACAGGTAGGTCATGCTCTCATCTTTCTTCAGGAAATAATCGCGCCCGTCAATCATGACAGAGACCAATGGCAGACCTGCATCTACAGTTTGAGGGAAGACGATAGCACGATAGCTGCCTCCTGTGGGGAGGGGAGTAATCTGCCCCACGCCCGAATCATCTACTTGAACAGTGCCATCTTGCAAGTTAACCGTTCCCTTTAAGATCGTATTCTGTAAGAGCACGGTTTTCTCTAACGATGCCCATTCCTCATCTGCGAAGCCAGTTCCCATCTCCAGACGGATGATGACGCCAGCCATAAGGTGCTGATATTGCAGACTGACGGTCTCTGTTGTAGGGCTCACGTTCTGCTGTCTTGCCCACAGCAGGTCGCTGGCTATATAGCCACTCATGCCCGATGAACGCAACGTGGTATCCTGCTGATTAGCAATGGTAAAGGGATAGGCTTCTGTCGATGCCAAATGCCCATCGAATGGATAGTAACCATAAAAGTCGGCAGCATAGCCTTTTTCACTCCAATAGAGTTGTGCAGCCGATGTCCACGAGCCGTCTTCCTTCAACACAAAACGCATGTTCGAAGCACGGTTGCCCCGCAAAGCCATCTGCCCAGCTTCACCCTCGGCATTTCGGTCCACGACAAAGATGCCCATCTCGTCGCCTGCTGAGAAGCCTCCGTCTATAGTGGTACGGGTGTTGACTCCCGGATAGGCCGATCCAATGTTGATGGGTGTTACCCTCATTTGCTGTTGTTCCTGACCATCGGTAATCTCCTCAGAGCAGGCAGAAAACAGGAGCAGCGGCAGTGCTAAATAGTATAATAAGGTGTGTCTGTTCATCTTTTACCTCCTTTCTTCACATAGTCAGTAATACGTCCCGACTTTATGACGGGATGATGGTATTCACTATATATGGATGTTGGGCTAACTGCTGGAGCCTGTCGGCGACTGGTTAAGAACTTGTTGCCCTGCTCGCGACTGTCGTTTGCCACGAAATCGTCGAACGAGAATGCTTCGCCAGCCACTTCCTTGATGCGCTCCACAATAATCTGTCGCGACCACGTGCTGAAGTAGGGCACGTTGTTGTTCATCACGGAGTTCACCTCCGAGCGATAGACGCCCTGACCGTGCATGTGACCGCCTTCATATAAGTCAACGATGTCACGATACTGCTGATGATTGATCAGATGCTTCCAAGGCACGTCGCTGTATTTGCCCGAGAGGGCGAGGTTACGTCCCCATCCCATCATGTGCATGGATGCCACGCCATCAGCATGCGAGCAGCAGACGCAGGTGCAGGTATGAATGTTGTCGCGATGATAAATGTATTCATCGTCGAGCTTAGCCCACCCGTGGCCTCCAGCCTCATGCTGAATGATTCCACGGGCATCATTCGGATAATCCAGTTTGCTCATCGGACATACGGCAATGGCCGAACCGTCGCCATACATAGCCGTCAGTCCCTCGTAGGCATCGCTGTTGGGCACACAGATGATTAGCGACCGACCCACGTTTGCAGCCGTGACAGGGCTGTTGGTGATGTCGCTGAGCACGTAGGTGGCGATATCGTCGAACGGCACACTCAGACGACCGTTGTTGCCAGCTCCCCATGTGACATTGAACTTTGTGTTGCGCCACTTGTCGGGCGAATCGAGCACACCGCTCTCATGGCTCATTGCCATAGCAGCCGACACATTGAAATACTGGCGATAGGTCTTATAGGGCTCTACGCCAAAGAAGTATTCCATTTCCTGCTCCATGTCGGTGCGATAGGTGCCGCGAGCTATATCCTCGGCATCGTAGCCGTTGCCCACGAAGAGTATGTCAATGCCGTTGCCTCGGGCATGCGTCTGCAGAGGCAGGACAGCATCTTCGTCAATCTCATAGTCATACTGTTCTATCGCAAACTTACAGGTGATGGGATTGCCCTCCTCGTCATTGCGGTCGAGGGTGAAGACAATCTCGCCTGTGCGGTCGCCTGCACCATGCGCCATAGCGTCGATAGTCACCTTCAGTTCGGTCTTCTTCGTGCCGGAGGTCTGGCTTACGTGTGCCCATGAGGGACAACTGGTCACGCTCCAGTCGCCATCGGCATTGAGCACCACGTCGCGCACATTGCTCTTATTGAGCAGCTTGGCCTTCATGGGTCGGCAGACGAAGTTGCGATAAGCCGAGATACGCTTGAACTCTTTCCAGTGTGGGGCGTTCCTGTAAGCCTCAACAGCCCCTTCGGGTACCACCACCGTAAAGTTGTCTTTTTCCACACCGCTGAAAGTACTTGCCTCAATGGCAGGCGGCTCGCTGCCTAAGCACTCGATATAGTCGAGCGAATAGCAGTTGGCAAAGGCTTCGCGCTGTATGCCCTGCAGTCCGGCAGGCAGCACGACGGCAATAAGCTGTTTGCAGTTGGCAAAAGCGCTACCTCGTATCTGAGTCACTGTAGAGGGAATGACAATGGTATCTTGCAGATTCTCGCAACCATAGAAGGTCACCTCTTCAATAATCTCCAATCCTTCGGGCAAATTCACATGTGTGATGCTTGAGCAGTCGAAACAGCGCACTCCAATCTTTTTCAATGTTGATGGAAGATGAACATTTCGAATGTAGGCCCTGCCCTGAAAAGCTTCATTTGCTATCTCGGTCACCCCTTCTGGAACGAGCACATCGCCCATACCGCCACGTGGGAATCCTTTGATTTTAGTTACACCCTGAGGAATGATTACAGGGCCTTTTATCTGGTCGGGCCATGAAGCATTCAGCTCCGTGATACCTTCTGGTACACGGATAGTGCCAGTCATATAAGGACACCCTGTAAGATCACCTAAATACTTCATCTTTGCAGGTAAGACCAATTCATTTGTAAAATAGCCATCAATTCCACCAAGATATTGAACCGAAGAAGGAATAATCAAATCACCTGTCAGATTGCATGGTTTATGATTGTAAGCCGCAAATACGGACCCACCAATATATATGATGCCTTCAGGAAGAATGAGTGAACCTGTTAGTCCTGAACCGGCAAATGCCATGCTTCCAATAGCCTCTAATCCTTTCTCTGGCCAGACAAAATATCTTAATGATGACATATTCTCAAAAGCGCAATATGGCAGAGTATGGTCGTAGTTGCTTACGTCTTGTTCATAAGTATTGCTCGGTACCTCTTTTACACCGGCAGACTGTTTCCAACTGTAGGCATAGTTCTCTGCCGGACCGTTGATATTAATCACCTCTCTCAAATTGAGTGCCTCCAAATTAGGCATTTTCTCGCGCATATAGCCAAAATGCTTTGAACCACTTGACCACATGGGACGATGGTCTAACCAGAAATAGCCTTCCCATATCTTTCCTAAATAGCCTGTGATTTTCAAATTGACGATTTTCGACGGATCCAGTCCTAAGCTATCAATAACATCACCTAAAAACTGATGCTCACCGACATGCACCGTGATATACTCCCGTGCCTCTCCGTTATGGCTTTTGCTGTCGTTCTCCCATGCAGTGACAGTTTCATTAGTAAGTGTAAATTCATAGTCACCTGTTTCGAGTGACTTCTGTACGCTGAAGGTGAACTGATGCAGTTTGCCAGCCAGATAGGTCATCGTTTCATTGCGAGTAAATGTGTAGCTCTTACCATCAATAGTAAAAGAGAACAGGTTCGTTTCTGCGGCAACAGTCTGCGGAATGACAACTGCACGGTAAATGTCACCATTCTGCTGAGGAACAATGGTCTCAGCCGCCCCACTGCTGAGCACGCTGACGGTGCCGAGCTGTAGGTTGATCGTGCTCTGTAGTTTGGTACCTTCTACAAGCACCATCTTGTCTATATCATTCCACTCTCCCTCGTCGAAGCCTTCGCCTTCAGTAAGAATGACCTTGATGCCGGCCATCAGATGATGGTGGTTCAGCGTGATAGGGCCTGCGGTAGCCAACTTGTTTTCGGCCTTGGCCCACAGGAAGTCGCTGGCCTCATAGCCTGACAGCTGGTGCCCCGTTTCCATCACGGCATCCTGCCGTTTCTGCACCACGAAGGGATAAGCCTCCACGCTGCTCAATTCGCCGTCGAAGGGATAATAGCCGTAGGCATCGACAGGTGTCTGCTTATCTTTCCAGTATATCTGGTAGGAGCCAGTCCACTTGCCCTCTGCTTCATGATAAGTGAAGCGCACGTTGTCGGCATGATTGCCCGTCAGCTTCAATGTCGGTGCATGCCACTCCCCTCCCTCTGACGTGTAATTGGCTATAAACACGCCAATCTGGTCGCCATCGGCATAACCGCCGTCGCTGGCACGTGTCACGTATTCCTGATCCACACGGGCAGAGAGATCCAACGGATTGCCCTGCGAAGCCACGGACTGCTCCATGATTTCCTCATGGCAGGCAGATAACAGCAAGGCTATCAATAATAAATATAATGGTCTTTTCTTCATATCACTCGGGTATTTCTATTTTGTCATTAGCCACAAAGCTGTCCATCGAGAATGTGCTGCCGCTATACTGCATGATGCGCTTCACGATCGACATGCGGCTGATTGTATTGAAATAAGGCAGGAATGAATCGCCCATGATGCTCATGTTCTCCGAGCGATAGACACCTCGGGCATGGTTGTAGCCACCCTCGTAGATGTCAACATACTGCGCATAGCGGCTATCAAAAATCAGGTCGCGCCAAGACACCTCGTTCATCTTGCCCGACAGCGAGATGTTGTCGTACCATCCCAAGCGCTTGGCATGGTTGTAGTTCTCCATCGCATTGCAGCCGGGACAGGTACACGACTTGAGGAACGTGAAGTGACTGACCTGTTCAGTACCCAGATGGCCGAAGGCCACACCGCCAACTTCGCGCAACACATATTCTCGCTGTGAGTAGGGATAAGTGTCGGTGCTCTTGCCCAGATAGCTGATAGTAAAACCGTCGTCGCTGAGACGGGTGGTGTTGCCACCCAGATAGTTGGTGTTCTGCACCACAATGATGGTGGTCTCACCGTGGCGTTCGTCGGTGATGCCATTGCCGTGGGCCTTGGCATACTGCCAGACAAGGTCGTCCTTGCTCGTCCACGCGTTCTCCGGCTGGAAGCGCACGCGCCCGTTGATGCCGCTCTCAGGCGATGCGGCTATGGCCGTTGACACGGTGAAGTACGGGCGATAGGTCTTGTAGGGCTCGCAGGAGAACAGCTGCTCCATTGTTTCTCGCATATCCTCCATGTACTGCCCGGAAGCAATGTCGTCGGCATTGTATCCCTCACCCACTATAAATATAGGTATCGCACGCGAGGCTCCTGCCGATGCTGTCTGCAGGGTGAACTCCTGGTCTTCCTTCGTGCCGTCAAGGGCCACCTGACGCACATCGGTATAGGTGGTATAGTTCTTGCCTATGAGACTGAACACAATCTGTCCGCTGCGCTCACCTGTCTCAGTGTATGGGCTTATGGTGATCGTCAGTTCTTCCTTGCCGTTACCAGAAGAAGGCGTAACGGTCACCCAATCAGGCTTGCTACTGATTTCCCAGTCGCCTTCTGCACGAATCACGCCCGTGGTGACCGACCCCTTGTCAAGTGCCAGTATCTCCGGCACGTTGAAAGCCAGCTCATGATAGGCGGTGATATTCTTGAACTGATTCCACCCGGCAGTGTGACGATAGACCTCGACCGAAGCCTCGGGCACCTGCAGCACGCACTTGTCGAAATAGACGCCCTGGAAGATGCTGCCACCAAGCTCTGGCGGGTCCTGCGCCAGACAGATGACCGTCTGAAGACCGTCGCATCCGCCGAAAGCGCCCTGTCCGATATAGTCTATATACTTAGGCAGCACCACCTCGGTAAGTTGGCGGTTACTGCGGAAACAATCCTTCTGTATGCGCTCCAGTCGAGAAGGGAGGTTGATTCGGGTGAACTCGTTTTCGCGGAAACAGCCTTCACCTATATACAAACACTGCTCGGGAATGGTCAACTCACCTTCATAGCCGGAATGGGCAAAACAGTCGCGGTCGATGGAGCGCAAGGTGCTGGGCAGGTGGAGAGGGAAGGGCGCACTACCGTTGAAGTTGCCATAGCCAATCTCTTCCAGTCCCTCGTTCAGCTGTAGTTTAGTGACGTAAGCTCCCAACGACAAGTCGCCCACTCGCTTCATGCTCGAAGGCAGGATCAGCGCTGTGCGGTTGGCCAGGTTCGGCCCCCAACTGCCCCAATAGTCATAGTCAGGAGTTTCCGTGATTCCTTGGGGCAGCTCGATGGTACCAGTGACATTGCCTGTTCGGCCTAATCCGCTGAACATGCCTGCCTCCAGCTTCTGTATCTTCGACGGCAGATGGAAAACGCCATAGAAATTGGGGCAACCATTTTGCCCAGCGAATGCGCCTCCGCTGATATACGAAATATTGTCATTGAGTTTCAGTTCACATTTGAAGCCGCAGTCGCGGAAAGAGCCGCAGATGCTGTCGAGCGTAGTGGGCAGTATCAGCTCCACGCCATTATACTCATTGTAGCTAAAGGCATCGTCGTCGATACGAGTGACACCCTCGGGAATCTCGAGCGTGCTATACATCAGTCGCATTTCGCGGAAACAATTGGCCCCCAGACGTTTCAGTGTCGACGGCAAGACCAGTGAGCGGATGGTCTTGTTGCCATAGAAGGCATCGTTGGGCAGCATGTCGTCCATATAGAGGTCGTAGTCATGACTGAAATGCTCCAGCCATCCATTGTAGTAGCATATATGCTTCATCCTGGCCTCTTTCAGGTTCAGGTGCTGCAGTTCGGACATTCCGTTGCGCAGCAGGTCGATGTCTTCGTGTGTCAGGAAGCCTGTAACCTTCAGATTCTTGATGGTCTTATAGTCATAGCCTGCAGCGGTGATGCTCTCTTTCAGCCGTCCCATTTCCGGGCAGTTCACGGTGACGTAGGCCACAGCCGAGAATTGATGGCTGGCTTCATCGTTCACCCATGGGGTGATGCCGTCATCGCTCACACTGATATCATAGTCGCCCGTCTGCTCGCTCTTGTTCACGGTGAGGGTGAAGTTATGCAGCTTGCCCGAAAGATAGTTCATGCTGGTTTCCAGCTTATGGCTATAGGTATTGCCGTCGAGCGTGATGCTGATGAGCTGCTTGCCTGCTTCCACCGTCTGCGGAATGACGACCGCACGAAGTGCCGACTCTTCGGCTGAAGCCGGTGAGAACATACGGATGGGAGCCGTTCTACCACCGGCCACGACTGTTCCCGACGCGAGATTGACGGTGCCTGTAGTAATGGTATTATCTACCAAGACTATTTTTTCCAGTTTTTGCCATTCAGTTTCACCAATTCCCTCACCTCGCTTCAATATCACGCGCACGCCTGCAAGGATATGATGGTATTGCACCACAATCTGCTCTTGCGTGAACTCGGCACGGGTCACCTTCCCCCACAGCAAGTCACTCTGCTCATAGCCCGAGAGCGATCCATTCTCGGCAGCTGCGTTCTGGTCGGTCTGCACAGAGAACTGCCATGCTGTTGGCGAACCTATAAAGTTGGCTGCCGGGTAGTAGCCATAGATGCTGACAGGCGTTTGCTCGTCGCGCCAATAGATGGTGGTGTTCGAGGTCCACGTATAACTGTCGGCATCGAAGGCATAGACCACATTGCTGGCACGAACGTCACCTTCTAACGAGCCGGGTGTTCCGTCGTCTTGATAGTCAACGACATAGATGCCCATACGGTCGCCCGACGCGAAACCAGAGTCATCGGCTCTCGTCTCGTTCTGCTGACTGACCGAGCCTCCAAGACGAATGGGCTGTCGGGCAAGACTGCTCAACGATTGCTCTAACTGATCGCTACAGCCAGTCACGCAAGCCATCGCTGACAGGAATGCAATGATTCGGGTTATTTTCATCGTCATATATTTCTATATTTAAAATGAGATTGTCTGTTTAATTCTTTTCTCAATCCTTCTCCAGATACTTCCTTCCGTTGGCAATGAGCTGTGCCACGTTGTGGGCACCGAGCTTGGTCATGAGTCGGCGGCGGTAGGTGCCTACGGTGTTCTGACTGATGAACAGGCGCTCGGCTATCTCGCTGGTGGTGAGCCCTTCGCTGATGCAGCGCAACACTTCCTGCTCACGGTCGGAGAGCGAGAAGGTGGGACCCGGCACGTCATCGGGGGTACCCTGCTGCTGCAACTGTGCCAACAGCTCTACAAACGTCTCGTTGTAATAGTTCTGCCCGTTGCGGATGGCCTCAACAGCCTTGCTCAATTCTTCGACGGCACTGCTCTTCGACACCACGCCCTGAATGTTCAGGCGAGCCAGTCGGGCCAGTATCCACGGTTCCTCGTGCATGGTATAGATGAGGATAGCGGCCTCGGGACAATGGCTGCGAATGGTGGCCATTGCCTCGAACCCGTCGGTATCGGGCAGCTCCAGATCGAGAATGAACAGCTGGAAGCATCTGCCCTGCTCTAAGAGCTGAAACAGCTCTGAGCTGTGCGTCACACCCTCCACTTGCATGTCCGAATCAGCCGACAACAAGCGCTTGATGCCCTCAAGCACCACCGGATGGTCGTCGAGCACCAGAATGGTATAAGAAGAAGTAGGATTCTTCATTTGTCAAAAGATTTTTTTATTCTTAATGATGCGTATAGCTTGCTGCAAAAATAGAAAAAAATGCCCGACAATCAGCTATTGTCAGGCATTTTTATCATCGGACGGAGCCACATTTCACCTGTTCAGGTGACAAGATGCTAATAGTCGAAATGCAATTCGAACCTGTTTTCGCCCTCCTCGTGCTGTTGCTGCACGTGGCCGCCAATGCTCAGCACGCGGTCTTCCAGCGTGCGATGGCCGAGCCCTGTCTCCACAGGTCGGGTCATGTCACCGTCATCGGTGACGGTGAGCAGACAGTGAGTGCCTTCAACGGCTGTCAGACGGATGGCGATGCGCGTGGCCGTGTGGCCCTTCACGATGTTGGCCGTCAGCTCTTGCACGATGCGATAGACGTTATGGGCTTTCTGGGCATCCATCTGCTGCCAGTGGTCCGAATCGGAGGGCGTGGCCTCGTAGGTCACCGCGAGCTTGGTACCCTCGGCCAGTGCCTTGGCATAGTAGCCGAGCAAGAGGTGGATGCTGACGTTGGAGAATTCGGGGGGCATGAGCTGATGGCTGATCTGTCGGGCCTGTCGGCGCAGCTGTTGCAACTGGGCTGACCAGTCGGCAGGGGTGGCCGATGTAGCAAACAGCATCTGCATCTCCATAGCCAGCATGTCGTTGCAGAGGCCGTCGTGCAGCTCCTTGGCAATGCGCTTGCGCTCGTCTTCGAGTGCCTGTATGCGCAGGCTGGCCTCGCGGCGCTGGCGATGCAGACGGTAGTAGAGCCATGCGCCCACGACGAAGAGCAGCACGACGGCGGCTATGAGCACGAACCAGAGACGCTGCGACTGCAGGCGGGCTATCTCCAAGTCCTTCTCCATCGACTGATACTTCACGTTGAAGTCGGCCATCTTTTCAGCCAGTCGCACTGAGGCGATGGTGTCGCTGCGCATGCGGGCGCTGTCCATGTAGCAATAGGCTTCATGATAGCGGCCCAGTTGGGCATAGCAGTGAGCCATGCGATAGAGCACCTTGCTCTCGCCCGTACCTGAATAGGTGGCACGGGTGGCCAGGAAGTCGGCCAGTGCCGGAGCCCACTGCTGTTGCTGATAGTTGAAGTTGGCACGGGCACAGAGGTAGCCTATGGCCGCAATGCTCTGTGCCGGCATCTGCTGCAGGAGGGCATCGCCGCGCTTCATGGCCGCACTGGCCGAGTCGGGGCGGTTGGTATCGGAATAGAGCTGCATGATGGGGGTGAGACTGCGCAGCTGCAGGTCGGCTGACTGCGTTTTGAGAGACATCTGCCATGCCTTCTGTAGCGACTGTTCGGCCTCGTCGTACTTGTGGAGAGCCATCTTCACCGCTCCCCTCACCTGATGGGCGCAAAGCTCAGTATAGTCGTCATCGACCTGTCCTACCAGCTGCACGGTCTTGTCCAGATAGCGCTCAGCCTCCTCATACTGGGCCAGGTTGTAGTACAGCACGCCCACGTTGAGCGCAATGGTAGCCTGCCACTCCACATTGCCCTGCTCGTTGGCGGCCTGCAGCGCCATGTCGTAGTAGTAGAGGGCGGAGTCGTTCTTGCCCTCGCGGCGCAACAGCACGCCCAGTGTCTGCGGCACGCTGATGGAAAGTTCCCGATCGACCCTGCTGGGCAGCATGCTGAGCGCCTCGGTCAGGATGGTCTTGGCGCGGTCTATGTCGCCCATATTGACATAGTAAACGGCTTCATGATAGCGCAACAGCGGATAGACCGGACTACGGCGAACGCCCTCTTTGGCGAAGGTGGCATCGAGCAGCCGGTGGGCCTCTTCATAGCGGGCAGGATCGTCCATATACTCGCTCACGGTGCGGGCCGTCTGCATGAGGAGGGTGTCAAAGGGCACTTCGTCGCGGCCTACGGCTGCGGCAACGTAGAGGTGGGCAACGATGAGAAGGGACAGGAGTCTATTCATGGGGTTCAGAGGGATTAAGATGTTGACTGACGGCATTGGTGAGTTCCACGAACTGCGCTATGCCGAGCTGTTCGGGGCGAAGGGTGAGGAGCGAGGAGTGAAGAGTGAAGAATGGAGAATCGGCTGGCAGCAGCTGGCGCAGGGACACGCGCAGCATCTTGCGGCGCTGGTTGAAGGTGGTCTTCACCACGCGCTTGAACAGCTGTTCGTCGCAGCCCAGGTGCTGCACCTCGTTGCGCGTCATGCGGATGACGGCGCTCTGCACCTTGGGCGGCGGATTGAACACCGAGGGCTCAACGGTGAACAGATACTCCACGTCGTACCATGCCTGAATGAGCACCGACAGAATGCCATACTGCTTCGATCCTGGCTGCGAGGCCATGCGCAGGGCCACCTCGCGCTGTATCATGCCCGTGCAACAGGGAATGAGGTCGCGGTTGTCAAGCATCTTGAAGAATATCTGCGACGAGATGTCGTAGGGATAGTTGCCCGTGAGCACGAACTGGCCGCCGTCGAACAGCGTGCGGAGATCCATACGGAGGAAGTCACCCTCGATAATCTCTCCACTCTCCACTCTCCGCTCTACACTTTTGAATAACGTGTTCTTGAGGTACTCCACCGACTCGCGGTCTATCTCGACCACCTTCAGCGGTCGTGGTTTCTCCACGAGGAACTGGGTCATCACGCCCATGCCCGGTCCCACTTCCAGCACGGGCAGGTCAGGGCAGGCATCTACAGTGTCGGCTATGCGACGGGCTATAGAAAGGTCGGTCAGGAAGTGCTGGCCGAGATTCTTCTTTGGTCTCACTTGTTTCATCATGGCTGCAAAAGTACACAAAAATCGGGAAATGAGAAAATAAAAGACCAAAACTCGCAATTTCTCAGCGCGTAAGGAGTTGCTGATATTTTGCGAGTTTTGGCGAAATTGTTGTCTAAACAAGACGGGATGTGTCATTCCAGCGGATAAACGCTGGCATGCTCACAGGCTTACCAAGCAATTGACGTGATAGGTGCCTGCAAATTAGAGAAGGCACGAATGACGATACGTCCACGTGAAGTAGATTGGAGATCCCACGTAGAGTAATAGTCATCACGACCCTGATTGCCACCCTGATACGAAGGATTGAAGGTCACGTCCAGGAACTGATTGTTCTTGAAGAAGCGGGTAAAGCCTGGCTGGGACTCATATTCACCGCCAGCTTGCCTCACGGCATAGGGATTGCCGAAGGTAGCCTTAGCAGCTGTGACTAGCGTGTTGTAGTCGTCGAGGGTGAGGGTTGCGTCGGGATAGTAGATCATACCGCCCTGCCCCAGCAACTTGCATTCGTCGATGATCAGGCCATTGAAGGACTTGCCATTGAGATATGGCGTGAACGTCGGCATCAGGGTTTTGTCGGTTGTACTGGTGACACCGTGTCCTCTGAACGTCAAAGGTGCCGTGAACTCAGCCGTAGCAGATACCTGCTCGGGTTCCTTGCTCCAGTCACCGTCATGTACTTGGGCAGTACCAGAGAACTTGAACGATAACACACCATTGTTCAGCGTCACATCAAGATGTCCCATCATGGATATCTCCATCCAGCCAGCTCCTTCCATTCTATATTCCATATTCACTTGGTCGTAGCTGGTCTGCGTAGTAGAGTAGTTGTCAAGATAAAGATGTATGCCTCCGAAGACGGGATGCTGTCCCTCACCCTCGAAATCGCCATCGGGCTCACTCATCATTTGAACCTGTAGATTTGTACCCACCAATGTGGCGCCAGCAAACAGCTCATTCTCATCTGCTCCAGGAACTGTGAATTCCGACTTGGTACCTGCACCGTTGGTCAGCACAATCTTGCCATTGCCAGTGAGACCGCTCTTCGTATTGATAGTGAGGGTGACTGTGAGATCCTCGCCCGTGAGCTCGATGTTCTTCGAAACAGACGTTCCGTCGGTAGCTGTAGCCGTAAGCACGGCAAGACCCTTGTAATCGGCTGGTGCCGTTAAGCTGAAGGCACCGAAGATGTCGCTCATCACAGACTGGGTTGAATGACCTGTACCATATACCAAACTCACCTTGCAAATCTTCATGCCATTGCCTTCGTTGACCACTGTACCCTTGATAACAGGCAGTTTAGGCATCACAAAGCTGATAGTCTTCTCTTCGCCTGCACTCAAAGTGATGTTGGTCTGCTTCTTCTCAGGCGCATAGTTACCATAGGATTCAGAGGGGATGCGCACATCCAGAGACGTATTGCATGGCACGGTGCAAGTGGCTATACCAGCAGAGTTGGTGTACACCATACGCTCACCATCGACATCTACGGGAACGTTAGCCAAAGCATCACCATTGGCGTTCTTCACGCTAATCTTCAATGTGGCGCGATATTCGGGCCAGTCGAGGTTGTGCCATGAGAAGTGACTCACCTCACCCACATAGGCATTGAGATTGCTGTCGTAAGTAGCTTCACCTTCCCACTCCCAGATACCGGTGCTCTCATTGAAGCTCCAGAGGGGAATGCTGGGACGATTGGTTTCTCCAGCAAACTTGTCGGGAACGGGGAAGGTAAGCTTAGCTTTGTTGCCGTCAGCCATCTTCAGCTTCTGACCGTCAGAACCTGTCAGATTGACAGCTACCATACCATAGCTCACAAGCTGCACTTCTTCTGAATTCTGATTCACAGCCGACAGGTCGCCTGGCATGGACTGCGAGAAAGTATTTGCATCATCGGGTGACAGATAAGTGCACTTTGCCGATACTGTGCCTGTATAAGCAGCGCCTTTCTCATCGACATAGCCGGCAGGCAGTTCAATTTTAACTTGCTTACTCGATCCCCATGTACCAACCTGAACGCTATGAGGTGTCGTTGCAGTAAAGTTGGCAGTATAGGTGCTCTGCATAACTACATCGATACGAGCTGTCTCTTCGAATGGAATAGAGCGTACCACATCCATGTATCCGTTCTTAGAGAAGCTAATCACCACACGATTGTTCACTTTGTTCACTTCTTCAAGTGCATAAATACCATTGGCATCAGTTTTAGCTGTCTTCGTGCCAGATACCACTGTTACGCCACGAAGCGGTGAACCGTTGGCATCAGTCACCATACCAGTGTACTTAGCATTCACAGGAGCAGGTGGTTGTGGATTGTCAGGTTGCTGACCAGGGTCACCACCAGGTTGTTGTTCAGTAGTCGGGGCATTAGATACAGGGTCATCCTTGCTGCACGACGACAACGCGAGACCTGCCAACAGAGCAAGGCCTGCAAACATGAAACTTAGTTTTCTCATCTTAATCATTAATTTAAAGGTTAATAATTTCACATTCTTCAATCAACGTGTTGTTAAAAAACACAATATATTCATATGTACTTTGCAAAATTACCTATAATTTCAACACATACCGTTAACGATTTCACAGAAAAACAGTTCAAATCCACAATCAAAGGGTTCATATTCACAGAAAACAATTTCAAATTCACAATTATCGATAAAACCGCTTGTTTTTAGAGCAAAATGCAGTAACTTTGCTTTCATGAGAATGATAATTATCACAGTCATGCCAATGTTTGTGTGCTTATTTTGGAGCACAATGTTGGCACTTCAGGTGATCACAGAGCGCAAGACACGCGCACGTGTTCATATATTCATCTTTATGCTCGCAGCCACAGTGCTGTATTTTGGCCACAGCGTATTTTTCAACCATAACACGAAAATGCTACCGCTGACTGACACACTTTACAGTACAGCCAACCTGATGGTCTATCCGCTTTATTTCTTTTATATATGCGCCCTCACCACACGCAGGAGCCATCACCACTTACGCTACATGCTGCTCATTCCCGGTGTTGTGGGTGGTATGCTCATGGGAGGCTGCTACATGATGATGTCCGAGGAGGAAACACATCAATTCATAGAACTCTACCTGTATCATGGCGTGCGCGTGGGGGGAGTAGGTCTTGTCGCAATGCAAGTGTTGATACACGACCTGTGCAAACTACTGTTTGCCTTCCTCATTCTACCGGTATTGTTCTTAGGACGTCGCCACATCATAGAGTACGAGCAATTAGTAAACGACTCTTATGCCGACGTGGAGAAAAAGTCTCTCACAATTATCCACTACATGCTCATCGCCTTCATCATCACTTCTGTCATGTCCTTCGCCATGAACGTCATCGGGCGCGAACAATTCAACGACTCACAACAATTATTAGCCATTCCATCGACGATTTTTTCTTGTTTATTGTTCAGCATCGGCTATATAGGCTATCGACAGGACTTCGATATTGAAGACATTGAAGCCGACGAACAGAAAGCCGACGAGCAAGTGACCAACCAGCCAATCATCTCGGAACTACAGAAAAGAATAGAACAGCTCATGGAGGAGGAACAGCTGTTCAGACAGCCTAACCTGAAAATAGTTGACTTAGTGCAGAAGTTAGGCACGAATCGGAGCTACATCTATCAAGCTATCAACCGCGGAATGGGCCTCTCATTTGCCGAATACATCAACCGCATGCGCATTGAATATGCCAGTCAGCTCATCCTGCAGCATCCCGACATGCCAGTAAGTACGATTGGCGAACAGGCTGGGTTCAACAGCAGTACATCGTTCTACAGAAATTTCAAACAGTACAAAGGCATGGGGCCAAAGGAGTACCAGAGCAGCATGAAAGACAAGTAGGCACATGCGAAAAAACGGGCAGAAAATTTTTTTTTAATAAAAACTCATAACATCTTATTTTTTCTTAAGCAGATGAACACTATTGCATATAAAATTATTTTTATTTGTTACTTATTCTGTAATTTCGATTTTCAAGACAAATGAAAAAGTCAAACCAGAGAAAAAAACGGACTTTCGCAGTCATGAGGAGCAGAATCGCGATGTCTGATTTGTCGGTCAGAATGTTTTAAAAGTCGGATTTTTCACATTCTTTTACAGCTATTTCAGTCATTTTCCTCGTTTTCGCGATTCTTTTACAACCGATTCGCGGCAAAATCATGGCAGGTTTCAGGGAATTTCACGACGCGATTCAGGAAACATCACGTGATGATTTAGGGCAAATCGTCTTGTGATCTGACCTAAATGGCGTGACGATCTGTTCGCCGAGGCATCGTGAAACCGTCTAAATCGCTGGAAATCCTTGCTGCAAAAGGATTTCCGAAAAGTTAGTTTTACAACTCACTGATTATCAGAAGGTTGCAAAATGCCCAAAACTCGCGAATTTCAGAGCGATTTACAGGTTGCTGAATTTTTTGCGAGTTTCAGATGCGCTTAGCGCAGCAATTTTTGCGTTAATCTTCCAAAATATTTCGTTTGTTACGCTGATTTATCGTAACTTTGCGCATCAGAGAATGCGGAAAACGCTGACCAAACAATGAAAATAGCACAGAACCTTTTCAAGATACTGCTGCCACTCCTGCTGGGAGGGGCCATTCTGTATTGGATGTATCGCGGCTTCGACTTTGAGAGCGTGCGCCACATGTTGCTTCACGAAATGGACTGGACGTGGATGCTGCTGAGCTTTCCCTTCGGCATCCTGGCTCAGGTCTTCCGTGGCAGACGATGGGAACAGACACTGGAGCCGATGGGGGAGAAGCCGAGAAGGAGCGTGGCGATCTATGCCATCTTCCTGAGCTATGCCTCGTCGCTCATCATTCCGCGCAGCGGCGAGTTTGCCCGTTGCGGCGTGCTGAAGCGCTGGGAGGGCATCTCCTTTCCTAAGGCACTCGGCACGGTGGTCACCGAACGAGCCGTTGACACGCTCATGATGCTACTGTTCACAGGAACCACCCTGTTCTTCCAGATGAGCATCTTCGGCACCTTCTTCGAGAAGACGGGCACCTCGCTCGACAGCATTCTGCGAGGGTTCTCGCCTGCAGGCTACTTGGTGACAGCCGTGTGCGGCGTGGCCGCCCTGCTGCTCATACACCTGCTCCTGCGCCGACTATATATATATAATAAGGTGAAAGCCACACTCGCAGGCGTCTGGGAAGGCGTAAGCTCGCTGAAGAACGTGCGCAACCTGCCGCTGTTCCTGTTTTTCACCGTCGGCATCTGGGTGTGCTATTTCATGCACTACTACCTCACCTTCTTCTGTTTCGAAGCCACGCGCGAGCTGGGCATAGGCTGTGCTATGGTGACGTTTGTGGTGGGCACCATCGCCGTGATCGTGCCTACGCCGAACGGTGCCGGACCGTGGCACTTCGCCGTGAAGACGATGCTCATCCTCTACGGCGTGGCCGACGAGCAGGCCCTCTACTTCGTGCTCATTGTGCACACGGTGCAGACCCTGCTCTTGGTGGGACTGGGAATGTGGGGCTGGGGAAGGCTCGCGTTTATCAATGCAAAGCAATGAAAGTGCATCGGAGTCAGACAATGGTTCTATCGCAATCCTAATACTAATCAATAAACAATAAAGCTATGAACGAAATTCAAAACCTGAAGCCAGAATGCATCTGGCGCAATTTCTACAAGTTGACACAGATTCCACGCCCCAGCGGACATCTTGAGAAAATCCAACAATTCCTAATCGACTTCGGCAAAGAGGCCGGTGTCTATGCCGTGAAGGACCCCGCAGGCAATATCCACATGCGCAAGCCTGCCACACCGGGCATGGAGAACCGCAAGGGCATCATCCTGCAGGCACACATGGACATGGTGCCTCAGAAGACACCCGAGTCGAAGCATAACTTCGAGACCGACCCCATCGAACCATGGATTGACGGTGAGTGGGTGAAGGCCAAGGGCACTACCCTCGGTGCAGACAACGGACTGGGCGTGGCCGCCATCCTGTCGATCATGGAGGACAAGACCTTGAAACACGGCCCCATCGACGCGCTCATCACTGCCGACGAGGAGACGGGCATGTATGGTGCCAACGGCCTGCCTGAGGGAGAGCTGCAGGGCGACATTCTGCTGAACCTCGACTCAGAGCACTGGGGCAAGTTCGTCATCGGCTCAGCCGGCGGCATCGACGTGACGGCTTCGCTCGACTATAAAGAGGTGGAGACCGATCCGGAGGATGCAGCCGTGCGCGTGACCGTGAAGGGACTGCGCGGCGGACACTCGGGACTGGAGATTCACGAGGGACGCGGCAATGCCAACAAGCTGCTGGTGCAGATGGTGCGCGAGTTCATTGAGGAGTGTGAGGCCCGCCTGGCTTCATGGAACGGCGGCAACATGCGCAACGCTATCCCCTTCAAGGCCGAGGCCGTGCTCACCCTGCCGAAGGAGAACGTGGCTGCACTGAAGGAGCTGGCCGCCGACTGGCAGAACGACTTCCGCGACCAGTACAAGCAGATAGAGACACTCGGCATAGAGGTCGTCGTGGAGGAGGTGGAGACACCGAAGACGGAGGTGCCCGTGGAGATTCAGGACAATCTCGTGAACGCCATCTACGGCTGTCACAACGGCGTGATCCGCATGATCCCCAGCTATCCCGAGGTGGTGGAGACGTCAAGCAACCTGGCCATCATCAACATAGGAGGCGGCAAGGCCAGCATAAAGATACTGGCACGCTCGAGCCGCGAGGACATGAAGGACTACATTGTGAAGACACTGGAGAGTGTGTTCAACATGGCCGGCATGAAGGTGGAGACCACCGGCTCGTATAGCGGTTGGGATCCCAATCCCGAGAGCGAGGTGCTGCACCTGTTGCTCCGCGAGTATAAGGAGCTGTTCGGCAAGGAGGGCATCATCCAGGTGGATCATGCCGGTCTGGAGTGCTCGGTCATCCTGGGCAAGTATCCGCATCTCGACGTTGTCTCCCTCGGTCCCACGATGAAGAGTCCGCACACCACCACCGAGCGCGCACTCATAGAGACCGTGGCACCCTTCTGGCAACTGCTGAAGAAGACGCTCGAGGACGTGCCGGAGAAGTAACGCCTCTGAGCACCGGGAGACTGCCGGCTTTTCTGGGATGGGCTGGGACTTTGCTGGGACAGACTGGGACTTTGCTGGGACGAACTGGGACTGATTGAGAGTCCCAGAAAAATCCCAATCTGTCCCAGAAAAATCCCAGTCAGTCCCAGAAGTTCCCAGTCAGTCCCAGCCACTCCCAGTTCGTCCCAGCAAACTCCCAGCCACCCCCAGAACCCCTCCCAATCCCCCCAGCAATAATCCCCCCCAAAAAAATCCCCATCACCCCTCATGCCCTACACCTCCTCCCCCAACGGCTTTCTCCCCAACGAGACCAACCCTCAGAAGCTGCTCTTCTACCCCAAGCTGGTTGCTCTCTACGACATCACCTTTCACTTCACGAACACATATCTGGAGCCCAAGGACCGCACACGAGACCAGATGTTGCAAGCAGCACGATCAGGGAAACAGAACATCATCGAGGGTGCCGCCGACGGTCTCACCTCCACAAAGATGGAGCTATCGCTCACCAACTGTGCGAAAGGCAGCTTGCGCGAGCTACAGGCCGACTACGAGGACTATCTCCGGGCACGTGACATCAACATCTGGAGCAAGGACCACCCACGCACAGCAAAGCTCAACGCCTTTTGCAAGAGCCTGACCGCCCCAGAGAAACACGTCAACACCTGGAAGAAAATGAACGATGAGGAGCTGGCGAATCTCTCCCTCACGCTTATCCATCAATCGACTTATCTTATTGAGCACTACCTACGCATGCTGGAGCAACGGTTCATCACGCAAGGCGGCATCAGCGAAGCCATGACCCGCGCCCGCCAAAACCACCGCCACTTCTGAGCGTCCCATCCCCTCCCAGTAATTCCCAGTTAGTCCCAGTCCCTCCCAGTTAGTCCCAGTAATTCCCAGTCAGTCCCAACCCCCTCCCAGTTAGTCCCAGTCAGTCCCAGCCCCCCCAAAAAAAGAATAATCACCCACCACAGCAAAAATTCTTCACTCTTCGCTCTTCATTCTTCACTTTTTTTATTACCTTTGCACCCGATTTACAAACCAAATTAATAATTATTATGGACGACTATCCGGCGGAAACTTTTAGACGTTAGGCTGGGGAGTTGGTGGCAAGGCCGCTAATCCCTTTGCCGCATCACACATTTTTTGTATTGTCTATTCACCCTTACAAAAGAAAGGATTAGCAACAATGAAGACATTCTGGAATACTACAGAAGGGCTCAACCAGCTCAGCGAGTGGCAGCCTAATTGCTGGATTCAGGTGACATGTCCCACAGAGGACGACCAGCACGAACTGGAAGAACGGTTCGGCATACCCGACTATTTCATTTCCGACATCAGCGATACCGACGAACGGGCCCGCTACGAATACGACGACGGATGGATGCTCATCATCCTCCGCATACCCTACGTGAAGGAGATCCGCAGCCGCACGCCCTACACCACCGTGCCCCTCGGCATCATTCACAAGCGCGACGTGACCATCACCGTGTGCTACTACGAGACGAACATGATGATCGACTTCGTGAGCTATCAGCAGAAACGGGGCGTGGGCTTCACCGACTATGTAGATATGATCTTCCGGCTGTTCTACTCGTCGGCTGTGTGGTACCTGAAGCGACTGAAGCAAATCAACTCGCTCATAGACAAGGCCAAGCGCAACCTGGACAAGAACGTGAACAACGAGAGCCTCATCGGGCTCAGCCGACTGCAGGACTCGCTCACCTACTTCCAGACCTCCATTCGCGGCAACGAGACACTGCTGTCGAAGCTGAAGTTCAAACTGCAGATCGACGAGCTCGACGCCGACCTGATTGAGGACGTGAGCATCGAGATGACACAGGCCCGCGAGACGACGAGCATCTACTCAGACATTCTCGAATCGACAATGGACACCTACTCCAGCATCATCAACAACAACATGAACACGGTGATGAAGACGCTGACCTCGGTTTCGATTCTCATGATGTTCCCCACGCTCATCGCCTCGCTGTTCGGTATGAACCTCATCAACGGCATGGAAGACCATCCGCTGGGATTCCCCTTCGCACTCGTGCTTTCAATGGGCGTGTCGGCACTGGCCTGGTGGACATTGCACCGAAAAGCACTCGTATAGGTTTGGAGAAAGAAGAAGGAAGAAAGGAGCATAACAGCCTTTTTGTGTTAATAAAACATAAAATCAAACATTGAAAGGCTAATTCCGACAGAGTTTTCTTTCGAACTCCCAACTTTTTCGTAATTTTGACCCAAATTTTGTGTAAACGAACCATTTCAGTAACTAAACAAGTTAAATGATGGACTCTCAAGAGAATGCCCTCCTACAGGGTGAACAACAAGAGGTGAAAGCCGAAGAGGCCGCAGCACAGCAGGAAAACGCTGTTGCAGCCGATGAGACTTCGCAAGTAAATGAAACTACCGAGACTGCTGAAGAGGCTGCAGAAAGCACGGTGGCAGCCGCCGAAGAGCGCAAGGTGTATCAGTCGAAGAAGGAAGTGCTGGAGCGCGTGAAGGAAATAGCACACGCCGAAGAGGTTCCACAGAAGGACGAGGTGGAATATCTGAAGACAACCTTCTACAAACTGCACATCGCCGAGCGCGAGGAACAGCAGAAAGCATATCTGGAGGCTGGCGGTGACCCCAACACCTACGTAGTCACCCCCGACGAGGACGAAGAAGCCTTCAAGGCCGAGATGGGCATCATCAAGGAGCGCAGGCAACAGCAGTTCCGCGAGCAGGAAGCCGAGAAGGAAGAGAACCTGAAGAAGAAGCTCGACATCATCGAAAAACTCAAGGCAATGGTCACCTCACCCGAGGAGGCCAGCAAGACCTATCAGGAGTTCAAGGCACTGCAGCAGGAGTGGAAAGAGATTAAGAACGTGCCGGCTGAGCGCGCCAACGAGCTGTGGCGCAACTACCAGCTCTACGTGGAGCAGTTCTACGACCTGCTGAAACTGAACAGCGAGGCACGCGAGCTGGACTTCAAGAAGAACCTGGAAGCCAAGACCCACCTGTGCGAAGCTGCCGAGAAGCTGGCCGAGGAGGAAGACGTGATCAGCGCGTTCCACCAGTTGCAGAAACTGCATCAGGAATATCGCGAAATCGGCCCCGTGGCCAAGGAGCTGCGCGAGGAAATCTGGCAGCGCTTCAAGGCCGCCTCGACCGTGATCAACAAGCGCCACCAGCAGCACTTCGAAGACTTGCGTGCACGCGAGGAAGAGAATCTGGCCAAGAAGACAGCCCTCTGCGAGAAGGTGGAGGCAATCTGCGCCGAAGAAAACAAGAACAGTGCCGACTGGGAGCGCCACACGAAGGAAATCATTGAGATACAGGCCGAATGGAAGACCATAGGTTTTGCACCTCAGAAGATGAACGTGAAGATATTCGAGCGTTTCCGTGCCGCCTGCGACACCTTCTTTGCCAACAAGGCCGAGCACTTCAGAACGATGAAGGACACGTTCCGCGAGAACGTGGAGAAGAAACGCGCACTCATCGAGAAGGCCAAGGCCCTGCAGGACAGCACGGAATGGCGCTCGACGAGCGACAAGCTCATAGCCCTGCAGAAGGAGTGGAAGACCATCGGCATGGTGCCCAAGAAACTGGGCGACCAGCTGTGGGAAGAGTTCCTCGGTGCCTGCAACAAGTTCTTCGAGGCACGCAACGCGCAGGGAGCCGACCAGCGCAATGAGGAACGCCAGAACTTAGAGAAGAAGCTGGACGTGATAGAGCGACTGAAGAAGGCTGCCGAAGAAGCCGGCGACGAACTGCAAGCCACTGTGCAACAGCTGGTTGAGGAATACAACAGCATAGGACACGTGCCTTTCCGCGAGAAGGACAAGCTGTATAAGCAGTACCACGAGGTGCTCGACAAGCTGTATAAGGAGATGAACGTGAACGTGGCCAAGCGCCGTCTGAACAAGTTCAAGGACAACCTGAAGCAGGTGGCTGAACGCGGCGAGCAGGCACTCGACAGCGAGCGTGCTCGACTCATGCGCCAGTATGAGGCCATCAAGCAGGAAGTTCAGACCTACGAAAACAACATCGGCTTCCTCAGCGCTGCATCGAAGAAGGGCAACACGCTCATCGACGAGATGAACCGCAAGGTGCAGAAGCTCAAGGACGACATGCAGCTCGTTCTGGAGAAGATTAAGGCCATTGACAGCGAGAACGCTACTCAGGAATAAAATTACCAACATTCTGCCGTAGTCATTCTATATTCAGAGAAAGCTCAATTGGGTTTTCTTGCAGCGGACTACAGGACTAAAAGACTTTCTATGCAGCGTATGCGAAGGAGTCCTCAAGTCCTGTAGTCCGTTGCTAAAAAGTATGCGAAGAAGTCCTTAAGTCCTGTAGTCCGTTGCTAAAAAGTATGCGAAGGAGTCCTCAAGTCCTGTAGTCCGTTGCTAAAAATAAACAGCTGTTTTTTCCGAACTAAGTCCAAAAAACAGACATCAAGACCGGCAAAAATGACGGTAGAAGAACTTTTTTAAGGGAAATCAGCAAAAAAGTCGGAAAAAATTTTGGCAGTTTCCAAAAAAGTAGTACCTTTGCAACCGCAAAAACGAAAACAACGTGGATGCAAGACAATTGGGGTATGGTGTAATGGTAACACTGCAGATTCTGGTCCTGCCTTTCCTGGTTCGAGTCCGGGTACCCCAACAAAGCGAAATCCCAATCACTTACAAGTCAAGTGGTTGGGATTTTTCTTTGGCGAAATCATCGTCAAATCATAAATTGAACATTACCTTAGGCTATAGATGTAACCAGCAAGTGCAAGTTTGCTGGTTACATCTATACATGTTGAAAAGCACTTCGGGAAAGTCAAAGAAAAACAGGCTTTCCTTTGGTCTTTCGCTCATTTTGCACTATCTTTGCAGCCGAAACAAGTAAAAAGAACAATGCAGGATATCAGGAATATTGCGATTATCACACATATCGACCACGGTAAGACTGCGTTGGTTGTTGACCACGACCAGCAAAAGAAATCAAACAAACAATAAAAGCAACAACATGCGAAAACGATTGCTAACTTTTATCCTGCTGCTCATGGGCATAGCCCTCGGCATGCAGGCACAGCTGCCCAAGGTGGCGCTGAAGGATCTCAATGGCAAGACGGTGATGACTGATGAGTTGTCGAATGGTGGTAAACCGTTTATCATCGACTTCTTCGCCACGTGGTGCAAGCCCTGTAACCGAGAGCTCGATGCCATCAGCGAGGTGTATGCCGACTGGCAGCAGGAGACGGGAGTGAAGCTCATTGCCGTCAGCATTGACCAGGCACAGAATGTGAACAAAGTAAAGCCCCTCGTCGATAATCACGGCTGGGAATATGAGGTGTTGCTCGACCCCAACGGCGACTTCAAGCGTGCGTTAGGGGTGCAGATGATACCCTATGTGATGATAGTTGACGGCAAGGGCAAGATTGTGTATAAGCACAACGGCTATACCGACGGTGCTGAGACGGAACTCATAGAAAAGGTACGTGAACTGGTAAAGCCATGAAACGGCAGGTACTGACTTTGGTATGTCTGTTGGGAACTTTGATTGTTAACGGACAGACAAACACTGACACGCCCGACGTGGCCACCGTGTCAGGAAGCATACAGAGCGACATGCTGTTCCCACAGAGCGACAGCAAGATTGGTGCAGAGAAGCATGGCGACTTCAATACCAACAGCTATGCTGACATTCTGATGCAGAGCCGCTATGTCGATGCCGGTGTGCGCTTCGAGTTCTTGGACTATCCGCTGCCCGGTTTCGAACAGGACTTCAAGGGCACGGGTCTGCCCAATGCGTGGCTGAAACTGAAGCTGAAGGACCACTCACTGACTTTGGGAACCTTCTACGAGCAGTTTGGCTCAGGCTTCATACTCAGAACCTACGAGGAGCGCTCGTTAGGCATAGACAACTCGCTGTTAGGTGCCCGCCTGATGGTAGCCCCCGTGAAGGGAGTCAGCCTGAAGGCCCTCTCTGGCTTCCAGCGCCGCTACTGGGAGTGGAACCATGCACTCATCAGTGGTGCCGATGCAGAGCTGAGCATTGACCAGTGGATTCCCGCCATGCAGGAGAAGGGTACCAGTCTGATGATTGGAGCATCGTGGGTGAACAAGCATGAGAAGCCGGATGACGATATCTTCATAGACCTGACACACCGACTGAACACTCCTCGGTTTGTTAATTCGTGGGATGCCCGTTTATCCTTGAAAGTCAAGAACTGGAACCTTCTGGCAGAGTATGCGCAGAAATCAGAAGACCCCAACTACTACAACGGCTATATTTATAAAAAAGGTAATGCTGCCATGCTGTCAACCAGCTATTCTCATAAGGGACTGAGTGTGCTGCTGCAAGCCAAACGCTCGGAGAATATGGCATCGGTGAGCCGCCGGAAGGAGAACAGCACCTATAACGCCTCGTCGTATAACCACCTGCCAGCCTTCACACAAGACCAGACCTACGCCCTGGCAGCCTTCTATCCATACGCTACCCAGCTGACTGACGGTGAATGGGCCTATCAGGCGGAGTTGGGTTATAATTTCAAGCGAGGAACAGCATTAGGTGGCAAATACGGTATGAACGTCAAGGTGAACTTCTCGTACGTTCGCAGCATCAACCGCGACTTCATCGACGGTAAGTTCCGACGCACCATTGCCGGAAACATGGAGCTGGCGGGAACCGATGGTTATAAGTCGAGCTTCTTCAAATGGGGCGACCAGACCTACTACCAGGACCTGGACATCACACTGACGCGTCGTTTCACGAAAAACTTCAAACTGAACCTGATGTATATGAACCAGCGCTACAACCAGTTGCAGATACAGCAGCATGGCGGCATGGTGCGTGCCAACATCTTCGTGGCTGACGGTTTGTTCCAGCTGGCTCGCAAGACACGTCTGCGCTGTGAATTGCAGTACATGCAAACCAAGCAGGACTACGGCGACTGGGTATTCGGACTGCTGGAGCTATCGCTGGCTCCCCATTGGATGTTCACTCTCAGCGATATGTGGAACGTGGGTGATAGCGACCCTGCGCAGTACTCAGAGAATACCCACTACCACTACTATCAGGCTCTGGTGACCTTCAACATCGGTTCCCACCGCATACAGGCCGGCTATGGACGTACCCGTGAGGGCATCAACTGTTCAGGTGGCGTCTGTCGCGTCATTCCAGCACAAAAGGGTTTCACACTATCGTATAACTACAATTTCTAGGAGCTATGAAGAAGAAAGCATTATTGATGGGCCTTTGTGCCTTCATGACGTTACTTGTGTCGTGCTCCAAGATTTCGGAGGCAGACCGTATAATTTACGTGCCACCGGTAGAGCACGACGATATCGATGTGGATTACGATGTCCCTGTGGCTCCTGTGGCCCAGCGCGTGCTGATAGAAGAACATACGGGTCAGCTGTGTGTAAACTGTCCCGATGCCACGCGGATGATAGAGCAGTTTCAAGAGACTTACGGCAGCCGGGTGGTTCCTGTAGCCATCCATAGTGCTGAACTGGGTGTGATGGAACCTCAGGGACTGGGTACAGAGTTAGGTAACCGCTACTACCAGCACTGGAACATCACAGGAAAGCCCAACGGACTAATCAACCGCCTGAGCGACGGTACCAGTGTGGTGCTGAACCGCACGATATGGCCCGCCGCACTGAAGTATGCCATTGAGATGACAACACCTCTTGATGTACGTGTGAAGTTCAGAGTAAGTGATGCCGATGCCTCGAAAGCCATCATAGATGTCAAGGTGCTGTGTACCCAGGAGGGTGCTTCCAAGAGTGGTAAGCTACAGGTATGGGTGACGGAAGACACCATCGTGGGTATCCAGGATGATTTAGAGAAAGGCCGCATAAACGACTACGTTCATCATCATGTCTTACGTGCAACTGTTAATGGCGACTGGGGAGAGGATGTGAGCGTGAGCGGTTTTGGCGACACGAAGGAGTTTCATTATACGTTAGACCTGAAGTCCGACTGGAAGAAAGAAAACCTCAGTATCGTCGCCTTTGTCTATTCTGACGAAAGGGTAGAGCAGGTGGTGAGAAAAAAAATCAAGCAATAAAACATAAACAACAATAGGCTTATGAAGAAGTTTTTTACGCTATTAACTGCCATGTTGCTCAGCAGCATGGCTTTTGCACAGGCCGACAACAAGTTTGAGTTTGTCGATGCCAATGGTAATGTGGTACCCGACGGTACGACAATAACCGTGAACACGATCGCGGAGGGCAAGATGATTGTGCCCCTTCGCATTCGTAACACCTCCGGGCAGAAGAATGCCGTGTCCATGTATGAGACCATCAATGCTAAGCCCAACGGCGAGTGGCAGACGTGCGCCTTTGATAATTGTGTCATACTACAGGAGACGGGCTATTCCGCCAAGAGCATCGTGGAAGGTAGCTATTTCAAGCCTATTGACACAGAATGGATTCCTCAGGAAGAAGGCTATGCCACATGGGAGGCCACACTCCAGATACGGGTGTTTAACATTGTGAAGAAAAAGGTTTTTAATGTCGAAACAGAGACACCTGGTGACGAGATTATCGGTTACGGTCCTACAGTGAAGGTGAAGTTCGAATACAGCGAGACTTCCGGTATTAGCACCACCAGGACCAGCGGACAGAATGCTGTTACCTACTATAATCTGAACGGCATGCGCACCAATGCAGCACGGCACGGCCTGAACATCGTGAAGCGTCAGGACGGTAAGGTGATAGTGGCACAGCCTACCCGTGGCCTGTATATCATTAACGGCAAGAAGGTCGTGATGAAGTGAGCTAACTCATGAGTGAACTTAGAAACATTATAAAGCAAGGGTGTGCCTATTTTGACACGCCCTCTTTTTTTGCTATATTTTTAATAATAGTGAAAATCTTGTCTGATTCAGATAATATTCGTACCTTTGCACCTAATTATTTTTTACTATACAATTAATTTATATACGTACTGATATCAGTTGACTGAATGGAACAGACAGAAAATCTCGTACATACGATTATCAAAGGAATACAGGAAAAGAAAGGGAGCAACATCGTCGTTGCTGACTTGAGCGGCATCGACGGAACCATCTGCCACTATTTCATTATTTGCCAAGGCAACTCGCCTGCCCAGGTTGAAGCTATCACGGAGTCTGTAGGCGACATGGCCCGCATAGAACTGAAAGAAAAGCCTGCACACGTAGTGGGACTGGAAAATGCCCAATGGGTGGCAATGGACTATACGGACGTACTGGTTCACATATTCCTGCCCGACGTGAGGGAGTATTACGACTTGGAACACTTGTGGGACGATGCGAAACTGACGCATATCCCCGACATAGACTAATCAGACAAGACAACAAAGAACTTTATGGAACAGAAAAAAAATAACAACCCAAACAATAACGGGCCGAAGATGAACATGCCCCGGTTCAACATGAACTGGATCTATTTTCTCGTTATTGCAACGCTGATCGCCCTCTACTTCTCCAACGAAGGAGGAATCGTGGAGCCGAGACCTACGATAGAGACCACCTATACAGACTTTCAGACCTACATGGACAAGGGCTACGTCTCGAAACTGACGGTTGACAAGTCGCAAGGCATCGTGAAAATGTATGTGAAGCCGGAACATATCCGCGACGTGTTCAAACAAGGGGTTGAGAATGTGGGCAAAGACCCATACGTCTCTATCGAGATAGGCAGCATTGACAAGCTGGAGACCTTTGTCGAGGAGAAACGCGCTGAGCAGAAGTTTACGGGAAAGCTGAACTATGAGTCACAGCGCGGCAACAGCTTCATCAGCAACCTCTTCTGGAGCGTGTTCCCCTTCCTGCTCATCATTGGTGTATGGATGCTGATGATGCGCCGCATGGGCGGTGGAGGCGGCATCGGCGGCGGTGGCATCTTCAGTGTGGGAAAGAGCCGTGCCAAGATGTATGAGAAAGGCGGAGACCTGGGCATCACGTTCAAGGACGTGGCCGGACAGGCTGGCGCCAAGCAAGAGGTACAGGAGATTGTGGAGTTTCTGAAGAACCCGCAGAAATATACCGACCTGGGCGGAAAGATTCCCAAGGGAGCCCTGCTCGTAGGTCCTCCGGGAACGGGTAAGACGCTGCTGGCCAAGGCCGTAGCCGGTGAGGCCGGTGTGCCGTTCTTCTCGATGTCGGGTAGCGATTTTGTTGAGATGTTCGTGGGTGTGGGTGCCTCTCGCGTGAGAGACTTGTTCTCACAGGCCAAGGAGAAATCGCCCTGTATCATCTTCATCGACGAGATTGATGCCGTGGGCCGTGCACGCTCGAAGAACCCTGCAATGGGCGGCAACGACGAGCGCGAGAACACGCTGAACGCCCTGCTCACAGAGATGGACGGATTTGGCACCAACAGCGGTGTCATTATCCTTGCAGCCACCAACCGCGCCGACATGCTCGACTCTGCCCTGCTGCGTGCAGGCCGTTTCGACCGTCAGATACATGTTGACCTGCCCGACCTGAACGAGCGCAAGGAGGTATTTGCCGTTCACCTGAAGCCGCTGAAGCTGAATGACACCGTGGATGTGGACTTCTTGGCACGACAGACTCCGGGCTTCTCAGGAGCCGACATTGCCAACGTGTGCAATGAGGCGGCACTGATAGCAGCCCGTCATGACAGTCAGACCGTAGGCAAACAGGACTTCCTGGATGCCGTGGACCGCATCATCGGCGGTCTGGAGAAGAAGACCAAGGTGATGACACAGGCCGAAAAGCGCTCCATCGCCATCCACGAGGCCGGCCACGCAACAATCTCCTGGTTCACGGAATTTGCCAACCCGCTGGTGAAAGTGTCTATCGTGCCACGCGGACAAGCGCTGGGCGCTGCATGGTACTTACCCGAAGAGCGCGTGTTGCAGACCAAGGAGGCGATGCTCGACGAGATGTGCTCACTGCTGGGCGGTCGCGCAGCTGAGGAGCTGTTCATTGGCCACATCTCGACTGGAGCCATGAACGACCTGGAACGCACTACTAAGCAGGCATACGGTATGATTGCATACGCAGGCATGAGCGACAAGCTGCCCAACATCTGCTATTACAACAATGCTGAATACCAGTTCCAGCGTCCATACTCTGAGACTACGGCCAAGATCATGGACGACGAGGTGCTGAAGATGATCAATGAACAATATGAACGCGCGAAAAATATTCTGACAGAGCATGCCGAAGGACATGCACAACTGGCACAAATGCTGATTGACCGCGAGGTGATCTTTGCCGAAGACGTGGAGAAGATATTCGGCAAGCGTCCCTGGACCAGTCGTGCCGAGGAACTGCTTGAGGCACAGATGCGTGCCGATGCTGAGCGCATGGCAGCGGAACGAACCAAGCAACTGGAAGCCGAAGCCAAACAGCAAGAAGCCGAAAACGGACAGAAGGCATTGCCCGATTCAACCGAAGAAGGAAAGGAGGAAAAAGCATGAAGAACTTCATCGTAAGGACGGTCACGTCAGTTTTCTTCGTGGCAGCCATCGTGACCTGCTTCCTCTCACCGAGGGCAATGGTGTTGCTCTTCGCACTGGTCACAGGCATGACCATCTGGGAATTTGCAGGACTCGTCAACAATCGCCCGTCTGTCACCATCAACCGCTTCATCACAACCATAGCCGGAGTGTATCTGTTCCTCGCTATGGCAGGCTACAACAGTGGCATCACGCCCTCCTCGGTGTTCATCCCCTATCTCGTCAGCATCATCTACCTGATGGTGGCCGAGCTCTACCTGAAAGGCGAGGACCCTATCAACAACTGGGCTTACACCATGATGTCACAGCTCTACATCGCCCTACCCTTCTCCCTGCTGAACGTACTGGCCTTCCGCAGCAACGGACAAGAGATTGTCTATCACTATCTCACCCCGCTCTGCGTGTTCGTGTTCCTCTGGATCAATGATGCCGGTGCCTACCTGTGCGGCTCGGCGTTAGGCCGGAACAAGCTGTTCCCCCGCATTTCGCCGGGAAAGAGCTGGGAAGGCAGCATCGGCGGTGGCATATTGGTAGTAATTGCAGCCCTGCTCGTGTGGCACTTCACTGAGAAGAACGGGGTGAACGAGCTTGGACTGACTGCCATTCAGTGGGTCGGCTTAGGACTGACCATCGTTGTCTTCGGCACTTGGGGCGACCTGATTGAGAGCCTGTTCAAGCGCACGCTCGGCATTAAGGACAGCGGCAATGTGCTGCCAGGACACGGTGGCATGCTCGACCGCTTCGACTCCACCCTGCTCGCCTTTCCTGCAGTCGTGGTCTATCTCTATACACTGACACTTTTCTGATACATATATTTCATTAGACATTCGTTTTTTTAGGAAAGAGATTTATTTATGGGAAAGATTATTGCATTAGCCAATCAAAAAGGCGGCGTGGGCAAGACCACGACGACCATTAACCTGGCGGCCTCACTCGCAACACTGGAGAAGACCGTGCTCGTAATCGATGCCGATCCGCAAGCCAATGCGTCGAGCGGACTGGGCGTAGATATTAAAGAGGTGGACTGCTCTATCTACGAGTGCATCATCGACAAGGCCGATGTGCGCGATGCTATTTACACCACCGATATTGACGGACTGGACATCATTCCCAGCCATATCGACTTGGTGGGCGCTGAGATTGAGATGCTGAATCTGGAGAACCGCGAGAAGGTAATCAAGCAACTGCTGGAGCCTATCCGCTCGGAATATGACTATATACTCATCGACTGTTCGCCTTCACTGGGCCTTATCACGGTCAACTCGCTTACAGCCGCCGACTCGGTCATCATCCCTGTGCAGTGCGAATACTTTGCACTCGAAGGCATATCAAAGCTGCTCAACACCATTAAGATCATTAAATCGAAGCTGAACCCGAAGTTGGAGATTGAAGGATTTCTGCTCACGATGTATGACTCGCGCCTGCGTTTGGCCAACCAGATCTATGATGAGGTGAAGCGCCACTTCCAGGAGTTGGTGTTCAAGACCGTCATCCAGCGCAACGTGAAGCTCTCGGAAAGCCCCTCACACGGTCTGCCCGTCATTCTCTACGATGCCGAATCTACCGGCTCGAAGAATCACTTAGCGCTGGCAAAAGAAATCATCTCTCGTGAGAAATAAAAATCATCTCCCGAGAGAAATAGAAGACATCTCCCGTGAGAAATAAGTAAGAAGACTAAACATAAAACATATAGGATAAGAACCACTGTTATGGCAGTACATAAGAAATTCGCAAAAAGCGCTTCGGCGCTGGGACGCGGACTCGACGACATCGGAAACGGGCGCGGACTGGATGCCCTCATCGACACCAGCGACGTGAAGACACAAGGCTCATCGAACCTGAACGAGATTCTGATTGAGCAGATTGAACCGAACCCTGACCAGCCACGACGTGAATTCGACGAGAGCGCGATGGAGGAACTGGCAGCCAGCATCACCAATATGGGCATCATTGCGCCCATCACCCTGCGCCAGGTGGCTCCCGACCGCTATCAGATCATTGCCGGCGAACGACGTTGGAGAGCCTCGCAGATGGCGGGACTGAAGACCATCCCTGCCTATATCCGCACCGTAGAGGATGAGAACGTGATGGAGCTCGCGCTGGTTGAGAACATTCAGCGTGAAGACCTCAATGCCATCGAAATTGCACTGGCCTACCAGCATCTGGCCGAAACGACAGGCATGACACAGGAGAGAATCTCAGAGCGAGTGGGAAAGAGCCGCACTGCCGTCACCAACTACATGCGGTTGCTGAAGTTGCCTGCCCAGATACAGATGGCACTGAAGAACCATGAAATCGACATGGGACATGCACGTGCCCTACTCTCCATCAGCTCGCCCTCCATGCAGCTGAAACTATTCAAAGAAGTGCAGAAGAACCAGTACTCTGTACGCAAGGTAGAGGAGATGGTTCAGATGCTGAAGAATGGAGAAGACGTTCAGAGCGTGAACAAGAAAATCACATCGAAGGCCAAGCTGCCCGAGGAATTCAATGTACTGAAGAAAGAACTCTCTGAATTGTTTCAGGCTAAGGTGCAGATGACTTATTCGCCCAGCGGAAAGGGAAAGATCAGCATCGCCTTTGCCAACGAAGAGGAACTGGAACACATCATTCATCTGATAGACCGACTGAAGAATTGATCATAGACAAGCGCCCCACATATCGGATTCATTGTCTGCCCATTCTGTTGCTATTCATCCTATTCGCTGGCAACGCGAAGGCACAGACGGAACAGAGCGACTCTATCGTAGCTGTACTGGACTCCATGTATAATGCGATGAACCCGGACAGCATTGCTGCCGTTCCGCTGGCCAAGGATTCATCACAAGCCGTGCAAGGTGCCCTCATGCAAAACAGAATCAGTGCCGACACGCTGAAGACGAAAAAGCCGAAACGAGACTGGAGCTCGTGGCGCCCCGATGCAAAACGGGCCATGTGGCTTGCACTGGTCATTCCAGGCGGTGGACAAATCTATAATCGCAAATACTGGAAACTGCCTATCTTCTATGGAGGCTTTATCGGTTGTATCTATGCCATGAGCTGGAACAGCATGATGTATAAGGACTATCAGCAGGCTTATCTCGACATCATGGACGATGACCCTAACACAGCCAGCTATAACAAATTCCTGCATCTGGGGCGACAGATAGACGACTCGAACATTGCACGCTATCAACAGATATTCAAGAACCGTAAGGACAAATATCGCCGCTGGCGTGATTTGAGCTTCTTTGTGATGGTGGGCATCTATGCCCTCTCAGTCATTGATGCCTATGTAGATGCTGAACTGTCAGACTTCGACATTTCGAAAGACCTCAGCATGAAAATACGCCCAACATTCATTAACAATGGCGTTTCCAGGAATCCGCTCTATGCCACTTCGTTAGGAGTGAACTGTAGTTTGAACTTTTAATTCAAAAAAATTTGATGAGTACGTACAAGAATATTATTTTCACACTTTGTCTCCCACTGTTCAGTCTTTCTGCGCAAGCACAGATCGTGTCGAGCGACGAAGACGAAGTTATCATTACCGACAACCAAGGAAACGAGGAGGATATTGAATTTCCCGAAGCCATGAACGAGGATGTGGACAGTCTGCTCAGCCTCTATCATGCCAAGACCTATCTCTCTATCGATGAGAACTGCCGGATGCAGGACATCAACCCCGTGTTCAGTCAGGAGGTCTATATTGAACGCTTGAGAAGCTTGCCAACGGTCATGGAGATGCCCTACAACGAAATAGTGCAGACCTTCATTGACCGCTATACAGGTCGTCTGCGCAGGTCCGTGAGTTTCATGCTGGGTGCCTCCAACTTCTTCATGCCTATCTTCGAAGAGGCATTAGAAGCCTATCAGCTGCCGTTGGAGCTGAAATACCTGCCCATCATTGAGTCGGCCTTAAAGCCGAATGCCGTCTCACGAGCCGGTGCTGCCGGATTGTGGCAATTCATGATTACGACAGGCAAGGATTACGGATTGGAAATCAATTCCCTCGTTGATGAGCGCCGTGAGCCTCTGAAGGCATCTTATGCAGCGGCACGCTACCTGAGCGACCTTTACAAGATTTTCAACGACTGGAACTTGGTCATTGCGGCCTATAACTGCGGACCGGCCACTATCAATAAGGCCATTCACAGAGCCAATGGCGAAAAAGACTATTGGAAGATTTATCCGTATCTTCCACGTGAGACCAGAGGCTATGTGCCGGCCTTTATCGCAGCCAATTACGTAATGAACTATTACTGTGAGCACAACATCTGCCCCATGCAGTGCGAGCTGCCGGTCAAGACCGACACCATCATGGTCAGCCGTGACATACACTTGAGTCAGATAGCTGAGGTTCTGGACATCGACCTCGAGATGCTGCGCTCACTCAACCCCGCCTACCGACGCGACATTGTACCAGGCAATACGAAGCCTTCGCCCATACGCATGCTGCCTGCCGATCTCTCACGGTTCATTGATCAGCAAGACAGCATTTACGAGCACCGGGTCAACGAACTGCTCACCAAGCGTTCGACGGTTGCAGTCAGCATAGACAACTCATACTCTGACAGAAGAAAAGGGCACAGCTATAGGAACAAAAGCCGCAGGGGAGGCAAGAGCTCAGCCGGCAGAAGCGTAACTGTCCGTAAAGGCGACACGCTGGGAGCCATTGCGAGACGTAACGGCACGACAGTTGCCAATCTGCGCCGTCTGAACGGAATCAGAGGAAACAACATCCGTGCAGGAAAGAAAATCAGGATAAGATAATTTTGTCATTTTTAAAAAACGCCTAAGACTATGGATCAGGAGCAATTAATGCGGGAAGCCGCCGATGAGAAGATGATAAACGATGCGTTTCAAGTATTGCTGAATGACTACATGAACTCGCGTCACCGTAAGAAGACCGACCTCATCACCAAGGCCTTCAACTTTGCCAAACAGGCACACAAAGGCGTGCGCCGCCTGTCGGGCGAACCTTATATCATGCACCCCATAGCGGTGGCCAAAATTGTCTGCTCCGAGATAGGCTTAGGCTCTACCAGCATCTGTGCCGCCCTGCTTCACGATGTGGTAGAGGACACCGAATACACCGTTGAGGACATAGAGAACATGTTCGGCGCGAAGATAGCCCAGATTGTCGATGGACTGACTAAGATCAGCGGCGGAATCTTCGGCGAACAAGCATCGGCACAGGCTGAGAACTTCAAGAAGCTGCTGCTCACCATGAGTGAGGACATTCGCGTCATTCTGATCAAGATAGCCGACCGTCTGCACAACATGCGAACACTCGAGTCACAGCCTGCCAACAAGCAATATAAGATTGCCGGCGAAACGCTCTATCTCTATGCTCCGCTGGCCCATCGACTGGGACTTTACAAGATCAAATCGGAACTGGAGAACCTCAGTTTCCGCTTTGAGCATCCTGAGGAATATGCCGACATTGAGAGCAAGCTGGAGGCCACTCGCCTGTCGCGCCATCAGTCGTTCGACCAGTTTACGGCTCCTATTGAGGAGATGCTTAAGCGCATGGGACTGAAATATGAAATCCGAGAGCGCGTGAAGACTCCCTACTCCATCTGGACGAAAATGCAAAACAAGCACGTCACGTTCGACGAAATCTACGACATTCTGGCCGTGCGCATCATCTTCAAGCCCACCAGCCGCGAGACAGAAGCCAAAGAGTGCTTCAACATCTACGTGGAATTGAGCCAGCTCTACAAGAGCCATCCCGACCGACTGCGCGACTGGGTGAACCACCCGAAGTCGAACGGCTATCAGGCCCTGCACGTCACGCTCATGTCGAAGGAAGGCCATTGGATTGAGGTTCAGATTCGTTCCGAGCGCATGGACGAGATTGCCGAACAAGGTCTGGCAGCCCACTGGAAATACAAGGAAGGCGGCGAATACTCTGAAGACGAAAACGAGCTGAATGAATGGTTGCACACCATCAAGGAGATTCTGGACGATCCGCAGCCTGATGCCATGGACTTTCTTGATGCCATCAAGCTGAACCTGTTCTCCAGCGAAATATTTATCTTCACGCCAAAGGGCGAAATCAAGACCATGCCGGCTAATTGTACAGCACTCGATTTTGCATTCTCCATCCACACCTTCCTCGGTAGCCACTGCATCGGAGCCAAGGTCAATCACAAACTGGTGCCACTGAGCCACAAGCTACAGAGTGGCGACCAAGTGGAGATTCTCACATCCAAGTCGCAACACGTGTCGCCAGCCTGGATCAACTTTGTCTCTACGGCCAAGGCAAAAGCCAAGATTCAGTCCATTCTGCGCCACGACAACCGCGAAGTTCAGAAAGCGGGTGAGACACTGCTCAACGAATGGCTGAAGAAGAACGGCTTCGAGCCGTCCGCATCACTGATCGACCAACTGGCTGAGTTCCACGATATCAAACATCGGGAAGAACTCTATCAGGCTTTAGGCGAGAAGACCATCCTGCTGGGCGAGAAAGACCTCGATAAGCTGCATGGCAAGACGAAGAAGAGTGAGAGCAGCGGTTGGCTCAAATACGTGCCTTTTGTCAAAGCCAAGAAGAAGGATGCTCCACAGCCTGAGCTGTTGGTCGTTTCTGAGAAGCTCAATCGCAAGAAGCCCATCTATATCACTGACGACAACCTGCGCCAATACAAGTTCCCCACGTGTTGTCATCCCATTCCTGGCGACGATGTGCTGGGCTACATCGACAACAAGAATCAGATTGAGATTCACAAGCGTGCCTGCCCGGTGGCCAATCGCCTGAAGACCAGCTATGGCAATCGCATTCTCGATGCCAAATGGGACATGCACAAACATGTCTTCTTCGATGCCACCATTCACTTGGGAGGCATCGACCGCCGTGGCATCGTCAACGAGGTGACACGTGTCATATCCAATCAGCTCAGCGTTGACATTCGCAAACTGATGTTCACCACCGAAGACGGCATCTTCGACGGTGCCATCGACCTGCGTGTTCACGACTGCGAGGACCTGAAGCAAATCATGGATAGCCTGAAAGATGTCGAAGGCTTGAAGGAAATCTCGCGCATCATGTAGTCTCAAGTCTTTACACATCGGAGCGCATCGCTATCACTTATCACTCTTCATTTCAGAACAAACTAAAAACACTTACCTATATGTATCGCAAACTACTATTTGCCCTCACACTCTCTTGCCTCACACTGTCTGCCTTTGCAGCCAGCAAGTACGACAACCCCGATACCATTGTCGTGGCACGCGACGGCACAGGCGAGTTCCGCACCGTAGGCGAGGCCATCGAGGTGTGCCGCGCTTTCATGGACTACCACAAGGTCATCTATATTAAGAAAGGTACATACAAGGAGAAGCTCATCCTTCCGCAGTGGTTGCAGAACATTGAGCTGTGCGGTGAGGACCGCGACCAGACCATCATCACTTGGGACGACCATGCCAACATCAGCATGGACGGCAGCTACTGGGCCGCTCCGCTCAAGGAACAGCTCAAGGCTATGGGCGAGCGCCCCAAATTGGGTACTTTCCGGAGTTTCACCGTCAGGGTGGATGCCAACGACATCACCTTTACCAACCTCACCATCGAGAACAATGCAGCCCGTCTCGGACAGGCCGTAGCACTTCACACGCTGGGCGACCGTCTGCGCTTCGTCAACTGCCGTTTCCTGGGTCATCAGGACACCGTCTATACAGGCATGCCCGGCACGCGCCTGCTGTTCGACCACTGCTACATCGAGGGAACCACCGACTTCATCTTCGGTCCCTCCACCGCCTGGTTCGAGCAGTGTCAGATACACTGCAAGGCCAACAGCTACATCACCGCAGCCTCCACACCGAAAGAAGCCGCCTTCGGCTACATCTTTAATCACTGCACTGTGACTGCCGCCGACAACGTAGAGAAAGTCTATTTAGGTCGTCCTTGGCGCGACTACGGCTACACCCTGTTCATGCACTGCACCCTACCCCGCCAGATACGTCCTGAGGGATGGCATCACTGGAAGAAGGAACGCGAAGAGACCGCCCGCTACATGGAGTTCGAGAACACGGGCGAAGGTGCAACCACCAGTCAGCGCGTGGCGTGGAGCCGTCAACTCTCGAAGAAGGAGGCTCGCGACATCACAATGGAAAAGGTGTTCCAGCGCAGCGACAACTGGTCGCCCGCAATGAGCAAATGAAAGTCCAGATAATCCATAAAGTTTGCGGAACATCTGCTCCATCTGCTCCCGTGTGCATCTGTCAGCTAATCAAGCGATTACGGCAGGAGCAGACGGGAGCAGATGTTTTGCTACATAGGCTTTTATGATATAGAGTCAACCAGCAAGTGCAAGTTTGCTGCCCCCCCACCATAGCGGAACAACAGCAACGGACATAAACGAGTGAGAGCCGAGACTGCTTCTTAGCAATCTCGGCTCTCACGCTTACGCCACCCATCTTAAGGCACCCCTGCATTATCTCAATATCCCGCCGACCGTGTCATTCGTGTTTGTAAAACTGAGCATACCACTCCGCAAACTTCCGCAATCCTTCTCGGAGCGGAATCTTCGGGGTGAAGCCGAAGTCACGCTCCAAGGCAGTGGAATCAGCATACGTCGTTGGTACATCACCGGGCTGCATGGGGACAAGCTGCTTATGGGCCTCGAAGTCGAAGTCTTCAGGAAGGACTCCGGCACGTACCAGTTCCTCTTGTAGTATCTGCACGAAGTCTAACAGACTCTCGGGCTGACCGCCACCTATATTATATACTGCGTAGGGAGGAACTGGCAGTCCGTCCTCACCCTTCTTATGCTCTGGCGCACCCTGCATCACGCGCATCACGCCCTCTACTATGTCGTCAACATACGTAAAGTCACGACGGCAGTTGCCGTAGTTGAATATCTGGATGGTCTCGCCCTTCAACAATTTGTTGGTGAATCCAAAGTATGCCATATCAGGACGACCGGCAGGACCATACACCGTGAAGAAGCGCAACCCCGTCGTGGGGATGTCGTACAGCTTCGAATAGCAGTGCGCAAACAGCTCATTGCTCTTCTTCGTAGCTGCATACAGCGAAACGGGGTTATCTACACGGTCGTCCGTCGAGAAAGGCACTTTTTTGTTACCACCATACACAGAACTTGAAGAAGCATAGACTAAATGCTCCACTGGGTTATGCCTACACGCCTCCAAGATATTGTAGAAGCCTATCATGTTGCTCATGATATAGGCATCAGGATTCGTAATGCTGTAGCGTACGCCTGCCTGTGCGGCGAGGTTCACCACCACCTGCGGCTTGTATTCCTCAAAAATGCCGTCAATGGTCTGCTTGTCTGCTATATCACCCTTGACAAACTTCCAATGGTTTCCATTAATGTTCAATGCTCCATGTTCAGTGTTCAATGTCTCAAGGCGGTATTCCTTCAGTGCCACGTCATAGTAGTCGTTCATGTTGTCGATACCGATGACGGTAGCACCCTTCACGTCCTTGAACAGTCGCTTCACTAAGTTCGAGCCAATGAATCCGGCTGCACCAGTAACGAATATCACCTTATGATCTAAGTCTATCTTCTGCATCTGTATATCTGTCCTTATGTTATTTGTTATTCTGTCCTATAAAACATGTTCTTATGTTATTCTGTCCTATAAAACATGTTCTTATGTTATTCTGTCCTATAGAAATATGTTCTTATGTTATTCTGTCCTATAGAAATATGTTCTTATGTTATTCTGTCTTATAAAATATGTTCTTATGTTATTCTGTCCTATAGAAATATGTTCTTATGTTATTCTGTCTTATAAAACATGTTCTTATGTTATTCTGTCTTATAAACATGTTCTTATGTTATTCTGTCTTATAAATATGTTCTTATGTTATTATGTCTTATAAACCGTATTTCTCCACAGCTTCGTAATATGTGTCTAAACTTCCGATATCGAACCGTCCGCCACTCATCGGCCAGGCATGCATCGTGGTATGTTCTACCATGTAGTGCGCCAGGTTGCCCGGTGCATCCTTCCCACAGCCATTCTCTACCGAGTGCCGTACCAAGTCCAGGTCTTTCTTCAGATAGATATAGAACGGAGGAACGGCCCAGTGGCTCTTGGGCACTTGCGGCTTCTCCTCCATACCCAGCACCTTATTATTCTCGTCCAGTTCTACTACGCCCGTCCTCTGCAGTTTCTCGATCGAGGGCTGCTCGTGGCACATGATGCAGCTCGTCTGCTTCTCCTTGGCAAAATCCACGAACTCACGGAACGAGAAGAACAGCAGGTTATCAGCTGCCACCACCAGCAAGTCATCGTCGATGTGGAGCTTATCCATCGCAAACAACAAGTCGCACACTGCTCCCAGACGGGTGTCGTTCGTCTCTGTACCGTCATCAACGATGGTTATTGGCTTGCTATAATGCAAATTTTTCTTCCAGCCTTCGAAAATTCCTGCAAACTTATGGTTCGTGATGATAATATGTTCATCTATCTCGGGAATCCTGTCAATGTCATCCAGCATCCTGCCCAAGATGGTATTCTCGCCTATCTTCAATAGCGGCTTCGGGAAGTTCCTCGTCAGCTCCCCTAATCTCGTCGCATATCCTGCTGCTATAACAACATTTTTCATAAGCTCTTATGTTTCTATTATGTTCTTATGTTATTCTGTCTAAAAGCCTGTTATTCTGTCTAAAAGCCCGTTATTCTGTCTTTCAAACGAACCTTGCGCCGTCATCAGGCTTCACCCAGAACACTTGGAATGTCTTCTCGTATTCAGGGAACTGCTCCAGATACTTCTCCGTCAGCACCTTCTGAATCTCATCCTTATACGCAGGATCGACAAGCGCGATGCAAGCGCCCTTGAAACCGGCTCCTGAGAAGCGACCGCCATACACGCCCGGCAGCTGTCGCATGATCTCATAGATGGCGATCAGCTCAGGACTTCCGCACTCATAGTTATGGATGCTGCTCTCGCACGAGTCGAAGCTCAGCTTGCCGAACAGCTTCAGATTCCCCGTCTCCCAAGCGGTAACGCCCTGACGAACGCGGCGGTACTCGCTGTAGAAGTGCTCCGCACGGCGGGCAAACCTTGCAGGCATCGCAATGCGGGTCTTCTCGAACGTCGCCTTCGGAATGTCACGAAGGAACGTCTTGTCGAACGTCTTCAGCGGCTGGTCTGTATAGGCTAACATGTTCCATGCTGCCGTCTTGCACTCATACACACGGAGGTTATAGTCAGAATTGACGAGGCTGCGTGTCAGTCCCGAGAAGAAGATGCCAATCTCAAACTCAGGCATGTCAGCATTACGCCTGATGATGCGCCAGTCGTTGCTGTCGCAGTCCAGGAACAGCAGACCGTCCTTTTTACCGAGGGCGATACAAGCCTGATCGAGCAGGCCATTGTTCAGTCCGATGTACTCACGCTCTGCCTCCGATGCAATCTTCACCACCTCGAACGGCTGCAGCGTAATATCATTCGCCTTGGCAAAAGCCATCACATACGCAATCAGCACCGCTGCACTCGATGACAATCCACCTACAGGCAAAGAACCCTGAATGACTCCCTCGATACCTCGCTTCAGTTCAAATCGCTTCCGCAGCGCATACTTGGCCCCCCGGGCATAGTCACCCCAATGCCCTTCCTTCACCTGACTCGGAGCATCGATGTCAAAGTCCACCGTTCCTTCGAACGTCCTCGACTCCAGATGCACATGCGGGTCACATCTTCCATCTTCCATCTGACCTCTTACATCGAAGTATAGGTCAACACCTTTGTTGATTGCAAACCCCGTCACCAGACCATGCTGGTGGTCAACGTGTGCTCCTAATGGGCAAACACGATATGGGCTAAAAATATGATATTGGTATTCTTTCATCGTGTCCACAAAGACTTACAGTTCTCTATCCTAATAATTATTGCGTTTCTCAACAACCTCCCAGTCGATAATCTGCCAGAGGACAGCGAGATGAGCAGCGCGGCGGTTCTGATAGTCCAAGTAATAGGCATGTTCCCAGACGTCGAAGGTCAGCAGCGGCTTCAAGCCCTTCACCACTGGATTGGATGCCCCTTGCTCCTGCGTAATTATCAAGTTGCCATCAACATCAGCCGACAGCCATACCCAGCCAGAGCCGAACAGTCCTACGCCTTTTGCTTCGAACTCAGCCTTGAAGGCCTCCACACTACCCCACTGTTTCTCAATCTGTGCAGCAAGTGCCCCCTTAGGACCTTGAGCGGCCTCTCCGACAGGTTTAAACTGCAAGAAATACAACTCGTGGTTCAGTATCTGTCCTGCATTGTTAAATACCGCCCCAGCCGGAGCCTTTCGCACAATTTCCTCCAGAGCCATATTCTCATACCCACTGCCTGGAAGCAGTTTGTTGAGATTATCAACATATGCCTGCAGATGTTTCCCATGATGGAAACCTATCGTCTCTTTACTAATCACTGGCTCCAATGCATCTGGAGCATATGGCAATGCCATCAATTCATATTTCTTCATATCAATAGTTTTAGTTAATTTATACTCCTTCCATCAGCCTCAGACCTCAGACTTCAGACCTCAGCCTTCTTACTTCGTCCTTAGTTCTAAATCGCTCTTAGCCCTCAGGCTTCAGACTTCGTTAAGTCTCCTTCGTTCATGTCACTGACCTGTCCCCTGGCATCCTAAATTATAGTTCATCCTCAGCCTGTCAGACTTTTGTGCCTGCCTACTTACGTCATCTAACAATTGTTTGTCTATGAGTTTCATCTTACATCGTAGTTCTTACATCTTCCATCAGCCTTCAAACATCAGCCATCGTCAGTTCCTGATGCTTGTCTCGCCTGCCTTGGCATTCTCAACTATTGATTATTGCTGACTCCTATTATTCGTGAAACAGGTACCCGTCCCCCCGTTCTTTTATACATCAGCCTTCAGACATCTTCCTTCTTACCTCGCTTGCGCCCCCACTGAGGAACAAACAAGTACGAACAAAACTGCCAGATGGCTCTCAAGATATTTTTCATTTCACAACTACTGGTATTCCTTGTTTCTGCAACTTCTTGAATCCCTCTTTAATATCCTCGATAGAAACGTTTCCACCCCACATCCTGAAGACATATTCAGGTGAGATGGCACCAAAATCCATAGAACATGAACGAGTCTCATTTTCAATGAATGATTTCAAACGCTCAACAACATCCATATTACCGTTCCTTTACGATTACCCAAAAGGTCTTGAAGATTAAGCCCAAGTCATACCAGAAGCTATGCTTCTCTACATACTCCAGATACAACTTGATTTTCTCTTGCATGATGACTTCGATGTAGTATTTTTCTGGGTCTTCAGCCTTTTCCATCAACTCGTTCTCATTTCTGAACTTGATAGATGCAGGGTCAGTGATTCCAGGACGAACATCAAGTACATGCATCTGCTCTGGAGTCCAGTAGTCCACATAGTGACGAACCTCCGGGCGAGGGCCAACCAAAGACATATCACCCACGAACACGTTAATCAACTGAGGCAACTCATCAAACTTGAACTTACGGATGAAATAACCGGAACGTGTCACACGAGGATCATGACCACCAATAGTTACCAGACTCCCCTTATCAGCCCCAACTCTCATAGAGCGGAACTTGAAGATGCGGAAGTCCTTGTTCTTGTAGCCTACCCTCACCTGACGATAAAACACAGGCCCCTTGCTATCTAACTTAATCCAGATCGCAAGTATCAGAAAGAGCGGACTCAGCACAATGAGTCCAAGTCCGCTCGCAACGATATCAAATAGTCTCTTCATCAAAAGAATTTCTGCTATTTCCTTTATTTCCGTGGGACATCACAATCCCTTTACTATCTCTACGAAATTGCTGATTACGTACTCAACGTCTTCATCTGAGAGTTTCGTGTGAAGAGGAAGCGTGATCTCATTTTCGAAGAGATGATAAGCATTCGGATAATCCTTGATATCAAATCCAAGAGATTTATATGCTGTCATCATAGGCAGCGGCTTATAATGCACATTGCAGGCTATACCACGTTCTGCCATCTGCTCAATCACCTTGTTGGCATCCTCACGAGTCTTGCCAAGAAGTCGTACAAGATACAGATGATGTGAACTACAATGGTCTGCCCCCTTATGGTTCATAACAGCGACATTCAAGTCCTTTAAAGCCTCATTATACTTAGACACAATCTCCTGGCGACGTTTCAACAAGCCCTCATACCGCTCCATCTGCACCAGTCCCAGTGCAGCCATAATATCCGTCATATTGCATTTGTACCAAGGACCGATAATGTCGTACTCCCAAGCGCCCAGCTTGGTCTTAGCCAGCGCATCTTTGTTTTGGCCATGCAGAGAGAAGAGCTGACTCAAACGGTAAAGCATTTCATTCCATGTCTCTCCTTCTTTTTTAGGTACAGTAGGCATATAGTCTGCACCCGTAGGAACCACCTCATTGCCAAATGGCAAGTTCCAAGTAAGTGCTCCCCCTTCAGCAGTCGTAAAGTTCTTCACCGCATGGAAGCTGAATGATGAGAAATCGGCAATCTCACCCGCCATCTTGCCCTTGCGGTTAGCGCCAAACGAGTGCGCACAGTCAGCAGACACAACGATTCTGCCTATCTTTGCCTGCAAGGCATTGTTAGGCTTAAACAGACCCTTTTTTGCCTCCACAATCTCAAACACACGATCATAGTCAGCCACAATACCACCCAGATCCACAGGCGCAATCACCTTTGTCTTCTCCGTGATGGCAGCAGCCAACTTGTCGTAGTCCATCTCCACATTATCTTTCTGACTGTCCACCAGCACCAGCCTGCAGCCCACGTGCTGTGTCACCGATGCCGTTGCCGTGTACGTATATGCCGGCACTATCACCTCATCATCCGGCTGAATGTCCAGCAGGTGCAGCACCATCTCCAGTGCAGCCGTTGCCGAGTTCAGACACACCGTCTTGTCCGTGTGTACATACTCTGAAATCTGCTGTTCCAGTTTCTTTGTTCTGGGACCTGTAGTAATCCAACCCGAGAGAATAGCCTCACGCACCTCTTTAGCCTCTGCCTCCGTCATATCCGGCGGAGAGAAAGGAATATTCCTAAGTTTCATGTTCATAACAAATCTGTGATTATAGTTTATTTAATTTATTTCTTAATCAATTGCTTACCCAATTCCGTCAGATAATATGCTTGACCTTTATTCGTTTTATTTTCGGGATAAAGTAGTGCCATATAACCACCTTCAATGGCAGGATTTAAATATTTATTTCGAAAATTATCAGATCCTTTCAATCCTATTCTTTCCATCATGTCTTTTACTGTTAAAGTTTTATCTCCAACAGTATTTATTAGTTTAAGTACATAAATATCTGGTCTAACAGGTGCCTTTGTATCTTTACCTGTATCTTTACCTGTATCTTTACCTGTATCTTTACCTGTATCTTTACCTGTAATATTATAATCTACAGAGTAAATCACAGTCATAAACTGACTAGGCGAAGACTTGAACACAGGCCGTCTGTCATCCTTATACGCCTCCAACGCCTTTGTTTCGTTGCAGATGCGCTTCAAGCCGCTACCACGCTTCTCCATATAGTCCAGTTGTGCCATCACGTCTGCCAGCACAGGGTTTCGCCTCAACGACGAAATATCCTCCAGTGGAACATCCTGCACCTGCTGGCCACTGTACATACCGCCTGGCGAGGTCACAGCAATCCTGTCATCATAGATGTCCAGATGCACCTCACCGCCCATCACGGTATAGTCCCTGTGAATGAAATGGTTCACCATAGCCTCCAATACGGCTCTTTCCGCATACTCGGGCTTGTTCTTCCTGCCGTCAGGCAGCTTCTCCCACCCTTTCTTGGTGTTCGATTTCACAAAGTTCATCGCCTCACGTAGCAACAAAAGGATATTCCCCTTGAACTCCGCATCATTGATGGCATCACTTTTCTCCAGACCATCCCAGCGTGTGCAGTACAGACGAGACTGACTCTGCCAGCAATCATCAGCAAACAGCCCGCCAGCATTCGTCAGATAGCCATCATCCGTCACTAGTCCAAACGACAGCAGATACTTTTTGTCCCAATCCTGCTGAACACGTTCCTTGAAGGTATTTGCCAGGATGGCAAACGAATAATCCTCTACCCTTTTATCCGTACGCAATGAGTCATACGTCCTGTTCGTACCTTTCAGCACCAGTCTCACCATCTGCTCTGCTGTTGCCGGCAGACTCTCGTCACCATTGCGCACAAAAGCCACCCGTTGACCGTCACCCACATAATAATACGGAGTGTACAAGCCCTCCTTCACCTTCAGTTGCAGCACATGCTTCCCCTTCTGTTCCAGTGGAATCATCTCCACGTCCGGCAGCGGATCCATATAATCTCTAATCTTCATGCTGATGGTTTCTGTCACGTGCTGAATATCATCCAGCCCCTTAATGTTGCCATCATTATCCACTCCAAAGAACAGTGAACCTCCCAAAGTATTGGCAAAAGCACTCACGCTCTTCAGCCAACTCTTCGGTTTCTTCTCCTCCAGAGATTCCTTATAGTCGTATGCCGTACACTCAGCAATCAATTCTTCTATAGGCATATCGTATTCTTATTCCATAAAAAAATCCACACTACTTTCAAAACAATTAGTCAGTGACTAACCATTTTGCGATTTAGCATTCAGTTACTGCTATTTTAGCATAGCAAAAATGGACAAACAATTACTTATTCGTTATTCCTTCTCCTCTTCATTCACGCTCTCCTTAAACGTATTCTTAATGATGCTCAGGAATGTCTCGTTCTTTTTGTCTGCATCGCCAATCAGAGCATTGTAATCCAACAGATAAACTCCTACAGAAATCGTTTTTGTAGGATTCAATGAGATTTTAACGTTTTTCTGAGCAAAGAGTATTTTTCCTGTAGAGTACATGGAATCATACCCATCTAAATTCAACTCTACAGCTTCTGTTGTATCTATTATCTGTAATCTTGTTACCTATTAACTATAAGGACTCCTTCCACCTCATGCGGCACGAAGGGACCTTCTTTGCATTCAAAGAACACACTTCCAGACTCCAAGCATTCCACATTATGCCAAACGCCCTTAGGTATATCCACCCCATAGAATCCTTCCTCTGGACAGAGCACTATACTCTCTAACACTGTACCATCGTCATTATATGTATTCACTCTGACTCTACCACGAAGCAGCACAAATGACTCGTCTTTCGTCGGATGGCGATGTATCTCAACCTTCGTTCCTGGCTCAACAGCATTGAGGAAGCGATGGCATTTATCATCAAGGCTCTGATGGAAGTTATAGTTCATCCTCAGCCTGTCAGACTTTTGTGCCTGCCTACTTACGTCATCTAACAATTGTTTGTCTATGAGTTTCATCTTACATCGTAGTTCTTACATCTTCCATCAGCCTTCAAACATCAGCCATCGTCAGTTCCTGATGCTTGTCTCGCCTGCCTTGGCATTCTCAACTATTGATTATTGCTGACTCCTATTATTCGTGAAACAGGTACCCGTCCCCCCGTTCTGTATCCTTCCTTAATATTGGCAAGGATATGCTCACAAAGACTATTACCATTTTTGGCATAATCTCTCAATTCCAAACTCTTCCCATAAAACTGAGAATACTTTGTATCGATTCCAAGTGCAACATCAAATCCGTTGACCAAAACTATCATTGACTTTGTGTCCATAATGTTCTAACTCAAGTTATGATTTCCGTGCATCTACGCCGTCAGCGGGTCAAACCTGACATAAAACTCCAACTTCCCTTGATTCTGAGCCAAATCAAAATACTGATACATCTCCGGAATCACAGGCACAAAGATTCTGTTCTTTGTAATAATCGTTGTGGTAATAATAGGATGTCCTCCCGTCATTTCACCAGGCAATACAATTTTCAGGTCTATATCATAATACATCGATACCTGATTAGATGCATGCGTAAACACATAGACAATCTTATGTGTACTCCATATCACCTTAGTTGTGTGCGGCTCTAAAAAGAAATCGCTGTATCTTTCAAACAACTTGTCAGACAATCCAAGAAACATCTTGTGATTGTTCAGTGCCGGATATGCCTCGTTGGTTTTTAGCAGTTTATAGTCGGTATATATGTCCATGTTATTTACCGGTGGCATGGCAATTATGTCAACCGGTGCTTCCTGTGATTGGGCCACATTTTCTGCCACAGGTTCCACGCTAACACTGGGCATCACGCTTTCGACACTTCCCACATCACTTACTTCCACGTGCTGCCTTTGACTGTTCACAGCACTGGCGCTTGCCCTGTGCACATCCTGCAAAGTGGCTTTACCCGACATATAATCCTTTATCACTTCTTCTGCATATCCAATTTCTTCACGTTCAATTGTAAACAAATCCTCTTTTTGATGCATGATTCTCTTTAGAGCTTCTGCGCCTTCGCGGGTAGATGATGGAACATAGTTTGAAAGCTTCGGGTACAGATGCTGTCTCACATAATCCTTTATAAAACCATCATATACCGTGTAGTCAGAATCATAAACAGCCTTCAGTTGCATAATGCTCTTGGCATTTCTGGCCAAGTATATAATAATATTCCCACCGCTCTCTTCCACATATGCTGGCTGCTCGTGTGAAATATCAGCATATACCACTTTTGCACTATTGATGAAATAGTCGTGTTCCAACACATACTGTATCCTAAACACTATCGACGACTCCGACAGTTCCAACTCGTCAAAAGAGTACTTATGGAGTATCGTCACCTTGTCAGGTACCGATGGTATTCCTTTCTGATTCAAGTAACGAAGTTGTATATTCCTTCTTACCGAGTCATTACCTAACGTCAGCAGAAACGTGTTCTCATTGGCAAATGTATTGATAATTTTTTCATCATGTCCGCCATAATACATAACATTTCTATTTGCCATCTGTGGTTGGACTGTCATCAGTTGTATTCGGTCATCCAATGGTTTTCTCTGAATACGAATCCTTCCACCAAGCTGCATTGTTCGATCTGCGTGAACATAAACATAAGACAGGAAAGCAGGATTGGAATCGCAAATATCATAGTTGGCTAGTAATTCCACTATCTGGTTATCGAGCGATGTTATAATTTCAGACACCATACTCACGCTTTCTCTCGTTAGTGAGTCGCGTCCTGCAGTAGGTACCAGCCTCGTCATATTTACCACACCGCCCCACCTGAAATTACTCGATATAGGTACTGACGCAAGACCAAAACCATTGCGCAAGCCATATATAGAACCCATATCTTGTCGCAATACAATGTCACCCTTTAACGGTTCTCCATTCTTGCAAATATCTGTAACATGTACACTCACTAGACCGTTATTATAGTTGATGGCCTTCATCTGGAGTTTATATGTCAACAATCCACCCGCAACAACTTTTTCACCCGACACGGTATTACCCTCGTTCAGCATAATAGTATCAAGATATCGTTTTTGACTGATCAATTGGCCGTTAAGCGTCACGGGCATGGGTAAATATTGCACAAATGGCTTCAAGTATGTCAAAGCGCCATCAAATGTGATTTGCTCACCTTCTCTCAACGTTGCAGTGACGGTTGTACCTATTGGTAACGTAGCATCGTCAATAATTTGCGTATCTATACACTCCTCCGTAAGGGAAATCTTTTCAAGTTCCGTACTGGTCACAATCGTTTTAGTGGAATTATAGAAACGGGTTCGAACCTCCATCTTATCACACACACCAAAATTGGCCATCGCGCCAATACCGAATGTCCCGACAACGCCAGCCTTCTGCGCCTCTACCGTATTTTTACCGCTGGATCCTGCTTTCCAGAAGTTGTTTTCCACTGTCTCAGCTGTCATCCCTATACCGTTATCCACGATTATAATCTTCCGGTCTTCAATACACATATCAATTCGGTAGTCATTATAGCCAGTGTCCACTTGTTTGCGCATCAAAACGGCATCGTATGCATTCTGAAGATTCTCCCTCAGCAGAGCATAAGGAGAATCGTATATGTCTTTCGCAAGAAGATTAATAACCTTCTTAATATCTATCTGCAACTTCATCTTCTCTTCAGTATTATGTCGGCATCTGCCATAATAGTTCTTACGTTCGCGTCTTGGATTTCTTCAGCGTATGGGCTTCTACTAAATGAGCCGTATGCTTCAGCGTTCTTGGTTTTAATACAACTCTCTATAAATGCAATTGCTTCAAGAGATGATTTTGGTTCAGCAAAAACTTTGATGATAGTATCCCAGTCCTCAGCCCTGCTGAGATACTCCACCAGAAACTTCCTGGCTGCCTGATTGTTCAGGTCCAATTCCAAAAGCCTCTTGGAGGCCTGTAGATAATCTTTTGTCTTTTCCGCCTCCCTGTTGATTTCATTAATTTGCTGATATACTTCTTCCATACTTTCTTCCTTTTCTTCCGCTTCAAGTTGTATCTTAAATGTATATTGTATCCGCTGCGATCTGCCTATCAGCCCGTTTTCCCACACTGGTTCCGGATTTTGAAGGCTTTTGTCCTCGCGTGACATCAATGTCACTTGGCATTCGCTTGCATCCCGATCTATGGTTATCAGATTATACTGTCTGGTCGTTCCTGGCACCATATCCGATGAGTTTCCATAAACTGTTCCCGCACTCACAAGCCATAGATTGTCCTCTGTGAAAACATCACGGTATTCATTCAGTATTCCGCTGATGTGTTGATGCCCGTGAAGAGCCATTCTTATCCCGTATTTTGTCATATTGTCAAGAATACGGTAGTTCAAATAGTTGTTTTCCTTTGGCAGGCCTTGTGTATGATGATGCCATACTGCTATTATCAATCGGCCTTGCCGTTTCTTCTCTAGCAGTTTTGTTGATAGGTTCGACAGAGCATTAAAACAAATATAACCACTTTGCTGCAAGTGATCAAGTTGATAACAGCTATTGAAACAGACAAATGTGACACCTTCTTCTTTAAAATCTATAACTTCTGCCTCTGCATCCACCAGACCGGGGTACTTCCTTTCTGGCCATTTTACATCCCGATAAAAGTTGTTATAGAAGTCTATGAAGTCATCAAATCTGCGCTTGTACCCGACGGTATCGCTAATAGTGTAAAATTTTAAATCTTTCCAACTCCATCTGATATTGCTGTCATCATTCCAAAGCGAGTCAACGAATGGTTTATAATCATCCGCATCAATTTTAGACATGCAACCACGGGTCACGTATTGGCTTACATCGTGATTGCCGGGCACAACAATCATTCTGCTTCTATCCCCACTAAAGAAAATGTCACATAGCTCTGCCAGGAATCTACCCGCCACTTCATATTGTGACCGTATCTCTTCTTGTGCTTTTTGGGGTTCTGTTTCCCTGCTGCCTTGTATTATATCACCACTCACTACGATGAAAGAAGGCATAGGAATGCTGTTTGCCCGATAGTACTCCTTCTCTACATTGAAGGAGGCTCTCAGACAATCCACATTAGCCTCAGTTATGCGGTGTAGATCTGATATGTGAAGTATGGTTATATTACTTGCCATGAATGATTATTCTGTTCCTTTACTAAGCTTTATACTCTTCCATAATGTATAAAAGTTCCTGTCCACCTGATTCCTTGCAAGCTCCAAAGATCGCTTGTTATACTATCAATAGTATTCATACTGTACTAGTTTATACGTCAATCATACAATTCTACCACCATATCCTTTATCTCAGGATTCTCATCGGGAACATCCTTTACCTCGACATAGTCAGGAATAAGCTCTGGCTCATTGATGATAGTAAGTGTACCATATTTCTTAAGCGTCTTGCAGGAGAGAAACCAATTGACTTCTACTTCTTTTACATCATGGGGTACTCGGACATAAAAGGGTGTTGAGCGGCGACCTAAACCTAAGGTGATGTCACCAGCATTGAACTGTACCTGATGTTCATCTTCATAAACCCAAGTGTTGGACTTTGGATTATGTATTTTTGGAAAGTATGTCCTTTTCTCATTGTCCATTTTCAATTCAACAAAGTCGGGAAAATCAAGGATGACAGTGCAACAGTCGAGTGATGCCTCGCCACAATTCCAAACTCCGAACCTTATAGGACAAAAGCTTTCGTTCCTGTATCCAGTAATCGGTTTGGAGCTTGTTGCTTGCACTATATTTGCTCTTTGCTCCATCATTTTCGTCATCCAATCTACAGTTGAGCCGCCGACAACAAGCCGTGCAAGATTCTCTGCTTCCTTCTTTTTTGCATGTGGAACATCCATCTTTTCGGTATAGTGAACCTCTTTGAACTTCGGATTGATTACAATTCTCTCCTTATCATTATCAAACAATACAACACCGTCAGTCTGTGGTATCTGCAAACGGGACAACACCTGTTTCAGCATTCTTTGTATCTTTTCATCCCGGTAGTCTGCCTTAAAAGCCTCCATAGTGGCCATTGCTACAGGATGTTTCTTAGGGAGCAGTTCTTCAAAGGTTCGAGCGAGTTGCGCAGCCTCTGGTCGCATCTCTCCAACTGGCAGACCTCCAAAAAGATACTGTACATGTTCCTTCTGCATCCATCCCCATTTCTGGTCAATATCCGGCATTGTCTCTGCCATCATATCATGACAATCTTCATATACCTCGCCATAAATCTTGTCGATATTGATAGAGTTGTACAACTTTTCTGAAAGCCAGAATGCCAGTTTATTGAACCCTATTCGTCTCAACCAATTGGTTCCAAAAGCAAAGAAGTTCTGAAAAGTTTTATTCATCATTTCTCTAATCCATTACAAATACCCTTTCCGCTTCCTCCAACACCAATGCCACACTTTCCATGCCGGCATCCAGAGTACCTCGCTGGGATATTGTGTCAGGAATCGAAAGTTCCGCTTCACGTTATTGATTCCTCGCCTAAATCTGTGACTACTATCCACAAACTCGTTACGGTCGTCAAAATGCCCGAAGTTTCCACCTCGCATAATCTCATTCAGCAAGAACTCTCCTTCAATGTTATTCGGTTCACATAGCAGATAAGTTTCATCAATAGCAAATACCCTCCTCATCACATACATCACCACACCCACGAACTTCCCTATACCAAATGACTGCAATGTCTTATATGCTGCCTCGCGTTCTTGTTGGGTACTATGCGTAAGGATATAATAATAATCCATCAACTGCCTCAGACCTATTCCCTCTTGAAACACATGTCTATAGATATGAATCAGAGAGAACACAAGATTAAATTCTATAGTAGGATAACTAAACTTTACTTCTTTGTCAAAGTTTGACATCTGAGCAGCCTTTTTCGTTTCTATCCATTTCTGCACCTTCCTGTCGGTACAAGGATTATACATCCAAGTCGGTTTGAAGTGAGCTTCCACTTCCGCATCATTGAAGAATCCTGCATGACAGTTAACGTAGTCAATATAGGAAAGACCTATATATTGCTTCTTTAGTACTTTTACAACATCATCCCTAAAACCATTCACCCAGATGTCTATATCTCCACTTTGTCTCAGTTCCGGCTTAGGATATAGTCTCGCTACCCCTTGCCCTTTCAATATACAGCTATCATATCCCCAACTTTTCAGCATTCTTGTTAGCATAGCAGATCTCTCATCCATCAGTTTATTCTGGCTTTTTATGTGTTCTGCGATCCCTATCCATTCATATAACAACGGCAATGGAGGTTTTTGGCTATTATCTATCTCTGACAGTTTCTGAATTCCTGCCATCATAACACCCACCAGACTTTGCTTCGTAGCAATCTCATATATTGAATGCCAATCATTCTCTTTTATGTGAATGGCATTCTTTATATGTTTGCCTACCGCCAACTGTAGTATCAAGAAGAAACTCTGTATATTTTCTGAAAACATTATCTGTTGTTCCTGTTAAGGTTAAGGTCAACATCAAGGTATATTATCTCGCTGTCTTATATATCAAATTCAGTATTCCTTTTGGCATCATCTTGGCACCGGCATACGCTATTGCATACAGATATGCCTTCACAGGATAATTTAGCATCTTATTCACTTTCCAGCGAAGGGTCAAGATGCCTTTTGCATGTTTCCATCCTCTGCGACGATTGAAGAAGTCGTCATTCAAACGGAACTTGAACAAATACTCTGGCACATTGGCAAACTTACAACCGGCTGCAAAGCCTTGTGCCCACATCAACGTATCTTCTCCAAAGTAGGTATCCAATGAATATAAACCAGCCTTTTCAATATAGCTTCTACGGAACATCACTGTGGGATGAATCATACAGTCCCTAATCATAAACTGCTTCCAGCATCCGTCATGAGTTTCAGGCATCTGTTTACGATAGTACTCACTACCGTCAGACTTAATTTCTATAGCCCAGGTACCTAAGCACTCCGTTTCAGGATGTGACTCTATATAAGCAATCTGCTTCTCAAACCTCTCCGGCATAGATATATCGTCAGCATCCATCCTTGCTATATACTCATACCCCAAAGGCATAACAATAGCAAGCAAATCATTCAACGATTGCGCCAACCCCTTATTCTCATCCCTTCGATATATGCGAATACGCTCATCTTTTAATCCGGTAAGATATTCATCAACATCCTTTGAAATAAAGCCATCGTATTGAATGAAAAAATCAAATTGGCTATAGGTTTGTTCCAGTATGCTTTCCATAGCCAGTTTTACATAGTCAAGAGTGTCGTTCTTGTAGAGCGACATGATAACTGCAATTTTATTATTCATCAACTAAAATTTAAGGTTTTGCACTAATGATCTTCTTAACTTCAGAAAGTGTTAATCCTTTATCCAGGTCAAGGAAATAGTGGTAATGATGTGATATTCTTTTCTCAACGGGCGGCAGCTTCATATAATCTCCATAGACATATTTTAAAAAGGCATCATAGCCCTTTGGAAGTCTAACCATAAAGTTTTCAAACTCAACCTCTTCATACCCATCAAACCACGATTTCTCTTGGTACTCCTTTGGGCCATATGAGCCCCATGGACAAACCATATGATTGCCCTCCTGACCTTTAAACTGGTTCTCAATTTCTATCATATGTCTACGGAAATACCCACTCATAAAGCGTGGAATAAAGAATGACAAAATGCCTTTAACAAACATATTATTATCTTTACCCTTGTAATATGATACTACATCTCCGAAGCTAAAACGCATTTGGCTTAATTCATATAAACGAAGTGCATTTCTCAGTTTCTTGTATTTTTTTAAGAATACTTCTTTAGTGTCGCTACTTTCATCTATTGGGAAAATATCTATAAAAACGCCATAAGCAAATGGTATTTCTTTAAACTCCCATAGGGTAGTTGACATATTATAAAACTTTGCATAGCTAACCAATACGCTACAGTTCTGCGCACTGATAACAGAAAAACCATTTGGCTTTATAATGTCGTTTAAAGAAATCAGGCGTTCGTAATCCTTTCTTGGCATGAAAACATCAACATCATCATCCCAAGGAATCAACCCCTTATGTCGAACTGCTCCTAAAACTGTTCCACCAGCACAATACCACTGTAAATTATACTCCTCACAAGTATTTATAAATGCCTGGAATGTTTCCAACAGAACTTTACGGTACTTATCAGTTCCGCTCATATTACAATACGCTATTACGGAAAATCTGTATATTGTTTCTGTAATCGGCAACATTACCTTTAAAAATAGCCGATGTCCCACATACAAAAATTTCTGCACCTATATTTTTTAACTTGTTACCATTCTCAGGAGTAATATTACCATCAACCTCTATAGCAATATCTTCACGTCCTTCGGAACGTAGGAAGTCTACCACTCTTTGTGCTTTCTTAATGGTAGAAGGTACTATTTTCTGGCCGGCATGCCCAGGATTTACCATCAACAGATTGATACCATCTATATAATCGAGGACTTCTTCTAAAACATACACCGGTGTAGCAGGATTAACAGCAAGATATCGTTTACAACCATATGTTTTTAGATAATCTAATGCTCTTTGAACTTGAAAAGTACTTTCATAATGAATAGATACTATATCAGTTTCTTTAATACCAATCCATTGAAACTTATATTCTGGATCCTTAATCATCAGATGTAAGTCAAGCGGTATGTTCGTTAGTTTACGAAGACCCCGAATATAATCGACACCTAGTCCAAAATTTGGTACAAATGTACCATCCATCATATCAATATGAAGATACTCTACTTCCTCTTCCTCGAAGATTCTTAGTGTTTCTTTAAGGTCAATGAGGTCAGAGCACATCATTGAAGCAGAAATCTTACTTTTCATACTTTTTCTATTTATTATTCCATATTGTCATAACCTTACAATATGGTTTATTATGTTGTTTCATCAATTGTAATCCATCATATAGCTTGTCCTGATTAAAGCAATGAGTAATTAAACTCCTAGCCTCAATTTCTTTATTAGCCATAGCATTCACCACTTCTGTCCAATCAGACGGATTCTTCCCATCGTACGACGAATTCCACGTACCAAATACATGTAACTGCTTACGCAATATCTTCCAATAAGCCAATTGAATTATATTAATATCACCGCTTGGATTACCCATCAAGACGAGCATCCCTCCGCGCTTTGTTGCGCATATAGACATCTCTACGGCATTGGGGGTTCCCACTGCTTCCAGCACGAAATCATATTCTTCAATATCGTGCGCATCCTTACATACGATGTATTTCAGGCCACAGTTCTCTACCATCATGCGCTTATCTTCACTGCGTCCTATTATAGATACTTTATCTGCACCAAATTTCTTGGCCCACTGGCCGGCTGCAATTCCAATCATACCTGTACCAATAATGCCCACATTCATACCTTTTGCCGCACCTCCAATTTTCATAGCATGCAAAGCAACAGCAAATGGCTCCATCATAGCTGCTTCTTCAAATGGTATAGAATCAGGCAGCTCTACCAAATTCCACACTGGTGCTGCAACATATTCAGCGAATGCGCCATCGCGCCTTGAACCTATATAGTCATAATTTGAACACATCTCATAATGTTTCTCTTTGCAAGATTGACACTCTCTGCAAGGAATCAAAGGAAACACACCTACATGCTTTCCGATTAATCCGTGATTTTCCTTATCACCCACTTCATAAACAATACCAGAGAACTCATGTCCTGGTATCGTAGGGAAATGATATGTTCCCTTAGTGAAAATGCGAGGAATATCTGAGCTACATATACCTGCAGCTTTGACTTGGATTATTGCCCAATCACTAGGGCATTCTGGCATTGGTACGTCTTCATACCGAAGATCGTTTATTCCGTGTAGATTATATGCTTTCATTTTTTACAATACTTTCAAAATTAGACAAATCTTCTGGAGTGGTTATCTTAAAGTTCATAGGATCACCCTCCACCAATCGACAGTTCAAGCCAGATTTATATGCTAATTCTGTACTGCCATTAATCTGAAGAAGATCCTCCCTTTTCATTTCTTTATGAGCTCTCAGATAGTTGCCCAATCGAAAAGCTTCAGGAGCCTGACCTGCCCATAGATGGTTCCTGTTCATCAACGACTTTATGTTTTTCCCATCTTCACTATAATAAACAGTATCTTTTACAGGTATAACAGGTAAAACCCCATCAGCAACAATACAGGCCTCATAGCATCTGTGTATGAGATTAGCACTTACAAGCGGACGAGCAGCATCGTGGATAACGACAATATCATCTGATAAAAAGCCATTCTTTTCGCATACCAACAATGCGTTGAATATTGAATATTGTCTAGTCTCGCCTGGAATTGAATAATATACCTGCTGTCTGGGCGACAACTTTCTCACTTGGTCTTCAACAAACTGTTTCCATTCATCTGCAACACCTATGACAATTACATCAGTCATTTTGTCATTCACAAATGTTTCTAAACAATAGCTGATAACAGGCTTACCCGCCACTTCCATATATTGTTTAGGGATATCAAGTCCCATTCGAGAGCCTACTCCTCCAGAAAGAATAATTGCGATATGTTTCATAATTTATCTGTAATAAAACTTATGTTCACTATGCTTTGGTACCCGATCTTTCTCTGAGGGTAATTTCATATAATCACCGAAAATATCACTTAAATATTCATCATAGTTTTTGACTACTGACAATTCACAATCCTCAAAAGAAATGCGAATATATTCTTCAAAAATCTCAGAACGTTGACGTTCCCTCAATCCTGCTACAGGACATGCCAGATTTCCGCAATATTCGGAGCCTTCATAGGGTATAGATTTCATTATTTTGATATAATCCGACAATTCCTTTTCGTAGTTATATCTACCATAAAGAATTTGTTTGCCCAACCACTTTAAAGTTCTAACTATGCCCAAGTCTTTGGTCCATGGCATCAAAGTTCCACGTATTTGGTACATTTGTGATTCCTTATTCTTTAGTATTGCCATCAACTTATCAAAATCCTCTTTGCTTTCCGGCTCTCCATCCAGTGGGAATATATCAACATAAAGCCCTACTCCTTCCGTTTTACACCAGGGGCAGTAAGGATATGAGACGGTAGTTTTTGTATCCGCTATACGGGCAAATGTAAGATAAGAATTCCCTAATTCAGGTGCAATGCAAACCAAATCATCATGAGAAAACTCATGCACAAACTTCTGATAGTTCGGCCTTGTCATTACGATGTCTATATCATCATCCCATGGGATAAAACCTTTATGGCGGATAGCACCTATCAAACTACCCCCACATAACGTATAATTAACATCATGCTCCACACACCAACGGTCTATCTCTTTCATTATTTTAAGACCGAAAGATTGCAGTTCTTTTAATATTAGTTCCTTCATCAGTTCTTAAAGAATTCAATTATTTGTTTTTTCAGTTTTTCAGCATAAGGCTTCCAATTATCCTTATTCTTAATGATAGCTGTTGTATTTATCTTTTCTATACTATTGAGTATATCATCATTAGATGTAAGGCGATTATTTTCTATCCTTAATACTCTAAAAAAATCAAGGATACCTTCGAACCTGCCGGGTGTATTAAATTTCTGTTCTGTTGATTCTAACAATTCATTTGTAACAAAAATCACTGGTGTATTCATTGCTAAACATGGTAGGGCGGCATGAATTCTACTCGTAACGACTAATGATGAGTTTGAATATCTTCTTTAATACTTATCCGCCACTGATAGCAGAGCCTCATTATTATTTCTCTCACCCTCTGAGATTCGATACATATTTGATATAAAATGAGCATCGCGAAGCATCTTTTTTTCAAATTTAGAAGAATATATAGAAACAAACATACAAACATATATGAATGTTCTAATTCTATCTGTTATGCCCGTAGAGTCACGATATCCCCATTCTGAATAACTTTTAAAAAATTTATTTCGATATAATTTCACAACCGTTGGAGCACTGGTCATAACTATATTGATAATACGACACATCGCCTTTAGTTTGTGCTTCACCACGTCATTTATGTCTGGTAAAATAGGATCAACAAACATTATCGTGTTTGAATTCTGTTTATTGCTATAAGTCTCACCAAGTGTCAGTGTAAGGCACGCAGAGAAATAAGAAGGAATACCTTTGCTTTGCATATACTTTAAAGTTCCTAAATCTCTGCATCCAATTGGTGAATGCGCCTTAAAATAGTCGACATTCTTAGTCAACAATTCATCAGCCACAGATGGAAAAATATGCAATGATGTAAACAAAGGAACAATATAAGGAGATGGGGGCCAATTATTAACATCACGAATTATAACGCCATTGAACACAACTTTTCTTTTCTGCCCATCTTCTGGTTTATAATTATTTGTCTCTTCTCTGTCTATATATCCATCCCAATCATCCCTGAACTGTTTGACAGCAATTGTCTGTATATAATCCCCTATATTTTTCACCAGGGAATTTGTTGGCAGAACGGTTACCAATAAGTATTTTTCGCCCATTTCGTATAAAAAATTTAAATTATCAGAACATTAGTATCCAATTAATAATGAAGTACTGCAAAAATTATATCTTGTGGTGTATCTTATATGTAAAACACCTTACCATAACACACAGTAAAGTATAAAACCTATAATATAGTTTAAATAGAAAGCCATTCTGAGAAACCGAAGTATTATTTTGATGAACTCGATATTTTATAAGAGGAGTTTCTTCATAATAAAAATTCCCCAGTATCTCAGACAATATGCCTATCCAATAATCATGTAAAATCAGATTTTTAGGGAACGGTAATACGTATTCCAAAACATTTCTCCTAAATGCCATTGCACATCCATAATGCAAACCACGTCGTAAAAAGTAATTATGTGGGCGAAACCTACCATTATAGTGCTTTTCTTTCACAATTTCGTCCCTTTCATTAATATGCGAGAAGTCATGTAAAACCAAATCGCTATTTTCCAAATCTCTCACACAAACATCCACCTTGTTTGGCAACCACTCATCATCTTGATCTGAAAGAAAAACGAAATCACCCTTTGCATGTTTCAGTGTGTTTTCAAAATTCTTACAAACATAACGGTGGAGGTGTTTGGTTTTATCTGGTTGTTTAAAATTATAAACCCTTATTCTTGCATCATTTATTGAATTAATAATAGTCAAAGTAGCATCAGTCGATCCATCATCAGATATGATGACTTCATCCCCAAAGTCCAGTTGGGATAGTATCGATTCAAGCTGCCGCTTGATATATTTTTCTCCATTATGAGTTGCGATGCAAACAGAAATCATAATACTATAATTTACCCGTTATAATCAGTCCTAATAATTGTAGATTCTTATCGAGGGTCTTTCCTCGAAAAGATTTATTATTTAAGAGTTTTACTCTAGAAGTAAATTTTATACACGTTGACACTTGCTCCAAAAAGTCTTTATCCTTTTTACAAATTCTGTCACCAAAGCATTCAAGCAACTGGCTTGCCATCCTTGATTTATAATAGTCTCCAGCTTTAAATGTCTTTATTGCTCGCATTCTCCACTTTTTGAAAAAAGGGTCTTTTTTTCCACCAATTACATTATGGTCATGCTGACGATATAATATATAAGGCGTATTGTCGTAAACGACATAACCTCCAACAGCCAAGCATACCAAATAAAACCAATAATCATGCATAACTATATATGATGGTATCCTTGATGCAACAACTTCAAGTAGGCTTTTATTAAACACCATTGTACATCCTGTAGCAGGATTGGACACAAAAGCAGAAATCATGTTCAAAGAAGGGTGTTTCTGGGGGGTTGGGATATTGGTTAATTCACTATCTACCATTTGATAAGACCCCAAGTATAAGCAAGGACAAGAATTGTCAAATCTTTCCAATTTCTCAATAGCAGATATTAACTTATTAGGCAGCCAAACATCATCTTGGTCGCAAAAAGCATAAAAGTCATATTCATTATATTTTTTCTGCACCTCATAGATTAAGTTCATAAAACTTTTAGAGCTGCCACAATTATAACCTTCAATAAGTCTAATATTGGCATATTTATTTTGGAATTGTTTAATAACACGAATAGTACCATCTTGAGATCCGTCATCTCTTATAATTACTGACAAATCAATTTCTTGTTGAGCGAGCACACTTTTCAATTGCTCTGCCAAATACCTCTCACCATTGTAAGTGGACAACAAAACCGCTACTTTTATCATTATTAAGAAAAAATATTTTCGTAATGCAACATGATGGTATTTAATGAAAACCTTTTCTTTGTATCCTCCATAATTAAAGTCTCATCGTATTTTCCATTAATAAAACGTTTAAGACCTGATACAAAATCATCATGTTTACTAAAATCACAGGAAACACCATTTATCCCGTCTTTAATTATTTCATTAATACCACCAGGACAGTTATTTGTAAAAACAGGTTTTCCTAAGGCCAAAGATTCCAATACGATGTTAGGAAATCCTTCATACCGAGAACTAAGTAGTAAAGCATCTGAATGCTTTATATAAAGAGGGACGTTACTTCTAAAACCCAATAATTTTATATAATCATGTAATCCGTAATAATCTATCAATCCATACAGCTTTTCTCTATCCTCACCTTTTCCTAAGATATACAATCTAAAAGGAATAGCAGGTCTTAATTCTGCCATTCTTTGTATGATAATATCATAACCCTTTTGATATGTAAGTCGCCCCGCAGCGACAAACGTAAAAGTTGTTTTATTTAACAGTTCTTCAGGTTCTTTACCTCTTGCCCTTTGCTGGACTGCAGAAATATCAACAGGATTATTGATTTTCAGGACCTTCTTCTCACAACACCCCCAGTTATTAACCAAATCATTTTTCATATCATCTGATTGAGCGATGATTTGGTTGAAACAATGATAAGCTTTTCTGTTGAAGAACAATTTTACTCTACTATCATTTCTATGAAATAAGCTGGGGATAATAGTGTCACGGAATAATACTTTAATACCGCTTTTGTTAAGTAATGGAGTTAGATATCCCAATAACAATAATTGAGTATATCCAAACAGGCAATAATCGGGCTTCTGCTTTATTATTTCTCTTAATATAAACAATATAGACATTTGTATACGTCCTTTCATTGCCAAACGTATGACATCTACATTAGGATTAAGAAAGTTATTAAAAGTGGACTTTTCTTCATGGAACAGCATCAAAGAAACTTTTATTTTTTTTGATTCCGTTAAAGAATTCGCAAGATATGTCAAGAAACGACCAGTTCCATCCTGTCCGATATGGTCTGAAACTATTAACAATTTAGGCATTTTTATCATTTCTATCTTTAACTGATGACAAATCTATCAAACTTCCAAATTTATAATCCCATTCATTGGGAACAAAAGGTACCATTCCACTCCAATGGTAAAAAGTCAGTTCTCCAAAATAAACATGACCGTTAATGTCGTAGAAATCCACTCGCACATGAGGTATGTTCTTTGCTAATATTGAGGCCAATCTTTTCATTTCTTCAAATCCTCTTGGCTTTTGTATCGTTTTCGAAGCATTAGGATGCCCATTTTTAATAGGCAAATGCTGCCAGTTCATATCATAGAAATCAAACTTTGTTTCTACATTTGGATTTCCTCTATCCGTCGCTACAAAAAGTAATTTTGGTACACCGTTAAAACAAAAGAATTTATAATCTTTCAATTCTTCCTCATCTAAACTAAAATCTCGGCTATCAAAAAGGAAATAAAAACCACTTTTGTAAACTAAGATCTTACCCCCCCACAGGAAGTTTTATCCAAGAACCAAGCAATTCGTCAAATGTTTCTGGACAGAATGGGACTAAGCCAGAAGCTGGATAAAAAGTGATTTCGCCAAAATAAACTTCATGATTAATAATATAGAAATCAGTTCTTACAAAAGTCTTCCCTACTGAAAGTTTCTTAGACAATCTCAGAATCTCATCCAATTCTGCTGGTCTGTGAATACCCTCATCACTATTGGGATGGAAAGGGCGAGTAACATCCAAGTGTTCCCAAGACAATGAAAAGAAGTCCTCAGAAAGACCTGTTTCTTTGAATCTGTTTTTACACACAAGAATAACTTTTGGAACTCCATTAAAACAATAAATTTTATAGTCTTGCAATTCATTACCATTATCAGTCATATATTGCTCAGCAATAATCCGAGGCTTTACATCTTTATAAGGCCATTCACGATTCTGATAATAAAAATTTTGCTTAATGCCCTTTCGAAGTTTCTTAATTGCAGTATCCTTATCAAGCATATCCTTATTCTTACATATAACTATGCCACCGCTATCATGAGTGCACTTCAAAACAAACTGTTTGGGAAGTGTGCTGAAATCAATGTCCTCAACTTTGTTGTAAACTGCCAATGTTGGAATGATATGCTCCCGTCCAATAAGCCTTTCTGCATATTTCTTCGCTTCTACTTTATCAACCATCTGCGTATATTCAGGTCGACGGTCATTTAACTTCAACCATTGCAACTTCTCATTAAAAGTAACTGGATTATCCAAATTTAACGTATATTTCATTGAACGTTTCCATTTCATTTTTAAAAATAGACGATCACTAATGAAAGGGGCAAAAGTTTCCAATAGGACGCCTTGAATTTTCCAAGCAAAGTGCTTAGGCGACATAAGCTCTTTAAAAATTTTCAATAATTTATTCATAATAACTTATTATACTGTTTTACCAAACACAAAAGATTGCCTCGGTGTACCACGCAAGGAATAAAGATTTCATTCAACCATTTTCTTGTACGTAATGAAGGTGGCATAAGCCTATGCTTCGATACTGCTAGGTATAAAGTTCGAATTGGTCAATTGTACATCCTGATTGAAGTTTTGTTAAAGACATAAGGCATCTAAATCTTGTACGCATTGTTCTTACCTTGGAACCACCTATTTAAAATATCCAAAAGGATAACGAATAGAATTGTTTCCATTCTTTGTTTTCCTATTGTATCATTATAAAAGAATAAACAAGAAAAAATAAATTCATAAGCGTAGATTACATAATAAAGTGTAAAAATATTCAGTTGTAGCCTTCCTATCAACTTAAACAGTAGGAAATGAACCAACACAGCTATAGTTGTAAACCATATTCCTATATCTATTACCCATGAGCCGACTGTTGTAGCAAAAGTATTTAAGTAATAGTCTGATCGGATTTCTTGATTTAGATTAAATGATGTCAATGCCGAGCCATTGGAAAACAATGTAAAATGGATTCGTCCACCTGTCGCCCCGTCAGGAAAGTCTAAATAACGTTGTGAAAAATTACAGTAACCTTGTCCTAAATATGCGAATATACTATCTACAGGATTACTATATCGAGCACCATTAGTAAAACGAATGATTGTAACAATAATAAAGAAGAATGCGCCTAAAACAACACCAACCAAAACAAACCTCATTAGCTTCTTTTTCCAGCCACTATCTATCCTTTGTTTAAACAAAAGACATAACATAAAGAATACAAAGAAATACTTTGCCACATATTCACGAGCCGCGAAATTTAAACTATGTATAACTGGTGACAGACTACATAAAAGTAAAAGATAAATTAGAAAAGTATTGCTTGGCTTCTTTATAATGTAATAGAAAGCAATACTAAGAGCCAAGCCATGAAAAGAATTGCCAAATGCACGAAGGTATGTATGCAAAGTTCCACTTTCACCAGCAGTATCAATCAAATTCTGTCGCATTGATTGAACATCCACCAAGATCATACGTAAATCAGTAGCGGCAATACTTATATATATATATAACAAACTAATTGGAACGACAAATGCTATCAAGCAGTTAAGAATAGCAGTGTCAGGCGAATTAAAAGTCACATTCTCAAATCTCTTGAACTTCTTAAAAGGATAGATCAACATGCATAACATTAAACAATGATATAATATAGCCTCAACACTTAGTGGTATATCCATATACTCAAGGTTAGGTCGAAACCTTATGTACCATGCACACAAGCTACCCAAAAGAAAGTAGTAAAGTATAACACGGTAAGTAACGTTCTGTTTCTTACCAAGTGTCAACCAAATCATTATCAGGAAGAAAACTGTGTATAATATAAGTATCGTCATTTCATTATATATCTTTTTTTTGACATTAGTCCTACAAAGCCTATGTTAAGTAGTATATATCTAATTAATCCACGATAACTATTGGGTCTCATTATTTGCAAGACATTCTTATATGGCTCTGTTCTTTTCTTTTCAGCATATTTCTCTTGCCATGAATATCCCCGTTCATCCTTTAGCACAGGGATAATTGGATGTTCATATCTTGAAACATTTGCAATTAAAACATCTTCCAAAATAGTATTAAGTTCTCTACCATCCTTATACCTCTCTGACTCAAAAGAGATTTGATCTGTCGTATAGCCCAGCAATCCTAATGGTCTATTTGTTTTAGTGTTCATAGATATAACCTTCGATCCTGCTTGAAAAGCGATACGTGCACAAGCAGCATTTCCTATGATTACATCACAGAGCTGAAAGAATTTCTGAGGAATGATTGACTGTGATTTTATTAGGTAATAATTTACATTTGACAAATTGAGTGTCGCAGACTGAGACGAAGTAAGTTCGTCTACGCCTAAGAAAACCACATTCACAGTTTGTTGGGAGTGATGCTTTGAAAAGACAGCGATGTTCCGAACAACTTCATCTGTATACGGTTTTATTCGGCCAAAATAACCAATATTATAATGAGCAGGTTCTATAATATCTAACTCTGGACAAACTATGTTATCAACAGGAGCACTATTTGAGGCGTCCCAATAATAGCGATCTGCTTCAATATTTGAGTTAAACTTTTCAAAAAGCGAAGAGACCACCTTAGGTGCTATACAAAACAACTCGTCATTCTGGCACTTATATTTATAAAAATCGTACTGTTTTTCTGAAGAAATCACTTCATGTTCCCCTAGCAAATATATTATATGTTTAGCATCAAGTACACTTGAAAGCAATTCACCCCACAAAGCCATGATTGGGTTATTGGATTCTATTACAATCCCATTACATTCTGGTAATTGGCTTATTATTCTATTTATAATACAATCCCTTTTCAATTTGCAAAACATTGAGGGGGGATAGAATAATTCTTTTATTCTATTTTGTTCAAACGGAAGAAATGCTTCTATTACAATTTGAGAGTTTTTGTCACCCGTTCCGTCGAATGCTACGACATTCCATCCATGGTCTCGCAACCAATCCATTTTATTCCGGACATAGGTAGCACTTCCCGTCAAACCTCCTATTGTATGAGCTAAAAACAAGTACGTTTTCATTGGATGACACTTGTTTATTGGAACCTTTTTCTAATAATCGTAGCTGGTGTGCCGTAGACTACTACATTTTCTGGGATTGACTTGCATACCAAACTTCGAGCTCCAATAAGAACTTTTTCCCCTATTTCTGAGACTTTACCAGAAATGCTTAAAGCCCCTTGTCCAAAGTAGACATTGTCGGAAACTTTTGTGTATGCACCAACTAATGCTTTAGGCCCAACAAAGCAATGATTCCCAATTGAGGTGTTATGACAAACAACAGCTCCGCTCCATATCATGGTGTTATTTCCAATAATCACATCTGTCTGTATATCAACAAATGGCCCAATCACCACCCCATCTTTGCTGATATTGGAATGTTTTGATATTACGGCAGTAGGATGAATTATGGTTGGAAACAATCCACCTTTGTCTTTAATTTTTTTAAAAATATTTTTTCGTATTTCGTTATCTCCCATGGTTAGGAGAAATTCTTTATTCCTTACATCACTATTCAGCAAATCCTCGAATGACCCTAGTATTCTACAACCATGATCTTCTTCATTTGTCCTTTCATCATTATAATGAAAAAGTCCTACAACATGATAACCGCACGCTTCAGCTATCTCGACAAACAAAGGCGTACTATGGCCAACTCCTAAAGCGTATAATTCTTTCATTTCTTTATACAATTTAAAATGCGTGCTATATCGTCGTCTTTTAATTCATGATGCATGGGCAGACAGATAACTTCGTTGGCTATTTTTGTTGCAACAGGAAGATTCTCCGGTGTTGCACTTGACAAGCCGCGATATGTACTAAATTCACTGATAAGTGGATAGAAATAGCGGCGACCCAATACATTCTGTTCTTTCATCTTGAAGTATAGCTCATCACGAGTAGCTCCATATTTCTCTGCATTGATGAATACAGGGAAGTAGCTATAATTATTGCGTACTCCTGATATATCTTCAAAGAAACGAATGCCGGGAATGCTCTTTAAAGCCTCGCGATACTTCTGAGCTACTTGATGGCGTTTTTCGATTGCCTCATCAACTTGTTCTAAGTTCAGGAGGCCGTATGCGGAACGCATTTCATCCATCTTACCATTAATACCAGGAGCAACAACAGTCACTTCATCTGTAATTCCGAAGTTCTTCAAATTATCAATTCGCTTCTTTGTCTTTTCATCGTGAACCACCAATGCTCCACCTTCGATGGTGTTATATACCTTTGTAGCATGGAAACTCAATGTACTCATATCGCCAGCATTCATAATACCAGCAAGCCCCTTATCATCGTAAGCCTCCAAGCCGTATTGGTCTGCAGGGACTTCTACGCCAAAGGCATGAGCTGCATCATATATCACCCTTAAACCATATTTATCTGCAATCTCCTGAATACGCTTTGTATCACATGGCTTGCCATAGCAATGAACAGGCATGATACAAGTAGTTGCAGGGGTGATTGCAGCCTCAATCCTATTTGGATCCATATTTCCCGTTGCAGGGTCAATGTCTACAAATACCGGTTTGCAGCCATTCCACCAAATGCTATGTGTAGTGGCCACAAAACTATAAGGAGTGGTAATTACTTCGCCTGTAATACGCAGTGCCTGCAATGCCGTCATTAAAGGCAAAGTACCATTGGTAAAAAGACATACGTATGGTACATGCAGATATTCAGCAAGAGCCTTTTCCAACTGATTATGGAACTGCCCCATATTGGTTATCCACTTACTCGTCCATATTTCTTTAAGAAGTTCATTGAAATCTTCAAGTTTTGGTAGTAACGGAGATGTTACTGTTATCTGTTTGTTTTGCATTATTAAGTGATTTTAATTAAAATTCTTTTTTATAGCGGACATAGCCATACGTTTAATTTCAAAGTATTCAAGTACTTTTCTATTTTCGCAGATTATAACAAAGATTATTATGCCAACAACAACCTGTAATGGAAAAAGAAAATAATATGTTAACGGCAAAAAACCTACTGCGAACACGACAATTGCCATAATAACAGCAATACATAGAGATGGTAAAATATCTTTTATTTGTTCCTTTATTCCATAGTCTAATATATTCCCTGAATAGTACGAGTTTAAATAATATGCTGCGATATTTGAAAAAAAGCTACCTATTAGCATCCAATAGATTCCAACAAAAATACCTAGAAGCAAGGGAGCAACTGCTATTATTTTTTTTAATATTTCTAATTTTAGAAAAAGGTCACTACGTCCTTGTACTTGTAACATATTCAAATTAATCGCATGTAAAGGATAAAACATAGCATATGTACATATAATCTGTAGCATTGGTACACAATCTATCCATTTTTCACCTACTAAAAATAGAATCATAGACTTTGCTGATGCTGCCATCCCCAGCATTATCGCAAAAGTAACAAGCATCATCGTACGAATTATTTTTTTGTAAACAGACTTCAATCGCTGTTTATCATCCTGAATATTACTTAATACAGGATAGCTAACTCTTTGTACAACAACTGTAAGGTTAGAAGAAAACAAATCACAAAACTGTTTTGCACGAGTAAATAATCCTAAGGAATGCGCCGTATAACACTTACCTATAATAACTTGATAAGCCTGTTCCCATGATGTGTCAATAAGTTTACTAATCAAGATTTTCCATCCAAAGGACCACATCTCAAGAAAACTTACTTTTGAGAAACAGATTCGAGGAATCCATTTATTATAAAACCAATACAGTATTGTTGTTACTACCTGTGCAGATATATGCTGTCCAACAAGCGCCCATACCCCATAACCGCTGTAAGCCATTACAATACCTATTATTCCACTTATGATTGTAGATATTATAGTTACTTTTGTTTGGGTTTTAAAATCTATTATTTTTGTCAGGCGGACTCTCTGGACAAGACATAATGCATTTATTATAATAACAAATGAAATTACACGTGTCAAAGGCAGCAACTCTGTCTCACTGAAGAAAACAGATATTGGTTCTGCACTATAAAACAACAAACCTGCCATCAAAAAAGACAGGAAGAGATTGGCATAAAAAACTGTGCTATAATCAGTATCTGTTACATCTTTTCTTCGTATTAAAGCACTTGTAAATCCACTATCTACAATTGCATTTAAAAAAGCTTCAAATATTAGAAGGATGCCAATAAGGCCATACTCTTCTGGTGATAGTAGCCGTGCTAGAATAATACTTATAAAAAAGGAGATACAATGGCGTAATATATAACCGATAGCACTCCATGCTACTCCATGAGCTGTCTTCGACTTCAAAGATTCAGCCATTTTTACTAGTGATTATTGTACATTTTCGAATAATATTTCTGATAATCACCACTAGTTACATTATCTAACCACTCCTGATTATCCAAGTACCACTTGACGGTCTTCTCAATACCTTCCTCAAACTGGAGGCTTGGTTCCCAACCAAGCTCCTTCTGGAGTTTTGTACTGTCAATAGCATAACGCAAATCGTGGCCTGCACGGTCTGTTACATAAGTAATCAAGTCCATGTCGGCACCTTCGGGACGACCAAGGAGTCTATCAACGGTATTAATCAAAACCTTGATAATGTCTATGTTCTTCCACTCGTTGAATCCACCAATATTATAGGTTTCTGCTATCTTTCCCTCATGGAAAATAACATCTATAGCGCGTGCATGGTCAACGACATACAGCCAGTCGCGTACATTTTCTCCCTTGCCATAAACAGGAAGTGGTTTGCGATGACGAATATTGTTAATGAACAATGGGATCAGTTTCTCTGGGAACTGATAAGGACCATAGTTGTTAGAGCAATTGGTCACAATGGTAGGCATACCAAAGGTATCATGGAAAGCTCGCACAAAGTGGTCTGAAGAAGCCTTGGCTGCACTATAAGGGCTATGGGGCTGATACTTCAAATCCTCAGTGAAGAACTTCTCTCCGTATGCCAAATGGTGCTTGCCGCTTGATGCTTTGGTAGTGAAAGGAGGCTCAATACCCTCGGGATGTGTCATTTGTAAGGCACCATATACCTCATCTGTACTGATGTGGTAGAAGCGTTTACCCTCATATTTCTCAGGAAGACTCTCCCAGTAGGCCTTTGCAGCCTGCAAAAGGCTCAATGTACCCATCACATTGGTCTGAGCAAAAGTGAAGGGATCTTTGATGGAACGATCAACATGACTCTCTGCTGCCAAATGGATGATACCATCAACTTGCTCATCCTGAATTAACTTCAAAACACCATCAAAGTCACAGATATCCATCTTGACAAACTTATAATTAGGCTTATCCTCAATATCCTTCAAATTAGCCAAGTTTCCAGCGTAAGTAAGTTTATCCAGATTGATTATCTTATACTTAGGATACTTGTTCACAAACAAGCGAACCACATGCGAGCCAATAAAGCCAGCACCACCGGTAATTATAATATTTTTCATTTTAAACGTGTTCTAATGTTCCGCTATTGATTCTTCTTTCATTTCGTCAATCACCTTCATGAGGTATTGACCGTACTGATTTTTGAGCATGGGCTTTGCTATCTCACGCATACGTTCCTCAGTTATCCATCCGTTGCGATAAGCAATATCCTCCAAGCAAGCGACTTTCAAGCCCTGGCGCTTCTCAATAACTTCCACAAAGGTACTTGCTTCAGCGAGAGAATCGTGTGTACCAGTGTCTAACCAAGCGAAGCCACGGCCAAAGACCTGTACTTTCAGCTCTCCATCATTCAAGAACTCTTGGTTCACGGTAGTAATCTCTAGCTCTCCACGGGCACTGGGTTTGATGTGCTTAGCCACATCAACTACCTTGTTGGGATAGAAATAAAGGCCAACAACAGCATAGTTACTCTTTGGCACTTTTGGTTTTTCTTCAATAGAGAGGCAGTTGCCCTCTCTGTCAAACTCTGCCACACCATAGCGCTCTGGATCTGATACCCAGTAACCAAAGACGGTAGCTTTGCCTTTCTGGTCAGCATCGTTAACTGCATTCTTCAGCAGTTTAGTGAAGCCTGCACCATAGAAGATGTTATCTCCAAGAACAAGGCAAGCACTGTCGTTACCAATGAATTTTTCACCGATAATGAAAGCTTGGGCAAGACCATCGGGTGAAGGTTGTTCTGCATACTCGAAATGTACTCCGTAATCGGAACCATCACCTAACAGGCGCTTAAAGCCTGGAAGGTCGTATGGTGTAGATATAATCAGAATATCCCTAATTCCTGCCAGCATCAATACGCTGATGGGATAATACACCATCGGTTTGTCATAAATCGGGAGCAACTGCTTGCTCACACCTTTAGTTATCGGGTAAAGTCGGGTACCAGAGCCTCCGGCTAGAACGATACCTTTCATAATTAGTATAGTTTTATGTTAATATCAAATGGACTATCGAAATCTTTCAACAAAGCGTGTTTTGTATCCTTCTCACTAAGGTTGGCTTTATCAGTGGGAATTTTCCAGTCAATACCAAGACTACTGTCAAGGATACTGATGCCGCCATCAGCTTCAGGGTGATAGAACTCATCGCACTTATATTGGAATACTGCTGTTTCTGATAATACAGCAAAACCATGTGCAAAGCCACGAGGCACAAAGAACTGGCGATGGTTATTCTCTGTCAATTCCACTGCTACATGCTGACCGTATGTAGAACTACCCTTACGGATGTCAACTGCAACATCAAGCACTGCACCTTTCACACATCGCACTATTTTACTTTGAGTATATGGTGGCCTTTGGAAGTGTAAACCACGCATAACTCCATAACTTGACATGCTTTCATTATCTTGCACGAAGTTGATTGTATGCCCCAGTATGGGTGCTACCTTCTCGTCGAACTCACGCTGGGAGAATGATTCAAAGAAATAGCCTCTTTTGTCGCCTAATACCTTTGGTTCGATAATCAGCACACCGTCAATTGATGTTTTTATAACCTCCATAATTATGCTTTCGTTATATTGTTTATACAAATCTTTAATGAATCCGTCCAATAAGGAATTTTGATTCCAAATGTTTCCTTAATTTTAGTCTTGTCTAAAACTGAATAACTTGGGCGAGTAACAGGTGAAGGAAACTCATTTGAGTGACATGGTTGAATGTCACAAGCTGATTGGCCATAATATTCAGCTATCATCTTAGTGAAGTCATACCAAGAGCATACGCCCTCGTTGCTATAGTGATATATGCCTTCAACTGGATTCTTTAATGCTGCCACAATTGCTGTTGCCAAATCGTAAGCGTAAGTAGGTGTTCCTGTCTGGTCGAATACCACTTTCAGCTGAGGTTTTGTTGCCGTAAGATTAAGCATAGTCTTTACGAAGTTCTTACCAAACTCTGAATAGAGCCAAGCGGTGCGAAGAATCATATACTTACAGCCTGTAGCTATGATTTTCTGTTCTCCCAAAAGCTTTGTAGCCCCATATACGCCAGTTGGTGTACCCTTTTGGTCTTCCTTGCATGGAGTGTTATAAGGCTCCTTACCAAAGACATAGTCTGTAGAGATTTGTACCAGCCAGCCATCAACCTCCTTCATGGCCTTTGCAAGGTTTTCAGGTGCTGTAGCGTTCAATTTCTCTACAATTGTATATTTCTCCGGATCTTCGGCCCCATCCACATTCGTCCATGCTGCACAATTAACAATAGCATCAATGTTGTTATCAGCAACCATCTTGCGTATAGCCTTCAAATCGGTTATATCCAGATAGATAGTTTCCATACCTTCTACCTGATTTACATCGGTAAAGATGTACTTGTCCGTTGAATTCTTTGAGATGATTCGCATCTCGTTACCCAACTGTCCGTTGGCGCCTGTAACAAGTATATTCATATTTACAATGTGTTGTTCTAAAAAAGGGGCAAGATCATCAGGATTATTGAACCTTTAATTTTATGAGAGACCCTGATGAGAGCCTGCCCCCATACATAACGATTTTTATAATTGCTGCTTCTCAGCAGTATGTCTTATTCAATTATAATTCTATCAATGAAATAGTGGAAATGCGATAATAGTAACTCTGTAAAGCGACCAAGCATATACTTGTCGTCATTATTGTCTCTAGCTTCACAAGTTTCCCAATAAAAGAACCTCACTTGCAGTTCATTACGTCCAGCAACTTGCGTCAAGGTAATACATCCCTTCTCCGCCCATTGTCCTTCCGTAAGCACTAATGCCTTATCAGCACCATCCGTCTCCATGCACTGCCAGTTGACAATGCCATTCCCATTGCCATCAGCCTTGGATTCAACACTCTTCAGTATTTCCTCCTTCAGCCTCCTCGCACTCGGTGTCTGTATTATGTAGTTCATAATTAATATTCAAATTAGCTTTATAAATGAACTTGGCGAACCAGTAAGGTCACGATGATGGTACAATCCCATTTTAGGGTTCATGGTTAAAGGTTCATTGTTCATGGTTACCTTTATTACCTCATACATTATTGTTTATCTTCATACTTTTGGTTCATTGTTCATGGTTTAGGGTTTTTCTAATCCCAACTTAGTTCGCATTGTCTTTACGATGGACGTAAGAATTTTCAAAATCCTGGTTATATCTTTCTCTAGTGACTCAAATTGTTTATCGTCAAGGTAGCCATTATCGTGAAGAAGATTGAGCCAGTAATCTGTCTCATCTGCCTCCTTATAGGCTATTGACATTTTACTTAAGAAATCTGCATCGCTCTGTGCATGCTTACTCTCCCTCACATTTGCACCTATTGAGGTTCCAGATCTGTATATCTGTTTTGACTGTACGTATTCTTTGTATTCCGCATCCTCAGTCAAGTACTGGAAGAGTCGCGTAATCCTGCAAGCGAAGTCATAACTCAGCTCATGAATCGAAGCGGTCGCTTTTGCGTCCTCTGACATCAGAGATGCCAAACGACCTCGGTTCACGGTTCTGGGTTCACGGTTGTTTTCCCTTTACCGCTCCATTTCTTTGTATAGGACTTCTTTTCGTATTGCATTGATCCTGTCAACATTGCTGTTACCTAAAGGCTGCAGTCATACCTTCATCTTCTCTATCGTATGAACATCACCCTTCAGGATCTCCTCCTTCAATGGCTCCGTCACTTCTGAAACATTCTTAATAGAATTCATTTAAGCCACATGCATTGAAGCATTGGGCAAACATTTGTACTAAGATAAAAGTCGCTTGCATATTTCGTTAAAAGAGTCAACAAGCTGCTCTTCCAACTGATGTGCATTCGCGTAAGAATATGTGTTGTTATGATTAATGTCAAAAGCAAGATCTGTCGTATTCTCACAAGTTTGAATAATTTCTTTGCCCATGCCTGCAGCAAAACCTTCCTCATAATAAACATTAGAAGAGTTCAGTGTATAGTCTGCCAACATGAAATCGCACTTTTTAATATTCTCATGTATATGCATCACTGCATTACCATTGAATGGATCTTCATCATTCTTCCACAACTTCAGTCTATATGCACATCTGTCTGCTGCTCGTTTCATTGCGTCATAGAAATCCACAAGACGAGGATATTCTTGTTCCCTGAATGACATGGCTACAAAACATTTCAATTGCTTTCGCATGCCTTTTTGAAGTTTGAAATCTTCTTTTGCTGGCATAAGAACATTTTTAGCACCCTGCCTTAGCCAAATCAATCCATCAGAAGTTCTAACAGAATAGTGAAATTCTTTTTTATATATATGAAGCACCAATATCTGCTTCATATCAAAATTACTAGGATAAAGTTCAAAAGAAACACTCATTGCTTGACACAATGAAACTGCTCGCTTTGAAAAATCATCTATTTGATTCTGTGTTAAACCTACAACTTTTCCCTCATCATTAAAACCAAATACAATGTAACCGCCATTTGTATTTGCAAAGGCAGACACAGTCTTTTCAACCGAACTTGGAAAATCATATTTAAGTTCCAAAGTATGGCCATCGCCATCCATTATGAGTTTTTCTATCTTGTCAGGTTGCATCATATTTACTATTTACCTAAGATTCTATCTACAAGATACAATATAGACAACAAAACAACCAATAGAAGGAATACAATATTTAAAGACCTATATGAGTGCTCGTTGCAACACTCATGGCATATACTTGCTACCGCGGTAAAGATTACCAATAATGGGAAAACAAACACATATATACGATGAGCCAACCACTTTAACCAAGGATAGTTCTTACCATAGTTGCCACCTTCGCGATCTATACTGAAAATACCATTCGTACTTAGTTTCTGCTCACAACGTTCTAAGTAGCTATAACCCCTCTCAATAGTAAGATTCACTTGATAGTAACGCAATGAAAACCACATGAACACAAAATAAAGTGACGTGCTGATAATATTGAAATCAACAACAGGCTTACCAATATTCATCTTCTGCCATGCATCAGACACATCTACTAGCATTGACCGATTATTACTTAGCAATAAAATAAGGGCAACCAAGACTATCAGATATAATGTTAGCTTATCGCGAGTCTCCAAATAGTTTTTTTGCTGTTCGAAACTATCTTTATAATGATCATAATAGAGTTCTTCGGATTGCATATTTTATACGTTTTCTATTGCTTCAACAATATCTTCTTCATTGAATGAATATATCCATTTTGCACCGCAACCATAGCATTCGTCAGGTGCTTCATAGCTTCTATCAAGAAAAACTACAATCAACTGATTATCGTTTTCTTTACTTTTTTCAATTTCAAAGATTTGCCAATTATCATATCCTATTTCAAGTCTATCCTTATGCCTTTTTTTTGCGTCTTTTCCTACAAGAACAATGGTAATATCTGCTTTAATAATTTTCTTTGTCAAATTGGCCTTAATGACAGCAATGTTATTCGACTGTATTTCATCAGGTGTTACATCATTGAAACTCAAGTCAAAATTATCATTTGCATTCCATGCGTTCATAAGATACTTATAATGCCTGTCTTTTTCGAAATCAAAGCATACCAAAACTTTCTTTTTCATACTCTTTTCTACAAAATTTTATCCATTTTTATATTATAGCCAAGGGCTTTCAGGCGCTTAGCAAGTTTAAATTTCCACATTCCTTCACCATCGACGGAAGTGTACAAAATGCCATCTAAATCTCCAGGCTTCTCAACTCCTTCCTCCAACAACTCAAAAACATGAGACCTATCTAATTTACCAATGAAATAACCCATCTCAAAAATAACATTTTGGCGGGCACGTGGTTTATATTCTGCTTTGAAACCCTTTTCCTTTTCTTCCCTTCGCAAATCTTTACGTGCAATTCCCAAGTCATCTGCAGTCAGAAGTACAATTGCAAAACCAATATCTGATGCATGAGTTTCAAATTTCTCAATTATTGTATTTCCGAAATCCTCCTGTTCTTGCAAAACAATAGGTTGTAGTCCAAGTTGCTCTATTGTTCTTGAAACTTCTATTCGCAGTGCATCGTTGTGACCATAGACAACGAACACTTTTTGCATATTTATTTCTGCCTTCGAACGTTCCTGGTCTATTGATTCTGGTTCTGCCACACACTCAATGAGATCAACACGCTCAATATCACCTTGCATGTGATTCACTAAACGCTGAATATTACCTTTATACTCTTTAATCGAGTCGCTACCCCAGATGCTCAATATCTGGGACTCAAAGTCATGGAAGTAACTACTTTCAGCTTCAGTAAAAGATGTCTGGTAAATTGATTTACAACGGTCTCTCCATCGTTTATAATCTGCAACAAAAGCATTCTCTGCCGCATCATCATAATCAACTCTGTCTGTGATACGCCCCGGACTTAAGAAACCGCCTCCATAATAAGAGGTATGCTGAGGTGTTCTAGGCACTTCTACTTCGTTTAATTCACGTCCCTTTTTAATCTGTTCTGACAACAGTTCACAGAATTTATCCTTTGTTATTTTCAAAGGAGCAACGGGGTAAACTGGGGTCTCTACCTTTTTCTTTACCATTACTTATTCTCTTGAGTCACAAACAACTTTAATTATCCAGCCGGTGGCGGATTTACGGAGCCACGGGCTGTGCCTGAAGCGATTACCGTTCCGCCCGCATCGGGTTATTCAAGAAGTCCTCATAGGCGAGCCTGATGCCGTCCTCTAACTCTGTACGATATTTCCAGCCTAACTTGGTGGCTTTACTCACATCCAGCAGTTTCCTCGGAGTGCCATTGGGTCGGGTGGTGTCCCACTTGATTTCGCCTTCGTACCCAACAACCTTGGCCACCAATTCGGTGAGTGCCTTGATGGTCAATTCCTTGCCCATGCCGGCATTGACGGTCTCATTGCCACTGTAGTTGGTCATCACTAACTCACGCAGGACGAAATTGATTGCCGCTTCGTTGATTGTATCGCTGTAGCCCAAAGGCTTCATTTTATTGTTAAACCATAGACAAATAAACTCTCCACCCTTTATCGGTTAGAATCCAACCAGGCAGAGTCATTCCAAGTTTCGACGGCTGAGAAGGTTTTTCTACTATATATCCCTCATCAGCCAGTTGCCCTAAAAGCATTCTTGCATCATATACCGTATTTATTCCCTTAATTCTACCTACTATATGCATAGGGATTATTATGCTGTCCCTATTTAGACCGTATTCATAGCCTGTAAATAGCCGTATAACCTGCTCTATCATATATTTTCAAGATTTTAATATATTCTCAACTAGTTTTCCTATGATTTCATAATAATTAGAAGTAAGCGTCCCCCCTTTTTAGCAATAAGCCTTAGCCCCAGCATTTGCTGAGGTTCTGGGAAAGCTCACAGATATTTTATTATTCTTGTTGAGAAAGTTGCTTCTCGAGGTCTTCTATGGCTTCAGAAGCCGTGAAGCCTTTCCCAATGGTATATGCCTTACGACCTTCGCCTGTCCAAAAGTCCATACAGGTTATGTCATCACCATCGATTTCCTCTGGTACTTGCCAGGGCAAGAGGTTAAAGGCTAGGAATTTCCCTTTACTATAACCACCTCCGTATCTATCGGTTGTTACGGTGATAGGCCATATATATTTTGGTGTGTTGATTATGCTGAGTCAAACAGATTCAACCTTTGTTCATCTTGGCAGGGAGGATTCGGTCTACAATGACGAAGGATGCTTCAATATGATAGACGTACACCCATTTACGGTTATGAGATACCATCCGGCGTGCCTCGGGGTGTATCTGACGCAGTGTCATTGATGTTGTCTTGCCATAGAGATCAGCATAAAAAGCCAACGTCTTTATCTCCTCACGCATATTATTGGCATAGCGAATAGCACCTTCCACCGTCATCATGGACTTAAGGAACTTGCGCAATTCTGCCATGTCAACACGAGCTCCATGACTGATTCGAACCTCATAAATTTGCATAATCCTCGCGCACCTTGTCTATCAGTTCATCGAAGTATTCGTCCACAGACATTGTACTGGCCATTATCCTATTTCGGGTGGAAGTGGCATTGAAATTCTGCTTCGTATCTGTTGCTTGATTGGTTACTATCATAATACTGCTTTCATTTTGTGGGCAAAGATACGAAAAAGATTTGAATCTTATCGTTCTTTGAACTACTATTTATCATTTTTTGTACGACAAGTTATCGTAGAACGCGGTAGAGGAGGGAGCCTACGGAGATGGTGATGGAGGTGCCACGAAGCCAGAGACGGGTGGTTGTGCCGATCTCTGCATTCTGACACATCGCCACATTGGGCTCTACATAGACCACATCGCGCTGCTGGAGATAGTAATAGGGGGAGTTGATGATGTTCGCATCACGCATGTCAATCTCATGGATTGAATACTCGCCATCGGGTTGCTGGCGCAGCAGCTTCACATTGTCACGGCGGCCATAGATAGTCATGTCGCCTGCTTTGGCAAGGGCCTCCAGGATGGTCATCTTGTTACGGGTGACAGTGAAAGTGTTGGGACGTTTCACCTCACCCATCACCGTGACCTCGAAGTTATTGATGATCGTATTCACCTGATAGGAGGCACCACTCTGGACGTAGGGAGCTATCTTCTGCTCGATGTGCTTATTGGCTTGTTCAATGGTTAGACCTTCAAGCTTGATTTTGCCAATGACAGGAAATTCTATGCATCCGTCATTCTCTACAAGATAGCGATGAAACTGACCGCGATTCCACTGCATGCGAATACCGCCTATACTTTTATCAAAGCTTCCCAACGGACGGGGCTCACGGGAATTGAACATGAGCACGCTTTTCTCATCTGTTCCTGAATAGACGAAGATGGTGAGCTCATCCTTCGGCTTGATGGTCATGTCGTAGAGCATGGCGCCCTTGGAACCGTCGAAGGTGGCGGCGTTCTGGAAATAGGGAACGTCCTTGTAACGGGCGCAGGAGAACAACAGGGTAAGTAAGGAAAAGAGTATGAAGCTTTTTTTCATACGAATAAATATAAACTATTAGGGGAGGAAGGAAATGAATGTCTGATAAGTTGGATTTACTCACTTAGAAGTTCTATTAGATATTTGTCCTCCTGTGTCAGTTGGGTGTTATCCCATGCGGCGATGGCGGCTTTTGCGGTGTCCAGAAGTTCTGAATCGTCATCACGTAAGGCTACGTGAGCCATCAGATGGGTTCTGAGTTTGGAGGCAGGGAGGCAGTCGAACAGACTGTAGGGCTTGTCTTCGATGGTTGCATTAAGCTCATGGTCGTAAGGACTGGTGTTCATGCCGCAATAGATGGTGAGAAGGGCTGTTGCCTCTACTTCGGAGGCCATCGGTATGTTGTTGGTGTACTTGGCGTTTAACCATGCGAAGACTGCCTTGACACCCTTGGACACGAACGCCCAGTTACAAGAGTCCATCTGTACCGTACCATCATACTCGGGGTCGAGGCTCAGCATCCATTGGTAGCATTGCAGGCGAAATTGCCGACAGGCTTCTGTGTCTTCAAAGGAGAGCTGGGGAAGCAAAGACAGGTCAAAGTGCTGCTCATGCAGCATGTCCCTGCGCCACCGCACTTCCTGGTATTGCCATGCCAGGTCGGAGTCTTCGTCGTATAGCTCCATGGGCAGGGACTCGAAATAGCGGTTGTAGTCTAAATACAGGCGCACATTGTCGAGATGGCGATAGCCGGGATGGGCCAGGCAGAGCACATGGAAATAGAGCAGGAACTCCTCAATATGGGTATCGCAGGCGTCAAAGGCTTCCTGACGGCACTGCTCGAAAGTGCGTTCTGCTGTCACCAAGAAGCGGTGGGCTTTGTGGTCGTCACCTCCACTAAGCTGTTGGATGTCTGTCTGATAGAAAGCCTGCAAGCGTAGCAGACGTTCCTTTAAGGGCAATGATGCCCAAAGTGAGTCTGCCTGTTTATAGCCGTCGATGGATTGCTCGTTATGAAGAAACCTCGTCGGCTGACTCTGCACGAGTCGCAAGATAAGGTCGTCCCCATCTTCTATCCATGACTCCAGCACGCTTAGGATGCCATAAATCGCCCTCGCCTTGGCTGTTGAAGCCTTGGCGAAGTCTGTCTCTCGGATACGTTGTATGATGGGTGAAATTTCAAGAATCATAGTCACTTGGCATGGTAATAGCGTTCAAGAACTGCTTTCAACTGCCACCAAGAGGTGGAGAACTGCTGCGCCTTGGAATAGGCAACGAGCAGTATCTCCAGATACTCCTGATAGAGGTCAGCACTGTCTGTTGCCTTCCTGTCGGGATGTAGCGCGACAAGCATATCGTAGTAGGCAACCAGAGTGGCTGCACTGGGATGGGCGGTACGAAGAAGGTTGTTTCTGGCCTGGTTGAAGCTGTCCTGTGTAACCTCTACAGAGTCAGTCTCGGACGTTTCCGGGAAGTGCTGAACAGCCTCTTTCAGCTTAGCTTGGAGCGCATGGCCTTCCTCGGTATCGTAAGGGGACAAAGCAAGGATGCCCCAGACTGCCTGAGCACCCTGAGGGGAAAGACTGCTGAAATCGCAGTCCCTGATTTGTTTCATTGTCTCTTCTATTTGCTTTGTCACTTTCTTTTCTGTTTTTTTGCTTATTTTCTGTTTTGTGGTACTTCTGAATCGGATATTCCTGATAACCCGTATCAGCTGTAAAAGCGGTTCAGAAAGTGTCTTGTGCTTCTGAGCATACCGCTTGGCAGCATCACGGTAGTTCGCATCGTGGGTGGCCAGATAGAGGACTGCCATCATGAAGGCATCCTCGTCGGTCGTGGCCTCTGTGGGATGGGAGAGCATTTGCTGTACGATAGGGGTGTATCGCGCGATGGAACGGCTGTCTTTGCGCAGCACGGCATGGAGGAGCAACAGGGTCCTGACGTGATTATGGACTGTGCTGTCGTCGAACTCCATGTAACCCAGGAACTGAAGGTCGTGCAGGATGGTGGAGTCGCTTTCCACCTGCTGCTTGTCGTCTCCTGCTTTGCTGCGCCCGTAGCAATGGGTAGCGATGCCCGTCAGCGCCTGCTCAACTCGTTTCACATAGTCAGGGGAAAGCAGTTCCTGTATCTTCATGGGAAGGTGCTGCTTGGCAACGTCCACGCTCTTGGTCTTCAAGATGAAACGACCATTGAAGATAGGCAGTTCCAGTGTCAGACTGGCTCCCTGCTCCTTTTTCCTAACCTTGGTAACGTAGAACTCATAGCCCTTAAAGACTTTAGCCTTCAACATCACCTTGTCGTCAATCTGGAAACCATCGGGCGAGGGTTCGAGATTGAACATCTCACGGTGTTCGGTCATCAAGGCGATAAGGCCGTCCATGTCTTTTGCTGTAGCCCATAAGGGCTCACCGCTTTTGCTGCGGCACATCGTCAGGCGGAGGCGTAAGGCACGGTTCCAGTCGCCACTCACAAGTGCGTTGATGTCTGTCTCAGTTGCCTTGATGAAGAGATAGTAATGCAGGGTACTCCGCAAGTCATTGTTTTCCTTGACCATCTTGTTGTACGCCTTGTCGTGCTCTTTTTTGTAAATGGCTTCCTTGGCAAACTGATGGGGGATGAAATACACCAGAGCCTCGTCGCCTTTACGTGCTCGTTGCTCATTGAGTTGTGAAAGCTGCATCTCTACAATCTGAGGCTTCAAATGCCTGAGCACCCACCACCGCTCCTGTATTCCAACATGTATTGTTTCGGACATATACACTATTTTTCCTTGTCCGTCAACCTGTGGTCTCCGGACGAATTGTTGTTTTACAAGCGACTCGGACACCAGTTCAAATACTGTTTAGGAGATGTCTTTAAGGATAATCCTTATATCAATCCAATATGTCCGACTCTGTCGATGTAGAACCAGCTTGTTTACTCTTTAATGGAAACTTGGTCGGAGGTGACCTAAGGATACAAAAAAGACGTGAACCCTCACTCTGCCTGCTCATCCTTAAGGTCCTAGGAAAACCCGTGCTAAAAACAAACAGAATTCATGCTCACGCCGTTGGTATATAACGCACCCCAAAGTGTGCATTGAAGGTAACACGTACCTTCTCAGCACACTGACGGGGCAGTAAATACCACGCCACAAACATCTTCTCTGCAAAGTCTTTGATAGCACATTTAATTTCCTAGGTTAAAAGGATCAAAGTCTAAGCGCGTAAGACGCTGTTCTAAAATTGTTTAGCCCACACCTTCACTGCCCTCGTCAGGCAAGTACGGCGTGAGTGCTGCCTATGCAGCATTTTCAGGCAAAATCTCGGCAAAAAACAAGTTCTCGTCTCGACCAAGCACTGAAATCGGGGGCAAAAGTACGAAAATTATTTGTAAATCCTATCATCAAAAATGTAAAAAATTGAATTGGCGGTTGTTTTTACACAACTTCTACATATTTTATATATAAAATTACCTCCCGAAAATTAAATTTATTTAACCGTCATTACATTTTTTACATACTCCTAATTGATAGCATCATTTTTTCGATTTTCAAGACAAACGAAAATGGCAAACCAGAAAAAATCGAGGGGATTTTCGGGGGGCTGGCAAGGATGGGACATGTTCTTTTTCGGAAGTAAAACGTCCAAAAGGACTTATTTTTCACATTTCTTCACAGCTATTTCACTCGGTTTGCCCGTTTTCGCAGCCATCTCACAGCCGGTTTTCGACCATATCGTGACGGTTTTCAGGCAAAATCACGAAGCGTTTCTGGAAATATCACGTCGCGATTTAGGCTATATCGTTTCATGATTTAACCTAAAAGGCGTGATGACTTATTCGCCAAGGCATCATGAAACGGCCTAAATCGCTGAAAAGCCCTGCTGCAAAAGGACTTTCAGAAAACAGATTTTGTAACCGACTGAGAACCAGATGGTTGCAAAATGGCCAAAACTCGCAAATTTCAGAGCGAGAGAGGAGCCGCTGATTTTTTTGCGAGTTTTGACAGGGGTTCAGCCTAAAAAAGAGGGTGGGAAAATGGGGATTCAGAGATGCTTCTGGAAGAACTGGAGGACCCGCTCCTGAGCCTTCAGCGGACAACTGTGGGAAATGTCCCAAAGTTCGGTTTCCAAGTTCTGTTCGGCTCCCTGACTGCGCCACGTGTCGTGCATGATGGCAAAGGCTTTCTGCACGCCCGGAACGGGAAAGAGCTTGTCTTGTGAACCATTGATGAAGAGCATGGGCTTAGGACAAGCCATTGAGGCGATGTGGGGATAGTCCAGCCAACGGCGCAGACCGGGGAAGCAGTTGGCAAAGCCGCCATTCTCCGTGCGCTTGTACTTGAGCGACATCTGTTCGTCGGTGGTCACCATCCAGCAAATGGCTGCCCCCACCTTCACGCGGTCGCTCAGTGCGGAGAGCATCCACGCCCGATAGGCTCCCATCGAGCAGCCCATGCAGCCGATGCGCTGCGCATCGACCTCGGGCAGTGAGGCCAGAAACTCGGTGCCGGAGAGGTCGTCGTAGGTCATGTAGGCCGAGAGGTCAATGCCATACATCATCATATTGCCGGCTATCATGTCGTAACGGTCGCGCCGTGGCCCCTCCTGCTGTCCGCGCTCACCCCACATGGGGGCATCGGCTGAGAACACCACGTAGCCGTGGCGAGCCAGGTAGTCGCCCACGAACTGTCCGTCGTAGAGCGTGCGCGCCCACTCGTCGGCATCGCGAATGACGGTGGAATCCTCACAGGCCAAGGGGCGAATCATCTTCTCCTTGCCAATGAAGAGGTGGGCTCCGTGGTCGTGGAGCGCATTGACGGCGGGGAAAGGTCCCTCGCCATCGGGAATGAGAAGGTAGGCGGGAACGGTGTAGTAGCGCGACAGGCGGACCTCTATCTTCAGTGCCCGATAGCCGTCGCGCTGCTCCTCGGACAAGAGTTGATAGTGGAAAGTGGAGAGTGGAGGTGGTGGTGGCGTTAGCATGCAGTCGAACACTTTCTGTCGCGCGGCCTTGCGCCAAGCATCGAAGTCGCATATCTCGCTGTGGCCCCATGCCAAAGGATAGGTCAGGTCGCGCAGCAGCGAATCGGCATAGACTGGGAGATTGCGCGTGAACTCATACTTCTTCCGTTTTTGCGCCGTAGCAAAAAAGCTGTGGAACAGGCAAACGGCCAGCACCACAGCTAATCTTAATCGTAACATGCTCATCATTTTTTCATTGGTTATTGCAGTCCGTCGAGCTCACGTTTCAGTGCCTGAAGATCGTCGCGCACGCCAATCAGCCTGTCGAGCACTTCAGCCCTACGGTCGGCGCCGTCGCGATTGGCATTGATCATTTTCTTGGCAGCTGCGAGCTTGAAGCCCCGCACCTTCACCATGTTGTGAATGAGCCTAATCTGCTCAATGTCCTTCTCCGAATACTGCCGCACCTTGTTCGGTCCGGCTGTTTTCGGCTTGAGGTAAGGAAACTCCGTCTCCCAATAGCGAAGGGTGCTCTCATTGAGCCCAAACATCTCTGCCACCTCCTTGATGGAGTAGTAGAGCTTCAAGTTCTTGTTCAGATTCAGTGCCATACGCTTATTTCTTTTTAGTTTACAAAGATACGAAATCTTCAGCAAGCGAACAGCACTTTTTTATTTCTTTAACTCAATCACAGTCCTCCCCGTCTTCGTCCCAGACATTGTTACGACGACTTAAACCTGTATCAACCTCGGTATCAGGATCAATTCCTCCTCCATTTTCTGTTTCTCCTTCTTGTAAATAGGAGCCTGCCAGCAGGGGAACTGCCTTGATAAGCAGTTCCCTTGTGACGGGTTGTTGATATGTTTTCTTCATCTGTTTCATACCTTTTAGAGTTACTTTATCACGACCTTCTTACCATTCTTAATATAGAGGCCACGTCCAGCCTTCTCTACGCGTTGTCCCTTCAGGTTATAGAGATGCTCATTGCTGTTGGTGAACAGTTCGAAATCGCTGATATTAGTGGTTTCATCATCCTCGAAAGCAATGCTGATAGCACGAGCTTCCTGTGAACCTGATATAAACGAGGTAGGCACCTGCAGGTAAGCCTTTTGGGCTCCAAGCGTTGCCGTCTCCGAGGGAGCGAAGAATCCATATTCGCCGTCCACCTTGTTGAGCAGGAAGTTGCTCATGTCGCCAGAAGTCTTGGCAATCGAGCTTGCAGTGAGGTTTGCTTTGAGCATATTCACATAGTAGGCCTGCGAAGTGCTATATGGAATCTTATAGGTCACATCAGCCTCACCCTTCAGATAGAGACCTGTGCCAGCAGGAACGTCATAGACACGTACCAGAAGTACCTGAGATTCTGCCTTGTTATAGCCAGCGGCGATGTAAGCCTTGAGTTCGCTGCCTGTGAAGTTCAGGTCCTGCGAGCAGCTGAAGGTACCCACGCCCTGAGCCAGAGTAATGAACTCCTTCGTAGCGTTGAAGGTAGCTACAACATCCACGTTGCCAGTAACATTATGGATAGTGTACTGCCCGTCAACCACGTATGCAGTCACATCCTCACCGTTCACAGTCAGCGTATTCAGTGTGCGATCCTCGTCTTCGGCAATGGTAATCACCACATCGTCACCATACTTAGGATTCATATTGTCGGCACTAACGCCACCACCCGTGATACTCACGGTATAAGTCTTCACCGTCCAAGTAGCCGTCACCGTCATATTTTCAGCAGGCATCGTTGCGGGCAATGCGGGAGTCCATCCAGCGAAGTCGTAACCAGTCTTTGTAGGTGCGGCAGGAGCTGTCACCGTGGTCCCGTAGTCTTGAGTGATGGGATCAACAGCAGAACCTCCATTACTATCAAACGTGATGGTGTACTTGTTAATCTGCCAGGTAGCGGTGTAGGCCAGGTGACCTGTGCTGCCCTGAGCAATCGTCACTTCCATCATAGCATCGCCCTCGCCATTCAGCTTCCAGCCCTTGAAGGTATGACCCGTCTTGGTGGGGTTGTTCAGCGTGAAGGTCTCGGTCTCGATGGTGTAAGTCGTGGGATTAGCAGGAGTAGCCGTACCGCCATCCATCGTGTACACAATATTATATACAGTAGGTGTCCATGTGGCGGTATATGCCAAGTTGCCTGTGCTGCCCTGGGTGATGGTGACAGTCATCATAGCCTCGCCTACGCCATTGAGCTTCCAGCCTGCGAAGTCATAACCTGCCTTCGTCGGGTTGTTCAGCGTGAAGGTCGTTGTCTCGATGGTGTAGGTAGCAGGATTCGTTG
>CAMOGW010000001.1 GCA_946614435.1 uncultured Prevotella sp. | reverse complement strand
ATGGAACTGGAACTTCAACCATTGAATTTACCAAGTTATTTTTTGTCTAAGGATTTTAGGATTTAAAGGATGGGGATTGAACTTATTACTTTTGTCTAAGGATTTTAGGATTTAAAGGATTAATAATTATGTCTGTAGGATTTAAAAGATAGGATTAGCAAATGGATAGAGATTCAAGTGTATCGAAATCCTTAAAATCCTAAAATCCTTAGACAGAAAAAGAAATAATCATTAGAAAAGTCAAAATATGGAACTGGAACTTCAACCATTGAATTTACCAAGTTATTTTTTGTCTAAGGATTCTGGGATTTGAAGGATAGGATTGACAAATGGATAGAGAATTTACATATAAGGTTATTGGCTGCGTTTATGAGGTTTATAATCAACTTGGGCCTGGACTGCTTGAAAGTATCTATGAGCAGGCAATGATTCGTGAACTTCGTTCAAAAGGTCTTGAGGTCAGAAATCAAGTTCAAGTACCAGTCTATTATAAAGGTGAACTGATATGCCATGATCTGAGATTGGACCTTATTGTTGAGAATAAGCTCATTTTGGAACTGAAATCTGTTGTGGAATATAGAAAATTGTTTGAAAAACAATTGCTCACTTATCTGCGACTGATGAATTGTGAGATGGGCTATGTGATAAACTTTAATACTGACTATATTCGCGATGAAATATATCCTGTTTTCAATAATCGGTATAGGGATTGAACTTATTACTTTTGTCTAAGGATTTTAGGATTTAAAGGATAGGGGATTGAACTTATTGCTTTTGTCTAAGGATTTTAGGATTTAAAGGATAGGGGATTGAACTTATTACTTTTGTCTAAGGATTTTAGGATTTAAAGGATTAATAATTATGTCTGTAGGATTTAAAAGATAGGATTAGCAAATGGATAGAGATTCAAGTGTATCGAAATCCTTAAAATCCTAAAATCCTTAGACAGAAAAAGAAATAATCATTAGAAAAGTCAAAATATGGAACTGGAACTTCAACCATTGAATTTACCAAGTGACAACGAACGTCCCTTCGTGATTGCCGGACCCTGTTCGGCTGAGACCGAAGAGCAAGTGATGACAACGGCTCGCCAGCTGGCGATGAAAGGCTGCCATAACTTCCGTGCAGGTGTGTGGAAACCGCGCACGAAACCAGGCGGCTTTGAGGGTAACGGAGAAAAGGCGCTGCCCTGGCTGGCAGAAGTGAAAAAGGAAACGAAAATGCTCGTCTCGACCGAGGTGGCAACACCTGAGCATGTGGAGCTGGCCTTGAAATACGGCATCGACATCCTGTGGGTGGGCGCACGCACCAGTGCCAATCCCTTTGCCATGCAGGCTCTGGCCGACTCGCTGAAGGGCGTTGACGTGCCTGTGTTCGTGAAGAATCCGGTGAATCCCGACCTGGAGCTGTGGATTGGGGCGCTGGAACGCATCAATCAGGCAGGCGTGAAGCGTCTGGGAGCCATCCATCGCGGCTTTTCTTCCTACGAAAAGAAAATCTATCGTAACCTGCCGATGTGGCAGATTCCCATTGAACTACACCGCCGCATTCCCGATCTGCCCATCATCAGCGACCCCAGTCACATCGGCGGAAGACGCGAGCTGATTGCACCGCTCTGTCAGCAGGCCATGGACCTGGGCTTCGACGGACTGATTGTGGAGAGCCACTGCGATCCCGACAAGGCTTGGAGCGATGCTGCACAGCAGGTGACGCCCGATGTGCTCGACTACATCCTGTCGCTGCTCGTGATTCGCGATGAACACGTGACAACCGAGGGCATTCAGCAATTACGCAAGCAGATAGACGAGCTGGACAATCAGCTGATGGACCTGCTGGCAAAGCGCATGCGAGTATGCCGCGAGATTGGACAATACAAGAAGGAGCACAACATGACCGTGCTGCAGGCCAACCGCTACAATGAGATTCTGTCGAAGCGCGGCGCACAGGGAGCGCTCTGCGGCATGGGGGCAGAGTTCGTGGCCCACGTTTTTGAGAGCATACACGAGGAAAGCGTAAGACAACAGATAGAGATCATCAACAAATGAAAATATTAGTCATGGGTGCAGGAAAGATGGGGAGCTTCTTCATCGACCTGCTGAGTTTTGATCATGAGGTGGCCGTTTACGAGAAAGATCCGATGCGCATGCGGTTTACCTATAACTGTCAGCGGTTCACACAGTTAGAGGAAGTACGCGAGTTCGCACCAGAGCTGCTCATCAATGCGGTCACCGTGAAATACACCATCCCGGCCTTTCAGGAAATCATTCCTTATCTGCCGAAGGACTGTATCATCACCGATATCTCGTCGGTGAAGACAGGGCTGAAGGAATTCTATGAATCGACAGGCATGCACTATGCCTCCAGTCACCCCATGTTCGGCCCGACGTTTGCCAACCTGAACCAACTGTCAGAGGAGAATGCCATTATCATTAATGAGGGCGACTTCATCGGACGGCTGTTCTTCAAGGATATCTATCAGAAGCTGGGACTGAACATCTACGAATACTCGTTTGAGGAACACGACAAGACGGTGGCCTACTCGCTGAGTATTCCCTTCGTCTCAACCTTTGTCTTTGCAGCTGTCATGAAGCATCAGGATGCCCCCGGTACCACGTTCAAGCGCCACATGCGGATAGCCAAGGGCGTACTCAACGAGGACGACTACCTGTTGCAGGAGATATTGTTCAATCCCTATACCCACGACCAAGTGTCGCAAATTCGCACTGAACTGAAAGAACTCCTTGAGATTATCGACCATAAAGATGCCGATGGCATGAGGCACTATCTGAAGAAGATACGCGACAATGTGAGACGCGACATAGAAATCAAGCGATAAAATTCTTGTTTTCCGTTTTTTCTTCGTATCTTTGCGCGAACTTTAATATAAAATGAGAAATATATGAAAGCATCAACTTGGATAGGAGGAGTATTAGGATGGGTCGCCTTAGGCCCTATTGGTGGACTGATCGGAGCTTGGATTGGCTCAATGATAGGTAGCGACGAAGCGCAGGGCGAAACGTCGAACAGGCTGTTTGCCGATGCCGCAGAAGGCAATCGCAATAGCTTCCTGATGTCAATGCTGGTGCTCGCTTCCTACATTATCAAGGCCGACGGGCGCATCATGCACTCCGAGATGGAGCTGGTGAGACAATGGTTGCGTGCTAACTTCGGTGAGGTGGCCGTGCAGCAGGGCGATCAGATATTGCGCCGTTTGTTCGAGGCTTCGAAGCAGCAGGGCGATGACCGCTATGAGCAGAATATCAAGGACTCCTGTCTGCAGATCTCGATGAACATGGAGTATAGCGAGCGCCTGCAACTGCTCAACTTCCTTGTGATGATTGCTCAGGCTGACGGCTTCGTGGACGGAACTGAGGTATCGGCCCTGAAGAACGTGGCAGAGTGGATGCAGGTGCCGGCTGAGGAGATAGACACCATGCTCAATCTGGAGAAGGACGACCTGGAGTCGGCCTATAAGGTGCTGGGCGTGAGCCCTGATGCTACCGACGATGATGTGAGGCGTGCCTATCGGCGACTGGCTCTGGAGCATCATCCTGACCGCGTGGCTGCACTCGGCGACGATGTGCGTAAGGCTGCAGAAAAGAAATTCCAGGAAATCAACGCTGCTAAGGAGCGTATTTGGAAGGCAAGAAACCTGTAAGCGACAATGATTGACGGGCTAATAGCAAATGTGAAAAGCATCTTCCAGTCTGGTCCACTGAACGATCTGGCTGTGAAGATAGGGGAGATGATGAAGAACGACACTCCCGACGGTGAGGAACTGGGACATGTGGAGACTACGGAAGACTTCCGCAAACTGTTTGAGAAACATCGGCACGTCAACGTGAAGCAGCGCGACAGCTTCCTCTTCGCACTGCTGGTAATGGCTGACTATGTATATTCGGCAGACCAGACGGCTGATTCGGCTGAAACAAAATTCATCAGAAAATTCCTGAAAGAGAACTTCGGGCGCTTTGGTGAGATGCAGGGCATGTGCATCATGCACCATCTGGGTGAAGAGCGAAAGCGACTGAGCAAGAGCAATCGCATGAGTTATATGCACATGGTGGGAGAATATGGCCGACAGCTTACCAATATCATGACCTACGCGCAGCGCATGCAACTGCTCAGTTTCCTGGTGATGATTGCAAAGGTGAGCGAAGGTATCAGCGAGGCGGAAAGTGCTGCGCTGAAAGACCTGTCCATCTATCTGAAAATGCGTCCTGAAGACCTCTATTCGATGCTGAACATGTACGACGATTCGCTGAGTGCCGCCTATAAAGTGCTGGGAACCTGTGAGGATGCTTCAGACAAGGAACTGCAGATTGCATTTGAATATATGGCCGAACAGTATAATCCTGAGCGTATGTGCATCCTGGGCGAGGACTTGGAACGTATGGCTCAGATGAAATACGTGAAGATTCTTGAGGCTCGCGACCGTATCTGGTTGTCAAGAGGATTGGTGATTTCGGCTGACAGACTGTTGGAATGAAGATGAAGAATCCTGCGATTATAGTTCCCGACGGCTTGAAAGAGGTGCTGCTGCATGCTTGCTGCGCCCCCTGCTCCTCAGCTATCGTGGAATGGCTGCTGGCGCACGATGTGTGTCCCACCATATTCTATTACAATCCGAACATCTGGCCGCGCGAGGAATATGAAATCCGAAAAGAGGAAAGTAAACGTCATGCTGAAAGCTTGGGCATCAGCTGGATAGACGGTGACTATCGTCATGAGGACTGGCTGGGCGGTATTTGTGGAATGGAGCATGAGCCCGAACGCGGTCGGCGTTGTGAGTGCTGTTTCACACTGCGCCTGACTGCTACGGCACGCAAGGCCCATGAGTTGGGACTGGAGTTCTTCGCCACCACGTTGGCATCGTCGCGCTGGAAAAGTCTGGAACAGATAGAACGGGCGGGACTGGCTGCTCAGACAGCAGTGCCGGGCACTAAGTTCTGGGCACAAAACTGGCGAAAGGGCGGACTGCAGGAACGCCGGAACCAGTTGCTCAAAGAATATAACTTCTATAATCAGGTCTATTGCGGCTGCGAATTCTCTGTTCGAAAAGACTGATTTTCAAAAGAAAAGGCCGTAATACTTTGTACTGTCATGGATTTTGATTACCTTTGCACCACTTTTAAAAATAAGTGAACTAAATGAACGGATTAATAGGATCGGTTATTGTGGGTGTGTTGGCAGGACTCTTTGCCAACAAACTTATGGATAAAAAGTCGGACGGCTGTTGGTGGAACCTGCTCTTAGGTATTTTCGGCGGTATCGTAGGCGGATGGGTGTTCGACTTGCTGAATATCTCTTGGGGCGGCGTCATCGGCCAAATAGGAACCGCTATCGTAGGAGCTGTGCTGATACTTTGGGTGGCAGCTAAACTGAAGAAATAATATCACAACAAATATATATGTTTGAAAACCTGTCGGAACGACTGGAACGGTCGTTCAAAATACTGAAGGGTGAAGGAAAAATCACCGAAATCAATGTTGCTGAAACGCTGAAAGATGTGCGTCGAGCCCTGCTCGATGCCGACGTGAACTATAAGGTGGCAAAGAACTTCACGGACACTGTGAAGCAGAAGGCGCTTGGTATGAATGTACTGACCGCCATCAAGCCAAGCCAGCTGATGGTGAAGATAGTGCATGACGAACTGACCGAGCTGATGGGCGGAAAAGCTACGGAACTGAAGCTCGAGGAACGCCCATCGGTTATCCTGATGTCGGGTCTGCAAGGTTCAGGTAAGACAACCTTTACGGGTAAGCTGGCCAACATGCTGAAGACACGTCAGCATAAGAACCCGCTGCTGGTGGCTTGCGACGTGTATCGTCCCGCAGCTATCGAGCAGTTGAAGGTGGTGGGCCAGACCGTAGGCGTTGACGTCTATACCGAGGAAGGCAACAAGGATGTAGTGGAGATAGCCAACAACGCTATCCGCAAGGCTAAGCAGGAAGGCTACAATGTAGTGATTGTAGATACCGCAGGTCGATTGGCTGTCGATGAGGAAATGATGCAGGAGATTGAGCGGCTGAAGAAAGCCATCAATCCTGAGGAAACGCTCTTCGTGGTTGACTCAATGACCGGTCAGGATGCCGTGAACACAGCTAAGGAGTTCAATGACCGCCTGGATTTTGACGGTGTGGTGCTCACTAAGCTGGACGGCGACACCCGAGGCGGCGCAGCACTCTCCATCCGTACGGTGGTGACCAAGCCAATCATGTTTGTGGGTACGGGCGAGAAGATGGAGGCCATCGACGTGTTCCATCCCGAGCGTATGGCCGACCGAATCCTGGGCATGGGCGACGTGGTCTCACTGGTGGAACGCGCTCAGATGCAGTTTGATGAGGAAGAAGCGAAGAAGCTGGAGAAGAAAATCCGCAAGAACAAGTTCGACTTCGACGATTTCATGCATCAGATACAGCAAATCAAGAAGATGGGTAACCTCAAGGAACTGGCTGGTATGCTGCCAGGAGTGGGCAAGGCCATCAAGGATGTAGATATTGACGACAATGCCTTTAAGAGCATTGAGGCTATCATCAGCTCGATGACACCGAAGGAGCGTGCCAATCCCGACATCATCAACCAGAGCCGTCGCATTCGTATTGCTAAGGGCTCGGGCACGAAGATTGAAGATGTGAACCGACTGATGAAGCAGTTCGACCAGATACGCAAGATGATGAAGATGGTGACTGGAATGGACCGTTCGAAGATGGCACAGATGGCTGCTGCCATGAAGAACATGAAAGGCAATGTTCCCAAGTTGTAATCTCTCAGGCTTAAATAGAATATGACACTTACTGCAATATCCGTTCACCTTAGGTCCTCGGTTATTGCAGTAACTCTTTTAGGACGAATTATTTGCGTTTCTCGGATTATATTTGTAAATTTGCGCAATAAAAAATAAGGGAAAGAATTATGCAACTCATTGACGGTAAAGCTACAGCTACGGCTATTAAGGCCGAAATAGCTGAGGAAGTGAAGAATATCGTGGCTCGTGGTGGCAAACAGCCCCATCTGGCTGCTGTGCTCGTGGGGCACGATGGCGGTAGCGAGACCTATGTGAAAAACAAAGTGCTCGCCTGTGAGGCTTGCGGATTCAAATCGACCCTCATTCGCTATGAGGACGATGTGACAGAAGAAGAACTCCTGGACTGCGTGGCGCGATTGAATAGTGACGACGACGTGGACGGCTTCATCGTTCAGCTGCCTCTGCCAAAGCATATTGATGAGCAGAAGATTATTGAGGCCATTGACTATCGGAAGGACGTTGACGGCTTCCATCCTATCAATGTGGGACGCATGGCGATTGGCCTGCCTTGCTTCATCTCGGCTACGCCACTGGGCATTATCACGCTGCTGAAGCGCTATGGCATTGAGACCTCGGGCAAGAAATGCGTCATTCTTGGACGAAGCAATATCGTGGGCAAACCGATGGCTCAGCTCATGATGCAGAAACAGTACGGCGATTCGACTGTGACCGTGTGCCATTCTCGCTCGAAGACACTGAAAGAAGAGTGTCGCGCAGCCGACATCATCATTGCGGCTATCGGAAGTCCTGAGTTTGTGACTGCCGATATGGTGAAAGATGGTGCAGTGATTGTAGATGTTGGCACAACTCGCGTGCCTGATGCCTCACGCAAGAGCGGCTTCCGACTGACTGGCGATGTGAAGTTTGATGAAGTGGCTCCCAAGTGCAGCTACATCACTCCCGTGCCGGGTGGGGTAGGCCCCATGACCATCTGCTCGCTGATGAAGAACACGTTGGCGGCTGGTAAGAAGGAATACTATAAGTAGAGAGATGCAGGAAGTGAAGCGTGAAGAGCATGTCTCGGTACAGGAACAGGCCGAGGCGTTATATAAGAAAGGTAACGAATGCAGGAAGCGGGGCAGCTTTCATGAAGCCATTAATTACTACATAGAGGCTGCCCGGCTCAATCCAGACAGTCCTGCTGTGGAAGCCAAGAAAATGCTTGATGACATTATGGCTTTCTACTGTAAGGATATGTATAATCCCTGAGATGATTAGTTTTTCAGGCAATTTCTTTGTCAGTTCATTGATAATTATTACCTTTGCGCGACAGAAACCTGATTTCACAGAATAGGAACAAAGCAAATTAACAAATACTATTTATGGCAAAGATGAAAGGTGCTATTGTCATTGACACCACCCGTTGCAAGGGATGCGTGCTCTGCGTGGAAGCTTGCCCGCAGAAAGTCATCGCTTTGGCAGGAAAGGTGAATGTGCATGGCTATCCGTATGTTGAAGCCGCACGCGAAGAGGCTTGCGTGGGCTGTGCGTCGTGTGGTATAGTGTGCCCCGACGGGTGTATAACGGTCTATCGTAAACGTGTGGAGGAGTAAGAACTATGGCTGAAGAAAGAGAAGTGGTATTGATGAAAGGCAACGAGGCAATCGCCCGTGCTGCCATTCGTTGTGGTGTTGACGGATACTTTGGCTATCCCATCACGCCACAAAGTGAAGTGATTGAAACGCTGGCCGAGCTGAAGCCTTGGGAAACTACCGGCATGCAGGTGGTTCAGGCTGAGAGTGAGCTGGCGTCTATTTATATGGTCTATGGTGCTGCCGGCGCAGGCAAGCGTGCCATGACCTCGTCGTCGAGCCCGGGCGTTGCCCTGATGCAGGAAGGCATCACTTATATGGCTGGTGCCGAACTGCCTGGCGTGTTTGTCAACGTGCAGCGCGGCGGTCCTGGCCTGGGTACTATCCAACCCTCGCAGGGCGACTACTTCCAGGCTACACGCGGAGGTGGCAATGGCGACTACAATGTGATTGTGTTGGCTCCAGCCAGCGTGCAGGAGATGGCCGACTTCGTGGATTTGGCTTTCGAGCTGGCTTTCAAGTATCGCAATCCGGCTATGATTCTGAGCGATGGCGTTATCGGTCAGATGATGGAGAAAGTGGTGCTGCCGCCGTTTAAGCCGCGTCGAACCGACGAAGAGGTGATAGCACAGTGCCCCTGGGCCTCTACAGGCAAGAAGAAAGGGCAGACGAGACGTGTCATCACATCGCTGGAACTGAAGCCCGAGGAGATGGAGAAGCGCAATCTGGCTTTGCAGGAGAAATATGCAAAGATTCGCGAGAACGAGGTGCGCTATGAGACGCAGCAGTGCGATGATGCTGATTACGTGATTGTGGCATTTGGCTCTGCAGCCCGCATCACTGAGAAAGCTATCGAGATAGCCCGTGAGGAAGGCTTGAAAGTAGGTCTGTTCCGTCCTATCACGCTGTGGCCTTTCCCCACCAAGGAAATCGCTCAGATGGCTAAGGGGAAGAAAGGCATTCTCGTGGCCGAGATTAATGCAGGACAAATGGTACAGGACGTGCGCCTAAGTGTCAACGGTTCAGTGCCTGTTGAGCAGTTCGGTCGTTTGGGAGGAATTGTTCCCGAACCCGAGGAAATTGTTGAAGCCTTGCGCGTAAAGTTAATGAAATAAGGAAGTAAAGTATATGGAAGCTAAAGAAATTATTTCACCGGAGAATCTGGTATATAAAAAGCCGACACTCCTGAACGATGCCAACATGCACTACTGTCCGGGATGCTCTCACGGAGTGGTTCATAAGCTCGTGGCTGAGGTCATCGAGGAGATGGGAATGGAAGAGAAGGCGATCGGCGTGAGCCCCGTGGGTTGCGCGGTGTTTGCCTATAACTATATTGATATAGACTGGCAGGAGGCTGCCCACGGACGCGCTCCCGCTATTGCGACTGGCATCAAGCGCATGTGGCCCGACCGTTTGGTCTTTACCTATCAGGGCGACGGTGACTTGGCCTGCATCGGAACGTGTGAAACTATTCATGCGCTGAATCGTGGCGAGAACATCGTGATTATTTTCGTGAACAATGCCATTTACGGAATGACGGGTGGACAGATGGCTCCTACCACGCTTATCGGACAGAAGACATCAACCTGTCCTTACGGTCGCGATCCTCAGCTGCATGGCTATCCGCTGAAGATGGCTGACATCGCTGCTCAATTAGAAGGCACATGCTACGTCACCCGACAGTCGGTAGAGTCGGTTGCCTCCATCAATAAGGCAAAGAAGGCGCTGAAGAAAGCTTTTCAGGCTTCGATGGACGGGAAGGGCTCGTCGCTGGTTGAGTTCGTTTCAACCTGTAACAGCGGATGGAAACTCACTCCCGTAAAGGCAAATGAGTGGATGAAGGAGAATATGTTCCCCTTCTATCCGAAAGGAGATTTGAAGGACACTACTATCTAAGCTGAAGAAAAAATGAAAAAGGAAATAATCATAGCAGGATTTGGTGGGCAGGGCGTGCTCTCAATGGGTAAGATTCTGGCCTACTCAGGACTGATGGAAGATAAGGAAGTGACATGGATGCCGGCCTATGGGCCCGAGCAGCGCGGCGGTACGGCTAACGTGACTGTCATCGTGAGCGATCAGCGCATCTCGTCACCCATCCTCAGTAAATATGACATTGCAATTGTGCTCAATCAGCCTTCGCTGGAGAAGTTCGAACCGAAATTGAAGCCCGGTGGCATTCTCATTTACGACAGCTACGGCATCATCAATCCGCCTACCCGTAAGGACATCAAGGTGTATAAGGTGGATGCTATGGACAAGGCTGCCGAAATGAAGAACGGCAAGGTGTTCAACATGATTGTGCTGGGCGGTCTGCTGAAAGTAGCTCCCGTCGTAGGCTTTGGTGGTGTGGAGAAGGCTCTCTTCAAGACTTTGCCCGAGCGCCATCACGATCTTATACCCCTCAACATGAAGGCACTCGAAGAGGGTGGTAAAATCATAGAATTGGTAAAGGAGTAGTCCCTTAAAATCTGTCTGGAATGAGATACAGATGGTTCCATGTATTCATACTGTTTGTGGCCCTACTGTTAGGACCACAGACCGTTTATGGACAGCAGTATCAGGCATCGTTGTCGCATTATTCTACCGACAACGGACTTGCATCGAATGCAGTCGCCTATATTGCTCAGGACGACTATGGATATATCTGGTTGTCAACATGGAACGGTATCTCTCGTTTTGACGGCTATCATTTCTATAATTACCAGACAGGAGCTGCCAGCGGTATTCCTTTCCTTCACAATCGAGTGATTGATATGGCCATTGACAATCAGCAGAATGTGTGGGTCCGCATGTATGACGGGCGCGTGTTTGCTATTAAGCGCACTATTGACAAAATTATTAATCCTTTTGAAGGAATCCCTGGTTACGAAAATTTTAAGACGAACTATCCCATAACAATCACAAGTTCTGGCAACGTGCTGGTAAATGTGAATGGTGAGGGACTCTACAAGCTTCGCATTGAGGCAGATCGGGTTAATTCCCAGCTCATTGCGACGAACGATCTTGTCGTGACATCTGTGGCTGAAGGCTACCAGAACGATATTTGGTTGGGAACGGATAAAGGTGTTCATCGGATGGACATCTCCAATCTGTCGGTTGAACGCAAAGGATTGTTCCTCGACGAACACGTGACGTGTATGTTCTCGAATGGCTACAATATCTATGTTGGAACCGAATCGGGTAAGATACTCTCTTTTTCTTATGGTCAGGAGCCGAAAACCATCTATACAGCTAAGTACGCCATCAACAGACTGTTTGTAGATAGCTATTCCATCGTGTGGTTCTCTGATCAACGTGAAGGTGTGTCTTGCATCAAGCCTAATTCAACTGAAGAAACGCATTTTGTTCAACGTATAGTAGTGCCTGATTATGACGGTCACGGTGCTGTGTTCAACGAGGTGAACAACACGGTTTGGATGCGAATGAATCATGGCGGCTATGGTTACTATAACCGTGAGACCGATGAGGTGGAATACTTCCATAACGATCCCGTGAATCCTTGGAACCTGTCTAATACGGTCAATTCGTCGCTGGAGTTGAGCGAGGGCGTCATTTGGGAATCGACAAGCAGAACAGGACTGGAGAAGCTCGAGATTCTAAAGAAGACCATTGACCGCATTCAACCTTATCCTAATGAAGGACCCTCGTTGAACAATGATATTCGTGCGATGGTCTATGATCCGCGCAGAATGCAGTATGTCTATGCCAGCAAGAACGGAACCATCTTTATGCAGCGACATGAAGAGCCAATGCGAACCGTCGCTAAAGATGATTCGGGGCATCCTTTCGGACGCATCTATAGCATCGACATCGATCGTAAGGGCAACTATTGGCTTTCGTCGAAGGATAATGGTATCTATCTGATGAGCCAGCAGGGTGGGGGGTATTCGTTCGTGAATTACCGACATAACGATGATGAGTGGTCGCTGAGCGATGATCATGCTTACAAGACTGTTGAGGATAAGGACGGAAACGTGTGGGTGGCCACTTTTGGCGGCGGTGTCAATGTGATGACAAAGAATTCACACGGTCAGACGGTCTTCTTGAACAGTAAGAACAGCATGCGTTCCTTCCCCTATAATTCCTATACAAAAGTGCGCACGTTAGCGATTGACAAAGATGGTAATGTGTGGGCAGGAACAACCGACGGTATTCTCATTATGTCCTATCATGACAAAAAACTCTCTATTCAACCATTGAAATTTTCAGAACGGGATCATGACCATATTCTCATGTCGAATGATGTGGTGTGTCTCGCTTTGGACCGTCAGGGAAGCATGTGGGTTGGCACCAACGGTGGCGGACTGGCTCACACTATTGGTAAGGATGCCGATGGTTGCTGGCTGTTTGAGAATTTTGGTTCCGAGGACGGCCTGCCCAGTGAAGAAATACGTGCTATCACGTTCGATGGTCGCGGCAATGTGTGGTTCTCGACTGATCACGTGCTTTGTTCCTACGATACGAGCAAGCGTATCTTCACCAGTTTCTCTAATCTTGATGGCGTGGATGAGACTGTATGCTCTGAAGGAGCAGCCGTGTGCTTGCCGAATGGAAATGTCTGTTTCGGTACTGTCAACGGCTATTATCTGGTGGACCGTTCCAAACTCGTCACCGCTACGGGAAATATGCTTAAGCTGCGCATTACAGATTTCTTTGTCAACGATGAATTGCAGAGCCCTCGTCTCAACGACACGTTTGATTACTATGTGCCTGATAGCCGCAGTGTCACTCTTCCCCGTCACGATCAAGTGATTGCGTTCCGTTTTGCTTCGCTCAATTATCGGTTGCAGCACCGTGTGCACTATCAGTATATGTTGGAAGGCTATGATGATGGTTGGCAGAATGCCGACAAGCTTCGTACAGCCACCTATGCCAATCTGCCTACAGGCACTTATATGTTTAAGGTGAAGGCTTTCCTTCTGGAATCGCCAGACCGTTTCGATATGCGCCAAATAGAGGTGATTGTTCCTCCTTACTTCCTGCTGTCCTCGGGAGTCATTTGGATTTATATGCTCCTATTTATTGTTATGTGCATCTGGTTCATGTTTTGGGTGCAGCACCGTCGAGAACGAGCCGAGAGACTGCGCTTGTTGCGCGAAGGTCCGCGACAGAATCAGCATCAGCAGCTGAATGATGAGTTCAGTCTGTTCTTGAACGACTATATGGAGATACACTATTCCGACCCGATGCTGACGATAGAAGAGCTTCAGACAGCTTCAGACCTGACGGAAGATGCTTTCGTGCAACAGATGCATAACAGTACGGGCATGAAGCCGCGCGAGTATGTGACTGACTACCGTCTGCGAAAAGCAGTTGACTTGCTGGAGAACACTCAGGATAGCATTGCCGATATAGCTTTCCATTGTGGCTTTGCTAATCCCGGATTGTTCACTCGTATTTTCCAGGAGAAGACAGGAATCTCGCCTTTGAAGTATCGCGATATGCACAAGAACGATACACCGCAGGAGTGAAGCGTTAACATTTATTTCGACCGTCAATTTTCTTTCTTCAATATAAATGGTTAACTTTGCACGCAAATCAATACGGGGGCGTGCTGGTTCGATCGGGATACTCATCAATTAACGTTTGAAAACCGGGCAGTCTTCTTTTGCCGATGGCGGGCCATTACCCAAGCATTCATTTGCCGATGGATTACAAAGGCGGAGAGCACCCATAACCTGTGATAAAGGAGTTTTCATCACATCACCTGTGCGTCCCCATTTCTTTTTTTCTTATTATTATGTTTTCTGGAATCATAGAAGAATTTGCTACCGTTGTAGCTATCCGCAAAGATCGTGAGAACATTGATTTCACGCTTACTTGTTCGTTTGTAAATGAATTGTCCATTGATCAGAGTGTGGCACATAATGGTGTGTGTCTCACGGTGGTCAGCATTGTGCCTGCTCAGGGTAATAGTCCAGCCACTTACACCGTTACGGCTATGAAGGAGACGCTCGACCGTTCTAATCTGGGACTGTTGCAAGTGGGCGACAAAGTGAATGTGGAGCGATCGATGCTCATGAACGGGCGCTTAGACGGCCATATCGTGCAGGGACATGTGGATCAGACGGCCACCTGCGTTGCAATGGAAGATGCCGATGGCTCTACCTATTTCACGTTTCAGTATCCCTTCGATGCCCAAATGGCACGTAATGGGTACTTTACGGTTGACAAAGGTTCAGTTACGGTCAATGGCGTTTCGCTCACCGTGTGCCGTCCTACGCGCGACACGTTTCAGGTGGCCATCATTCCTTACACCTTTGAGCACACCAATTTCTGCGACATACGAGTGGGATCCGTCGTGAATCTTGAGTTCGATATTATCGGCAAGTACATTGCGCGTTTGCAGCAGTTTTAGCTCTTCTGATGCACAATGAAGATTCAGGAACTATCACAGCTCTATGCCCACCTGCCGCAAGCAAAGACCTTTCTTGAGATACTGAAAAAAAAGAAGCCGCAGACCATCTGTCTGGATGGCCTCCATGCATCTGCAGCCCCTCTGTTCTTTAGCAGCATTGCGCCTAAGTGCGTGCAGCCGATGCTTTTTGTGCTCAATGATGCTGAGGCTGCCGGCTATTTCTATCATGATCTTGTTCAGGTGTTGGGTGAGGAACGGGTGCTCTATTTTCCCTCGTCCTATCGTCGGGCCATCAAGTATGCCCAGAAAGACCCCGCAAGCGAGATTCTTCGTACCGAAGTGTTGAGCCGACTGAACGGTGGAGCCAGCGGACTCTTTGTGGTCACATCGCCCGAAGCGCTGGCCGAACTGGTAGTAACGCGCAAGAGCCTTGACAGTCGCACGCTTTCGCTGACGCAGTCGCAGACGGTTTCGGTTGATTCGATTACCCGTCAGCTGGTCGATTTCGGCTTCCGTGAGGTCGATTATGTCTATGAGCCAGGTCAGTATGCGCTTCGTGGCAGCATACTCGATGTTTTTTCTTTCAGTCACGAATATCCCTTCCGTATCGATTTTTTTGGCGACGATATTGATTCCATCCGTACCTTTGAGGTAGAGAACCAGCTCTCTCGTGAGCGTTGCGAGCGTGTGGATATTGTGCCTGAGATGTCAACCGTTGAGGAGAAGGAGTCGCTGCTGCGTTTCCTGCCTGCCGACTCTCTTCTTGTGTTCAGTAATTATCAGTATGTGCGCGAGGTCATTGACCGCACCTATCAGGAGGGTTTTTCCACGCAGGCAGTGACCGAGCGTTTGGAGAATGCCACTGAGGTGGAACGCGACGAGTTGGAACGTGAGATGCGTCGCGAACTGCAGATTGTCACAGGCACACAGTTCGATGCCGATGCCGCTCCTTTCCGCAAGGTTGAGCTAAGCGGTCATTGTGCCGATGCCATCTCTTTCCACACATCCCCTCAACCTCTTTTCCATAAGAATTTCGACTTGCTGAGTAGCACGTTCGAGGATTATCGTCTGCGCGGCTACCACGTTTATATTCTGGCTGACAGCCACAAGCAGCAGGAGCGTTTGCAGGAGATTCTCTCCCATTCGGCAGATGCCGATGCCGCCCCTCGCAAGAGTCAGAAGTCTGCCGATGAGCAGTGCTTCATTCCCGTTGACCGTACCCTTCATGAGGGCTTCGTCGATGACGACCTGCGCCTTTGCCTGTTCACCGATCATCAGATTTTCGACCGTTTCCACAAGTATAACCTGAAGAGTGATAAGGCCCGGGGCGGAAAGGTGGCTCTTACGCTGAAGGAGATTCAGCAGTTTGAGATAGGCGACTTCGTCGTTCATGTCGATCACGGCATCGGTAAGTTCATGGGCCTTGTCCGTATGCCCATCACTACCGCTACGGGTGAACAGGCATTTCAGGAGATGATCAAGATTCAGTATCAGCACGGCGACAGCATCTATGTGTCCATACACTCACTCTATAAAGTGTCCAAGTACAAGGCTCAGGACAACGGCCAGCCGCCGCGCATGTCGTTTCTTGGTACAGGCCAGTGGGAGCGACTCAAGGAGCGCACCAAGAAACACATCAAGGACATTGCCCGCGACCTCATACGTCTCTATTCCAAGCGTCGCACCCAGCGCGGCTTTGCCTTCAGTCACGACACCTACATGCAGCACGAGCTGGAGGCTTCGTTCCTCTATGAGGACACGCCCGACCAGCTGAAGGCTACACAGGATGTGAAGGCTGATATGGAGAAGGCCCGTCCTATGGATCGTCTGGTCTGCGGTGATGTAGGCTTCGGTAAGACCGAGGTGGCTGTGCGAGCTGCCTTCAAAGCTGCCGTCGATGGCAAGCAGGTTGCCGTGTTGGTGCCCACCACGGTGCTGGCTTATCAGCATTATCGCACGTTTACCTCGCGCTTGAAGGATATGCCCGTCCGGGTAGATTATCTCACTCGTGCTCGCACTGCCAAGCAGACTACAGCTCTGCTCAAGGACTTGGAAGAGGGGAAGATAGATATCCTTGTTGGGACTCAGAAACTGATTGGCAAGTCTGTGAAATTCAAAGACTTGGGACTTCTGATTATAGATGAGGAACAGAAATTCGGCGTGTCAGCCAAGGAGAAGTTGCGCCAGATGAAGACCAATGTCGATACGCTCACGATGTCGGCTACTCCCATTCCGCGCACCCTGCAGTTCTCTTTGTTGGGCGCTCGCGATCTGAGCGTCATTCAGACACCGCCCCCCAACCGCTATCCCATCCAGACCGAGATACACACGTTCTCGCCCGAGATCATTGTCGATGCCATCAACTTCGAGATGTCGCGCAACGGTCAGGTCTATTTCGTCAACAATCGTATTAGCGACCTCACCAGCTTGGCCGACACCATTCACAAGTACATTCCCGACTGTCGGATTGCCATCGGACATGGACAGATGAAGCCCGACGATCTGGAGAAAATTGTGCTCGATTTCTCTAACTACGATTACGATGTGCTGCTCTCCACCACGATTGTTGAGAACGGAATCGATATTCCCAATGCCAACACCATTATCATCAACGGGGCGCACAACTTCGGACTCTCTGACCTGCACCAGATGCGCGGCAGAGTGGGGCGTGGCAATCGAAAGGCATTCTGCTATCTGCTGGCTCCGCCGCTCTCAGCGCTCCCAGCCGACTCGCGTCGCCGACTGGAGGCACTCGAGAACTTCAGTGGTCTGGGGTCGGGCATCAACATCGCCATGCAGGACCTCGACATTCGTGGAGCCGGCAATCTGCTCGGAGCCGAACAGAGTGGCTTCATCTCTGACTTGGGCTATGAGACCTATCAGAAGATTCTGAATGAGGCGATGGCTGAGTTGAGGAATGAGGAAACCGTCCCCGACCTCTCCGAAGAAGGGGAGAGACCGTCGAATTCCTCTGTCCGGAAGGGCCCCTCTCTTTCGGAGGAGACGGGAGAGTCACTGCTATACGTCTCCGACTGCACGCTGGAATCCGACCTTGAGATGTATTTCCCCGATCAGTATGTGCCGAGCGACTCGGAGCGCATGCTGCTCTATCGTGAACTCGACCATATTCGCGACGACAAGGAACTCGATGCCTATCGCTCGCGGTTGAAGGACCGTTTCGGTCCCGTCCCTCATGTGGCCGAAGAGCTGTTGCAGGTGGTTCGTCTGCGTCGGTTGGGCATGGCTCACGGCTGCGAGAAAATTCTGCTCAAGCAGGGACGCATGTTCATGTTCTTTGTGAGCAATGACCGCAGCCCCTTCTATCAGAGCCGTGCATTTGGCCGCGTGCTCGACTATATAGGTCAGAACGTGCGTCGCTGCAATCTTCGCGAGCAGGGTGGCAAGCGCTCTATGGTGGTCACCGACGTGCCCACTGTAGAAGAGGCCGTGCGCGTGCTTCAGGCTATCAGCTCATCAGGCCGATGAAAGATTGAACAGACGTTAGTTCAAACTAAGAAAAGTTACAAAATATCTGCTCCATCTGCTCCCATCTGCAATCGCTTGTTTTTCAAATGTTTACAAGGGTTGCAGATGGGAGCAGATGGAAACAGAAGTAGAACTCGCGATAGACGGTCTTCGGGTGATACGTCTGACACTTTGTCTGCTGCATCTGTCATTTTGTCTTCTGTTTTCACGTTGGCACGAACGTTGCATTACAGTAAGTGAGCGGCGCTGAAAAGAGACGCTCAGAAAAGACAACAAAAATGTATAACCAATTAAAAATAATTAGGAGGACAAAATTATGACACCAATGATGAGACGTAACGCAGCTTGGCTGCCCAGTGTTTTCAACGATTTGTTTGATACCGATTTCATGCCGAAGGCAAATGCCACAGCACCTGCCATCAACGTGAAGGAGAGCGATAAGGGCTACACCGTAGAACTGGCCGCTCCAGGCATGACGAAGGAAGACTTCAATGTTCACATCAACGACGAGGGCAACCTCATCATCAAGATGGAGAAGAAACAGGAGAACAAGGAGGAAGACAAGAGCGCACGCTATCTGCGCCGTGAGTTCTCTTACACCAAATTTGAACAGACCTTGATTCTGCCCGACGACGTGAAGAAGGAGGACATCGCAGCACGTGTGGAGAACGGAGTGCTGACCGTTGAGCTGCCTAAGCTTGTGGAGGAAAAAGTGAAGGTGAGCCGTCAGATTGAGATCGGATAAGCACCGGCATCTCCCCTAAAAACGGCCATTTAGAAGAAAAGTTGGCCAAATAATTTGAGTGATATAGATTTATTTCTTATCTTTGCAGAGTTAAGATTTAGTCTATATCACTTTTTTTTGCATTATCTTGTTTATGAAACTATATCCGTTGCTTTTTGAACCGAATCTGCATCCCGTGGTGTGGGGAGGCGAGCAGTTGTGTCCCTACAAAGGGCTGGAGCCAGTGTCGGAACCGATAGGTGAGAGCTGGGAGGTGAGCGCTGTGCCTTCGAGCATCAGCATCGTGAGCAATGGGGCGCTGAAAGGTCGCAATCTGATTGAAGTCATCAATGAAGCGCCTGTCGAGATACTGGGCCGTGCGGTCAGTCAGCGCTACGACGGCAAACTGCCCTTGCTGGTGAAGTTCATCGATGCCAAGCGCGACCTGAGCATTCAGGTTCATCCCAACGACGAGATGGCGCAGCGCGTTCATGGCAAGATGGGCAAGTCTGAGATGTGGTATGTCATTCAGGCCCAGCCTGGCAGCTTTCTCTATGCCGGCTTCAAGGAGCACATCACGCCCTACGAGTATCAGCGCCGAGTAGAGGACGGCAGCATCACCGAGGTGCTGGCTCGCCACGAGGTGAAGGCTGGCGACGTGTTCTATATTCCTGCCGGGCGCGTGCATGCCATCTGCGGAGGCATCCTGCTGGCTGAGGTGCAGCAGTCGTCGGATGTCACTTATCGCATCTTCGACTACAACCGCCCCGGCTTGGACGGCAAGCCGCGCGAGCTGCACACCGAACAGGCTGCACAGGCGCTCGACTATCATGTGGAAAAGGAGTATCGCACGGTGTATAGTGACAAGAAAGACCAGGCCGTGCAGATCATAGACTCACCTTATTTCGATGTGCGCGTGACTGAGATGACGGGCGTGTTCCATCGCAATCTGCTGAAGTACGACAGCTTCGTGATCTCCGCTTGCATAGAGGGCGACTGCCGTATTCGCATCCGCCACACGGGCGACGAGATTCTCTTGAAAACAGGCAACAGCTGCCTCATTCCGGCAGCTATTGCCAATTATGACGTGATTCCTGTTGAGGGCAAGACGCGCGTGCTCGATGCTTTCATCGACAACATGGACCGCAGCCTTGTGGGCAAGGTGAACCGCTTCCTGCACATCACCACGAATTAATCTTATCTTCGACTACGGATTTTTTTTCGACCACGAATTTTTTTTCTTCGACCACGAATTTATCGAATTTTACGAATTTTAGCTGCGCTGCTATATTATTTGTTTCGAATTTTATCGAATTTTGGCTGCGCTACTATAAATAGACATTCGTAAAATTCGATAAATTCGTGGTTATAAGATTTTATTGCTCTCACAGGGAATAATTACATTCGTAAAATTCGATAAATTCGTGGTCGAAGATTCTATTCTTTGTCGAGTTCAGCCAAGTTCTGGGCGATCATCTCGTCGGTGACGGTGTAGTTCTGCAGGTCACCCTTGATGAACGACTCGTAGCTGGGCATGTCTATCAGTCCGTGGCCTGAGAGGTTGAAGAGAATCACCTTCTCCTCGCCAGTCTCCTTACACTTCTTGGCCTCACGAATGGTGGCCGCGATGGCGTGGCAGCTCTCGGGGGCAGGGATGATGCCCTCGGTGCGGGCGAAGAACATGCCGGCCTCGAAGGTCTCAAGCTGCGGAATATCCACACCGTGCATCAGTCCGTCCTTGATGAGCTGCGACACAATCATGCCTGCTCCGTGATAGCGCAGACCGCCAGCGTGAATATTTGACGGCTTGAAGTTGTGGCCCAGCGTGAACATGGGCAGCAGGGGCGTGTAGCCAGCCTCGTCGCCGAAGTCGTAGCGGAACTGTCCGCGTGTCAGCTTCGGACAGCTGTCGGGCTCGGCTGCAATGAACTCAGTGGTCTTTCCGTCCTTCAGGTTGTGGCGCATGAAGGGGAAGGCTATGCCGCCGAAGTTCGAGCCGCCGCCGAAGCAGCCAATCACCATGTCGGGATATTCGCCAGCCATCTGCATCTGCTTCTCGGCCTCCAGTCCTATGATGCTCTGGTGCAGGGCCACGTGGTTGAGCACCGAGCCCAGCGTGTATTTGCAATTGGGGGTGGTCGTAGCCAGCTCCACGGCCTCGCTGATGGCCGTTCCCAGCGATCCCGTGTGGTTCGGGTCTTTGGTCAGGATGTCCTTGCCGGCACGTGTTGACATGGAGGGCGAGCCCTCCACCACAGCCCCGAACGTGCGCATGATGCTCGAGCGGTAAGGCTTCTGCTGCATCGTGATCTTCACCTGATACACCGCGCAGTCCAGTCCGTAGATCTTGGCTGCATAGCTCAGTGCGGCTCCCCACTGTCCGGCACCCGTCTCGGTGGTCACGTTGGTCGTGCCCTCCATCTTGGCATAGTAGCACTGAGGGATGGCAGAGTTAATCTTGTGTGAGCCCAGCGGATTGGTCGATTCATTCTTGAAGTAGATGTGGGCAGGAGTGCCCAGTGCCTCCTCCAGCGCGTAGGCACGCACGAGTGGAGTAGAGCGGTAGTATTTGTAGCGCTCCAGCACGTCCTCAGGAATGTCAATCCACGCATGCTCCTGATCCAGCTCCTGCACGCAGCACTCGCGTGGGAACACGTGAGCCAGGTCGTCAACCGTCATGGGCTGCTTCGTAGCCGGATGAATGGGTGGCATGGGCTTGTGGGGCATGTCGGCCTGTATGTTATACCACTGTGTGGGAATCTCGTTTTCTTGGAGAATGAATTTCTTTTGTCTGCTCATAATTTTTGATGTTGATAAGTGATTGTTTCGTATATGCATGCAAAATTACATTTTTATTTGCGAATAAACGAATAAATTTCCTAAAATTTTGCTGTGGATATGCTTTTATTCACTTTTTGTCCTTTGTTTGTGTATATTAATACGGTTTTGCAGTATCTTCCTGCCGTAACAGCGTTGCCTTCTTCTCAAGACAATGATACGTTCTCGCCAAGACAGCAAGCTTGTCTTGGCGAGACAGCCTTGTTGTCTTGTTGTGACAGCATTACTGTCTTGGCGTGACGGTCTCGTTGTCACGGCATGACAGTCTGCTGACAGTCGGAAACCCCTCTTCTGAAAGCCTTTTTACGGAGTGGCAGGAGGGAAGTTGTAAGTCTCCTGAGTGCGCAGAAATGTCACCAGATGCTCATATCCGTGCTCTCTGAACAGCTTCTTGACGGATTCCTGTTGTTCTGGTGAGATAGGTCGTTTTCCGCGTTTGCAGCGGTAGTAGCTGCTCTCGCTGCCGAAGATGCGATAGACGGCGCGTCGCAGCGGTTCATACTCATTGCGTCTTACTTGGCTGAACAGGTCGCCGAATCCGTATGCCAGTGTGACGGGTTCCGGCTTCACGTAGTATTTGCATGGCCGTTCTTTCTTCACCGTCATGGGTGTCACGCAAGGGTGTATAGCCAGTGTCTTCGGTGCATACGAACCGGCCAGCCATCGCTGACATTGCTCGTGCACGGGACATTCGTCTCGAAAACAGAGTGCCCAGTCGGCAGGCACCTCTTTGAACTGAAATAACTGTTTCATCGTTTGTTTGTGGTTTCTGAGTTGCAAAAGTACTAAATTTACCTTATTTAATATGGCTTTAAGCCATTATTTGCTCTATTTTTATTAAATTTGCGCACATAAAGTTAGCGCACGAAGATAGAGATGGAGTTAATTAACAACATCAGCAAGACACTACGGGATGATATCGTAGCGCAAATGAAAGCCGGAAGCCGACTATCCGTAGCGGCATCTTGCTTCTCCATCTATGCTTTCCAAGAACTGAAGGAGGCATTGAAGGACATCAAGGAGTTACGCTTCATCTTCATGTCACCGACGTTTACAACAGAGAAGACCCCTAAGCAACAGCGTGAGTTCTACATCCCACGATTAGACCGTGAAAGGACGCTTTACGGCTCAGAGTTTGAGGTGAAGCTACGCAATGAACTGACCCAAAAGGCCATTGCCCGTGAGTGTGCAGAATGGATTCGGGAAAAATCTTGTTTCAAGTCCAACAAGACCAATGAGCAGATGATGGGGTTCTATATATCGTGGCAGAAGGAAATCAAGGATGACCTTGAAATCATTCGTCTGCTCCTTCTCATGCTCCAGAGCATTACGCCCGAGCATGACAGCAAACTGCAACAGCTCATCTGTGACCTGAAAGACAAGTTTACCCATCCCATCAATGGAAATAGCAAAATGAAGAACCGCACAACAGGCGTGAACATCGACCACAAGAACCAGCTGCATCCGTTCTACATGGTCTATATCAAGGATGATGGCGAAGTGCTTGTTGACCATCTGCATCCGAAAGACTTGCTTGACAAGATGCGTCTGCTCTGCAAGCCCATGACGAAGCCGGATGTCAAACTCTGTAGTGCCTTCAACAAAGAGACACGGGACGGTCTGCGCATGGGCAAATATTCTGATTTGCTCAGCAAGGCCATCAACTCTATCATATCCGTCAAGGAGCAATCTGATGTAGATAGTTTTTTAGAGGGCCCGAGGGCCGCTACTACAGCAAGAGCTTGTGGATTCGCTCCTCTCAAGTAAGCAATGCCTCTTCGCTCGTCAGCGGCTGGCTGCAACAGATTAATTTTACGGAAAATAACATATCCGATGCGATGAAGATAAAGGTATCGGATGGTACGAATGTCATTATCTACGAACTGAACGAGACCAGTGCAGCCAAGTCGCTCTACGGGATGTTGCCCTTGGAAGTTGCGGTAGAAAACTACAGTAACAACGAGAAGATTTTTTATCCTTCCACGGCTGTCAGCTATGGTGCCGACTGCATTGAGGGCGACTGTCCAGCAGGAACGCTGGCCTTGTTCTCGCCTTGGGGCAATGTCGTGATGTTCTATGGTGCGGCCAGTCGCTACAGTGGCCTGTATATCCTCGGCAAAGCCATCCAGGGTGCTGCCAATATCAGCAGCCTCACGGGAACCATCCGCGTGGAAACCGTAGGTGGCACCTCTGGCATACGGTCAATGAAGGCAGGCAATGCTAATAATGATTCTTTCGGGCATGCCTTGAATGGAATGATTGCAACTGATGGACAGTCAGGTATCATCATTAAGGACGGAAAGAAGGTCGTGGTTAAGTGAGTGGAATAATGGCCTCGACATTACGGTACGAAAAATCCTCTAATATTCGCACATTTATCGAAAAAGTTTGGTAAATTGAAAAATTAGTCTTATTTTTGCACTTATAAACGGTAATAAGGTGATTGTAATAGTGTGTATAATGTATAATCATCACTTTGCTGAATGTAAAAAGTGCAATTATGGCAGACCTTTATGAATATTCTACACCAGAACTTGTACGGTTGCTTGGTGAGCGTTTCAAGGAGTACAGGATGCGATGCAATCTCACTCAAAAGGAGGTTGCCGAACAGTCGGGGATCGGACTGACTACCATCTATAAGTTTGAAAATGGTGCGGCAGGTAACTTGTCGCTGTCAACATTCATCCTGCTTCTGAAGGTGGTTGGTCAGGTCAATGCATTGGATGATCTCATGCCTGAATTGCCAGAATCGCCTTATCTCATCCGTAAGGAAGAAAAGAAGGCACAAAGAATCCGTCACCCTAAAAAGTAAGCCGATATGACGAAGACGTTGAAAGTGATCCTATGGGGAGAAGAGATTGGAAGGCTGGCATGGGATGAACGTCGCCATCTGTCTTATTTTATATATAACCCAGATTTTCTTAAGAAGGGACTCAACATTTCTCCATTGGTTGCTCCTATAGATGGAGTCCGTGCTCTTGCTCCAGTTTGGGGCGAGGATGCGAAGATATATCAGAAGTTGCCAGCTTTTGTTGCAGATTCATTGCCTGATGCCTGGGGTAATCAACTCTTTGACCTTTGGCGACAGCAGAACCATTTGGCAAATGCCGACATCACTCCTTTGGATAAACTCTCATTCATCGGTAAACGAGGTATGGGTGCCTTGGAATTTGAACCAGAACTGTCTCGCGAGCGGAAAGCCACAAAGATAGACATGAAATCTTTGGCAGACTTAGCCATGCGAATCTATACGGACAGAGAGAATGCGCGTATCTTGCCTGACGAATCCATTACGATGCAGTCGTTATTAACGGTCGGTACTTCTGCTGGAGGTCGTCAGCCTAAAGCCATTATTGCCATCAATCGTAAGAATGGCGAGATACGTAGTGGACAGATTTTTGGTCTGAAAGACTTCGATTACTATATCTTGAAGTTTGGTAATTCTCAATATAGTTCCGCAGAATTGGAGATGACCTATTACGAGTTGGCAACAAAGGCCGGAATCCAGATGATGCAGTCAGAACTCTATCCTGTTGAAGGCAATAATCATTTCTTGACTAAGCGCTTTGACCGTGATGGAGAAAGAAAAATTTATACTCAAACATTAGCTGCAATTTATCCTGATGCCGACAGTTACGAGCAGCTGTTAATAGTATGTCGAAAACTTCATCTTCCTGAGTCAGATTGCCAGGAGGTGTTCCGAAGAATGGTTTTCAATATCTTGGCTAATAATACTGATGACCATAACAAAAACTTCTCGTTTATCATGAACGAGGATGGCACTTGGCGGCTGTCACCAGCCTACGATATTACCTATATCATAGACAATGGTGGTTTCATGCCCAATGAAGATCACTGCCTCTACATCAGGGCAAAGTTGCGGAACATCACTCGTGATGATGTGATTCAGTTCGCCCGTGACAACGGAATCCGTCGTCCTGATGCTATCATTCGTGATGTGGTTGCATCACTGAAGCAGTTCAGAACGATTGCTACGAAATACGGTGTGTCTGATGAATGGACGGGTAGGGTAGAGACAACCATCATCGGTCATCTGAAAGCATGGGGGAGAATGGGATGAATCCGAATTGCCTAAGTTCTCAATGAAAGGTCATTCGGTTTCCAACATCCGCATGGAACAGGCATACAAAGGAAACTACCATCTGTTGGCCAACATCGACGGTAAGGAACGTAAGTTCGTCATATGATCTGTATGTCCATCTGTACAGTCCTGGTGCAGACTCCCTTGGTGATGCCATCCATATCATACAGGGCCTTACAGCAAGCATCCACTAAATCGTCAAGCGTCCATCTTCTATATCTGTTTCTCAAACAGTTGTCTATCGTTTTGTACCTTATCAAGGCATTCTTATTTGCAGGCATAGTTTTTTTCTTCATTGAATGATAAATAAAATAGTTGGAATCTCCCTCGGTAAGGATAATCCCAACTATCACTGTATTTCTCTGTTCTCTACTGGCAATCCTATGATGCCCGGAAGAAAAAACTATGTTCTTGATGACGTGGTAATCCTATACCGCTTGTGCATGGTGTACCAAATGGATGCACATAACTACTCTGTTCGAAGCGTCGCTGGCTCTGAACAAAAGCTTGTGTTGTTATGTTTGCTATCGCGTTCATACTGTATAGGATTACAACCTGTTTTAAGTGCATTATTCCAAATGCGGGTGCAAAGTTACAAATTAAGTACGAAATCTTTTTGCGTAGCCGAGAAAAGTTTTCGTTTTTAACAATTTTGTTCTCAATATCACGTTTTACAATTCAAGATTGCTCAATGCATATAGAGGAACAATGTCGACATGCCGCTGCTCGAAATCGTCCTTAGGGTCGTAGTGGTCAAACTGGCCGAAGTTTTCCAGCGATGTCCTGATGGCTTCGTGCAACTGACGCTTTCTCATGAAGATCCAGAGACTCTGCATGCTCCCTTGTGTGTTGGCCTTCACTTCCACAGGAAGTACTTTACCGCCTCGTACCCTCAGGTAGTCCACCTCTGCATTGCTGCCCTTTTCCGTGTTCTGCCAATAGTGCATCTCTGGCTTCTGGAAGCAGTCGCGATACTTCTTCATTTCCAGTCCTGCGAACATCTCTGAAGTGCCACCCTTGTTTACCAAATCCACGTCAGACGCAGTCAGGATATCTGCAGCAGGAATGTCGAGCATAGTCTGCATCACTCCCAAGTCGAAGAACAGATACTTCACATAACTGTTATTCTCCTCTGCTCCTAGAGGTACGCCTGTGCCGTCGGTGTGCTTTACAGGTGTTATCAGCCCTGCAAGAGTCAGCAGGTGCAACGCCTCTCTTACAACTGAAGAGTGTACATCCCTTGCAGCTTCTGCATAGACAAACTTATTGCCAACCTGAAGAGCCACCGAGCGGAGTACCTGACGGAGTAGGACAGGGGACACACGCTTCTTATACTTATTAAAGTCATCCTCGTATGTCTGTATGATGTCTGTGTGGACACGTGATACCTCGATGTAGCTGTGAGTCTCAATCCATTCTGTCACGGCAGCAGGCAAGCCGCCAACCAGGTAGAATGTTCGCACTTGATCTGTCAGGTCTTTATGCGCCTTTGTAGGCAGCGGTTCCTCGCTGGTGGCTTTCTTTTTATAGCTGACTGTCAGGTCAAGACCTTGCGCCATCAGGAATTCGTCGAACGAGAACGGATACATATAGAGTGACCGTATTCTCCCTACGCCGAAAGATGGTAGTTCTTCAAGCGCAAACTCTAACAATGAACCTGCTGCTATGACGTGCAGTTCAGGGTAGTCCTCCTTGAAGTATCTAAGCGACATGATGGCCTCTTTCGATATCTGTATCTCATCTATGAACAGCAGTGTCTCGCCTGGTACGATGGGAATCCCCAAAGTACCACTCAGTTTCTCGCACGTTTTCTTTACGTCGATATTCTCTGGAAACATCTGTAGCAGGTCTGGCTGCTTTTCAAGATTGATCTCCACGAAATACCGGAACTGTTTTCCGAGTTCCCTGACCGCAGTGGACTTACCCACCTGTCGTGCTCCGCGAATCAGAAGTGGTTTTCTGCGAGGAGAGTCTTTCCAAGCAAGAAGCTGTTCGTCAATATGTCTCTTATAATATGCCATATCCTTCTCTGTTTTGATGCTTTGACGGGGCAAAGGTACAAATAATTTCCAAAAGTCTGGGCAAAAAACATAGAAAACCATCCAAAATACTACCCAAAACCAAAAGTTTGGGCAAAAAACATGGATGTTTGACCAAAAGTAAGGGCTTTTTGTAGGCGGTTGCATGGTAGTGATAGTCTTTCACTCCAAACGCATGGTACAGGAAGCTGGAATTCATGTCGTCAATATTTAAATGGTGGTACATCTAAATATATAACGATACCGGCTTCCTTTTTAGTGAGTTAACCTACCCGACCAACTGGAAAAGCGGATGAACCATAAAATACGCCAAAGTATTACCAATTCATCGGCTATGATTGCCTTCGGCTTTAAGCAAATCAATATCAAGCAAGGCGTTTTACATCCCAATACGGCTACCGAAGTTGAGATTCAGGATAAGTATATGTCAACCTCATGGAATGAATTAGAGGTTGGTATGGGACTGATGAACAAACTCCCCATCCTTTTGGTCAAGGACAAAGACATTGATAGTGGTGTTTTTGATAGCAAACTTAGTGAGGCCTTTGTTGCTACAATCACTGCTGACTACAATAGTAGAGAACTGGAATATAACCAGACCCTAAAGAACTGGTTGTCAACATTTTGATTATTTTTCTTGCAAGGTTGCTATGATTGTAGCAATCTTGTTGCGTAGTCAATGATGGTCATGTCGTCAATGAGACCAAGGCCAGACACATCATCGTTGATAATGTCCTTGTCGTCGAAGAAATAAGTTAAGGCCCACTGGGCTAACCTCTGACGATCAGGATTCTCGTCGGTCTTGAATGTAGCATATAAGAATGCCATCTTTTCCTTCATCTGAGGGTATGAAGATTCTTCATTTGTGCTACTTTCCTTGAACTTTGTGTATAGTTCATCCAGTTCCTCTTCTGGCATACAACTGCCCATTATCTGATCCATAGCTGCGTTGAAGTTTTCTTCAGATTGTGGTTGTGATAATAGTTGTTGATAGGCATTATTGTTATCCTCATCTCCGTCTTGCTGCACCGATACGCAGAAATTCAGGAATGGACGAATCGGAGCCACATCGTCGCTTAGGCTTGTCAGCCCTTGAATAAAACCAGTCAGTCCAAGTGCCAGAGCAGAGCGCATAATGGTGATTACCTCGTTGTTTGTCAATTCATAGTTCCCTGTGACCAGGCCATCCAGTGCCTTTGTGGCCAGTTCATGTTGGATATCGCCTCTCTTATCCATCACCAATAACAGGATGATGGGAGCTACTGCATACGCTTGGTGGAATGATTCCTTATCAAAAACATCCTTTTCTCTGTTCCCGCCAATTCTCATCTGTGCTCTCATCATCGTCAGTTCAAAGACCTTGCAGAACTGTTTCGTGGCATATTCGATAGTACCGAACTTGCTTTTCATCAGCAGCGACTCTCCCAAAATAGCAATGCCTTCAGCCCTATAATGGTGAAGCATACGTAATATACTCAGCAATGCGATGTGCTTATTTGAACCTTGTCGGTTAAAATAGCTCTCTTCCTCATAGAGATTTTCGCGTATAGCATCAAAAAGGCGATAGTCGTTACCCAACATCTGCAAATCTGCCGCGTGGAACATTTCGTGGATGACAGTGCTCTCAAACAACTTTGTGTCGCTGTTGTCAAGGACAGTTTTCACAGTTATTTCGCGGATGTTGAAGTACAAGGAACCATTCCGGCTTAATTCTGCATTGAAACTTGCCAGACGGGCAGCACTTTCACCTTTGATCTCTTCACGATCGCTGATAGACATATTGACAATGATGGTATCGGGCAAAGACCGTCCTAAGATTTCTTCGAATACCTTGTGGGCAGTATCTCTGAATTGACCACGGATAACCTGCTTAGCATCTTGTCGCTGTTCTCTTGTATAGCCGTCCATCATGAGGGCGGTATCAAGTCCTTGGTCGTCTCTGATTATGATATTCATATAATTGTCTTATTTGGTGCAAATTTACTAACTTTTATTATTCTAAAGAAGTGATTTTAAGAAAAAATAAACAAATATCACAAGATTACATGTTTTTATTTGGTAATTCACAATTAAATCATTATTTTTGCCAATAAATTGTACCTAAAATTATTTGTATAAGCAGGTTTATATGATTAAGAATCTTATATTCGACTTTGGCGGTGTCCTTGTAGATTATAACAGTCACAGGATATTTGACCGTTACTTTGGTGATGAATCCAAAGCCGAGTGGTTTAGGAATAACATCATATTAAACGACTTGGTAAAGCATCTGGATATTGGAGAGGATTTTGGAGAATGTATCAAGAGAGCCCAAGAAGCAAATCCAGAATATGCAGAAGCCCTATCAATATACGATACATGTTATCACGAAATGGATGGAGGAGAAATTCCTGGCATGTATGATTTGTTGTCAGACCTATCTGCTTATGGATATGAAATCTACGGTCTTACGAACTGGTCGTATAAAGTATATGAGGTCGTCAGAAAACATCCGATATTCTCTCTTCTTAAAGGATATGTAATCTCTTCAGAAGTTCATATGTTGAAACCAGATCCCAACATCTATATTCATCTGACAAAGAAGTTTGCTATTAATCCTGAAGAATGTCTGTTCATTGATGACAAGATGGCTAATGTAAAAGGAGCCGAGGAGATAGGGATGACAGGAGTAAGATTCGTATCCTCCCAACAACTGTCAGAAGATCTTCGCAGTTTATCAATTAAAATATGATGAGGTATGTTTTGGAATAAAAAGAAAGCGAGAGTCACTGGCGAAAGGAAATTGGTTATAATCACTGGTTGTGCCGGCGCGGGAAAGACAACAATAGGCAAGACTTTGGCCCAGAAGTTGGGTTATTGCTATATTGACAAAGATACCGTAACCAGGGAATATACCGATTTTATATTGGAAAGGAGCGGGTCATCAAAGTGCGACAGGGAATCGCAATTATACAGAGGCGAAATCCTGCCTATAGAGTACAGTGTTACTTTTAAGCTGTGTAGAGAGATTCTTGACAACGGTTGTAACGTCGTTTTGACCATTCCGTTCATATCACAGATTCAGGACTATTCCAAGTGGGAAGAAATAAAAAGTGCTTCGAGAATAAGGAACATAGATGTTAAGTTTGTCTGGATTGAGCATAATATTGAGACAGAAAAAGAGAATCTGATATCGAGAGATGCCGATCGTGACAAATATAAGTTGGAGCATTGGGACGAGTACTCAAAGTCAGTAGATGGTCTGCACCCCGCTGATGAATATCAGGCATATATTTACACGAACGATTGTAATATTAATCTTGAAATAGCTGTTGAGGAGGTTATAAAATGGATAAGAAAGTAGTGATTCTATCAGGCATGCCAGCAAGTGGCAAGGACACTGTATCTGACATGATTTATGAGATGGACAAAAGGTTCGTCCCGTTTAAGAAACATCGGTCTGTCGGAGAATTCGATAAGATAAAAGACACTTATTATAATATCAGTCACGACGAATTTGAAGTAAAAATCACCAACGGTGATTTTATCCAATATCATCAAAGATACGGAAGGTATTATGGCATCTCGGAAGAGGTTCTGCTTTCTTATCTTGAGAAAGACGAGATTCCCATTATCCATATCGGGCGTATCGAGAACTATATGGCTTTCTTAGGCAACATCGTTGCTTTTCAGAAAAAACACAACCTCTCACTAGAGGTTATCCATATTCAATTATGGGAAACTGCCGAAACCCTTAGAGCCCGCATTATCAATAGGGAAAAAAATGATGAAGAGGCAGCAAAGAGAATTGTCGCCATGGAGCAGGAGTTTGATGACAATATCGAGCTGATGCATAAAGGAAAGAAGCCATATACGCTTATTCTAAAAAATAGTGATGCCAACGAGACCTGTTCTGCCATCATTAAATATGTAGATCATGAACCCCATGAGATTCTGGGTTATGAAGAATTCTGGGGATATCTGAAGAAACTCGAAAAAAAAAAGATAGAATAGAACTTTCGTCCATTGCATTAGCAGATGATACAGAGAAGAAAAGAGATTGGACTAAGAAAAATATCCCTAATACTATCTCTGGTATCAAGTTCGATGGAGTTGTTATATTAAAAAACACAAAGACCGACAATAGGAAATTAAATTTAGATCATTGTTTCTTTGAATACATCAATATCAAGGAAGAATCTGAAGAAATCAGAAGTTTCAAGTTTGTTTCTTGTAAGATAGAACAAGTCAGGTTCTTTAAGTGCGAAACAGGTATCCATTTCGTAGATTGCTATATTGACAAGTTGATTCTGGACGGGAAGTCAAAGATTGAGAAACTAAATATTGAGGGATGTAGTGTAGGTACTATCATTTTGGAGAAAAACACCAATATCGACCGCCTTTCGATAACTGGAGATTCTAATGTAGACATGACAGACTGTCGTGATGGTAACATTGGAGATGTAGTTATCAACAATAGTAAGGTAGAATATATAAGGATTAACCATAAAGTAGGCAACATTTCCTTGGGCAATGGTGCTACCCTTGAAAGATTTTCCATAGAAAAAGAACATGCTTTTAAAGAGTTCACGAAGACGTTAAAAGAAAAAAGAAGAGCGGCGTCGAAAGGCACGTTCTCCGAAAAAATGGCAGAGGCGCAATGTCAGAAAAGCCTATTCTTAGCGGCCTTGAGCCAATATGAATCCGATCACAAATTCGACGAGGCAGATTTATGTCTTGTGAATCTGAGAAGTATAGAGTGTGCCATTAAGTGCATAGAGAGTAAAAATATTTTCATCAGGCTATATCATTTTTCTGAAAAATTTATAGTTGGTGGAGCCTTGGGGTGGGGAGTAAAAATATCCAATACGCTATCAACATCTGTCATCATGATGCTTGTTTTTGCCGCTATTTTCTATTATAGACTATCCGATGAAAGAAGTTTGTTAGGTTGCGTGAAGGTTTCCATCGAGAATTTCTTCAATCTGAACTCTTCAGAGATAATACCCAGACTTGCCAACTTAGATTTACTTGAACAAGTCGTTGGAATTATCATGCTCACTATCTTCACCGGTGTAATTGTCCGTAAAATCATCAAATAATGGTGCATTATGAAAATATCGATTAAACTTCGAAAAGAGAATCCTATTTGGAATCAATACCTGGATCAATTACAGACAGTGGCTGAGACCAGAATAGTTATTAATGGACAACTCCCAGAAATATGCGACGATGACATCCTAATAACAACTAATCTTACAAGTGACGAACTGAGGAGATATGTCAATTTAAAAGCCGTATTTCTACCTAAGACGGGTATAGACTTGTTGCCTTTGACTGAACTAAGAGAGAGAAATGTCTATTTGTGGAATTCTCACGCTAATGCCGATATCATAGCCGAACACGCATTAGCATTATCATTGGCATTGCTTCATCGAATACCAGAATTCTGCGAAGATCTAAAGAATAACATTTGGTGTTCCGATGGAAAGAATTATTTCTGGCAAAGTATAAAAGACTTTTCTATTGGTATCATGGGGTATGGCCATGTCGGTAAAGAACTATATCATTTACTTCAGCCCATGAACAGTAACATTTATGTGTTAAACTATCATAAGGAATATCCCCAAAGAGTTAGGGGTGTCGAGAGTCTAGAGGATTTGATAGAAAAATGTAATCTGTTGTATGTATGTCTGCCTCTTAATGATACGACAAGGAATCTGTTTGACGACAAGAATATGCAACTATTAAATGATAAGTTTATCGTCAATATAGCCAGGGCTGAGATATTTGAGGAAAAGACTCTTTATGAATCATTAAAAAAGGGTTTATTGGCCGGTTATGCGAGTGACGTATGGTTCCATGAAGCGAACAAAAGCGATAGAGCACAAAGGGTAAAACCTTCCAACTATCCTTTTTCAACTTTAAAGAATGTTGTTATGTCACCTCATTGCGCCACCCATACAAGATATGCTCAAAGTCGGTATGTTTCCGATTGTGTCAATGCTTGCATTTCGTATATCAGACAGTTAAGCGAAATAGGGTCAACCCAATGACTTCAGTAAGAAGTTGTAGTCCACATCTTTGGGGTCGCCATAGAGTTGAATGAAGCGCTGTTTCTGCGCATGCACTTTGTTGAGTAGTTCCTGAAAAGGAAAGTTCTTGCCGGGGCAGTCCCTTCTGCTGTCGAGGTAACGATGGGTGCAGATTTCGGCGTTGCCGTATGCCAGACTAAGGACACTAAGGAGGAGGATGGAGGCTTCCAGTTGCTTATCCTCCATTTTATCGTGATTGAAGTCCCCTTCGAAACATATACCTACGCTGACAGAGTTGTAGTGATGGATTTTATCATTGACGTGTGCACCTTTCTTCCATCTCGGCCTACCCTCATAGATCTCGCCATTCTTTCGGATATAGTAATGATAGGCGATTCCTGCCATGGGTGGATTGCATTTCCTATTCAGATGCATTTGGTGTATGTCTTCAGCGGAGAACGACCCTCGTACTCCCACATGGTGGACTACGATGTATTTCGTCTCTTTCCTGGTCAGCAGGGCTTCTCTGAATTTGAAATCGGGGCGATGTATCATATATTATTTGAACTTGTATACTTAAAGCGGATGAGAAGGACTCCAATAATACAAATAGCGACCATTGTCACAATACTAATCACTCTGTGGGTAAGAATTGGAAGGTCGAAGAAGAGAGGCACTACCTGAGCGATGGCAATGAAGAAGAGCAATATCTCTGAGCTCTGTTGCAAATATCTATTCTTGCTCTGGTTAATACTATTCGTGAAAACTATCAAGTAATTCAACTTCTGTTCTAAGTCTTCTATATTCTTGGCGAGTTGGCTTGATTCCACAATTGCGGAATATATACCAGATAACCTGCTGGAGTATGTCGCGGAAATGCAGTTCTTAGATTCAATTAATATCCTGTATGTTTCGATAATGGTTTTATTAATGTCTTTTGAATAATCATTAATATTGGTGATATATTCGTTGAGGTCATTATTTTGCGAATAGCAAAGATTCCAAATTCTTTGAATGAGTATTTCTATTAGAGTAAGTGTAATATGGTTTCTCACAAAGACATCTCGGTTTTTTGTTAGCGATACGATTGAAGCCCATGTCACAAACGTCTCTTGCTCACTGTAGAGATCAACATCCCTTATCGTTTTTAATATCTCTTTATTGATTTTAGTCTTTGGGCCATATAGGTTGTTTGTGTTTTGGGAAGACAGCATGTCATCCATATTGATAACCGAAGGTTCTGCCAATACCTTCAGATGTTGTTCGTTGGACTGAGTAAAATGCTCGTCACATACAGAATAAAAAGTGAAAGCATAATTGATACTGAGCCCATACTCTTTATATTCCTCCAGCAATTTCATTAAAGGTAAAAGATTCTTATCCTTTGGATTATACTCAATTACCCTTTTGACAAGTTTCTTTCTTTTCTTCAGGGACTGGTTCACCAGTTCATAATAATCGTTATATGTATTCTCCCATGTAAGGACAATCGTTAATGTACTATCGCTAAACACACATTGGATATCGGTATTTTCCGAAGGAATATGATAAAACTCGAGATCCTTAATGTTTATATCAGGTATGGGCTTTAGGTTAATCGCACCGCCATAACTATCATAACCAGAAAGAATTTTCTGATTCTTGCAGATACTTACAATATCCTTTCTTATTTCTGCATTTCGGAACTTTATAGGAATAACGCTCGTACAATAGACTTCCATAGTCAAATGATTTGTGAACTGCCGATATATCTGGCCAATATGATTAACGCCGATTCCTGTATATCTGCATCGGCGTGGGTGGCGCAATAATCTTTGAGGACATAAGGAGTGATATTCCGTTCGAATAGATCTACCGCACATTTGGTCACACATATATCCGTGTCGATACCACAAATATCAACAGCATCGATCTTGTTATCCTCTAACAGATCCACAAAAGATTCGTTAATACACGAGTAGATATACTTGTCCATCACTATAATGCCTTCTTTAGGCCTGAATGCAAGTTTAATTTCATCCGTGTCTGGAGAAAGATGATTCCACTTGATGAGCCTCCGATATGGGGAATCTGGCAGATTGATAAACCGAGTTGCAATCACCAGTTCATAATCATACTGAAGTTTTTCAACCAACGGCGGTATGTGCTTTGTCTTTTCGTTGACAAAGCCATTCTGAACATCCACTATCAATAATGCTTTTTTCATTGTCTTATATTTTTTCTTCATTATTCTTCTGGCAAAAGAATGATAGGGTGGTCGCGATAGGAGATACCGAACCACTCATCATTCTCGTTATCACTGAAGATCCATTCGCCAAGTTCCCGCATTTTTTTTATGGCCTTCTGGTTCAGCCGTTGAGCCGACATACGATACCATAACACAGCCTCTTTTTTGTCCTGGCTGACATAGAATCCTTCATAATAGAGGTTCCCCAGTATGAACGGAGCCTCTTTATCGCCTAATTCCGCAGCCTTCTTCCACAGTCTGACCGCCTCTTCAGTGTTACGTTCTATTTCAGCTACACCGTGCTCGTAATATTCTGCTAGATAGCAAATGGATTGAGGGTAATCTTTTTCAGCCGCTTTCTGATACCATCCTAAAGCTAAAGACTTATCTTTCTTTGTCCCGATACCCCAATAACAACAAAAGCCGACTATGTGCTGCGCCTTGGTATATCCCAGATCTGCAGCCTCTTTCCACAGAGTAAAGGCCTTGGACTTTTCTCCTGACTCATAATGATCCCAACCTGCGTCATATAGTTTTTCTAAATTGTGATTATTATTCATATTATTTTATTGATAAGATATTTATTATGCTGGATAGTGTTATTTCCTTACGAATTTTGAGATTGCACTGACAACATAGAAGTTTTCGCCAACTAAAACTGTACCTACCAACTTACCTTGTAAATAACTTGGCCTTCCATGAGCATCATGCTCATTAACAGTGTAAGACTCCACTCCGCTGAACGTATTAGCGAAATTCTCGTTGTTCTTCCACGAAATCTCACCAGAGAATGACCAATTGATACGGTTTTCATTGAATGAGATAGGGTTGGATTCCCAAATAGCGTGTGGTGTCGGTTCCGACTTTGCGTTTTTAGTCTGCTCTTTATGAGGATCAGTATATGCAAAGTTTATCTTTAGTTCAAAAACGTTCTGAGTCCATTTACTGAGTCCTTTCTTTTCAAAACCGTCCATGTTGGATTTTAAGAGTTTGAAAGTTTTTGTCTTGTCGTCTGGCGATTCTACATGAAAGTTTGTTTCATATTCCCATATTCCTGCAAAGTTTATGTTTGCATCAATTTGTTCTTCATTCAATTGTAATTCACCAAGATTTCTCTTTGCAAATTTTGAAGCCAATGGGAATGATACTAAAAGCAAAATCAGAGTCGTCACAAAGTTGATGACAGTATTCGGTATGTCGAGGAATGTAGCCTAATGTCTCGAAGAGAGTTTCGTCGGCACTCAATGCACGTAATCTCAAGCCCCAATTGGTACGTTGAAGGATAATCATAAATGCCGCAATTACAGCTATGCCTATTAAGGCTTGATACTTTTGGGGTGTCGTGATGATGATATCGCCAAAGGTAAGTGGCTGCAAAATGGCATTCTCAACAACTTTTGTCTCATTACCAAAGCACATGGCGATGGTGTTAATAACCACCGTCATGACTCCTATAGAAGCTATCATGGCCACATTGAGCGATGCTTTCTTGTTTTTCAGAGGATGATAAACACATAGTTCCGTTAATAGGCTCAGTAGCATTGTCAATACTATAGCCACGAGGGAACCCACAAAGACCGGCAATCCGACTTTGGCCACAAAGAACCAGAACATATAGGCCGCAAAGACATAGATGCCAGCTGCTGCAATATGGAAGATTCTCGTGGTATTATAGACCAAGGCAAACCCAATCGCCAAGAGCGAATAGAGGATGCCTGTTATCAGGCCATTTATGATGAATTGCCAAATCATGTCAGATATGTATATTTTATCTTGCAAAGATACGAATATTATGTGATATATAAACGAGTTTATTGCTGTTTTAACAGTTTTATAACATAAATATCAGTCCCAACGGCTATATTTTCCTCCAAAGTCTCGCATATTTGGATAGTTTGTGGTGCGGTTTTGCAGTTTTCTATCATCAACACCTTATCAGATTACCTCATTATTATGGGTGTGTTGGCAACACCATCAAGATAAGATATAACTAAACATTCACTTTTTTACAATACAATCAATTTTATGGCGTATAATACTACTTTTCTTCAAAAAAAGGTAAAAATTATATTTTTGTGAAGGGATTTTTTGTTTAACCACAAAAAAAATGTATATTTGCAAAATATTACGATCAAATTATAAAAGCGTTTAAGACATGATAAAATTGTTGGGACTATATATCGCTTTTATTTCCATCCTTATAATAGTGGTGGTGCAACTTATTATGACGTTCCGCATTTGGGCCAAGCTCAAGCAACTAAATGCAAAGTTTGACTCCCTCAATCAAGAAACGCCCGAAACAGAAAAGGTGGAAGATAAACCAAACGTGACAGTTGCCCAAACTCCTAAAAAGGAAACAGAAAAGGAAGCAACCCCCGTTGCCCCTATACCCAAGAAAACTATAAAAGAAAGAGTAATTGAGGCTATTCTATCTATTAAAGAAGCAGAAGCCGAGGATCTTCCTTCAATCATGAAGGAACTGAAGTCTTATTTTTCTGACTACAAGAATGAGGACTACACGAAAGACTTATCTTCCAAAGCCTATTTTCGTTTTATCGATCTTAGGAACACTCCTGAAAACCGAGTTGTAGTGATTGGTGATATTCATTCTGACTACAATTCTTTGGCTGCTACACTCTTGAAACTGAGTGCTTCCGACTACAACTACTTTGAGAAAGCTGTCTTTGTATTCTTAGGTGACTATCTTGACAGAGGTTCTGTGCTGTTTGAACCATTATTATTGCTGAAGCGTTTAAAAGAGATTTTAGGAGACCGCTTGATTCTGCTGAAGGGCAATCATGAGTCGGTTAATTATGATAAAGATAAGCAACAGATAACAACGAAGGTCACACCTAATCAGAGTTGTGTATGTCTTAACGAATATTGTGTCAAAGACCAAGAATTCCTTCGTCTGTTTGCATCCTTTTACAGCACACTACCAATTTATGTTTATTTAAAGGCGATGGAGAAAAATGTGCTACTTACCCATGCCGCTATTCCACGCGATAAGTTTCTGACATCATTCCATTTTGATGATACAAACGGATGTATTATATTCGAGTCGGATGTCCCTACGACAGAACGTTTGAAAATGAGGAATACAATATTAAAGGATATGATTTGGGGGGATCCATCAGAATATGATGAGAAAATCCAGGCTGAGGGGCGCTTTGAGTTTGGCAGCAAACAGTTCGAGCGTTTCGCAAAATCTAATCATATTAGTCTTTTGTTCCGTAGCCATGAGGAAGCTATAAAAGGCTATAAGACATTTTACGAAAACAGGCTATATACTATCTTTTCTACAGGAAATCATGAGAATTCCCAAACAGGATATCCATCAGTTGAGCCAGCTTTTGCCGTGATTCAAGGCAATCAGGTTTTCATTGAGAACAGTTATGTATACAAGATTATCAAAGAGGGTACAAGTAATGTTGTCAATCTTTTCAACAAGCAAAAGTATTCGGACAAGCAGCATGAAAATTTAAGGTTAAATGATGAATTCATGTGCAACGAGGAAAAGGGTAAACAGATCAGGGAAGCATTTAAGGAAGTCCAAACAGCATTCACCTCTTAGCTTGTTAAATCCTATAGAAGAATAAAAAAAATCATTCAATATATCATTTAAGGTATGAGTAAACTAACTAATTTAGTACTTCACATTCAGGCAGTATTGGAAGATAAGCCCTTGATAGTAGAAGAATCCGCGATTTCTCAAATTCTCGAAACAAAGGAGTCCGAAAGGTTACCTGAAAATGTCAAAGATAGTCCTTTGACAAAGAAGGAACAAGTAATAAATGCCATCCTTCATAGAAGTCACGAGGTTCAAGTTGAGGACTTGCCCTCTGTGGAGGAAGAAATGCTGGCGTATTTTAACAAGTATAAGAATGGCGACTATTTTAACGATCTGAATTCGGAGGATTATTATCGCCTTCTCAATCTTAATGACAAACCAGACGCACGAGTTGTTGTTGTTGGCGACATCCACTGTGATTATAATTCTCTGGCTGCCATACTTCTCAAGTTGTCTGTTTCATCATACGACTATTTCGAAAATGGTTATTTTGTATTCATGGGCGACTATCTGGATCGCGGAGCCATGTTGTTTGAGCCACTTCTTTTATTAATGGATTTAAAGGAAATCATCGGAGAACGAATGATTTTGCTGAGAGGTAACCATGAATTGATTTCATACAATGAAGATGAACAAATACTTGAAGGTCGTGTCGTACCACAAGACAGCGTGCCATGTCTAAATGAGTATTGTGGCGAAAACAAGCAATTCCTGGAAGCCTTTGGCAATTTCTATCAAACCCTTCCCACTTATGTTTATCTGAAAGTAAAAGATCAAAACGTGCTGCTAACTCATGGCGGTATTCCCAGACAAATTTTCTGGGATGCTTTCTCCTTCGATCAAAACACTGGAGCCATCGTATTTGAAGATGTGTTTATGTATCTGGAGAACAAGAAGGTTGAGGAAAGTATTCTGGATGACTCCCTGAAAGCAAAGACTGTAAAGCTCAATGCCAACATTCTCAACACACGCAACAAGATACTGCATGATATGATTTGGGGCGATCCAAGTAACGATGAGGAGAAGTACCAAGTGGCCGGTCGCTTCCAGTTTGGAAGAAAACAGTTTGAGGCCTACGCCAAGAAGAACCGTTTGTCCAGGGTGTTTCGAAGTCACGAACCCGTAGAATATGGATATACTCCTTTCTATGATAATCAACTCTTTACTATCTTCTCAACGGGCGGTAACGATAACGAGCAATCGGGCTATGCTGATGTACAGCCGGCCTTTGCCATCATTGATGCAGAAGGAAAATATGAGATAGAAAACAGTTATATTTATCGAGTTGTCCTATCTGGAGTTATTGATCTGATTATTGACTTATTTACGGAAAGCATTATTCGCATACAAAGTGCTGGCAAATATGCGTTGAATGATGAATTCTGCTGTACAGCAGAAGATGCACTTAAGATACGGGGCCTCTTTACCAATATGATTGAAGCATTCACTACTGAAGAAGAACAAGTCGAGGAACAAGATGAAACAGCACCACAAGAAGAGGCATCCCCTGAAACCATCGTGAAAGAATCTGAGGAATTAAAGGAAGAGACAGAAGCATTGGCATCTAAAGAAGAAGCCGTTGAAGAACCAAACACGGACATCATAGAATCAACTGCTACTGAAGAAGAGAAAGACGATAAATAATATATGTATTATTATGGGACTACAGATTAAACAGAATAAGACAATGATGTCGCAACATAAGTTGGCCGATATTATGTTTTGCATTGACAATTCGGGCTCTATGACTGATTGTATTAATGGTGTAAGAAACACTGTCAGTAATTTCGTGGCATCATTGGAAGCGGGAGTTCAAGGACTGTCGCCTGTTGACTGGCAAATCGGATTGTTGAACTACTCTGCTGACGAATTCATTTTTGTAGATTTAGCCAACGATACGAGTCGCTTCAAAAAGAAATTAGAAAAAAGAGAAGTATCTGGAGACGAATTTACACCTGGTGCGATTGATTTTGCCATCAGTAATGCCAGTTGGAGAACAGGAGCCCAAAGGGTTGTCGTCGTTTTTACGGACGAAGACCTTAAAGGTGGTTATTCCCCAAGTAGAAGTGCTGGTCGATTTGACAAATTGATGGAGAAGATTGTGAATTCTCATATCCAAATCATCTATTATGGCGAGCAATGTCCCTATTACTCACAATTCACAAAATGTCCAAAGGGTGAGGTAAATGTGGTTAGTAACTTCTCTGGTATCAGTTTTAATGAACTGATGACGCGTTTGGCCGTTACCGTTTCATCAGGCAATGCTTTCGCTGGTAAAGAGCCAGTGGTCAAGGAATTGGTATATGACTTGTCGCATGTTAGAATCAAGAAGATTTAAATAATATTATTTAATAAATTTAAAACATTATCATTATGGGATTACAAAAAGCATCACATGTGAAAGTAAAGGGTGTAGCCGACATCGTTTTTTGTTTCGACTGCACAGGTTCAATGACAGAAATTATTAACTCTGTCAAGGAGAATGTAGGCAAACTGATTGATGGCTTTGCCACCAATGACGTTGCACTCGACTGGAGGGCCAGATGTTTGGGCTATCGCGATTTTGAGGTTGATGAAGAGTACCTTATCAACGACCGTCCGTTTGTCACAACCGAAGCTGAGTTGAAAGCCCAAATTGCAGGCATGGAAGCTAAGGAATACACAGGCGGAGATGATTCTGAATCAACATTAGATGCCATCTGGTATGCGTCCAAATCTGAATGGCGCGATAACTGCCATAAAATTGTGGTAGTTTTCACTGATGCCGCTGCAAAAGGAGTCAATGAAAAGACCATCAGCGAAATAGACAAAGCTGACGCTGACCTTGATGTCCTTACTCAGGAACTGAATGTGAATCATATCAAACTATTCTTATGGGGCATGAAGGATCCTGTCTATGATATTCTCACGAAGATTCCCAGAGCAGATGTTGTACAATTGGAGAATCCTGAAGATGATTACAAGAAGATGGATTTTTCTGCTCTAATGACAACTATCGGAAAAACCGTTTCTGGATTAATCAGTGGAGGCGGAACGACTTTCTAATCGAAAGGTTTGAATAACCATAACAAAGATTTGTAAAGTATGGAAACAAGATTTAAGGATTATGATATCGTTGAGGAACTCAATAAAGGAGCCTTTTGCGATGCGTATAAAGTCCGTAAAAGCGGGAAAGACTATTTCTTGAAATTATATAAAGACCCGACAGAAATGTCCGCAGACTATGACGATTTCAAGAAAAACCAGAAGACAATGATTCCTATATTGAAAGCATTGGGTGGAAAGACGGAAACCATTATTGAGGATTTTGAGATTGACGGAAGATACTTTCAGGTGAAAGAATTCATCCCCGGTGCAACAAACTTACGTGGTTGGCTTGATACATGCGATGACATTGACGAGCGTCTGGATGTTGCCATTCAGCTATGTTACATCATTAAGGCTGTTCATGAGAAAAATATCATTCATCAAGACTTGAAGCCTGAGCAAATCATGACAATCAGTGACTCTTCAAGAAAGGCCGGCATCCGTATTATCCTGACGGATTTCGACTGGTCTATACCCAATGGAAAGGTTGTACGTTACGTTGGTACGCCTGGCTATGGAAATATTGACGGCAACAAGGTTTCTTTCAAATCGGACATCTTTACCCTCGGCATTATCTTATGCGAATTGCTAACAGGATGTAACCCCTTTGTTTTTTCAGATACGGGTGAAGCTCGCCTTTATGAGCCGGAACTTTGGGAGAAATGGGTAAAGAATAAGGATTATGTCACTCCAAATAAGATTAATACTGATTTGTCTAAGCCGTTTAATGACATCATTGAACGTTGTCTCGAACCAAATCAAAGTGCCCGTCCTTCTATTGATGAAATCCTAAAAACGCTAGAAGGCAAAAGTGAACCGCCCAAAAAGGCCAAACTTCGCTCTTCAAGTGGAGAAGTATTGATTATGGTTCCAGGCAACGGTTATGGCCGGAAGTATTTCAAGGAACTTTTCGGCAGAACTACTGATGCTGACGGCAACGAGGTCTACAAATACTTAGATAAGAATTACGCCACCCTCAGCTTAAGTCAGGATGGTTCAGAGTTGTTCATCTGCTGTCCAGCTAATGGAATGGCAAAGAACAAGATTCTTCTCAATGGTGTGGAAATGCCGAACAAGCCGTCACCCGTCAAGAATGGTGACAAGGTTGCTATTTACAGTACGGGTAAGAGTTGTGAAGTTGCTACTTTCACAATAGAGATTGCTTAAACATTATTTATAAATTTAAAACTTTTTAATTATGGGATTACAAAAGCCTGCTTCATCAGTTATGAAGACAAAAGCTGTAGCAGATGTCGTATTCTGCTTTGACTGTACAGGTTCAATGAGTGACTGCATTGGAAATGTAAAGGAACATGTGAACAAATTTGTAGAAGGGCTGAATGCTGATCAGAGTGTTACCATCGACTGGCGCATGCGCGCCTTAGGATATGGCGACATGGAAATTGGTGAGGAAGTACAGAACAATAATGACTTCGTTTCAGACGTGGCTGCATTCCAGTCTCAAGTAGCTGGGATCAGCATGTGTGGCGGTGGCGATGCACCAGAATCAACTCTTGACGCTATCATTTATGCGTCAAAGACATCCAAATGGCGTAGTAGAGCCCACAAGATTGTGGTTGTATTTACAGATGCCCCGACAAAAGACATTCATTCTTCAACCAAGTCTACATTTGGTGTTAACGATGTAAAATCATTGATGAAGGATCTCGCCGACAATCATATCAAGTTATTCCTATGGGGGGCAGAAGATGCAAAATATAAGGAGTTGAAACCTGTTCCTAAATCTGAGATTAACGAGATGGCTAGTCCAAACGCAGAACTGTCGTCAGGTACCAATATGGCAAAATTGCTTGAGCTGATGGGTAAGACCGTTTCTGTAGAGACTGCATCTGATGTACTCTAAATATGAATCAAGGCGGTTGTGTCTTTATACAAAACACAACCGCCTAACATTTAAAATCGTTATATAATGGCTGAATGCAGAAAGTGTCACAAGCCCCTCATTGTAAGAAACGGGAAATGCGTCTATTGTGGAGAACCCATTCAAGGAGGGCCTTCAAGAGGAGTTGAACCTCCAAAATCATCATGGGTCAAGAAGATGACAACTTCTTTAACTGCAAAGAAGAAGACCTGGACTCAAACCACTTTGACTAAAACCATCATTTCAATTATGGTGGCTATGTTGTTAGGTATTTTATTGCTTATCTTCAAGCCATGGCCTGGATGTATAGTTTCTGTGGGCATGTTAGTCTTAGCCATTGTGCTAACTATCTTCAGTTTCGGTGTAATCAACTTGGATAAACAAGAAACAAGCGACGCTGATGAAGAGCAAATACGTGAAAATATGAGTCACGGGCTGAACATGATTCAGCTTTGGGGCGGATTCATGTTTGTTGTGGGTGTTGTCTGTATGTTTATTAGCTGGTGGGCAGTCTTGATTCCTGGCCTTATCGGCGTTGTCGGATTATTTTTTGCGTTAGGTATCGTGGCAGAATTGGATTAATGATTTTATACAATGGAATTATTCGAGGCAAGCCGTATCTCATCAGGAGGGAATACTATATTTCCTGATAAGATTGAGATTCACAAGACTAGAGTCATCTATTACAAAGGTACTATCGTTGGTTATAAGTCCATTGTCATCAAGCGACACAGAATTGCTAGTGTCCGCATAAAAGCAGGTTTGCTCTTCGCAGACATCATTATCGAAAGTACAGGTGGCGGTCCCATCGTGGCACGAGGTTTCGTCAAAAGCGATGCAAAACGTATAATGGCATTACTCTCCTAAAACAATATTTAGTACAATTATGATAATTGAAGGTATTATTGAAAATTTGGCAGCTTCGGCCATAGGCGCGATTTTCCTTTATATCGCCAGTAAGTTACTAAATGACTGGTTTTATATAGGATTTCGCATTCCACAAAAAACGAAGAAGGGCGAAAAGGAGAAGAAAAGCGTTATTAAACTGTATCGTAGATTTCCATGGCGACATGCCTACAAGTATGCAAAGAATACTGCAGAAACTATGAAGAATGGAACTGCAGAAGAGTTATACGAACCCACGATAATTGTTGGTATCGGTCGGGGTGGTGCTATCTATGGCAGTATCTTTTCCTATTATATGAAAGAGACGCCATTATTGGCATTGGATAGAAAATACCTGTATGATGAACAAGGTAAAAGAATTGGAGAAGACTGGTACTATCCAATTAATATTCCCAAAGAATTGTTACAAAAGGTTTTGCTCGTGGCAGGAGAATACCACTCTGGGAAAACAATGCAACAATTCAAACAGCGTCTGATAGGCATCGGCGCAAAAGAAATACGGACATGTGTGCTGTATTATCAAACGGGTTTGTCAAATCAGATAGAAGTCCCTGACTATTACGGTATCACGAGCAAACACGACTATCTGATGCCATGGCAAGAAAAGCAATTCCTAAGAACGTGGAAAGATAGTAATGACGCAAAGGTTCGAGAATATACGTTGAAATCTCTTGAGATGGAGAGTTTGAAAGATGGTTTCTTCTTAATGCGTCATGCGCAAACTGATGCAAATGCTCAAGACAGATTCATAGGCAGCGGTTCTCCCAATGAGCCTATCAATACCAGAGGGAGAATAGAAGCCCGAAATGTCGGAAAATTCCTTCAAGAAACTGTTGGTAGTCTGGACATTATCTATTGTAGCCCAATGAGACGCTGCCTTGACACTGCAAGGGAAATCCAAAGTGTAGCAGGAGGAAAGATTGAGGAAGATGAGAGGCTGATAGAGGCCAACTACGGTTCTTGGGAGGGAGTAAATAGAGTTGATATTCCCAAAGAGGAACATGAAAAGTATGTTAATGATCAGAACTATATTATTCCAGGCAGTACAGACACTTTTTTAACCCTCCAAGGACGGGCAAATTCTTTCTTGGAAGAAATGCTTCATTCACAAACTGCACATGGTAAAAGAGTCTTGGTCGTTACTCATAAATCACTTGGAAGGATAATGGTGCAGAGCATTGAGAATAAAGAGCACCAGCATTTCAGATCGATTCCCATGGAGAATGCTTCGCTGCGCAAGGTTGTAATTAAAGATCAATCCATGAGTATTCCTTATTATATTAAGGTATTAGACGGAGAAATCGTAGTCAATTAATCAAGTTAACTACAAATATATCATTTATGGCAACATGTAAGGACTGCGGGAAGCCGCTAATCGTAAATAAAGGAAAATGTATATACTGTGGTGCAGAAGTAGCGTCTTCAACACAGGACATTCCTGTGGAACAACCTAAATCAGGCATCAAGAAATCCAGACCTATTATACAAAGAAGAAGTTTTGTAAATCAAGGAGGACAGAGTCCTTATTCACAATATGCCGGACAAAGCATTATCTCTGGAGCCAAAACCGATCGGTATGGCAATCCCCAAGGTTCACAGTATGATCTTGCAAAGGACGGGGCCTTTAAAGGGTATAAGATTGTAGTTGTTGACCTATCAAGGATGAACTTTAAAAACCAGACAAGTCCAATAGCAGCATTGGGAAGGAAAGGGTTTTCCGTGATTGTTTTTGATGGTTATAGTCAAGGCAGATTCCCGTATGCTGATGTTAAAGAACTACTTAATGAAAGAAGTCAATTATGGATCATTTCAGGTGAGAAATGTCTAATGAATCAAAATGACTACACTTTAGTATATGAGCATTTAAACAGAGGTGGGGGTGTTTACATCTGGTCGGACAATTATCCATTGTATGCTGATGCAAATGTTATGCTTTCTTATCTATTCAACACCCAAATGAGTGGAGAATATATGGCAGATCATGTGCTCACCATTCAGAACACCCCCCAGTCACCAGGAATTATAAAGAACCATTACATTACAACTGGAATTCAAAATTTCTATGAGGGAGTAACCATCTCAAATGTAAAGATGAATAAAGGGCTTAGGCCATTAGTCTATAGTTCTGATGGACTGATAGTAACAGCCTATTATGAAACCTGTGGCAAGAAGTGCTTAGTTGATGGTGGTTGGACAAGATTATACAATGATTTATTTGTTAAAGCTGGTACAGATAGATTTGTGGTGAATTGCGCAGCTTGGTTGGCAAATATTGAAAGGTTTGGATATCATCCAGAATAAGAGCTATAAAGATTGTAATTCTTGATATGATTAATCGATGCGCTAAATGCAAGAAGTTTATAAAAGGTGATGGCGTTTCTCTCGGAGGGAAGCGTTATCACAAGGACTGTCTTGTCTGTTCATATTGCGGTGCAAAGTTGACAGGTTCTTTTGTGACGTATAGGGGGAATCTGTATCATACTGAGTGTAACCCTGCTTCGGGAAAGAAAGTATGTGCCGTTTGTCGTAAGCCCATCTCCGGTTCCTATTATGATTCGAAGGGGAAACACTATCATAAAGATTGCTTTCACAAACATGTGGAGAAAATCTGCTCTGTATGCGGAAAACCAATAGATGGAACTTATACTATAGATGATTGGGGAAATTGTGCACATACAACGCATGGTACAGAGAAAACTAAACATTGCGACACATGCGGTCGTATTATATCTGGATCAGCTAAGCAAATTGGCAAAAATGCAGTATTGTGTAGCGTATGCGCCAAGTCATCAGTTACTACATCTACTCAAATAGAGGCATGCCGAGCCAAGGTGCTCTCGATGTTTAAATCATTCGGTATTAATGGAGTTCCAGAAGACATCCCTATAAAATTGAAGAATAAAGATTTAATGGAGGGCGCCGAAGGTCGCATACATTATTCAAGGTCTGGATTACGCATCTTTTCCAATTTTCACATTGATATAACCTGTGGCCTCCCTGAGGATCACTTTCAAGGTGTATTAGCACACGAATTGTTACATTCATGGCTGGTATTATATGGTCGAGAAGTTACTGACGAAGAATGTGAGGGGTTCTGTAATTTGGGCTGTGCCTGGGTATATCAAAGAATAAATACTGACTTGTCAAAGTACTTGCTCAAACGGATGTATGAATCTGAAGACCGTATTTACGGTGACGGCTATCGCCTCCAGAAAGAAAGATTTGAGAAATTAGGATGGGCAGGACTGCTCGAATCGTTAAGACATAAATAATTATAGATATGGCAACATGTAAACATTGCGGCAAACCGCTAATTTTAAGTGGGGGGAAATGCATCTATTGCGGATTATCCCAGGAACAACAGGCATCCAGTAATAATAGCCAACCCCAAACTGTATTTACCTGCAAGAATTGTGGGACCCCGCATCCATCAGGTGCAAAATTCTGTAGTAATTGTGGATCGGCTTTACTTAATCAAAATGTGCCATCGCCTCCCCTTCCGCTTCGTATAGAATACGGAAATGTTTTTTGTACTATGGAAAACTTTACTGGCTCTATTGATATACCGTCCTGCATAGATGGGCAACGGGTAACAGCTATTGGCAGGGAGGCTTTCCTGCGTTGCAAGGGGTTATTGTCAGTCTCTATTCCTGAAACAGTTTCAATTATCGGGGACGAGGCATTTTCCGGTTGCTTTAATCTTGCTAATGTGAATATCCCAGATTCTGTTACATACTTAGGGATACATTCTTTCTCAGGCTGTCATAAACTAACATCAATAGTCATTCCGAACTCTGTAACTAACATTGGAGATAATGCTTTCAGCCAATGTGAAAACCTAACATCAATAGTTATTCCGAACTCTGTAACTACAATCGGGAACGGAGCTTTCTCGGGTTGTCATAACCTAACATCAATAGTCATACCGAACTCTGTAACAAACATCGGAGGTGGGGCTTTCGCAGATACCGGGCTGACTAGTTTAATCATTCCGAACTCTGTAACTAAAATCGGAGATGCGGCTTTCTCGCGTTGTCATAACCTAACATCAATAGCCATTCCGAACTCTGTAACTAACATCGGAGATAGATCCTTCTACCTATGTGAAAACCTAGCATCAATAGTCATTCCGAACTCAGTGACTCGCATTGGTAGTGAAGCATTTAGCGATTGCGACAGTTTGTCGTCAATAACCATCCCGTCATCAGTGAAAATAATAGAATACGGGGCCTTCTCAAACCCAAGAAGAAGCTCAAGACAGATCATTCTCCCGAAAAAGCATTTAAATCAAAAAACGATATGTTGGGCTATTGGTAAACGTGAGGAATGTGAGAATACTATTTTAAAAGATGAATACGGAAATGTCGTAAATTACATGGATTTACCGATAACATAAAAAGTAGGCTTAAATATACAAAGGTCAAATTGTAAATACTGATATTATGGCGTATTGTAAACATTGTGGTAATCCACTGATATTGAGCAACGGGGAATGTATATATTGTCATAAAAAAACTAGCGATCCTGTCGGAGAAGGAGGAGAGGCAAAGCCCAAATACGGTACTGCGAATAATCGACAAGGTAAAAGTCGAGAATATAAGGTAGATGAAAGTATTAAGAAATGGGTTATTGGCGCGATTTTCATAATCTTGCTGATCCTGTTTTACATGCTGTTTAATTCTGTATTCTCAAAAGAGAAACCCCTTCCGAAGGAAACAACCGTAGTAGGAACAACTGAGACAGGTTCATATCCACAGAACATCACTGGTAATTATTTCGTAAGAATGATGAATGGTAGTGAGAATGTAAATGCTACAATTAAAATATACAATGAAGGCAGCGATTATACAATGAACGTATATTCTTCCAAGATTACGAAAAAATACACTTTCTCATATAATCCATCAAACGGTGAGATACATTCTCAGGAACTTGGGAGGGGGAAAGTTAGAATAAAAACAATAACTAACGAAATAGAAATAACATTTGAAGGATGGAAACTTGTAAAATAATCATTGTATTAGGTCTGGCTGGGCTTTTACTCCAGTCTTGTGGGCAGAAAGACACATCCAATATGGATTTGTCGGAATTGCAGAGAGAATGTGAGATGTTGCGACAAGATCGCGCAAAAGCATTGGAGAACAATGTGGAAGCGCAAGAATTAATTGACAATATCTTCGCATCTATTAATTCTATATCAGGTCGAACTGCTTCACTTGAGCACTCCTTAGAAGAGAATACAAGTGATGATAATCGTCAAAAGGCAGATGAGATTGCCCAGGATATTACTCTTATCAAAGAGAAAATTGAACGTGCAGAAGAGTTAGAGAAGTTTGACAAGAGTACAAAGATGGTTATTGCCAAGTTGAAGGCAACCATTGAACAAAAACAGAAAGAGGTTGATGAATTAAAAGACATCATCCGTGAAAAGGATGAGCAAATCTCAAGATTAGACAATCAAGTGTCATCTCTTGACAACGAACTTGGACAAACCAATCAGCAATTGATGGAGAGTAATGCTGCATTAGCAGATACACGGGAAAAATTACGCGAAAGCGAAATCAATTCATGGATTAGCATGGGGGATGAGTTAATCAATGCTGCAGAAACCCTTCCGAAAGTGAAAGGGCATGGAAACATGAAGCCTATTAAGAAAGCTAAGTTATTATTTATCATCAAGGCAAGAAATTGTTATCAGAAAGCCTATCAACTTGGCAGTTCTGTAGCATCTTCAAAGATTTCTTATGCAGAAAGTCTTTACCGAAATAATATGTAGGGTAATTGATAATACAATAAATTCTAACAGATCAATATATGGCAATATGTAAAAATTGCGGGAAAGGTCTCATTATAAGAAATGGGAAATGTGTATATTGTGGCGCAGTTCCTGATGGGGATTGTGCAAATAATTCGGGGCAGTATAATGGTTATTCACAAAGGAAAAGGCAACGATATGACAGTAAAGACAATAAGCCAAATCTGATATACCAAATCTTTTTGGTTTTCATGGTGTTAGCTATTATTATTCCTATAAGTTTCGCAGAATACGAAACAAAGAACGGATCATGGTGGGGAATCGCCACAATGTATAGTGTAAATGGATCAATTGTTCTCTGGTCTGTTATAACAATGGTCTATGCTGTTCGAGGGCATTTTTCCAGCAGAAATAAAACATGGCGTATATATTATGAATGGATTCATTACCCCGTTGAAATCATATTTGCCGTGGTGGGATATCTAGTGCTGTACAATTACGACGAGACATGGATATTGTTATTCAATCTACTTACTGGCGTTTGGCCTATTGTTGGAGCGCACTGTATAGAAAAAACTGCCGGTTATAACCAATGGGATTTCTAAAATCATATGTAATATCTGTTAAACTAAAAAGTATAGTAAGATGAGTAATTATGAAGTGATGACTGATACGAAAAAGCAATATGAGTCAATTCCAGAATTAATAGAGGCTGTAAGAAGTTCTATTCAAAGGCAGTATATTGTTGCCCATGAAGAGAATATCGATCAGCCGATCGTAAATGAGAGCAAAACCATCTATGTCTGCTCAGGTAAAAGAAGTTTCGAGGCAGCCAAATCATACAAAGGCAAAAAGACCGCAGTGTTAAACTATGCGAACAATCGCTCAATTGGTGGTAATCCTTTCTATGCTAATGCTCAAGAAGAGGCTCTGTGCAGATGTTCCACCCTATATCCTTGCCTTGAAGCTATGCGAGAGCCATTCTATAACCAACATAAAAGACAAATAAGGAATGGAGAGATGGATTATATGGGTAACGATGACTTGATTTACACACCCGATGTAGTAGTATTCAAGACTGATGAACGAACAGGACCAATTGTTCCAAAGATGATGGATAAAAAAGATTGGTATAAGGTGGATGTTATAACTTGTGCTGCACCTGAGTTGTTCAGGTATGATAGCTTTCCATCCGAGGTATATGAGCAAATCATTTATTCGCGTATCAAGAAAATTATAGATGTGGCAGCAAAGGAATTGGTTGAGGTTTTGATCCTTGGAAAGTGGGGATGCGGCGTGTTTAAGAATGACCCCAAGGTGGTATCAAAAGCATTCTATACTCTCTTAAAAAACTATGATTTTGAAATCGTTGAGTTTGCCTTGGCCACAACGGAGGATGTCAGCAACTCTGAATTCGCTAAAGGTAGATAATTAAAAAAACAAAGAAACTATGGCAATATGTAAAAACTGCGGAAAGCAGTTAATCTTAAGAAACGGGAAGTGCATCTATTGTGGGATTTCTCCTAAAGGGATTCAAATTAAAGAATCCCCTCAGATGTCGAATCCGCAGCCCAATCTTCCACTGCGGGTGGAATACGGAAATGTATTTTGTACTATGCAGGATTTTACCGGAATTATTGATATTCCTCCTTACATGGATGGCCAAAGGATAACAGCAATAGGCCGGGATGCTTTTAGGGATTGTCGTGGGTTGTTATCGGTTTCTATTCCAGAAACAGTCACAATAATTGGTGATTCAGCATTTCAGGATTGCATAGGACTCACAAGTATAAAAATACCAAGTTCCGTAACCCACATTGGAGTTGGAGCTTTTGAGAATTGTAATAAACTCGCATCTATTGTCATTCCTGATACCATAACAAGCATAAGCGACGGTACATTCGCTTATTGCTCAGCTCTTACTAATGTGAAAATTCCGAGCTCTGTGAATCACATTGGGAAGAGTGCCTTTGAAGGCTGTGCAAAATTAACAACCGTTTCCATTCCAGATTATATAACATGTATCAGTGACAATACATTTGATGGCTGCAAGGCTCTTACAAGTGTTATTATACCAAAGTCCGTGTCTTGCATTGGGCAAGGGGCTTTTCAAGGATGCGACAGTTTAAAGTTTTTATGTATTCCGTCATCAGTGGACATGATTGAATCTGGCGCATTTTGGAGTGATAGACGAGTCGGTGCACAAATTACTATTCCAAGAAAGTTCCTAAATAAGTGCAAGTTGGGAGATATTTTGGGTTCTATTAGGTCTATAGTATCGTCCACGATAAAGGATGAAAAGGGAATCGTTGTAAATCTTAACGATCTTCCTGATTCATAAAACCAGCAAAAGGTAAAATGGAGATGAGCATTATTAAAATTAATCCAAATAAATTATGTTTACAGTTCAAGTGTTTGAAAAAAGAACAGGGAAACCTGCTTATTACAAGAAAGTAGGAATAGTCTTTAAAGGATTCTTCCGTGGTTGTACTAAAGATGTTTATACGGACAGAGAAGGAGAAGCCCATTTTGACTATGACAATGGGAATGGCACTATTTATGTTCAGGGTGAAAAAGTCTATGAGGGTGAGATTAGCGGACGGAAGATAGTATATATTGATTAGGTATCATGGACAATGAACTTATAGAACTTGGTTTCTGGGGTGTTATCATTGTAGTAGGTCTCATTCTGCTTAGACTGTTATTGCGACGAAGTGTCCCGGTGTTAGGAGTGTTATATTATGCTTTTTTCAGGGTACTATCTTTTCTCTTCAGTTTCCTAAATGGGTTGCAACGCCATTTGTCAAAGCCTTGGAGACCACTTTATAAGAGGCATCATGGTTCAGATGGGTTTAACAAATTCATGCGCGGTTTCTGGACTGTTATGAAGATTCCTCTTTATGTGGTACTAACACCTCTCCGCTTTGTCAATGCTTTCTTCTATAACATAGTTGTTCATAGCAGTTTTGAGTTCTTTAATTACATGGGTGAAATTTTCGACCCAACTTCATCTAAAGAAGGCGGTGCTAATTTTATCACGTGGTTACTTTTGTTACCTTTAAGACTGGTCAAATATGGATGGCACTACCTGCTTTCACTTGCTGAGAGTGTTTTCTGGACAGTGATAGATACCATTGTGCCTGCACTTACCTTATATCATGGAACAGAGCAATCTGCCAGTGTAAGTATCTGTCAAAGTCCTGGACGTATCGGTTCAAAGAGTTGGTATGACGGAATATGGAGGGTCGGTGGAGGAAATTTTGCAGGCAATGGAATTTATTTTGCCCCCATACGTAGTACAGCAGAATATTATGCTAGGAGTAATACTTACAAAGCATTAATTATTTGTCGTGTGTCATTAGGTAAAGTAATTGATCTTGGCATGGCTCCTAAATACGTTTATAACCAATGTGGTTCTGCAGATGCGTTAGATTCTACAAAATGGGGATTAAACCATGGATATGTAACAGGAGAATGGTGGCGAGGAGATAGAGAATGGTGGGAATATTGTATGTATGACTGGCAAAATCGCTATAACTCAAGTTGGCGTATTAGGCCGATTTACATAGAGGATCTCAACAATAAACGTGTTTTACGCATTCCTGGTGGAATGGCTCATTGGTTGTTTAGGAATATGGTTCTCGCAGACATGTCAAAATCACTTTTCAAATAATAAACAATTAATGAAATATCATATAAGCACATTGAGGAGGTCATGAGGAATTTAGACTTCTTTTCATACAACATGCTCCATCGGGCATTAACCCAACTTTGACTTTATCTATCAAAGCTGGGTTATGAGAGAGCCTTATCAGCTCATGCTTTTTCATGATTCATATGATTACATATTACTCGTTTACATGATTCCCTTTGTCATCGAGGATAATACCTGTGTTTGTAAAATCGTAAACACAATAGTAGAGGTTGGGGCCGATGCTAGTAATAGAAGTGAAATCGGGTTTCGTCAATGGCTTTCCCTCTGGACTGAGCAAGCCGCAGCGGCCTGCATAGGTGGAATAGGCCTTGCATGGTGTCAACTTACGTATGTCATCCCCCATCTCATTTGTCTCTTGAGTAGTGTAATAAATATCATCAATATCTCCAGAGACGAACTGATACTTCAGGGATCCGTCGAGAGTCATCATCTGCATAGAGTAGTCATCAAATACAACCGAAATGCCCTGTTCCATCACGTTGATATCACGATACTCCAGTGGGAGAATGGGGTTAGCTTTCTTATCAAGCAGGCCTTTTTGTTCATTCTTGCTCAGTTTCCAATGTCCTGTCTGCACATGTGCGATACCATCGTATTCGGGACGAACAACCCAGTCGCCATTTCTGTTGATGATGCCCCATTTGCCTGATGTATCAGTCATAGCGCAAAGACTGTCATAGAAAAGATAACCATAAGAGAAAACAGGATAGCGGAAGTCCTTATTACTGATGACCACCTGGCCATGAGTATCGATAAACTTAATGGTGCTATCTTTCTCCATTACTGCAGCAAGTCCTTCAGAGAAAAGCCACGCTTTTGTATAACGTTCGGCGGGGATAACAGAACGGCCAGTGCGAACATCGAGGAAACCACGGAAGCCGTTGCTTGCATAACACGCCAATGTGTCTTCCATGTTATCTGATTTAATGACCCATTTGACATCACGAAGCACCTTCTTGTCGGTATAGTTGTTCTTGACATAGCCATGAGCACCATTGCTATAGAAGGTGATGTGTTCGTTGAGTTCTTCCTTGTGATAGTAGCGGTCATAACGGTCATCGAGAATGACAGAATGGACGAAGCCGCTAAACGGGCGATGACAGATGTTGTAACAGCCTGTGATGAAGCACAGGATAAAGAAAGCATACAAGATAATACAACCAACCTTCTTGAGGTACACGAGGATGCGAAGATTGCGCATCTTTGAAAACTTACAGAATTTCATAATCGTACTGTTTTAATTGTTAATACTATTTTGTTGGACACTGGAATCTGCATATTCTTTAGATAAATCGATAGGTGGGAGTCGTCCTACTGTATAATGTGAAAGATAGTGTTTGATGCCAACCTTATTCAATCTGTCTAAAAAGGCATTAATGTGTTTTGCAAGAGGTTCGAGATCTTTGTTGCGATAGGCTTTCAACAAAGCTAATGAATCGATTTCAAGTGATTCAATATCTATGTTCAGTTCCACAAATGAGATAAGGAACAATTGGAGGTCTTGATCTTTCACCTCTTCGCAGACATTAAGCAACTTTTCATCACTATCCAGACAATTTAAGAACTTATCATGTATGGCTGGCTCTACGTCCTTTATGGACAACAAGCCCTTTAATCCCTGCCATCTTAATAGGACTAAATCTGAAATCCTGATGTACGGATATAATCTTAAAGAGTCCAAAGAATATATTTCCTTGGGTTCTATGGCGTTTTTCTTGCAAATTGTTTTGTAAGAAGAGGTGAGGTTTACAATACACTGTGCTAGCTCACTCTCATCCTTTCCCAGCAAATCGATGTCGTCAAGTTTTGTTATAGTATCATAAAGCCACGAGTCAGTGGTAATTGGGGCATAGAGTTGCTGTAGTAGCCTGTCCTGAGATTTCAAGAAGACTTCCGATCTATTGTCAGCGGTACTGAGGGTGTAAAGAATGTCAGCATCAATGGAATCTCGACTGTGCAGAATGTCCTTAATAGCTTTCTCACGATTGTACTCTGGATAGATTATCGTCAGATGATTACGGATTCTTGAGAGATTCCCATAGTTTTTTGCCTTTCTCTCAACTTCAACTCTTGCCCTAAGTTTGGCTATCGTTTCTCGTGATGCGGAACCATCCTCACCGATGTAAGATTTAAACTCTGCTGCAAAGTCCTTTTTCCCAGATTCGTATTCAACGACGAGATATTCTTCTGCCTCTTTACATCCCATATCAAGTGATTTTTTCAAGAAGTAGTCAGCAAGTACATCATTTTGTTCAGTACCAATGCCCTGGGCATAAAGAATGCCAAGGTGGAGGAAGGCCATAGGGTCTTTACCTCCCCTAATGGCCTTGATGGTTGTTTCGTATGATGGCAATTGCTTTATCATGTGTGAAAACAGATTTGTTTAGGAATTGAAACCCACTTGGCGGCGGGGCTTCAGTTCTATCATGCGAGGGTTAAACTTCTTATAGCCTTCCTCAATATCCGAGGCGAGGATATGCTGGTAATCCTTGACGGAATCCTGTGTGACACGGTTTGCCATTGCGGGGATGATACCATTTCTGATGAACTGCTCCACCCAACGGGCATTGCCAAAGTTCTTGGTGCGTTGAGATAGTGTATCGCTTATCCTCTGGCGTAGCGTGGTTTTGGCTTCCTCATTGAGAATGTATTCGTCTTTGGCAAATAGGTGAAGTGCAATCTCCATCAATTGGTCAGCATCGTAATCGCTGAAGCGATACTTATATGGGAAACGTCCCATCAGTCCGGGGTTGGAAGTCAGCATAGCATCCATTTCCTTCTCATAGCCTGCAAAGATGATGACCATATCGGGATTGGGCTGTGAAAGAACGGTCAGTAGACTGTCGATGACCTTGGCACCATAGTCTTTTCTGTCTGCTGTACCCTCATAGAGGTTGTATGCCTCGTCAATGAAGAGCACGTTTCCTCTCGCTTCTTCCAAAACTGCCTTCATGTTCTCTTCGGTCTCGCCGATATAGCGGCCTACAAGTCTTGTGCGGTCTGCACATATCACATCGCCTTTTGAAAGCAGGCCGATGGAGTGGTAAATCTTTCCAAGCATTCTAGCAACTGTCGTTTTGCCAGTACCTGGATTGCCTGTGAAAATGGCATGTTGCGCAGCCTTGTTTGACGTATGGAATCCTGCCTTGCTTCGCTCTATGAAAAAACGGGACTGGTTAGCAATCGTCGTAATACTCTTCTTGATGTCGTCAAGTCCCACCATTTCATTAAGTTCCTTGATGCTTTCCTCGAACTCCGATGTTGAGTTGGGTAGGAGGTCGAAGGGGATGTCTTCAATAGGTAACTTTGGCAATTCCCCCTTCTCCGACATGATACCTTCAAGTGCACGGCAGAGGTAACGAGGAGAAACTTCTTCAGCAACATATCGGCGGATGCTGCTTAGTGACCATGTTGAGAAACATCCGTGTTCATGATGTTCCAGTATTGCTCTGGCAAGCGTATCCATAGTAGCCTCGGATGGATCAAGATGCTCATTATCCAGTTCCTTGATGAAAGCCTGTACAAGTTCAAAGCCGCTGTAGGGCTGTTGGGTTAAGGCGTTTCCGCAAAGAAACAATTCTTTCAGTGAAGGATAGACATCCAGAACACTCTCGATTTCTTGTTTGCCGCCACATAGCCAAAGCTTGTATTTCTCCTTGTCTTCACAGATTTTCTCTACAATCTGTCGCGTGACCACTTTTCCTCCTGTGCTGAGCAATGCTCCTGGGCTTGTCAGGCAAAAGACCTGATTGGTTGTATTGTTCAGCTTTTCGTTCAAGGGCTCAAAGGGATTTTGTAGGGCTGCGTTGTAGAGCGTGTTGCAGTCAATGTGAATATAGTAGTAGCCTGGTACAGCGAGTTTCTGGAAAGACTGAAGGATTTCGGCGTTCCAGTCCCTGTTCGTGGTATAGATCAGAAGATTTCGGCTGACTTTCAATTCTCTGCCACTTAGTCCCTTCCGAAACTCATTGTAGATTTTCAACCGCCTACTCTCCAGAGCATATTTTCTTAACTCGGCGGTTCCGGGAGTTGTTGAGAGAACATCCCAGCTCGACTCTGCGTTTTCCACACTAGTGGTAAGGATGTCTTCTATACTACAGATTGGACACATCGTTAGTGGCTGCTGAATAATATTCATTGACTTGTCCACCTCGAAGTCAATACGTGCAAGAGAACCATTATTCTTATCACGAACCAAAAGGAAGTATTTCCCTGGCAACCAAATGCGGAAAGAAAGCATGACGATACTCACATTGATACTGTTTTCGCGATTGAACTTATATGTCACATCGCTGTTGCACATCGGTGAATAGTCATCTGTGTAGACAAAGCAAGTGAAACGACCCTCCTTAATCATCGAGCCTTTCCTTGCCTGGATGCTTACAATAACACAACCGTCAGTATAGTCTGCTGAATCGCTTGTTGATAATGATAGTTCAATTTTCCTAATGTCCTTCAAATTGGGAGTACTAATGGTTTTACTTGATATGCTCTCCTCAGAATCAAAGAGAGAGGCATCCATTTGCGGATGAGGGGCTTCCATCAACTCATGAAGCCTGTTCATGAGTTCTTGATCGGTGAAATTTTGCGTGATACTGTCCATATTTCCAGAATGAATACAAAAAAAAAGAGCCACCGAAGTAGCCCTTTCTATCATGCCAAACAAAAAAATTATAATTGTGCTATATTTCAGCCGTTGCCAGAACTGGTAAAACCTAATTTCTTAACTAACTTTATAGTGTTATAAGCCATGAGACGGTCGTATTCCTTTTCATCATCAGGAAGTGCTGTATAGGGAAGTATGCAAGGGTCTTGTTTCTTCTCTTCATCCCTCACCTTACCGTATGACCATCCACGTCCTATCATCTTTTCTGCCCAAATGTCATGGGCGTTCTCAGCAATGGCTTCTATAAGTTCTTCAAGGTTCTCATTAAGGGGAATAGAGTCCACATTAATAGGATGGGGTTCATATTCTTCCACAGACTGGAATACCTGAATCATGTAGTTATGAGACTCCTTCCAGGCATTAAGGAAATCTGAAATAGGAACCTTCTTGACGTAAGGATCTTCGTAGGGGTCAAAGATGGTAACGGCATCGCTTTCTATCTTTGTTACTACGACAGCATGATTGGTCAAGTCCTCCAGATCAATTTCCTCAGCATATAGTTTTTCACGATCAACACCAATAACTACATCATTGTCTTTTTCAAGTGCACTGCGGATATCATCCAGTGTTGAATCATATCTCCTGCTAACAAACATTCCGGAATAAGCCAGCAAGTTGCCTAAGCAATAGAGAGGTGTACCCTCTGGCTTTAGCCAATCGTTCTTTCTTGCAGTATTGATAAGATTTTCTTTGTCGTAGGAGATATTATGATGTTGGAGAATGAAGATTTCACATAGCACGGCGCAGACGTTTTCACCGCTTAGTGCTGCCATCTGAAGCATGGGTAAAACTTCACTTCGCAGTGGAATTATCGATGCTTCATCCTCTGCCTGAAGAGCGACGTTAAGAACCTCTTGCAACTGCTTATCAGTCTTTAGAGCCTGTAGCACCTGCTTCGTTTCCTCTTCACTGGTGTTGCCATCAAGATAGGCGGCCAGCAATTCGTCGGATATCAAGTCTTTATTTGCCATATTTTCTTCTGTCGTTAAGGGCGATACGAGTCAGTTGAGCCATAGAGCGCCGTTTTATATTGTACAGGTTCGCGGTTGTTATGTTCATCTCCCGCGCCAGTTCTTCTGGTTCACATTCTTCAAGTATCAGCCGACGGATTACGTACACATATCTCTTGGTCGGCATGGCCTCGAAAAGCCGTTCGATATCATGTTCTACTGCTACATCTGATTTTGGTGCAGCTATTTGATCTCTTTTGTCATAAGGAGGCTCACCACTGGAATTATCTATCAGTCGAGCCCTTTTCTTAATGAAAAAGCGAATGGCGAGAATCTTCAACCATTGGTAAACGGAACTACGATATTCGAAGTTACGTAATTTAATGGCATCGTCTTCCATAAGGTATACATAGAGTTCATTGACCATTTCATCGTATTCCACTTCATAGTCGAATACGATGTTCATGATACTGCAGAACAATGGTCTGCATTTAACGAAGAAAAAATCCTCCGTTATGCGCTTGTCACGTTCTATCAGTCCTTTTACAATTTCTTGGTCAGTCATAAAACCTATAATTTGGGTACAAAAGTACGAAAAAAATAGAATAAATTCTATTAAGATGAGAAAAACCGCTTTTTTAAATGTTTATCGATGCTTTTTTGCAGGAAATGAAACCATTAATAGTATAAGGGGACATTAGAATCACTGATGGGCTTTTTTATTTTTGGAACAAATTCACAAATGACTTTCTCTGAAAGCCTTTTGGCCTTGATATATTGTATGGACGATTCTCCATATCTGTTCGCAATATCAATTAACCTTTCGGATATTGTCAAATTTTCACCATTAGGACCAGTTATTAAATCAGCATAGTTTAATAGCATCAATTCTGGTGAAATGTAATTTGCATCAGGATCACCATGATAATATACTTCCCTCCAATACTTAAAACCAAGTTCTTTTAATAGTTCTCCTCCTTTGTGTTCGTGAAAAATAGGGTCTTCGACAAATTCATATGCAATATCGTGAACGATGCCCAAATAGAAGCCCTCTTCCGGCTTACAAGTAAATAAGTCCGGATTGTTTTGTATGATTTCCTTCATTTTACGAGCCACATTCAGGCTGTGGTTTAATCTTGAATCTGTAAATTTCATCATTTGAAGACCTTTTTTTGTGTATGGAAGTACTCTATAACATCAGCAATTCTTTTCTTCTGAGATTCTGCCATAGGCAAATCTCCCACATTATCTAAACTAATCTACTGATAGGCGGATGATTCTTCGTCAAGAATTACATCGTCAGATTGCACGATGCCATGAAAGACAATCGTAAATTCACGTCTGACTTCACCGTCAGAGTATTCTATTCTTATATCGGGATCTGTGTATGTTCCGATAATATCTGTAATAACGACATCAAGGCCGCATTCCTCTTTGATTTCTCGAATGGCACAGTCACTCAGACTTTCATCTAATTCGAGAGTACCCCCGGGAAGTGTCCATTTTTTGTTGTCCTTACGTTTAAGCATGAGAACCTTGCTGTCATTTATGATTGCAACAGCCGCCGCAGGTTTCATTGAATTAGCCTTTGGCATATCAGGTAAATGAGCATAGTCTTTTCTGACTGTTTTCAGACCGTCATCATACCATGCTTGAATAGTCTCAGTAACATCTACAACTTCTTTGTCGTTAATTGAAGGGACCTTTATGAATAAGATGTTTGTTCCAGCTTTACATTTCTGAGCATAGGAGGTGTTTGTCTCAATGGCATAGAAGTCTCCTTTCTTAAATTCATATTCAACCATATTTTCTGTATCAATATATTTCGTCCATCCAGATAAAACATATTGATATTCTGTAGCCAAGGAGTGCTTATGAGGCGGTTCTTCGGTGTATTTGGAATATGAACTAATTCCAATTTCTAAATCTTCAGATTTGATATGCTGCAACTTCTGTGGAAGTTTTAGGTTCCCAACAAGATATTGTCTAGTAACCCCTTCCATAGCTTTGGTTATTTCATTGTTCTCAATTTTAATAATTTTACCCATAATATATGTAATGTACTGTTTTACAAGAAAAATAATTGGTAATATTCAATGTCCTTGGACTTCTTGAATTCCTCTAGAATAGAGATATTATACCGATAGTTCATTTTTGTGGAACGTTCTATCAAGTATTCAACTTTGCTTGCTATCTGCGATGTAAAACCATTGGCTTTATAATTTGCAATCATGTTAAGTGTTTGCGAATTGATAATACCCCACTCATGATTAATTGAAGCATAAGCTTTTTCTACTAACATGGTAGATTCGATGACTTTGGAGTAGCACTTCAAATCATAATCAATCATTGCCATTGCCAGCTCTGCGTGTGCAATCCATCCAGGAATGTTCTTTTCTCTGCTGGCCTTTAAGACTTTCTCGAAGCATTTTCGGGCAATCTCTAAATTACCACTTTTCCTGTATGCCTCTCCTAGTGAAGCCAACAAATACACATCATACCTTTTATCTATGCATGAGTCAGCAGTTATATATTGCTCTATCCTTTCAACGGCATCTTTGCATTTACCCTCATAAGTCTCTATATCTGCTAATTTGCGTGTAACTCGCAAAAGATTGTTAGTGTTTTGAGTCTCATTGGCATAACATAGAGCATTGTTCAGTATGTCCTTTATTTGTGCATATTAATACGGTTTTGTGGTATCTTCCTGCCGTAACAGCGTTGCCTTCTTCTCAAGACAATGATAAGTGAGAATTACTACTGATGCGATAAAAATGAAATCAAATTCGTCAAACGCTTTATATATGGGCATTGTGGAAGATTTAAACATTTTTCGATTTGAAATGGCTCTACTTCGAAATTTGGATTTCCAACTTCGTTTAGCCCTGTAAATACGCGTAGATGTTTGCATTTTTGAATGAAATCAGAAATTATCGCATCAGTACTAAAATTGAACACAAAAATACATATTTAACATTACACCACCAACTAATATTGTATATGATTGTTACTTCTGGTCGAAAAACTCTCTTGCCATTCGCGTAAATTCATCGGTGTCTATCATCCGTCGAGGCGGAATTACCGAAGACATTGAGGGGGGGGAAAGTTGTCCTTGGCCTTGAGCGGTTTTATACAAGAAACCACAAAAAAGAGGAAGTGCATACGCAAAGCGCACCACTTCCTCTTTTCATTTTATACTTTCTATGGTTCAGTTAGTAAACAACCTTTTTGCCATCTACGATATACACCCCATGACCTACCGTGCTGACTTTTTTTCCTGTCAGATCATATATGGCTCTCGACTGTGGTCTGTCCTTAGGGATGTCTGCTATTGTTGTTGGTTTATCGCCGAGGTATGTAAGCTTGAAGTCATCAATTTTGAAGAATCCATTTGACTTCGCGCCAATGGTCAGCATACCATCATTTACATCAGCGTAAACGGTCATGACATGACTCAAATCTCTGTCACTCTCTGCCCACGTCCCCTCAAAGCTGCAGTTTTCGCCCTCAGGCAATTCGCTGTATGCACTTGCCTCACCAGCGAGCATACTGTTCTGATCTGCAAAGATTCGAGCCATGTTGCCATTCTCTGTATGGTTGTTCATGAGTCGTGCGGTAAGCTTCCATCGTCCGTTAGGCAGACCCTTCAAGGTTTGCGAGAGTTCCATATTGCCGTATGCTCCCCAGTGCCATACGCCCCAGATGAAGTAGCCATCCGTATTGTTTGCGTCGGTGTTTGCTCCACACCAAGCCCACTGTGTTGCGTCTGTCACCTCCACTCCATCCTTGGTCATCGTCCAGCCAAAAGGCACAGAGCTGTTGGTGTTGTGTTGCGAAGATGTGTTCTCGAAACTGGGATTTACTATGCCGTATGAGGCTGGTACATCCTGTTGGTAATTAACTATTGAAGTAGCAATGACCTCCTTGATATCTTCCACAGATTTCAGCATCTCCTCTATGGTGTTTGCCGCCTTGTTATACACTATAATAGCCTTGTCATAGGCTTCTTTTGCACCTGGAATGTCCCTTTCACACATCTGCAATGCTTCTACAAGATATTGATAAAGAGCAAGTTTTGCCTCATTGTACTCCTTGACATCAGCGGCATTGATATCTGCCGTACGTGTAAATGACCAGTGAGTGGTTTCTGCAGTTTTATCTGTAGAGTTGCCATCAACATAGTTAACCACCCAGTCGGCGCTGCCGTTCATAACCATCTCGTGCCCCTGGCCAGGCATGTCTCCATCAAGCAAGAGAACAAAACCATTTCCTTCATTCGTGTTGCTTTCGGCATAGCTGACATTCCATAGCATCTCATCATCTGTGATCTGAACATTAGAGCCATTGGTTCTTCCCATAAATTTACCTTTACCGGTTTCCGAACTGATCTCGAATGACCACAGCGTCTTGCCTTCAGTCGTCTGATGTTCATGAACGATGAATGTCACATCGTCTATTTTTCCATCGGAGTGAGTGCGCAGGTATGTACCCCATTCCCAATAGAGATTTCGGTTGGCGAGTGTAGTATTGCTGTTCTGCATCACATATTCCTCACCATCCACAATCTGTTTGACGGGTTCGCCTGCAATCTTATCTATAGGATAAGAGAGTTGCTGGGTTTCTTCAGAATCTTCGCTGATAGAATCAAGCGGAGCAAGGTCCTGATCTCTCACCCTTTGTCGGATGTCGACATAGTCATTCTGCAGTCCTGCGTCTTGCTTGATTGCTGCAGAGACCGTCTTGTTGTTAATTCCCCATGTATTGTGTGCACCATTCTTGTTCTTCGATATTTCTCCCCGCTCACACCAATTGTCTTTCACTGTGAAGTAGTCAGATCCCTCATCGGTGTACAAGTCGAATTGTGCGTGTGCCATGCTTTCCCACATGATGGGATTGAACATCGGGTTGCCAACATCTTCTATGCGGTTGTTGGTAATAGATGAGTTAGGCTGGGAAGATAGGGTGTAGATGGCACCACCATCTCTCATTTGATTGCAGAAGCTGTGGATATAATTGCCTGTGATGTGATTGTCGTGCATGCAGTTTTCCTCCTGTGTCCATCCCCATCCCATGCTGATAGCAGAATAAGGTGTGTCGTATATCTCATTATGACTGATAGTGACATTTGAGGCATAACCGATGCAAATACCCAAGCATCCCCAGTCTTCAGTAGCCGGATGAGCAATATAGTTGTTGTCGATGACGATGCCCTCACAAACAACATCGGTATTGCTGGGGTTGTAGGGTTCGTGGGCTTCAAAAGTCTTGTCGCCGAAGTATCCAGCCAAGATGGCTGTTCCGCCAATGTCGCTGAATGTGCAGCCACGCACCAGCATTTGCTTATTTCCAGCCACAAAGTCAATGGCAGTAGATGCTGTCTGTGTGAAGTGGCAGTCTTCAAAGGAAAGGGAACGTGCATTGCTGACGCTGACGGCCGAAGCTGGTCGTCCCACCCATGCCACATTACCAGCACGTGAAGAAGCATCAGTATAGGCATCGTAGAGCCATTGCCCAGCCTGCAGTGGCACATGTCCCTCCAGCGAAGGGCGTAGCCATGAGCTATGAGCAAATGTGATGCCGCGGAATGCAATGTTCTCTATTTTCTTTTCGCTGTCTCCCGAAATGTTGACGATGGTCTCCAGCACTGGCACGACAGCTTCTGTTGTTTCGGTATTTTCACCTCTACGAGGCCAGTAGTACACCACGCCCTGCTCTCCATCGCAATACCACTCTTGTGGCCGATTGAGCAGTTCTATCGCATTGGAGAGGTAGAACATGTGATTGGTGGAGCTGCTTGCATCAGCGCGAAGGATTGGCCATGGCCGCTTGAATTCAATGGCGCTCTCGGGATTCTTGAAGGTGAAAATACTGTGCTCGCCGGCCGAGGTGATTTCTTCCACCCGCATCACATTGGTTACCCAGTCTTGGATAATGGTCATCTCCAACCCTTTGTCATTAGCGAAGTTCTGTGTTGGACGCGGAACAATGAGTTCCCCCTTGGACTTGTTCACCGAAAAGATTCGAGGCAGTGAGAGTTTGTCGAATGTGCTGGCACGTCGCATCTTGTTATTGCCAATCCACATCTGTCGAAAAGGAACAGTTGCGTTCCCTGTCTGAGGAATGGTGGCTTTCCATACATGCCCCTGTGCTATTTGGGGCAATCCCACGACGTTTTCCGTTAGTTCCCAGTTTCTGACCACAGCTCCGCCACTCAGCACCACATTTTGTCCCTCTTCAGCCTCAATGATGGTTGGCGAGTCCGCTGTTCCACTGTCATCCTTATTCAGCACCAAAGTGCTGCTCAGATAATAAGTTCCACCCTTAAGCACGATGTGTACCTCTCCAAGCGACTTTCCGCTGTCCGACTGTCGCATTTCCCTCACCAACTGCAAAGCCTTCTGTGGCGTTGCCAGAGGCTGATCTTGCGAACCGTTATTTGCGTCGTTTCCATCAAGAGAAACCCATACGGTAGTTACAGGCTTCAGCTCGTCTGCTCTGGCTTCCGTTGCAGGCAGTGCAAGAAAGAGTGACATCATACAAGCAGCTGCTTGTGATGCCGAGATAAGATTGATTTTCTTTGCCATTTTGATAAAACCTTTAGATGTTAGATGTGTTGAAATGATGGTGCAAAAATACCCTCATAGCAACATAAAAAGGTTCAAAATAGGCTTATAGTGGGGTAACAGGGGTATCATGACACGATTTGACCCCTGTTTTGAGACATTTTTGCCCCTTGTCCATCAAGCTCCCCGTTCGACTTTTGCTGACTGCGGATATATTCCGTAGGCGTCTTGCCAAACATATCCTTGAAGCATCGAGTGAAGTATTTCGGGTTAGAGAAACCTGTGGCATACGCAACCTCCGCCACCGTCATCTTTTGCGACAACAACATCTCGCAGGCACGTTTCAGGCGTATGTTCCGTATGAAGTCAGATGGTGTCATATCGGTCTCGGTCTTCAGCTGGCGGTAGAGTGTGCTCTTGCTCATGCCTATCTCTGCCAACAGTTGCTCCAGTCCAAAGTCAGAGTCGTCGAGGTGATGGTCTATAATGGCTATCATCTTATCGGTGAGATGATGATCTGCGGTAATGGCAGACACCTTGGCCTGCAACACCTCTGTCTCCACTTTGCGTCTGTGCCGGCGTAGAATGAACCACGTCGTACCGGCCAGCGCTGCTAAAGCCAGGAGCAGATAAAGGATGTGAGCCAGCGCTGTCTCGTACCATGCAGGAAGCCTCTTCACTTTGGTCACAAATAGAGGTTCACTCCAGCGACCATCAGATTGTGCAATTCGCACTTCCAGTTTGAAGGTTCCGCAGGGGAGTGACGATATTTCGACATGAGGATATGCCGATTCCAGTTCCGACCATCTATCTTCTAATCCTTTCAGACGATACTGCAAGCGTTGCTGGGTTCCGGCATAGTAAGCCAGTTGTGAAAGGCGCAGCTCAATGTTGTGGGCATCAGAAGGCAAAACCACATGACTGAAGGAACTTTCGGATGCGCCATTACCGCTAAAAAAGATACTTTTCCTATCCACCAGCACATCGGTAAGCACTGGTGGCACAACTGGGACTGTTTTATTTTTCCGCAGTTCAGGCAAGTGAGTGAATCCGCCATATCCGCCAGCCAACACCCCGTCTCCATCTTGACAGATTGCTCGATGCCGAAAACTGAGGATATTGACGAGGTCCTCGGTTGTCTGATAGACGGTGGCAGTCTGTCGCCGCAAGTCAAAGCACACAACCTTCTTGACGTTCATCAGCCAAACAGAGTTTGGCGTGGAGAGTATGTCCTCAATAAGTCCGTCGTTCAGCAATGAATCGACTGGCGAAGGTTTGAATTTCTTCATGTCCCGGTCGCTAAAGAAGGTCCGCCCCATGGATGTAGCCAGCCAGAGGCAGTCGTTGCTGTCAAGACTCATAGCTATCACCTTCTCATTGTCTGACAACATGTCGAGCGTTGTCACGTTGCCGATGGTCAGGTATCGTTCTTTAGCCTTGCACCGATGAAGGTTTTTCCCTGCAGCACACAATAGTGTGCCCGTCTTGGGGGATTGGGCAATGGCGGTTGGGTCCTTAATGTCCACAATGGCTATCGACCTGTCAGGATCATTGAGCCTTGCGGCAAGATGACGGGGCGTCAGCATCCACACGTCGCCTTGTCTATCTTCAACAAGATCTATGATTGGACGAGAGTCTTTAAGCACCGCCTCCAAGTCCACCTTGTCATCTACGGTCACCCTGTCCTGCTGATGGGTAAGGCGGTAAGCAGTAGAATAGTATTTCTGCGCCACCCAAACCGCTGCCGTGCTACGTGATGGTCGGATAACCGACATTTCTGGCAGATTCAAGTTGTGCAAGCTGGTCAATTCGTTTTGTATCCTATCGTACAACTGCAAGCCGTTGCGTTGCCAGTTCAGCCAGATATAGTTGCCATCCGCATATACATTATAGAGGTCTCCATCAGTCTGCCATGATGACTGAAGTGTACGAAAGCCAAGTATTCCAGAAGAGTCAAAACTGACAATGAAACTTTCGTCGTTGGCAGCCAGCCAGATATTGCCCACATTGTCACATATCATATTGGTGTAGTCATGCAGTGGCGACAAATAGGCTGTCAGGTCTATGGGGGTCAGTTTTCCACTATCATATTGGAAAACATAGAGTTTCTTGTACGACAACATCCATAACCAGCGCTTTGCCTTGTCTTGTTGTATGCAGAAAAAGATACCTTCCTCGCTTCCTGTTTCATCATTCTGCACGTGATGTTGCACCCAGCATTCGCCTGTGCCTCGGTCTCCTTCCGGTAAATATTGCCACAATCCCTGTCCCCAAGTACCGAACCAATAGTGCCCATCAGCATCTTCAAACATAGTGCAAGCAATTCCTTTGGGTATGGATGGAACGACAACGAACCTGCCGTCACGTCCTCTCATCAGTTTCCCATCACTGCACAACACCCATAGAAAACCTTTGCTGTCAGTGTAAATGGCATTGATATGAGACTTTCCCTTTTGCTTGCCAAAAGGGTTAACTGATTCGATGTTGGTGCACGTTGCATTACAATGATACAATTCTGTTCCAATGGCCAGCCACATGCCATCTGCGTTGTCGTTACAGATTCCATTGATCCATTTATTGAGAATCCGCTTGTCTGTCGGTGGAAAGAAATGACCGTTGTGTTTGTCATAAAGAGTTAAGCCCCCCCTGGTACATATCCACAGGAGCTGGCGGGTGTCAGCGATGTTGGATATGTTGTTGTCGGCAAGTAGGTGTGTGTGTTCATCAGTGTTGCGGAAGTTCATGAGCCAATGTCCATCCCACCGCTGCAGACTTGCCGTGGTGCCTATCCAGATGTAGCCCTCCTGATCTTGAAAGATTTCATAAATATGATTAGTGTATAACTGACGGACAAAGGGATATGGCCTTACGAGCAAGTTTTGTGCACCGATATTGAGGCAACACACCATAGCCCCAATAAGCGCCACAAGCCAATTTGACCAATTGAGCGCTCCACAGCCAAGGAACTCGCCTTTTCCATTATAAGTATATGTATTCATTTGTTGGTATTCATATCAATTGTTGACTATAGTTTCATTATTCCATGTTTTTTTAATACTGATTCAATTGCTATAGCAATGCTATGTACAGTTTCACGCTCAGCTAATTTTGTCTCTTCTGAAAATATCTCAAAAAATATTTCCTTCATTATAGACTCTGTTAGTCGAATAGGAATGTTCAACTGCTTCCAGAGCATGGAAATAACTCTGACATAGTGCTTTTTCTTAATCTTTACGGCAAATTTGATAAAGGTACTGATTACTGACTCCATAACTTTTATATCAATAATCAATTTGTTTTCAGTTTCTTCATTACCTGTATTATAATCAGCCTTTTTTATGGTATCGCTAATAATATCGAACATATAGTTGTTTGGTAGATTATTTGTTTTTCCTAAGTAACCTATCAATATAAAATCTGATATTATAAAAGTGAGTACACTGTTCTTGTAATTACAGTATTGGAATCCTTTTTGAGTATCCTTGCAATAATTTGGACAATATAGTAATTTGTATTTAAAGATATCTGGATTTGGTTGGTTTCGTTCGTTGAGCTGACCATTATTGTCAAGGTATGATAACAGCATTTCATGTAGAGCATTTGATGTTGATTTATCTAGTTGGAATCCGTAGTTCTTGCGACAAGAATTCATTCTCCAAATAACAGATATCCAGAAATAATAAGCTATGGAACCATCAATTCTTTTGTTTTGTTTAAATGCGTCAGCATATGGAGATTCTAAGAGATTCGCTAATAGTTTTTCACATGTAGGACAAAATACGTAATCTATTGCATCTGGATTTTTTTTCAATTCCTCAATACGCTTCTCGTCATTAAGGCTATCCTCATTAAAAATATCCTCGTATTTTGTACTTGGTATTGCACCAACATATGTTGACCTGCCAATATCTGTAATCGATATCTGTAAGTCTCTGTCTCGTTTTCCGGAATTGTCGTAACTATCATACATAGATACCAGAAAACTTGGTACTAGGTGAGAATTAGTTTTTGAGGCATCCTTTTTTCCACAAATTAAGCAACGACCATGCTCATACAGAACATCAAAAGATGTTATTTTTGCATTCTTCTTTATTGCCCTAACCTTGGATTTTGCATGCGCTTTCTTAAGCATGTGTAACCTACGAATTTCTGGGTTTATCATACAAGATGTATTTAATTCATTATAACTGAAAAATTCTTTTTTAATCCTTTGGTAATCGATTTGGTTTACTCAGCTTTATATAAAGAGGACTAAACTAAACCTATTTGCCGACGCAGAAGTGTTTGAAGATATTGTTGAGGGTTTCCTGAGGGGTGATTTGACCACCAGTGATTTCGGAAAGGATGTCAAGGGATTGGCGAAGATCTTCGGACAATAAATCACCACTTAGATTGGCAGTGAGACCGTCAAGGACACGGAGAATGCTGACATGAGCACGCTGAAGCACATCGTAGTGACGGGCATTGGTGACAATGACATCGGAGGCGGAAATGACGGGAAGGTCGGCTGCTTCGTAGATGGAACGCTCAAGGGATTCAATGCCTTGGCCTGTCTTTGCGGAAATCTCTATATGAGAAAAATGAGGAATGGAGAATGAAGAGTCTCCTGCTACCGATATGCCCTTATCTGATTTGGTAATGACGATGATGAGTTTCTTTCCTTCACAGCATGTCTGCATGTTTTGCTGTTCGGTGGCTGTGGGGGGGGCATCAAGAAGCCAAAGGACTATGCGAGCTTTGGAAATGGCTTGATAGGTACGTGTGATTCCAATCTGTTCTATCTTGTCGGTGGTCTGACGAATGCCTGCGGTGTCGATGAAACGGAAGGTGACTCCCTGGATGTCGATGGTGTCTTCGATGGTGTCGCGCGTGGTGCCGTGTACGTCGGAGACAATGGCACGGTCATCGCCAAGGAGTCGATTGAGCAGGGTGCTCTTGCCTACATTGGTCTTACCGACGATGGCGACGGGGATGCCTTGTTTCAATGCCTGACCTGTCTCAAAGCTCTTAGCAAGATGGGCGATGTGGGATTCAATCTGCTGAGCCAGCTGGAGAAGCTCGGTACGGTCGGCAAACTCAAGGTCCTCGTGGTCGGAGAAGTCGAGCTCGAGTTCTAAGAGGGAGGTGAGTTGCAGCAGTTGGTCGCGCAGGCGGGAAAGGTCGGAGGAAAAATGTCCGCGTAATTGAGAGAGGGCGATGTCGTGGGTGGCTTTGTTGTTAGAGGCAATAAGGTCGGCTACGGCCTCGGCTTGCGAGAGGTCGAGCTTTCCGTTGAGATATGCCCGTTGGGTGAATTCTCCAGGATTGGCCATGCGACAGCCTTTCTGCACGAGGAGGTCAAGAATCTGCTGAATGATGTAGCGCGAACCGTGACAGGATATCTCTGCACTGTCTTCGCCTGTGTAGGAATGGGGGGAACGGAAAATGGTGACTATGACTTCGTCGATGATCTCGGAACCGTTGGAGATGCGACCGTAGTGAACGGTATTTGCTGGGGTGGTCGCTGTGACACTGCGACATACGGAACTGACGATGGACAGGGACTGAGGACCACTGATGCGAATGATGCTAAGCGCACCACCTGGAGCTGTGGCTGGTGCACAGATGGTGTCTTCGCTGAGAGAGGAGAGGGGAGGAGGAGTGGGGGAGGTGGGGATGGTGGGCATGGCGGGGGAGGTGGGTATGGTGGGCGGCGTGGGCGATGTGGGTGATGTGGGGGAGGTGGGAGGGGAAGGACGGGGCGTGAAAGCTATAGTGCTCTTAGGGCAGATGCCAGTTCCTGCATGTTGGCCTCGGTTGTGGCCCAACTGGTGACGAAACGGCAGAGCGTGTGCCCTTCATCGATAGGCTCCCATGTCTCGAATGCTATCGTTTTTCTGATTTGCTCTATCTGGGTGGGGGTGAGAACAACAAACTGCTGGTTGGTGGGGGAGTCGGTCACACTAAGACCTGCCTCCTTGAACAGTTGGCGCATCTGTTTGGCCTTCTCTATGGCATGACGGGCAATGTTGAAATAGAGACCGTCGGTGAAGAGAGCATCGAACTGCACACCTGCCAACCGGCTCTTGGCGAGCAAGGCTCCGTGTTGCTTCACGATGTTGAAGAAATGGCGTGGGGCATTGCCACGGGGAAAAACGACCGCCTCGCCGCACAGTGCACCAACCTTGGTGCCGCCAATGTAAAACACATCGCAATGGCGAGCTAACCACGGAAGGTCGAAGTCACATTCGTCTGACATGAGGCCATAGCCCAGTCGTGCCCCATCGATGAAGAGTGGCACTTCGTATTCCTGACAGAGCTGGTAGATGGCTTCAATCTCGTTGGCTTTATAGAGCGTTCCCAACTCGGTGGGGAAAGTGATATAGACAATGCCAGGAATGACCATGTGCTCATAGACGGGATCGGCATAAAAACGGTTGTGGAAGTTGCGCAGGTCGTCGGCTGTCAGCTTGCCGTTGTGCGATGGCAAAATGATGATTTTGTGGCCGAAGGCTTCGACGGCCCCCGACTCGTGGACATTGATGTGGCCTGTGTCAACTGCTATAACGCCCTCATAGCCTGTGAGCACGCCGTCAATGACGGTGGCATTGGTCTGTGTGCCGCCTACAAGAAAGAAGATTTCGGCATCTGGACACTGGCAAGCGGCGCGAATCTTCTCGCGTGCTGATTCGCTCCATTTGTCGAAGCCGTAAGACTGGCTTTGCTCATCGTTCGTCTCTATGAGACGTCGGAGCACTTCAGGATGGGCTCCGTTGTTGTAATCGCTTTCGAAGGATGTCATTTCTTTTTATTTTTGAAAGTTGCTGAGGCACAGTAACATGCGGGACTTTAGATGCGGTTGAGGACTTTCTCGATGAGGGCGTCGATGGAGTTCTTGTATTCCGTGTTCATCTCCTTGGCATAGCGATTGGCTATGACCATGCAGCAGGTCATGGCGCGATGGCCGAGGAGAGAGGCGAGGCCAGCAAGTGCTGACGACTCCATCTCGAAATTGCAGATGCGCATTCCGTCGTACTCGAATGACTCAATCTTCTCGTTCTGCTGCGGATCGGCGATGGGGGCGCGCAGTTCACGGCCCTGTGGTCCGTAGAAGCCGCCGCAAGCGATGGTGTAGCCACGCACCATGTCGTGCTGTGCAATCTGCTCGATGAGGTCCTTATCGGCTATGCTGACGTAGGGGGCACCTTTGATGGGGTCCCAATTCATGTGCTGCCTGAAGGCTTCTTCCATCTTGAGGTCGCACACATTGTTGCGTCCGGCATAGTAGTTGAGAAGTCCGTCGAAGCCGATGCTCTTGACCGAAGCCACGAAGCACCCTGTGGGAGTGAACGGCTGCAGACCGCCGCATGTACCGATGCGCACCATCGTGAGCGTGCGATGCTCGTCGCGCTCAGTGCGAGTGGTATAGTCAATATTGGCCAGCGTATCGAGCTCATTTGCCACGATGTCGATGTTGTCGCATCCGATGCCGTGACTCTGGCAGGTGATGCGCTTGCCTTTATAGGTGCCGGTGATGGTGTGGAACTCGCGGCTGCTCACCTCGCATTCCTTGGTATCGAAGTGGCTGGCCACAGTGTTTACTCTGGCAGGATCGCCCACGAGAATGACGCGGTCGGCCAATTGTTCGGGGCGCAGATGCAGGTGAAAGCATGAACCGTCTTCATTGATGATCAGTTCTGAAGGTGCAAAGGTCTTTTTTTCCATAGTATTATTATTTGTTTTCTGCGTTACGTATGTTCTTTTCGATAGCATGAATCTTCTTGTAGTAAGCAGTTACCTGTTGCTCGTCTTTCAAGATTTCCTGTTGCAAATCACGGCGCTCCAGACTTGAGGCGCTGCTGTAGTAATTGCGCTTCTTGGCGAGTGCCTGCTCGAGTGTGGCGAGTTTCTTTTTCACTTCTTGCAGTTCCTTGGCTTGGGTGCGGCTTGATGCTGCGCGGAAGTCGCCCATGTTGGTGTAGGTGGTCTCGTCGTTGATGACGAGTTGGAAATCGGGCTTGCTCTCACGTGCCCGTTGAGCGTGAGCCTTTTCTACGGCAGCGCGTTTGCGCTGTTGGGCGGCATCGAGCTCGGTGCGGTCGCCCCATGAGTCGGCAATGCGGTCGATGCGTGCCAGCGAACGTTGCTTTTCCTCGTCGGCTGTCACAATGGTGCGTGACTCAAAGGGGATAAATGTATAGACGCAAGTCTTGCCATTTGGCTGACGGCGGTTGCTCACGAAATAGGCCAGCTGATTTTGCTCGTCAGTCACATACATATAGTCGTCGCGCTCTGAGTTGAATGGCAGTCCGAGGCTTTCCGGACGCAGGAACTTTCCTGTCTTGCTGTCCAGACGAGTGCGGTAGATGTCGTAGCCGCCCAAACCGTCTGAACCACGTGCGCAGAAGTAGAGCGTCATGCCGTCGGGCATCAGATAGGGGCAGTCGAAGTCATAGAGTCCAAAGTTGCCGTCGCTTCCCTCAAGCGGTTCGCCCTCAGTCCATCCGTCAGCCAGCAAGTCGCTCTGATACAAGAGTCTGCTTCCTGTCTGTTCATCTACTTTAGAGTAGATGCATCGGTTGCCAAGCTCGTTCACATATACGATGCCATTGCCCTCTTGCTTGAAGAACTCCTGATAGGTTGTGAGGCGCCCCTCCTCACGGTTGGTGTAGATGTCGTTAAGGAACTTCGCACTGTCAACTACAGTGCTGTCGATGATGGTGACCTTGGCCAGCGATTCGAGCATGGCAGTGAACTTGGGGTTCTCGTCCTGAAGGGCCATTTTCGCCTTCTTCTTCGTGTTGCGTTTGTTGCGCTGTGCATCAGCTGTAGCAAAAGGCATGGCGAGCAGCAGGCAAATCAAGAATATCAGTTTTCGTTTCATAGGAAAGCTCTTTTTCTGTTTTAATAATTTACAAAGATATTCATTTCTTTGAAATAAGCGGGAAAGAGCTGTAAATAATTAAGTGTTTTTAATAGTCTTCGACCAGTTTTCCGGCTGTGTTGAGCGCATTCCAGATGGAGTGTCGTGCATCGGGATTCATGCGCTCGGCGAGTGCGAAGAGCTCATGAATGTCTGTGCGATGGCTGTCGTGCTCGTAAGGACATCTCTTCAGCTGTTTCTCATAGCCGCTTAGCTCGGCATAGCGGGCAATGTCGCGCTCCTCCATCATGCAGAGCGGGCGGATGATGGCCAAGGGCATCTTCTTCATCTTGAGCAGGGCGGGCATGGTGCCGAAGCGCCCCTGGAACGTGAGGTTCATGAGAGCTGTATGGATCATGTCGTCTTGATGATGCCCCAGTGCAATCTTGTTGCATCCCAGTTCCTGTGCCAGGTTGAATAACTGCTTCCTTCGGTTCCAAGAGCATAGGAAACAGGGAGACTTCTGGCGACGCAAATCGCGACCTGAAGAATGCTCGGCATCGTTCACGTCGAAGCTCGTGATACGGATGTGCAGCGGAATGTCGAGCTGTCGGCAGAAGCGTTCCAGATAGTCGGTCGAGGACTCATAGCTGATGTTCTTCATGCGCACGTGGAGTGCCTCTACGCGAAAGTGAGGGTGATGAATGCGCATCTGTCGTCCCAGCATCTCGAGCAGGAAGAGCGAGTCCTTGCCCCCTGACAGACCTACGAGCACGTGATCGCCGTCGGCCAGCAGATGGTAGGTGGCAAAGGCTTTCACAAACAGCTTGCGCAGCTTGTGGTCGAGAGCGGCCAGCTCCTGTTCGGCAGTGGGAGAAAGGGTGCCCGTAGTCATCACTTCATGAACACCAGATAGACGGCACAGATGATGAGCAGGAAGGCCAGGATATGGTTCCAGTGCAGATGTGTACCCTGAAACATGATATTCGCAATGATGCAAAAGACTGCCAGTGAGATGCACTCTTGAATCACCTTTAACTGTATCAGGTTGAAAGGTCCGCCGTTTTCAATAAAGCCCAGACGGTTGGCCGGCACCTGACAGCAATATTCCAGAAAGGCAATGCCCCAGGAGAATGCAATCACTCCGAAGAGCGGCCAGTTGTTGCTAATGCCCGATTCCGACAGTTTCAGATGCCCGTACCAGGCCAGTGTCATGAAGATGTTGCTCATGATGAGCAGAATGATGGTATAGAGTCCGTTCATAGTCTTGAATAAAAAAAGACGACCTTGATTATCGGTGCGCAAAGGTAGTACAAAGTTTTCATATAGCCAAGGCTCTTTTCCAATATTTTTGCTGAACGCGATTTGTCCTAAATCGTAGCGCGAGCTATCCAGAGTCATAACGCGATTTAGATATAAACCGTCATGTGGTTTATCCTAAACCGCAATGTGTTGTATCCTGAATCATGACGTGATTTGGCCTAAATCGTAGCGATGATCTATCCTAAATCGCATGGCCATCTAGCCTAAATGGTGAAATGATTTTTCCTAAACAGATGAGGAGCAGATAAAAAACATCTGCTTCCCGTCTGTCACCTCGGTATCTGTTTGATATTCAGTGAGATGCAGATAGGGAGCAGATGGAGCAGATGTCTTGCAAACTTATGTCTATAGCGCAGTGCTCCGTGAGATTGAGGCTACTGCTTCTGCAAATGTTCGTCCATGTGCTGAGCGGCACGGCGACCGTCGCCCATAGCAAGAATGACCGTAGCACCACCACGCACGATGTCGCCGCCTGCAAAAATCTCGCTACGCGACGACTGCATGCCCTCGTTGACCATGATGGTGTTCTTTCGTCCTAGTTCGAGACCTTCGATTGACTTCGGAACGAGGGGGTTGGGACTCACGCCTACAGCCACGATTACCTGATCGACATCGAGCGTGACAGTCTTGCCTTCAACAGGCACGGGTGAACGACGGCCCGAGGCATCGGGCTCGCCCAGCTCCATCACCTGCAGCACGGCCTGCTTCACTGCTCCCTGCTCGTCGGCAATATACTTGATGGGGTTGTGGAGCGTGAGGAAACGGATGCCCTCTTCCTTGGCGTGCTTCACCTCCTCCAGACGGGCTGGCATCTCCACCTCGGAGCGGCGATAGACCAGCGTGACATCGGCACCGAGGCGTTTTGCCGTGCGGCAAGAGTCCATCGCTGTGTTGCCACCACCCACTACGAGCACGCTCTTAGCCGGGTTGATGGGAGTGTCCGTTGTCGGGTTGGCGGCATCCATGAGGTTCACGCGAGTCAGATACTCATTCGACGACATGATGTTGATGCTGTTCTCACCGGGAATGTTCATGAAGTTGGGCAGACCGGCACCAGAGCCTACAAAGATGCCTTTGAAGCCTTGCTTCTCCAGCTGCTCCACTGAGATGGTCTTTCCCACGATGACGTCGGTCTGGAAGTGGACTCCCATCTTGGCCAGATTTTCAATCTCTACGTCAACAATCTTGTTGGGCAGTCGGAATTCGGGAATACCGTACTTCAGCACGCCTCCAATCTCGTGGAGTGCCTCAAACACATAGACGTCGTAGCCTTTCTTCACCATGTCGCCTGCAAACGACAGGCCGGCAGGGCCGGAACCCACGACAGCTACCTTGATGCCGTTGGAGGGAGCAATCTCGGGCAGCGCAATATTGCCGCTCTCGCGCTCATAGTCGGCTGCGAAGCGCTCCAGATAGCCAATGGCTACTGCGGGCTCATTCATCTTCAGGTGAATACATTTGCTCTCACATTGTTTCTCCTGTGGGCACACACGACCGCAGACAGCGGGTAGGGCAGAGGTCTGCTTGAGCACCTTGGCTGCCGAGAGGAAGTCGCCGCGCTCAATGTTCTTAATGAACGACGGGATGTTGATATTCACGGGACACCCTTCAACGCAGCTGGGCTTTGCACAGTCCAGACAGCGCTTGGCCTCGGTCATAGCCATTTCCTTCGTGAGGCCGATGTTCACTTCCTCGGTGCGAGTGGTGGCACGATAGACGGGGTCGAGCTCGGGCATCACCACGCGCTTTATCTGTGTGCGCTCCTTGGGCTTCATCGAGGCGCGGAGCTCCTTGCGCCAGTCGGCATCGCGGTCGGTGAGAGTAGAGAGGGGGGCTGAGCTTTCGGAGGGAGTGGAGGGCTCGGAGGGCTCAGAGAGCTTGGAGTTTTCGGAGCTCTCTGAGGACAGATGCTCCTCAAAATGCTCCAGCTCGTCCTGTTCGGCACGCTTGAAGGTACCCATGCGCTTGAACATCTCATCCCAATCGACGAGTGCACCGTCGAACTCAGGGCCGTCAATGCAGACGAACTTCGTCTTGCCACCGATGGTGAGTCGGCAGGCACCGCACATGCCTGTGCCATCAACCATGATCGTATTCAGTGACACCTCGCAGGGAATGTTGTGCTTCTGTGCAGTAAGGTTCGAGAACTTCATCATGATGGGAGGACCGATGGCAAACACTTTATCGACATGCTCCTGTTCGATGAACTTCTCAATGCCTACGGTCACCACGCCCTTCTCGCCATACGAGCCGTCGTCGGTCATGATGATGACCTCGTCGGAACTCTCGCGTACCTTATCTTCTAATATAATAAGATCCTTCGAGCGTCCGGCCATCACTGAGAGTACGCGATTCCCGGCAGCCTCCAATGCCTGAATGATGGGCAGCATGGGGGCAACGCCCAGACCGCCGCCTGCACAGACCACAGTGCCGAACTTCTCGATGTGAGTGGGATTGCCCAGCGGGCCTACCACATCGGCAATGTAGTCGCCTTCGTTCAGGGCGCAGAGCTTCTTAGAACTGAGGCCCACCATCTGCACCACCAGCGTGATGGTGCCTTTGTCGGTATTGGCTCCGGCAATGGTAAGCGGCATGCGCTCACCCTTCTTGTCAACACGCACGATGACGAAGTTGCCTGCCTTGCGACTCATCGCAATCAGCGGAGCCTCGATCTCAAAGAGGAAGACCTTCTCGGAGAACTGTTCTTTTCTGACAATCTTATTCATCTTCTTTGTTTAGTTATAGTTTTGTATTGTATTTGTTTAGTCGATAATCTCGAAGCCCGTGTAGGGAACCAGTGCCTTCGGGATGCGTATGCCCTCGGCAGTCTGGTTGTTCTCCAGCAGGGCGGCCACAATTCGGGGCAGGGCGAGAGCCGATCCGTTGAGCGTGTGGCAGAGCTCGGTCTTCTTTGTGTCGGAACGGCGGTAGCGGCACTTCAGACGATTGGCTTGGTAGGTGTCGAAGTTGCTCACCGACGACACTTCGAGCCAGCGGCCCTGAGCTTCCGAATAGACTTCGAAGTCGTAGCAGATGGAGCTGGTGAAGCTTTGGTCACCGCCGCAGAGCAGCAGGATGCGATAGGGCAGCTCCAGTTTCTTCAGCAGTCCCTCAACGTGTGCCAGCATCTCCTTATGGCTCTCCTTTGAGTGTTCAGGCTTATCGATGCGCACAATCTCAATCTTCGAGAACTCATGCAGACGATTCAGACCGCGCACATCCTTTCCGTAGGAGCCTGCTTCGCGGCGGAAGCACTCCGTGTAGGCGCAGTTCTTGATGGGCAGGTCTTTCTCGTCGAGAATCACGTCGCGATAGATATTGGTGACAGGCACCTCGGCTGTGGGGATGAGGTAGAAGTCGTCAACCTCGCAGTGATACATCTGTCCCTCTTTGTCGGGCAGCTGACCTGTGCCGTAGCCCGAAGCAGCATTGACCACAGTGGGAGGCATGATTTCAGTATAGCCCGAAGCGCGGGCCTCGTCGAGGAAGAAGTTGATGAGTGCGCGCTGCAGGCGGGCTCCCTTACCGATATAGACGGGGAATCCGGCACCTGTGATCTTCACGCCCAGATCGAAATCAATGAGGTTGTATTTCTTTGCCAGTTCCCAGTGGGGCAGGGGATTGTCGATGCCCAGCTTGGGGTTCACGCTCCAGTTGCCTACGGTGTCGCTGTCGGTGCATTCCTTCAGATTCGACTTCACCACGTGGTTGTCCTCAGCGGCAGCACCTTCGGGCACTTCATCGTAAGGGATATTAGGGATTTGGCACAGCAGGCGGTTCATCTCCTCCTGAGCCTTCTGCATCTCGTCCTCCAGCTGTTTTGAACTCTCCTTGAGCGTAGCCACCTGCTGCTTGATGGCTTCGGCTTCTTCGCGTTTGCCTTCCTTCATGAGTCGGCCTATCAGTCCTGACTGTTGCTTCAGTTCGTTCAGGTTCTTGTCCAGTTGCTGCTGAGACTCGCGACGCTGCTTGTCGATGGCCAGCACGTTGTCGATGGCTTCTTTGGCTCCTTTGAAATGTTTCTTCTCGAGACCGCGAATCACACGTTCGGTCTCTTCAGTGATGAGTTTGAGTGTAAGCATAATATAATTTAGAAATTCTGATATTTTGCAAAATGTGTTGCAAAGGTACAAATAAGCCATCAAAATGCAAAAAGAAAGCAAAGGTTTTTGGAAAAAAAGCAAAAGCGACGGTCTTCACAGACGGTCGCTTTATCTTCAATAGGTATTAGTTCTTTTAAGGTAAAAAGATTGTTTTCAGGATAACGAGAGCAAAGGTATAGAATCCTTTTGACTCTTGCAAACTTTTTTTGATAAATTTTTGATAAAAATCAATGTGTGGGCACACAATTTCAAAACGCCCTTATTGTTTTTCGTTTTTGGTGAATTTTTTGAGTCTTCGGCGTGCATCTGCGGCCTCAGGATAGAGCTCGAGCGCTTTCTGGTAGTTTCGGATGGCGGCATCGTTCATTTGCTCCTGTTCGCACTCTTTGCCCAGCAGCGTATATTCGGCTGCCAGTCGCTTCAAAGTCTTGTCGCGTTCGGTCTTCTCTTTTCTGAGCTTTTCAATCTCGGCTTTTTGCTGGTTGATGATTTCCAGTTTCTTGCGAATGAAGCGCTTGGCCAGGGGCTTCTCTATGTCGTAGCGGCTGTGGATGGCAAGAAAAAAGTTGTCGAGGAAAGCTGTGAAGTCGCCGCGATTGAATGCCTCGACGGCATCGTGGTACTGTCGGTCGGCCTTGCCTTCCTGCATGGCCCGGTCGATGAGTGACTGGTCATTATAGCGACGGGCAAACTGAATGACTTCGGAACGGACGAAGATGTCCTGCTGTCGGATGGGAGACTTGAGCGTGATGCCTTGCAGTGAAGTGCAGCGTGACAGTGCCACGTAGGTCTGTCCTCCTGCAAAGACACCTCCCGTGAAGTCGATGTCAACCTGATTAAAGGTTAGACCCTGACTCTTGTGTACTGTGATGGCCCAGGCCAGACGCAGTGGGAACTGTGTATAGGTGCCAAGAAGTTGCTCTTCAATCTTCTGCTCCTTCTCATTGAACGTGTAGCGCATGTTCTCCCACACTTCGCGCTCTACGGGGAACTCCACTCCTTCCTCGTTGGCTATGGTGATGATGCCGGCTTCTTCGTCTATCTCGATGATGGTGCCCAGTGTGCCGTTCACCCATCGTTTCTCCTTGTCGTTCTTGATAAAGATAATCTGTGCGCCGGGCTTCACCTGGAGCTCCATTGGGGTGGGGAGTGACGATTCGGGAAAGTCACCGCTGATGTTGCCGTAGAAGACGGTGGGCAGTCCGGGCAGTTCTGCGAGACGCTGTTCGTTGGTGTAGTCCACCACGTCGCGTCGGGCAGCAAGAATGATTTTCAGTTGTGCATGGGCTGCTTCATCGTCCTCACCGTTTCTCTTCACGCGCGTATTCAGACTCTGCAGATCCTTTGCCGTGACCTGATTCTGACGGATGCGGTCCAACAGTCCGATGAAGAAATCGTCGCGTTGGCGATAGACCTTGCGCAACTCTATGCTGACGAGTTGCATCTGCTGCCACACCTTTGCATGAAAGAAATAGGCCGATGGGTAGAAAGGGCTCAGCAGTTGTCGGTCTTCCTCCTTCAGCACGGGTTCCAACTGATAGATGTCGCCCACGAGCAGCAACTGTTTGCCGCCAAACGGTTCGTAGTTGCGTGTATAGATGCGCAGCACTTTGTCGATGAAGTCAATGATGTCGGCGCGAACCATTGAGATCTCGTCGATGATGATGAGCTCCACTTCGCGCAGCAGCTTTCGTTGGGCGTTGGTGTATTTCAGCGTTTCGCGTATATGCCTGCGGTCATACTGTCGGTCGTTGGGCAGTAGGGGGTGGAAGGGCAGTCGGAAGAAACTGTGGAGCGTGGAGCCACCGGCGTTAATGGCAGCAATGCCCGTAGGAGCCAGAATCACGTGTTTCTTCTTCGTGTTCTTGGCCACGTAGCGCAGAAATGTAGATTTACCCGTCCCTGCCTTTCCCGTGAGGAAAAGCGAGCGGCGGGTAAAGTTGACGATTTGGAGGGCATCCTGCCACTCTTTATTGTCTAAATCCAGTTCCATGCGGGGCACTTGGGGTTCAGCTTATACTTCAGTTGTTGCGGGTTCGGCTTATTCTTCAGCCGTTGTGGGTTCGGCTTTTGGCTCCTCGGTCTCGCTCTGCGGCGCATTGTTCTCCTCATCGGGGCGCTTCACGTCCCAGTTTCCCAGACTGTCTGCCGAGATGCTGTCTTCAGAATTATAATATACGTAGGCACACTGGTACATGCTGTTGTCGATCGTAGAATCGTCTTTTTTGACAAAGCGTCCGCGATATTTTGCAAAGGCAGGATCGCTGAGCGTCTTCTGATAGAAGGCCCCGCAAATGGGCAATGCTGTGCGAGAGCCTTGGCCCAGTTGACCTGTGCGGAAGTGGATGGCGCGATACTCGCCGCCCACCCATGCACCGCACACGAGCTTCGGGCACACACCCACGAACCATGCATCAGAGTGGTTGTTCGATGTGCCCGTCTTGCCGCCAAACTCAGTATCGGCGAAGTTGCGCACGAATCCCCACATGTTCATGCTCGTGCCGCCCGGCTCGCGCATGCCAGCCATGAGCATTTGTTGCATGAAGAAGGCTGTGCGATAGAGCAGCACCTGTTTCTCTTCCTTAGGAGCGGTATAGACAACATTGCCGTCACGATCGAGTATATGTGTGACGAGTATGGGATCGTGGTACTTGCCGTCATTCACAACGGTAGAATAGGCGTTCACCAGTTCGAGCAGGTTCACGTCGCTTGATCCGAGTGCCAGTGAGGGCGTCTCGTCGAGTTTGCTCTTGATGCCCATTTTGTGAGCCGTTTGGGCTACGCGTTCGATGCCCACCTCCTGTCCCACTTTCACGGCAATAGAGTTGATGCTCTGTGCAAAGGCCGATTTCAGGGGCGTGTCGAGTCCAGAGAAATAGCCGTTGGCATTCGTGGGAGCCCAAAGTACCTCCTTCTTTTGCTCGGCATCATATACTTTCATGGAGAAGTAGGAATCTACTCGGCGGTCGCAGGGAGTCATGCCTTGATTCATGGCTTCGGTATAGACGAAGAGCTTGAATGTGGAGCCCGGTTGGCGCATAGCCGTCACTTTGTCGTATTTCCAAGTGTCGAAGTCCACGTCGCCCACCCATGCCTTCACGTGTCCTGTCTCGCTTTCCATCGCTACGAATCCGCAGTGCATGAAGTGCTCCATGTAGCGTATGGAGTCGAGTGTTGACATCTCCGTCTCTACGGGGCCTTCATAGCTGAACAGCTTCACAGGGTGGGGAAGGTTGAGATAATATTCTACTGAGTCGGGCTGCTCCGGAAAACGGCGCTGCAGGTATTTATAGACAGGCAGCCGCTTGGCTATGTTCTCAATGAAGTTGGGTATCTCCTGATGATGCTCATTCTGCCACGGATTGGTCTTGCCCCAGTGGTCGTTGAATCGTTTCTGCAGCACCTTCATCTGGTTCCATGCGGCCTCTTCGGCATAGTGCTGCATGCGTGTGTCGATAGTGGTATATATTTTTAGTCCAGAGGTGTATAAGTCCAGTCCCGACTCCTTGCACCAGTCGCGCAGATACTCGGCCAGCTCCTCGCGGAAGTAAGTGGCCTGTCCGTCATACACTTTCTCCACGTTGTAGTCGAGCGTGATGTCCTTCTGCTTCAGCGTGTCGCATTGCAGTGCTGTGAGATGGTTGTGCTGTCGCATGAGGTCGAGCACGGTGTTGCGTCGCTTCTTACTGTTCTCGGGGTGCAGTCGGGGATTGTAATAGGTGGTGGCTTTCAGCATGCCCACCAGTATGGCGGCCTGGTCGGGCGTGAGTTCCTTGGGCGTATTGCCGAAGTAGGTCTTGCAGGCAGTCTTGATGCCGAAGGCGTTCGATCCGAAATCTACGGTGTTTGCATACATCGTGAGAATCTCTTCTTTCGAGAAGTTGGCTTCCAGCTTCACAGCCGTGATCCATTCCTTGCTCTTCATGATAAGCATTTTCAGTCCGGGCACGTTGCCCAGCAAGCCTGTAGAGTATTCTGTCCTCACGCGGAACAGGTTCTTGGCCAGCTGCTGTGTGATGGTTGAGGCACCGCGCGCATCGTTGTGTACGATGTAGTCCTTCAGTGCGGCAAAAAATGCCTGGAAGTCTATTCCGAAGTGGTGATAGAAGCGCTCGTCCTCGGTGTCGATGAGTGCCTGCCAGAACACGGGGTTCACCTCTTCGTATGTGACAGGCGTGCGATTCTCGCTGAAGAACTTTCCGATGAGCACGCTGTCGGCACTGTAAATCTCTGAAGCCTGAGCCGGACGGGTGTTCTTCACCGTGTGCATGCTGGGCGACTTTCCAAACAGGAATAGGAAGTTATTGTCAACGGCCAGCAAATAGAACACGAGTGCCAGCAGGATTGCCAGTAGGGTGGATAGGGTCTTGATGTACCAGGGACGTCCCTTGAAGAACCAACAGCAGCCTTTCCACACAGCACTGAGTGCCTTGATGCAGTAGGATGCAATTTTCTTTAAGATGTTGACGAATTCGTTCGAAGTATGTTGTGACTTGTCGCTCATATAGAATAAGGTAGATTTAGGTCTTTAATGATGTCTTCGGCTGATGTGCCGTTTCCGAGTTCAATCCATTGTATGTCGGGATCGTTCTTGAACCACGTGAGTTGTTTGCGTGCATACCGTCGGGTGTTGCCCTTCATGCGTTCCACGGCTTCGCTGAGTTCCCATTTGCCGTCGAGATAGGCAAACAGCTCTTTGTAGCCTACGGTGTTGAGCGCGTTGAGCTCACGCTGCGGATAGAGTGCGCGTGCCTCGTCGAGCAGTCCGCTGTCCATCATCTGATCCACTCGCAGGTTGATGCGCTCGTAGAGCTCTTCGCGTGGGCGGTTGAGGGCTATCTTCAGGATGCGGAACGGGCGCTGCTTGCGCTCGTTGGTGCGGAAGGAGGTGTAGGTCTTTCCCGTCATCACACATATCTCCAGTGCGTGTACCACCCGTCGCGGATTGTGCTTGTCCACAATGGCATAATGTTCAGGATCCAGTCGTTTCAGGTCTTCGCAGAGCGCCTCCAGCCCCTCGTCGTTCAGCCGTTGTTTCAGTAGCTGGCGCGTGTGCTCATCTACGGTGGGAATGTCGTCGATTCCGTTGCACACCGCATCGATATACATCATGCTGCCGCCTGTGAGCAGGGCATAGTCGCTCTGCTTGAACAGCTCGTCAATCAGTGCGAGCACTTGCTGTTCGTAGATGGCGGCGCTGTAGTATTCGCCTATGCCCAGTATGCCTACGAAATAATGCCGCACCTGCCGCAGTTGTTCTTCGGTAGGTGCGGCAGTTCCTATTTTGAGTTCACGATAGATTTGTCTTGAATCGGCATTGATGATGGGAATGCCGAAGTGTCGTGCTATCTGTAAACAAAGTTCCGTTTTGCCGACAGCCGTGGGTCCTGTTATGACAATAAGAGTCTTCGTTGCTGCTTATCGTATAATGCCTCGTTTTGACTTCTCAATGAAAGTACAGATATACTCTACTTCCTTAGAGTCGGGATATTTGGTTCGCGCCTCCATGATACCGTCTTTCAGAATGCCCTGTTCGTAGATGATGCGATAGGTGTCGTGAATGATCTCGATGGTCTCGTTGCTGAAGCCGCGACGGCGCAGTCCGATGAGGTTGATGCCTGCGAAGCGCACGGGCTCCTTGCCTGCAATGACGTAGGGAGGGATGTCCTGACTGGTGCGTGTGCCGCCCTGAACCATGACGAAGCCGCCTATGTTGTTGAACTGATGAACGAGCACCTCGGCTGAGATGATGGCATTGTCATCGACTACCACCTCGCCTGCAAACTTTGTAGAATTGCCAATGATGCAACCGTTGCCAATCACGCAGTCGTGAGCCACATGCATGTTCTCCATGAGCAGGTTGTTGTTGCCCACGACGGTCTTGCCTTTCGAAGCGGTTCCCCTGCTGATGGTCACGTTCTCGCGTATGGAGTTGTTGTTGCCTATCTCGGCTGTGGTGATCTCGCCCTTGAACTTCAGGTCTTGCGGCTTGGTGGCAATGCTGGCTCCAGGGAAGAACTCGTTGCCGTTGCCGATGCGTGCGCCGTCGTGCACGGTGACACTGTTCAGGAATCTGTTGTTGTCGCCGATGATTACGTCTTTGTTGATCACGCAAAACGGGCCTATGATGTTGTTGTCACCAAGTTTGGCCTCGGGATCGACGACGGCTAATGGGTGTATCTGATTCATACAGCGTGTGAGGATTTCTATTTGTTCTTGATGATTTGTGCCGTGAACGTAGCTTCTGACACCACATGGTCGCCCACGAAGACATAGCCCTTCATGGTTGAGATGCCGTGACGCAACGGAGCCAACAGCTCCACCTTGAACAGCAGTGTGTCGCCCGGTACTACCTTTTGGCGGAATTTCACACCGTCAATCTTCATGAAGTAGGTGCTCCAGCGCTCCGGCTCCTCTACGGAATTGAGCACGAGCAAGCCGCCGCACTGTGCCATAGCCTCGATCTGCAGCACACCCGGCATCACGGGCTCCTGTGGGAAGTGGCCTTGGAAGAAGGGCTCGTTCGCGGTGATGTTCTTCACACCCACGATGTTGTTGGGACCCAGTTCTATGACCTTGTCCACCAGCTGCATGGGGTAGCGGTGGGGGAGCAGTTCGCGTATGCGGTTCACGTCCATGATGGGCTCCTCGTTCGGATCGTAGGCCGGAGCCTGTATCTCATGCTTGCGGATCTCTGCACGCATCTGACGGGCAAACTTGTTGTTGATGGTATGTCCGGGACGGGTGGCCACGATGCGGCCCTTGATGGGCTTGCCGATAAGGGCCATGTCGCCGATAAGGTCGAGCAGCTTGTGGCGCGTACACTCGTTCTCCCACACGATGGGCTTGTGCTGAATGTAGCCCAGCTCGGTGGCATCGCGATGCTCCACATGCAGCATGTCGGCCAGCTTGTCCAACTGCTCTTGCGAAATCTGACGCTCGTACATCACGATAGCGTTGTCCAGGTCGCCGCCCTTGATAAGGTTGGCTTGTAGCAGGGGCTCAATATCGCGTACGAAAACAAAGGTACGCGCGGGCGCGATATCGGCTTCGTACTTAGTGATGTCGTCGATGGTGGCAAACTGGCTGTTGATGAACTTCGACTCGAAAGAGCACATCGTGGTGACCGACATCTCCTCGTCGGGCAGAATGGTAATGCACGAGCCTGTGATCTCGTCCTTCACCTCTATCTTCTTGCGTATCACGTACCAGTCTTTTGGAGCATTCTGCTCCTCAATGCCGATCTCCTTGATTTTCTCCACATACTTAATGGCGCTTCCGTCCAGAATGGGGAACTCGGGACCGTTCACCTGAATCAAGCAGTTGTCAACGCCCAGAGCGTAAAGAGCCGACAGTGCATGTTCTACGGTCGAGACTTTCACGTCGCCCTTGCCCAGTACGGTGCCGCGCTGCGTGTCAACCACGTTCTCAGCCACGCCGTCGATGACGGGCATCTGGTCCAGGTCTATGCGCTGTATCTTGTATCCATGATTCTCAGGTGCAGGATTGAACGTCACCGTTAAGCTCAGTCCTGTGTGAAGGCCTTTTCCGCAAAGCGAGAAACTGCCTTTCAGCGTCTTTTGTTTCATCATATATATTCGTGTTATTTTGTTTTTTTCAGTTCTTCTAATTCTTTGCGCAGTGCCATCAGTTCTTTCTGCATGTCGGGCAGCCGGCGCAGCATGGCCATGCCCTTGAAGTAGGTGCGCGGATCCATAGCGGGCGATCCTAACAGCGCCTCGCCATTGCCCTTCGTGTTCGATATCACTCCGCACTGTGCACCCACGTTTGTTCGGTCGGCCACATGTATGTGACCAGCGAATCCGGCTTGTCCGCCCACCATGCACCATGCACCGATCTTGGTCGAACCAGCCAGGCCCACTTGGGCCGACATCACCGTGTTCTCACCAATCTCGCAGTTGTGAGCCACCTGAATCAGGTTGTCCAGCTTCACTCCCTTGCGAATGATGGTTGCGCCCATTGTTGAGCGATCTACGCACGTGTTGGCTCCTATCTCCACATTGTCCTCAATGATGACGATGCCTATCTGCGGAATCTTGTCGTAGCCCTCTGTGTTGGGAGCGAAGCCGAAGCCGTCGGCACCAATCACCGAGCCTGCATGGATGGTGATGTTGTTGCCCAGCTGGCAGCCCTGATAGATGGTCACGTTGGCAAAGAGCATGCAGTTGCAGCCCACTTTCACTCCGTCGCCTATGACGGTGTGGGGGTATATCTGAGTGCCGTCGCCGACGGTTGCTCCTTCGCCTATCACGGCAAACGGGCCGATATAGACGTTGCTGCCCACCTTGGCGCTGGCGGCTACGCTGGCCAGTGGGTCGATGCCCGTCTTCCGGGGCTTCATCGACTCATATAGCTGCAGTAGCTTGGCTACGGCCTCGTATGCGTTCTTCACACGGATGAGTGTGGCCTTCACCTCCTGTTCCAACTCCAGATCGTCGTTCACCAGCACGATGGATGACTCCGTTGAATAAAGATAATGGGTGTATTTGGGATTTGAAAGGAAGGAGATAGCTCCCTTTTTTCCTTCTTCTATTTTCGCAAACGTGTTCACGGCAGTATTCTCATTGCCTTCCACACGTCCGCCAATAAGTTCAGCGATTTGTTTAGCTGTAAATTCCATTAGTAACGTTACTTATTGCAATAATTTGTGCAAAGGTACAAAAAATATTTATATTCTTTGGTAACAGAGGTAATATTTTCGAATTTTTTTTGAGAGAAGAGCCACATTCAGTATTTCCGATGCTTCGGTGATGTCGCGTATGGTGCCGTCTTTGTAGAGTATGTCGATGGAATCGTCATCTACCGAATACATGTCTTTCTGTATGGTATTCAGGCTCATCAGGTAGTCAGCGTCCTGCTCGGCAATGTCCATGTGTTGCGCAATTTTCGAGCGGATTTCGGCCAGTCGCTCCGGGGTAGGCGGTTCGTCCAGCACCTCTACCTTGAAGATGCAACGGTCCAGCATGTCGGTGGCCAGCGTCGAGAGTATCTTGTCTTCGGCGTGCTTCCATGCCTTCATGGCGCTCCACAGGTCGCTGTCGTCCAGCTCCTCATACATTTGCAGGGCTTTCTCGTGCTCGGCAAACCATTGGGCATTCACGTCGTTCTCTAAGAAGTAGGCGAGGGCAGGCGAGGCGAAGAGCTTCTGATGCTGCTCCCTTACAAGGTATTTGGCACGGCGCAACATGTTCACCAGCACTTTCTCGTAGCCCACTGCCGTCTTGTGCAGATACACCTGCCAGTACATAAGCCGTCGGGTGGTCAGGTAGTTCTCCAGCGAATAGATGCCCTTCTGTTCCACCACCAGCCGGTCGTCCACCACGTTCAGCATCTTGATGATGCGAGCCGAGCCTATGTTGCCTTCGGTCACCCCCGTGAAGAACGAGTCGCGCCGCAGGTAGTCAAGTCGGTCCATGTCGAGTTGCGAGCTGATGAGCTGATGCAGGAATCGCTTGGGGTATTCGTCCTTGAAGATGTTGATAGCCAGCGTGAGTCTGCCGCCCATTTCGCGGTTCATCTGCTCCATCATCAGCAATGAGATGTCCTCGTGCGAAATGCCCGATATGAGCGTGTTCTCCAGCACATGCGAGAACGGGCCGTGTCCTATGTCGTGCATCAAGATGGCGGCTTCCACGGCCTCAGCCTCGCTGTCGAAGATGAACTGTCCCTTCTGCTGCAGTGAGAGAATGGCCTCGCTCATGAGGTGGAAAGCTCCTAAAGAGTGTTGAAAACGAGTGTGGCGTGCTCCTGGATAGACTACCGATGCCAGTCCCAGCTGGTTCACGCGGTTTAGTCGCTGCATAAGCGGATGGCGCACGATGTCGTAGAGTAGTCCGCGAGGAATCTTGATGAATCCGAATACTGGATCGTTGATGATTTTGGCGTCGTTCAAAACAAAAAAATATCAAGTGATATTGAGCGGAATACGGGACTCGAACCCGCGACCCTCGGCTTGGGAAGCCAATGCTCTACCAACTGAGCTAATTCCGCAGAAATTAAAACGGGGACTCACGTGTCCCCTTTTATTCGTGCGTGCTTTCTATCCCTTAATGGGAGCCGACACCCGGACTCGAACCGGGGACCTACGCATTACGAATGCGTTGCTCTACCAACTGAGCCATGTCGGCCTGCCCTTTCTTTGTAAGCGGGTGCAAAGGTAGGCATTTTTCCCGCCATTTGCAAATTTTTGCCCCACTTTTTTATCGAGAATTGGCGAATTAGTTCGATTTCCTGTGATTTTGCACGAAAACGGCGTTCTGATTGCATCACCTCTCCACCCATTGAACGCAGCAGTCCGTAAAGTGCTTTTACAAGATGTCTGCTCCCGTCTGCTCCCATCTGCTCCGCTCGTAAGTAGTTGATATTAAATTGATTGCAAAAGCAGAGCAGATGGAGCAGATGTTTGCAAACTTCTTTTGTTATAGATAGAAGATGACGCACTAACGCTCCTTTTCTCTTCTCAGTTGTTTCACATCGCATTCTTGGCTATTCCATGTTACGTTTTAGGCTATATCACAACGTGATTTAGGTTATATCGCATCGTGATATAGGCTGCATCATGTCGTGGTTTAGGCTGCAACGCATCGTGGTTTAAGCTGCATCGCATCGGCATGTCTCCATTTGGGCAAATTTCTTTTTAGCTCTAAATTTATCTGCTTACCGCCAAGACTACCTTACCTTTAGAACCGCTGGAAGCTACCTTCTTCAGAGCCTGATTGACATCTTCCAAACCGAATACCTCATCAACGGATGCGGGGATGCGCTTCTCGGTAAACAGGCGTGACACTTGTTGAAGTCCCTCACCGTCCTCATGTACGAAAATAAAGTGATAGTGCTGCTGATTACGGGCTGCCATGCGGTCGTACTTCATGCCTGCCAGCTTGAAAAGCATACGTTTCCAGAGGGGCATTTGCATCCTGCTGGCAAACTCGCCATTGGGAAGTCCACGGAGAGACACCAGATGCCCACCGCGCTTCAGGATGCCGAACTCCTTTGGCAGTTCTCGTTCACCAAGCGTGTCTATGACGCAATCAACGTCGTACAGCGACTTTGAATAGTCCTCAGTCTTATAGTCGATAAAGCGGTCTGCTCCCAGGCTGATGACGCGGTCACGCTGACTGGCACTACCATTGGTAATGACTTTCAGCCCTCGGCTTTTGGCTATAGGAATGGCCATCGCACCGAAACTGCCTGTGCCTCCAGATATGAAAACCGTGTCACCCACTTTGGCATGCAGCAGTTCGAGTGCTTGTAGAGAGGTGAGTGCCGTCAGTGGAACTGCCGTGGATTCTTCGTTGGAAAGATAGTCTGGCACCTTGGCAATGGCTTCGCTGCTGACGGACACATACTCTGCAAAGGCTCCAATGTGTTTCAGTGGCAAACGACCATACACACGATCGCCGACAGAGAATCCAGCAACTTCATCACCCATTTTCTCAATGGTTCCACAGAACTCATTCCCCATTACAAGGGGCATGGCGTAGGGAACTATAAGTTTCACTTCGCCGCGAATAATCATGTTGTCGAGCGGGTTGACACCGGCTGTGTGTACCTTGACGAGTACTTCGCCATATCCAATCTCAGGTACGGGGACATCAACAATTACAAGGTTACGTCCCTGTTTGTCATATTTATCTAATACTGCTGCTTTCATTTTGTTTCGTTTACTTTATAATATCAGACCTTATAGATGGAAATATTCCGATTCACATGCCTCGGCCTCTGACAAGCTCGATGGCCTCTTTGCCTGTCAGATGCTCAATGTCGAAGCGAATCATCATCATTCGTGAGAGTCCCTTCGCCAGTTCCTTCTCCAGTGCCTCGTCGCTGTTTGGGTTGTAGCGGTTGCCTAACATTCGGGCTGTGGCCACCTTCTCGTCAGGGTCTTCTATCAAGTGAATGCGACCAAACGCAATCACACTACGGAAATAGGTGGTGTACTCCTGGCCGTGAACTTCATCTTTGTCAATCACACAGAAAGATGCTTTGTCGCACTTCCTGATGGCATCGACCTTATGGCCGGCTAAGGCTGTATGGAAATAGAGCTTGTTGTTGGCATAGACATAGCTGATGGGTACGGCGTATGGGTAATCGTCATCGCCTAGAAGGGCAAGAACGCCTGAACTGGCATTCTTCAATATTGAGACGGTTGCTTCAGCAGAGAGTTGCTGCTTGATGCGGCGCATTGAACGGAATGTTGTCATATTAATATGTCGTTTTTTTATCCAATATTAAGAGATTTTTTTATCCAATATTAAGAGATAGCTTTTAGTCCGATAATTGAGGCAATAAGCGTCGTTAGAAAAAAGACGCGCCAGAATTAAGATAATCCAGTTCATATTTGAAATAGTCTTGCCTGTTTGAGGGCTGCAAGACTATCTCGGCGACTCCTTCTAAGGCATTGCAAAAAAAGCAGACCTTTAAAGTCTGCTTCTTAGTACACCCGCAGGGTCTTTTACCCTTACTGATTATCAGCCTGTTAGCGTCTGATTCTGTTACCTGTTGGAAAGAGTAACAGGTGCGGGTTGCATTGTATATCTTCAAGTTGTTCTTCTCAGAACGCTTTGCTCTCCTTTTAACATCCGTTTTTTAGATAAATAGATAGTATCTCGGATTGCGAGTGCAAAGGTATAAAAAATATCTGTTACCAACAAATTTTGAACCTATTTTTTGATGTTGGCACCCCATTTTTTTTGTTTTTATCTACTTTTCTATCCATCTATCTATATTTCCCACCCTTTTTCTCCTGTTACCAGGTATCATGTTACCTGATTCTTCCTGTTACCTTTTATATATATATAAGTATGTTGATAGTTAATAAATGTTCTCAAATGTTAGAGAGTTTATTTAGATTGTTAAAGACTTAAATAGATAGTATCTTTTTTTTGAAACTTTCAATTTGGCTGAAAGTTATCGCTATATTTTTGCAGCTGGTTCAAAAGAGCCGTCATGTGGCCGCATGATTATTGTAGAACAGTAAATTTATGACGATGAAGATAGTCAGAAAGAATCAGCTTGACACTGCCCGTTCATTGAAAGTGGGCGAAATGATTATAGTCGAATTCGATGAATACAGCAAGTTCAGATCATTCACTGTACAGCTTTCGTACTATAACAACGGACTCGCAAGGGAACGAGATATCTATGTACATGCAGCTTCCAAAATGAAGAAACTGCAGTACCTCCTACTTGTCGTATCATCTGAGGAAAGAGAAAGAGAAGAAAGCAACTCAAACCTGAAAAATCTATGGAAAAAACAACTGCCAGAGGAATGGTTGAGAGGATAGCATCTCTTCTCGATGTCAGCGCAGATGAGATTTTGCTTCCTGATGATGCTGGTGCCATGTTCGGTGTCACTGGATGGGCCATGTATAAGAGAGCAAAGAAAGGGACTGCCAAAGGGCATTTTTGGGGAAGGAACCTCTTCTTCATACGGAAAGAACTTATCTCGATGATTTGAACATAAGCATATTGAACTAACTTGCAAGTCCCTGCTTTCGTTCTCTGTGAAGAAAGCGAAGCAGGGCATTTATATCTGAACAATTATGCAAAGAGAAGGAACAAACTGGCCAAAAGGGTTTCACCCACTGATTACAAGTTCGTATAAGGACTTCAATGGCGGTGAAGTACTCTGGCATACATACGCAACGAAACGGCAGTGGGAAGCCATCGGCTTCCTGCCTAACGGGAAGAAAAGCCTCGAAGGACCGCTGGAGTGCCTGACATCGGAGAAGAACATGACCACGGCCTTGTACTGGAGTAACAAGTGCCTGCAGCCCGTCACCATCCATTCTATCTATACGATGAAACGGATGCGGCAGATTGCCATGGAATGCTTCGACAGCAATTTCCTCTATGTCTATCCTGCCTTCTATAACATGGAGAGAATGGATAAGGTGTGCTTCCAGATGATCTTCCGCTCTGCCATCTACATCATGGATATTGAGCGGTTCATGGCAAGAATGAATGTCGTGCCTGCCTCTGTCCACTTCAGGAGCATCGAGAAGAACAAGGTCAAGATGACCTTTATCGTCAAGGACGTAAGACTGGTATAGATGCCCCCGAAGTGTAAGGATTGCAAGCACGGACGCAACTGCATCAACGGGCGGTACTGCCTGAAGCTACGTGCCTATGTGAATTACTTAAATGAAACCGTATGCAATGAAGATTAAGATTCAGAGGACGGAAGAGGCCATCACCTTACAGGAGATGGTGCCTGATGAAGAGACGAGGCAGGTCTTGAAGAAGGATCTGGAAGGAGCCAAACCTGACTTCTTCGACCTCGCCCAGAGATTTTTCGAGTGTTTCCCTCAGTTCAGGGAAGTAGTGTTTAATACAGAATTGACAGAACAATGATGAAGAAAGTTATTGAAAAGGTGGTCACGAACTACGGAGTAAGGCTGGAGATTGATTTCGGCTCAGTCAGAAACAATCTATATTTCAACAGTGATGCGGAACTGAAAGGATTCGTGTTCATGCTCCACATGATGACCAGCATGGACGCGGCATCAGTCGAAATAAGTGTGCCAGACCAGCAAGAGACCGAAAAGGGAGACAGTCAAGAACAGGCTGCACCTGAGGCAGAAGTGAAAGCGGCAGAAGAATGACAAAGGGCAGTCTTTTAATGACTGCCTCTTTGTTTCTACTTTTGCAGCAATAAATCGCAATGGCTATGATTAAAGATCATATTATTGACAAGCTCAACAGCCTGGCCATCGTTGATGTGGTGTCTGAGTATGTCACACTGAAGAAAAGCGGTGTCAACTACAAGGGCCTGTGTCCGTTCCACGATGACAAGAATCCGTCATTCGTGGTCAGTCCGGCCAAGAACATCTGCCACTGTTTCGTCTGTGGCAAGGGCGGCACTCCTATCCACTTCATCATGGAGCATGAGAAGGTGGACTTCCTCGGAGCCTGCCGGATATTGGGCAAGCGGTATAACATAGACATCGAGGAAGAGAAACGGGAAAGGACGCCTCAGGAGGTGGAGCAGCAGAAGAAAAAGGAGTCGATGGCGGTCATCTTCACGCACATACAGAAATACTATGTGGAGAAGCTGCATGAAAGAACGCCGGAGGCTCTTGCCATGATGGACTATGCCCGTCACAGGTGGAGCAAGGAGACCATCGAGGAGCTGGGACTGGGCTATGCACCGAAGAGCAGCCAGCAGTTCATGGACTTCATCAGGAAGACCGGGTTGAGCATGGAGCTGTGCAAGGAGGCCGGACTGATTGCTGAAGATAGTGAGTCTGGACGGGAATATGCCTTCTTCCGTGACCGTCTGATGATTCCCGTCAGAGACCGATGGGGTAATGTGATCAACTACACGGCAAGGACACTTTCAGATGATAAGGACAAGGCGAAGTATCTCAATGGCAGCGACAGCCTGATCTTCCATAAGTCGGAAGTGCTGTTCGGACTGAATACGGCCATGAACATCGGTGCCAGGGAAGAGCTGTTCTACATCGTCGAGGGTGGCCCCGATGTCATCAAAATGCAGCAGATCGGTGCACTGAACACAGTGGCACCGCTCGGCACGGCACTGACAAAGGAGCACCTGCAGCTGCTGAAGCGGTTCCATCCCAAGCTGTGCTTCATTCCTGATGCCGACTCACCGGGAATAGCTGCCGTGATGAAGAACGGACGCACGGCCATGGAACAGGGCTTCCGCGTCACAGTGAAGGAGATACCGCAGACGGAGGACGGGAGGAAACAGGACGCTGACAGCTATTTCCAGAATGTCCACCAAGTGAAGGAACTGCATGAGGAGGATTTTGTGCTCTGGCTGTCGAACAAGCTCTTTGATGACATCGAGAGGAAATCATCCACGCAGACGGACATATCGGATGCCGTCAAGGAGATTTGCGACGTGTTGATCCTGGAACAGGATGAATATACGCAGAAAGGTCTTCTCGATGCACTGATCAAGGAGCATAACGGCCACAAAGGGCTGTGGAAGAACGCTGTCAACGAGGCAAAGGCACGACGGGCTGAGAACAAGGCGAAGGCCACACAGAAGAAGTCGGGCATCGACTTGATGAAATACGGCTTCTACGAGCAGCACAACTGCTACTGGAGCCGCGATGATGAAGGCAACGAGAAACAATGGTCGAACTTCAAGATGAAACCGCTTTACCACGTCCTCGGTGTCGATGACTCCCGACGACTGTATGAGATCACCAATATTGACGATGTGACCCGCATATTGGAACTGACAGCAGAGGAACTGGTGTCCATCTCGAAGTTCATGGTGAAGGTGGAGAGCATCGGCAACTTCATCTGGAAGGCTTCGATGCAGGAACTGACCAAATTAAAGTCCTATCTGTTTGACCAGACAGAGACGGCCATCCGCATACGACAGTATGGATGGCAGCATAGTGGGTTCTGGGCCTTCGGCAACGGCTGTATATTTGAGAATGAATGGTACCCGGCTGACAGCATGGGTATCGTGCATCTCCATGAAGCGGAGAAAAAGCTGGATAACTACTACTTGCAAGGGGCATCGGAAATCTATGCCGACGATACCAGCTATTTCTCCTTTGAACGGCAGTTCATCTTCCCTGCCACACACTCCAGTATCTCATTCCCTGACCTGAGCAGGCTCATGGCAGAGGTGTTCGGCGATAATGCGAAGATAGCGATCTGCTATCTGCTGGCATCACTGCACCGCGATATTATCACCTCCTATACGGTGAACTTCCCAATCCTCAATCTGTTTGGCCCCAAGGGTAGCGGTAAGACGGAACTGGGTATTACGCTGATGCGGTTCCTCACTGTCGGCGATAAACCTCTGAACCTGCGTAATACGACTGGCCCTTCTCTCTCACAGATGCTGTCAGCAGCCGCTGACTCACTGGTGCTGCTGGACGAGTACAAGAACTCGCTGGACATGCGCATCGTCGAGATCATCAAAGGTGCCTACGACGGCGTGGGACGCGCACGTATGGACATGGACAGGGGCAAGCAGATTGAACGCACCCCAGTTGACTGTGGCGTGATCGTGTGCGGCCAGGAAATGCCGACACTGGATATTGCCATGTTCACGCGAATGATCTACCTCCCTACGTCCATAACGGTGCATGACAGGGAAGCCAAGGATAAGTTCAACCATCTCTCTGATATACGAAAGCTGGGATTCCAGAACCTGACCATGCAGATCCTGTCACACAGGGCGAGCTTCGAGAGAAGCTTCTATGAAGCGTACAATGAGGTGTCGAACGAGGTGTGCGACCTCATTGACGGGGATAACGTGGAAGACCGACTCTGGCGCAACTGGGCCATCATGCTTACTTCCTACAAGGTGCTTCGCGTCCCGCTTGGCCTTCCTTTTGAATACGACGAGATCAAGCGCCTGTGCGTAGAAGGCATCAAGCGGCAGAACGGTGAGGTGACATCGAACAATGAGCTTGGCAACCTGTGGAATGCACTGTCAACGCTTTATGACCAGGGCAAGGTGTTTGCCGACTCTGATTTCAAGGTGAAGCACATGATGCGCATAAACACCGACAAAGGTAAAAGGGAATACAAGGAGAAGCATCCCATCCTTATGCTCAGGCTGGCTAACTTCGTATCACAGTACAAGCAGCTGGCGCAGCGCGAAGGTGAGAAGAAAATCATCATGGACCGCGATTCCATACGCTACTATCTGACCACATGCAGCGCCTATCTGGGCGTAAAGCCGTCAGAGCGGTATATGGCCGTGAAGGACGGGGTGCCTGAGAATGTCGAGGAACAGGCAAAAGATGCTGCAGGGAAACCGATGTTCGACAAGCTGAACAATCCTATCATGAAGCTGGCACCAGCATACAAGTTCGACCGCTTCCTGTGTTTCGACTATGAGATACTGAAAACAAGGTATGGCTTGAGTCTTGAAAGATTCTCGTCTGTAGAAGCTGACCGCATGGAACAGGATGATGAAGACGAAAAGCCTGCTGTCTATAAAGAAAGTGAAATCTTCTGAAAGACTGACAGACATTGATATAATCTTGTAATCATAGCATGTATTTTCTGCCGGGTCCTGGCCGCTGTGAAGCGTCTGGGACTCTTTTTTTTGAAATCATTCGCAACTTCTCTTGCGCGTGCGCGCGCGTAAAAATGGCGCACAACACTGCACAACGGTGCACAAATCTTCGGAAACGCCTGTAAATAAAGGCATTTCGCATCTGCACAAAAACAGATGGATTTGCACAAATTCCGCACAAGACTGCACAAATTCTGCACAAAAATTTAGATTTGCACAAAAAAATACTCATTTACACAAAGATTATTGGGTTTTGTGCAACTAAAAAGAGAACACAAACACCTGAAAATCAGCTTGTTAGTTCTGTTTGTGCAGTGTTGTGCAGTGTTGTGCGCCGTTTTAAGGGTATTCGTGTGTGTGCGCGTGAAAACATTTTCCTCGGTACAAGCTCCCTGTAGAGCCACTTGGTGCCGTGCCTCTCTGCAAGTGACAGGTGGCCGTCTGTGTAGTGGCAATCTCTTGTTTTGGAATAGGCGATGCCGACAGTCAAAGTAGTGACATGACCCATTGCCAGCGTGGCACTCGTTAGTCTTGGCGGCTCCGTGTGCCGTCTCAGAAAGCACTTGCCTTGCTATGGTCTTGAAGGTTGTCGCTGTCATCGAAGACATAAGAATATTGGTACGTCTGGCCTCATTGTCATCATCCGTCGGCTTCATCGGTAGGGTCGATGTGTGCTCATCGTGTTTCTGATACAGGCAGGGGGAAGCGTAATCCTGCAGTGTCTATTCTCCCCATCGGCTAATTGTGGTGACAGTCTCTATAGTGTCTGTGCGCTGCACTTCTCGCCCCACATGGATGCTCCTATATCATTGCTGTGCGGTAAGATGATCTATGGCGGGTCTGCTCTGTCCGTAATCACAGTTTCTGATACCACCTTTCTCTCTGTTGTCGGCTTGCCGTGTTCTTCCCGTTGTCTGTCCGGCTTTCTCTTCTCATGACATCCTGCATAACGAATCTGACTGTTTAACGTGATTCCTCTTGCCGTGTGCCAGGCTTTTCCGATGCAAAGTTAAGGCGGGCGTACCCTGCAAGTACCAGTCACTGGCTCCTTATGGCTACACAAAGTTTTCGGCAACCTTCCGCATTTTCTTCTTCACGCCAAGGCTAAAGAAAATACGGTATTCCTAAAACTTTCTGTGCCATTCCTTGCACTTTGCGTACTTCTCCCCGCTCACTTTCTGAGGCATCGTAAAAAGTCCTCTACACAGAGGACATCACTTGAAAGTTAAACAATCAAATTCTTAAAGTTATGCAGAACAACAAGTCATTAGAGTTTCAGCGCCTCGCTAAGGAGGAGAAGAATTATCTCGGTAAGCTCGCCTTCCAGAAGATGTCGGTGGAGGATTACATGTATGATTACAAGGATGAGCAGCCTGCCGTCTATGTAGGTACTTACCGCAAGTACAATGACGGGAATCTCTTCGGTATGTGGGTCGATCTGACGAAGTGCGGCGATTATGCCACATTCATGGAGGTATGCCACAATCTTCACGCCGATGAGGAGGATCCCGAACTGATGTATCAGGATTATGAATGCTTCCCCAGTGCCTGGTACTCGGAAAGCGGTATCGATAAGGACACGTTCGACAAGATTATGGAATATGCCGAGCTGGATGATGAGAACAGGGAGGCCTACGAAGTTTTTGTCGATGCCTTCAGCAATGACAGTATCGACAGCTTCAAGGATCGCTACATGGGTAAGTGGGATTCTGAGGAGGCCTTCGCAGAGCACATCATTGATGAGTGCTATGATCTCGTTGGCATGATGGGCCGTCTCTCTTATTACTTTGACTATAAGGCATACGCCCGTGATCTCTTCATCGAGGATTACTACTTCACGGACGGCATGGTGTTCCGCAGAGAGTAGGCGGCACGGCACGAAGCGGCTCCTCCGGGAGCCGTTTTTTCATTCCCAAAATGTATGAAGTACAAATCGGTTTCGCTGGTAGGTATTCTAAGAAGTAGGCAGACACGGGGAAGGTTTCATTTGATAAGAAACGCCAAGTCTCTACGTAGCACTTTACCTATGAAGACATCTGTTTTTTCTAGAAGGTCATAATTCATTATTATCATTATTATCTCTATTTGACTAATCCATAATGGTTATTAAAAAAAGTCCACAATGTGCTTCCTATACTTGCAATCATCCATTTCTGATTTACAGAGCCATCAAATCTTTTTAAAACAATGCGAGCTCCATTTTGAAAAGTCTCAGCGGCTAACACAAAGTTGTCATTTAATGCACTATGAAGAAAATAGCTTCCATCTCTATTTTTTTGCATACGGAATCTCTGGTTATTGCTATTTGGAAATGGAGCCCAAATTTGTATTCTGTTACCATCATATACATTCCCATCAGTAACGTCGAAAGCCCAGTTAAAGCCATTTGCACAATGTATGATAATATAATCGCTGTTTTCGTCTATTTTCCAAATTCTAAATTGCTGATTCTGACTGCCTTTATAATATTCCCAAAGCTGTAAATATGCACCATTATAGAATTTTCCGTCTACTACATCAATGACATATTTATCCAAGTATGTAGCGATTATATATTCTTTATCTTGTGCAGAACATTCAAAAACGAGAAAGATGCACAATGCGATTGTTAGTAATCTTTTCATATTATTCTTTTTAAAAACAGGTTCTATAACTGTACTATTTGTTACGTTGGTCTTTGCAAGCGGATTCATACGATCATGTAGTTCCATTTGAACAGTCAAATCAATTCTGAAATCACAGGCAAAGGTAATATTTTTTTATGAAACTATATCACAATTTGCGGAAAATATCCATCTATAATAAAATTTTTGTCTTGGTGTAGAAGATACGCAAAAGCTACCTTTGCCAATGGTAACCCGACCTGTCGGGATGTATTAACATAAACTTTCTTCTATATGAAAACCTTTATCAGACTGTTTACCCTCATGACCTTGCTCCTGATGGGCAGCGTGACAATGGAAGCCGGAAAGGTGCTGACCTACGACTTCATGACAAACCATCCCTCTACCACCATCCGCATCGACCAGGGTCATAAGGATGTCCGAGGCAACTACGTCTACTGGACGGGGGAATGGGCTGGACTCTTCGGCAATAAAATTGCCTTCGATGCGGCCAGTGCCTATCCTTCTCTGCTCTCAACTGGCGGCCTGTGCGACTTCCACGACCACCAGAAGATGTATGTGCTCAACCTCACGCCCGGGGACAGGGTGACTTTCTACTATTCAGGTACTGGCGCGGCCTTGCAGTTCCATATATCAAGCACGGCCAGAATGGCAGAACTGACAGCCAACTTCGACCCCATCGCATCAGGAACGGCATATACCGTGACGAGCGCCGGAAACCTCTGTGTGCTGAACAAGTGGAAGAGGGGAGAGGCTGAGACAGTCATCAACAGGATAGTCATCGAATCGATCAAGGAGTATGAGCCGGTGAACGTCACGAACGGCATGTGTACGTTCTGTTCAACGGTGCCGCTGGACTTTTCCGCAACACCGACACTGAAGGCTTTCATCGCCACCGGGTTCGATGACGGGAAGTTCATCTTCAAACAGGTGAAATACGTGCCTTCTGATACTGGGTTCCTCATCGTGTCGCAAGGTGGTACGTCATCAACGGCTATTGCGCCTGTGGGACGAAGCAGCAACTACAGGGAGAATGCCGTCACGGGCAATCTCTTCAAGGGGGCACTTGGGGATTTCGCCCGGATCCTCGTGCCTGATGGACAGGCTGCATATATGTTCGGGGTGTCAAACGGCAAGGTGGGCATCTACAGGACTGCCAACATCTTTACTTGTGCTCCGAATAAGGCATACTTAATAGTAAATGAGTAGCGAGAAATTTGTTATATGGTTGATTTTTAGTAACTTTGTCGGCAACTTCTAAAGTAAATTGTAAATGAGCGAATATTGTGTTTATCTGAAAATGCCTTCGTACCTCCGACAGTGGTTCATACACCGTCATGGAGGTTCCAACCCCGTCAACCTGATACGCGGCTCCATCGAAAGCAAGCTGCTGCAGAGGGCCACGGTACCACAGCCGGAAGGGGTGCTGCCGCCGCGTCAGCAGGAGGACGAGGTGGCCGTGTGCATCCCCTACAGCAAGTCGCACGACCCAAGGACGTACAACTACATCACCGAGACTGGCAAACGTGCGCTCGTCGGCAGGATCAAGGACGACTTCGACCTTGATGTGTGGGACTTCCTGCAGGACTTCGGGAAGATCGGCAAGCAGCAGAAAGACCTCATCTACCTCTTCATGGAGCAACGGGGCATCCGTGAAGACGGCACTTGCTGGGATACGATCGCAAAGATCTACCAGCGGCTGAGAAATATCTACCTGACAAAAAACAGAAAGAAAAATCACCCGACTTGAACGGGATTTTCCGAAGGGATTTGAAAGGTTTGATTCCTTTGAAAGTTTTGACAGATACTACTTTCCTTGAATAAGAAGATGAGCAAGTGTTTTTCTCTCCCCGGCATCAGGAAGGTGTGGTACATACCACGCAGCTTCCTTCCCGACGATGTGGTCTTCCGCGCTGCCGTCGGAATCCCCGTGGTACTGACACAGGCCCCCACCGAATTGAAACTGAACGGTGAGGCGGTCTGTGAGGTGGAGCAGTCATTTGACAACAACTGCTGTGTTGAAAAGGTGAAACTGTCGTTCAGCTCACTGGACACGGTGCCGACGACCGACTATCCTGCTTTCGTCATCAACACAGCGGACGAGGACAGGCTTTATCTCATCGGGAGCAAGGAACGGCCATACCCCACCGTCAAGGTCAGCAGCTCTACGGGACTGCCGGACGGGGATGCCCACGCCAGTAAGTACGAGGTATCCTTCACGGCCAGGAAAGCCCTCGCGCTTATCCAACAGTGATTTTCCTGCTCCTTTGGCTCCATAAGTGGCAAAGAGCGGCCTCCTGCCGTCTTTTTGCCGCTTTTTTAATAGATGTACTTTTGCTGTCACAAACGAAAATCAAATATGGCAGCAAAGACAAACAACAACTACCAACTTCACCTGAAGGGCTTCGTCGGAGGATATGACTTCGATGCGGACTACGTGGACTACATCCTCTCGAAGAACAGCGGGAATGAGGTGCATGTGCTGATTGACTCCCTCGGAGGAAGGTCTGACACCGCACTCTCTATCTTCTCGGCCTTCAAGCGCCACGGCAACGTGAACGTGCATTTCGTGGGCATGAACGCCAGTGCCGCCACCATCGCCTCGCTGGGCGCAAAGCATATCACCATGGACTCGTCGGCTATGTACCTGGTCCATAAGTGCAGCATCGGCTTCTTTGAGTGGGGACAGATGAACAGCGACGGGCTGCAGGCGCTCATCGACAACATCGAGCACCAGAAGGCTGACCTCGACAAGCTGGACGCGAACATCGCTCAGATGTACGCTACACGCTGCAAAAAGGAACCGTCCGCACTCCTCGACCTGATGAAGGCCGGAGGATGGCTGACGGCAAAGGAGGCACTGGCATGGGGATTCGTCGATGAACTGACGGACTACGAGGACGAAACGGCCCCAGTACTCACCGATGCAGTGGCAAACGCCATGGCATCGGCTGGCATCCCCATTCCGAACATGCCGATGATGGATGCTCCTGAGAAATCGGCAATAGCACGGTTCTTTAATTCGCTGACATCCATTTTCACTAACTCACAGACTCAAAAACTTCAAAACTCACAAACTTCAAATCCAATGAAAAAGATCTTCACTTCCATCTGTGCCATCCTCGCCTGTGAGCACCTGCTCAGCAACGATGGCAAGGTCACGCTGGAGGACGGACAGCTCGAACAGGTCGAGCAGGCCATCACCACGGACAAGCAGACTATCACGCAACTGCAGGCGCAGGTCCAGACACTGACTTCAGAGAAGCAGGCACTGGCCAACGAGAAAACACAACTGGTGTCTGACAAGGAAAGCCTGTCGGCAAGTGTGCTCCAGCTGACAAGCGAGCTGACCGCACTGAAACAGAAGCCGGGCGACACCACGGCGCAGGTGGTGAACGGACAGCACCAGCAGCAACAGGAGAAAACGGAGGCTCAGGAGTACTTCGAGACTCGCTCCAACGCCAAGGCGCTGTACGACATGATCCCCTAACCATTAACCAACAACACAAAAACAAAACTCTACTATGGCTGGAAAACTTCAATTCACTCTGGAGGAGTATCAGGATGCGGCCCGTAAGTACCGCAAGGATCTTCTCATGCTGCCTATCATCGGCATTCAGGACACGCTTCAGTTCATGACTGGCAGACCGGGCATCAGATACAAAGAGAGTGTCGCTGCCATGAGCGGCAACGCCCAGTTCGCGCCCTACAAGCCATCGCGCCGCTCTAACTTCAACCTCGACCTGGACTTCCGAACACTCGAAACGTTCTTCGGTTCGGTAGTGGCGCAGTTCGAGCCTAACAGTGCCATCTCTACGCTCCTCGGTGCCATCGGGGACACGAAGGGCGACGGACAGATGCAGACACCTACGGCGAAGCATGTGCTGGCACTGATTGCCAAGTCGCTGTCGGAGGCACTGAACAACGCTATCTGGGCTGGCGTGCGCAATCCTAACGGTGACACGACGATGGATCTCTTCGACGGCTTCGACACCATCACCGCTACAGAGGTGACGGCAGGAAAGATTGCGGCCTCGGAAGGCAACTACATGAAACTGGACGAGGGCATCACCACCGCCAACGCCGTGGACATCGCCAAGGAGGTGCTCTTCTCGCTGGATCCTCATCTCCGTGCGCAGACGTGCTACATGTTCTGCTCGCAGGACTTCGCGGACAAGTACAACGAGGGCTACCTGCTCACCCACGCAGGCATCAACTACAACACGCAGTACCAGCAGACTGCCGTGGAGGGCTCCAACGGCAAGCTGATCCTCTGCCCGCTGGCGAACAAGGCTGACTCGAAGTTCATCCATGTGTCGCCGAAGATCAACATGCTCGTAGGCTACGACCAGATGGGCGACACGGAGAACGTCATGGTCAAGGAGTACGAGCCGTTCATCCTCTCGTACATCGCCACCATGTTCTTCGGCTGTCAGTTCGAGTCCATCGACAAGCGCCGAATGAAGGTGGTGGAGCTGGCTGACTAGTCTCTCTGTTTACTGAGAATCTTTTTTCGTTCTATCTGATTTGTTGGGGAGCCGGAACCTGTGACAGGCTCTGGCTCCTTTGCCAACAACAGCGGTAGCAAACGCTCAACTCTCAATTCTCAATTCTCAACATGCCTGATTGCTCTTCTATTCAAAAATCGCTTGCATGGTGCCAGGGCCGACCGCAGTATGCGGGTATCCGGCGCAGGCTCTACTTCACGGCAAGGGCTAACATCCTTTCGTGGCCGACACTGGGAAAGGATGCCAACGGACGGGTGCTGTCCGCTGCCTACGACGGCGAGTTCGTGCTGGCCGCTGACAAGGAATGGCTGTATATCGACATCATCCCCGACAAGTCGCAACTGACATCGGAGGCACAGGGCGAATATCCTGCACAGTCGCAGTTGAACAAGCTCGTCGCCTTCCACCCGGGCATCGGTATAGATGCTGCTGCAGCGGCTGCTTGGTTCAACAACAACGAGACGGTCTTCCTCGTCGAGGACATGGGCGGCAACACGCGCGTAGTCGGACATAAAGACTATCCCATCAAGGTGACTGTCTCACAGGATGGGGGACAGGGCATCACAGGCTCCGCAGGTACCACCATCACAGTGGAGGCTTCCGACGACGTGCCTGCTCCCTTCTATCACTATGCGGGATTCTTCAGCACAGGCGACGGACAGGCGGCTATGTACGCCACCGAAGCCACGCCTAATACATTCACGCAGATATGACCTCTGATTTGCCGACATTGCAGCGGTAGCAAACTCTAAACTCTAAACTTTTAACTCTAAACTTATAAAATCATGCCTGATTGCTCTTCTTTCCAAAAGTCGCTCGCATGGTGCCAGGGTAAGCCTGAGCTGCCCGGCGTGAAGCGGCGTATCTACTACATCTCCAAGTACGACATCGTAGGATGGCCCTCGCTGTCGCACGACACGAACGGTCGTCTGAAAACGGCCAAGTACACCGGTGAATTCACACTTCGCGCTGATGCCAAGTGGCATTATATCGACATCATCCCCGACAAGTCGCAACTGACCTCGGAGGCACAGGGGGAATATCCCTCGCAGACGCAGCTGAACAAGCTGGTGGCCGTGCATCCGGGCGTGGATGCCGATGCTTCTGCTGCCGCTGCCTACCTGAACAACAACGATAACGTGTTTATCGTGGAGGACATGCGCGGCCTTCGACGCGTCGTGGGCAGCGAGAAGTGGCTCACCAAGACAACGGTGGCGCAGGATCTGGGACAGGGGGCCACGGGTACGGCCAGCACCACCATCAACGTGGAGGCAACGGATGAGTGCCCCGCTCCCTTCTATATCGGTGACATCGTCACGGAGGATGGCACAATACAGGGGGTAGATGATGCCAACAATGCCGCTTAGCCATGAAGCACACGGCTCTTGACATGGGGAACGTGCTCAACGAGATTGAGCACCCTGACCTGAGCCGTGTGCTGGCTGACTTGCACGGTGAAGGGCCTCTCCTTCGCCCGAAACGGGAGAAGGAAGGGCTGTTCGACGAGAAGAAGCGCAAGGGATGGGACAAGACGGTGGAAGCACGGTGTGACTTCACCAATAAGCCGAGGCTGACGCACCGCGCAGGGCTGTACTTCATCAGCCTCTGGCAGAAGTCGGTCTATGGGCGCACCCTCACCGACATCAAGGGCGACGACGGCATGGTGGACTTCTTCGCTGAGAATGTCGGACGGCTGATCACCGAGATACTGGGACCTGACCTGAAGAATGGTGGCTGGTGCATCATCACCACACCGAAGCGCCGACATCTGGTGAAGAACTTCGCCACGCGAATAGCGGAGAGTATCGCAGCGCGACTGCACCTCCCTTTCTACGAGGACGTGTGCAGCTGCCGGACGAAGCAGCGCATGAACGCGGTCTTCACCGTCAATGTTGTGCCGAAGGAGAAAAACGTCATCTGCTTTGACGATTTCGTCACCACGGGCAACACGCTTAAATCGATGCTGAACGCGCTTTCACCGTATAACAAGAACTTGCTGTTTGTCAGCGGAATAAACAATAAACTCTAAACAAAAAGTTAAAATCATATCCTATGAGACAAGACCCTCAATTTACCGCCAAGCTGCAGGAGTGGATGGATACTCCCGATGAACAAAAGGACTGGGCTGCAGGTGCCGTCCTCCTGCTCCAGCTGACGGGTAATCAAATCATGTTCCGTAATATCTCGATGAACCCGAAGGGCAAGGCTGAGTTCATCAAGGGACAGTTGAAGAAATACCTGAACTTCCGCCTCCAGCAGCTGACACATGAGGAGGTGGAAAGGATGCAGAGCAAGGTGAACGAGATCGAGGCCAAGGTGATCAAGCCTGCCGAAAAGAGCGAGTTCGCTGACTTCAAGGCTGGCAAAAGGGCCGACCATGACAAGCTGCCGGACGAGATCAAGGTGCTCTATGCAGAGAACCTGGACATCGTACACCGTATGCGTGAACTGCATCTGAAACTGCGCTCTCTCAGTCTGGAGAATGCGACATGCCCGGACAGTGAACGCTATCCCTTCCTGAAGGAGATCATTGCACTGGACAAGAAACTGCATGAGAACTGGGATGCCTACGACCACTTCGTGGCAGGCGTTAATGTTTCACCCACCGACAAGCCGGAGGGTGAGGATGATAAACAGGCCACAGAAATTGGCTCAAATGCCACTGTGGACGGCGGTTCTCCCGTCGATTCTGAGGCATCCGAAACCACCGATGCTTCTGAATCGCCGGAGTCTCAGAATCAACAAGCGGAAACTGCTGAAGCTGATGGTGCAACAGATGCTCAGTCTGAGTCAGTTGCTCAGTCAGAGTCTGTTGGCGATTCAACCGACACTCAGGCAGAATCTGCCGAGACGGTTGAAAATCCTGCTCCGAAGGCTACGGCTAAGAAAACCACCAAGCGCACGGCAAAAGCTGCTTCTGACTCGAAAAAGCGGTAGCAAACTATCCACTCTACACTATCCACTCTCTACTCTAAACTCTACACATGAAGCGCACCGCATCCATGGCCGACGTGCTGAAGCCGCTGTCTGAGCGGGCTTCACAGGCCTACCTCTCCAACGCCGTTCAGGTGGCTGACCTGCTCGAATGGATCCTGGAACAGGTAGGCAAGGCCAAGGTGTGGCAGACTTCATTCTCTATCTCAGAGGAGTTCCTGCGCCGACTGTTCTTCATAGAGAAGTCGGGCAGAGTCAGTGAGTTTAACCTGGTGCTTGACCATAAGGCAACGAACAAGACAATGAAGCTATGGGCGTTCATCACACAGGTCATAGAGCGCACCTACCTCACTGACAATCACTCGAAGATACTGCTGGTAAAGGCTGAGTCGGGTGAAACCGTCTCAGTCATTACCTCGCAGAACCTGACACGTGGCAACCGCCACGAGTCTGCTTTCATCTCAACGGACAAGGCCATCTTCGACACACTGCATGCGCAGGTGACTGACCTTATCGACAACCACTCCGTTCCTCTTTACGACCTCTTCAAACAGCGCATCAATGACAAATCTTGAATACTCCGATGAAGTTTTAGAACAGATTGAACAATATGCTTCAATCTATCTTAAAATCAGTGACATGTCTGTTATCCTTGACGTGCCTGCTGAACAGTTGCGTGAGGATATTGCCGACCGCTCTACAGAGGTCAGCAAGCGATACCACCGGGGGAAGGCTACCTCGAAGGTGAAGCTGCTGCATCAGGAGATGCAACTGGCTTATGTCGGCAGTCCGCTCGCACTGGAGAATGCACAACGTAATCTGATGGATATGGAGGACGATGAGTAATACCGCCACTATCCTCACAGCGGTAGCAAACTCTCCACTCTAAACTCTCCACTATCCACTCTCCACTCTAAACTCTAAACTCTCCACTCTCATCATGCCCCTGCCATCTATCATAGACATCGCCCGTACTGACCTCTACGCCTCAGAAGAGGAGTTAGAGGCCAAGCACTATGCCCTTGCGCAGATTAAGCACATCTTGCGTCTCAGGGCCATGGTGACATGGTGCATCGCCAACCCGGACAGCAAAGACCACCAGTTCGTCGATGAGATACTGCAGCGCTATGGCGTGTCCAAGGTCACGGCATACGCTGACCTGAAGATTGTGAAGTCGCTGCTGCCTAACCTGGCAGAGGCGACACGCGACTACCACCGCTGGCGGTACAATGAGATGATACTGGAGACGTACCAGATGGCGAAGAAACGTAAGGATACGAAGACGATGGAGAAAGCGGCTACTTCGTATGCGAAGTACAACCGCATCGACGTGGAGGACGAAACGGCAGTGCCGTACCACATGATCGTGGTGCAGCCGTTCTTCCCAACAACGGATCCGCGCGTCGTGGGTATCAATCCGGTGCAGAACATTGACGAGCGAATCCGTAAGCTGACAAAGGAACTGGGAGCTACCCACCCTGATACGCTGAACATCGAGGCTGAGGATGCTGACCTTCAGTTTGAAGAGATTTTTGACGAACCAAAAGAGGACACTCCGACCACATAGCCCACCATGCCCACAACACCCACCAAACACACAACACCCAATATAGAACTTTGGGACTTGGAGGCGAAGCTGCATGAGAAGCGCGTCTATTTCAACAAGCCACAGCTCTTGGCACAGTACATCGGTGCCAAGACGACGGTCATTGTGGCTGGACGACGCACAGGAAAGACGGACTCGATTGCCTCGCCGTTCGTGCTCCGTAACATGCAGCGGATGCATGGCTCTACGGGCGGCATCGTGGTGCCGACGTTCAAGCATGGACTGACAAACACCATCCCCGGACTGTTGGCGGCATGGAAGCGATGGGGCTATCTCAACGGCATTCACTACGTGGTTGGCCGTAAACCGCCTAAGTCGTTTGCCAAGCCCATAACGGAACCAGCCGACTATGAGCATGTCATCACGTTCTATAACGGCTCGGTGGCGATCATCATTTCGCAGGACAGACCCGGCTCCAGTAATTCGCTCACGCTCTCATGGCTGCTCATTGACGAAGCGAAGTTCATCGACTACAATAAGCTGAAGGACGAGACACTGCCTGCCAATGGCGGCATACGCTCGTACTTCGGACATCACTCGTTCAACCACTCGATGATGGTGCTGTCGGACATGCCTCAGACGCAGAAAGGCAGCTGGTTCCTGCACTACCGCGAGAAGATGGATCCTGAACTGATAGAGACTATCCAAGGAACCATCTTCAAGATTTGGCAGACCAAACAGCACATCGCAGAACTCAAAGAGAGAAAGGAGAAAGTGCCTGATTATCTGAGGGGTTATCTGAAATGGCTCGACCAATCGTTAAATAAGATGCGAAGCGTGGCCGTGTACTATAAGGAGTACTCGACCATAGAGAATCTACAGCTGCTCGGAGAGGAATATCTGCGGCAGATGAAGCGCGACTTGACACCGAAGACGTTCCAGACGTCTATCCTGTGTCAGCGCATCGGCATCTCGCATGATGGCTTCTACTCGTCGATGCAGGAGCATCACAAGTATGATGCTTCCAACTTCGCCTACCTCGATGAGTTGGGCTATGACATGATCCTGAAAGAAACGGCTGTTCAGAACTATGACATACGCGCCAACTCTCAGTTCTCAACGCTCAATTCTCCACTCGATTCTCGCGCCGACGAGGACGTGAATCCTCTGGCCCCGATTTGTATTGGCATGGACTACAATGCTAATATAAATTGGATTGTGTGTGGACAGCCAAGCGGCAACCGCTTGAATGTACTGAAGTCGTTCTACGTCAAGTTCGAAAGGAAGATTCCGGCCTTGGTCGATGATTTCTGTGCGTACTACGCCTATCATCAGAACAAGACGGTCATCTTCTACTACGATGCTACGGCGCTCGGCTCGAACTATGCCGTGAACGACCAGGATTTCCGATACGTGGTCATCCATGAGTTTGAACGGCATGGATGGCAGGTCGTGGATGTATATCTCGGAAATCCTATGCGACATGATGAGAAGTACCTGCTCATCAACCAGGGCTTTGCAGGGAAGCAGCGCCTCATGCCGTTCTTCAACCGTCAGAACAATGATGACCTGATACTGGCCATCCAGTCGGCTGGGGTGGAGCGGGGGAGAAACGGCTTCCGAAAGAACAAGTCAATGGAGAAGCAGCCGGAATCGGAAGAGGATCTGCTGGAACATCGTACCGACGGCACGGATGCCTTCGATACGCTGTATATCGGCTGCGAGAAGTTCCCGCAGCATGACATCTACCCTGTCGCCTTGGGGGGAATCATGTAGATTTCGGCTCTAAGAGACTGAAATCTCAGGGAAAATGAGTACTTTTGCACTCAAAACTGGAAGTTATGAGTAAAAAAGAGAATGACATTTTCGACGAGCAGATTGCCCCTCTTGCCTACGACATCGAGGAAGCATTTCTTGAAGCTCTCAAAAAACATGGGGATTCTGTGAATCCGTTGATGGCAGTGTCAGCAATGGGATTGGCTACTGGCCATATCCTGCAGACTTTGGGCAAAGCCATTGGGTATCAAGGGGACTTGAAAGAACTCTTCAAGGAAATGCAGGATATGTCATACGACCATTTCAAGGAGAATCCGACAGACGGACAAGAGCTGTTGTTCCCGATGGGGAGCTGCTAAGCAACAAATAAATCTACTCTTTTAGTCCGCAATCCTACGCTATAGATAATCTATAGGAGTGCTCTATGCAATAATGCGTCGAGGTGTACCGCTTTTTGGTACACCTCGATGCTATTTTTGCACCTTGAACATGTAAATTAAGGACAATGGCTAATGTCAAGAGTGCGGGAGTGCGTGAGCTGATCATTGACAAATGCCTTCAGGAGAGACGGGGATATACCATCACCCAACTGATGGATTGTGTCAATAAGGCACTGAGGATGGACGGACTGCGCCCCGTCACCTCAGGGAATACGATTCGCAATGACATAGAGAACATTGCGAGTAGGTACAAACAGCCCATCAATAGGGTGAAGCGCGGTCATGCCATCTACTTTTCCTATAGAGATCCGACGTTCTCGAAGTTCAAATGTCAGTTGAACAACTCAGAGCTTCGGTTGTTCCATAACATCCTAATGAACCTGAAGTTCATCGATGTGTACCAAGGAAGTGTCATATACAATGAGATGAGTGAGTCCCTGAAGGAACAACTGCAGCTGAGATACTACCAACAGCCGATCCTTCTCTATGAGAATATCCCAACTGAGAAGGAACTGCAAACTTTCCGTATCTTGTATGACTGCATCTGTTCGCAAACGGTTGTCCGTTTGACGTACCAACTCGGAAGTGATGGCCCAGAAAGGCAAACAGTTCATCCTCATTTTATGAGGCAGGAACGGCAGAAATGGCACCTGCTTGGACAAAAGGCAGAGGATAACAATCCCTTTTGCCTGCCTGTCAGATATATCATGGAAGTTGAAGAGGATGACAAGACGGAATATATACCAAATACAGCATTTGAAGTAGAAAAATATTACAATTCTTTATACAAAAGGCAATTAACATAAAAAATAAATCTGAAACTGTTCCGTTTTTAGACACATGAGACATTCATTTATATTCAAACAATATACATGGCTAGTTGAGACCATTAAGAAAGCTCGCTCTATCAGCTTCCGCGACCTGAGCGAGAAATGGAGCAACACTGAAATGGCCGGAGGTGTCTCGCTGTCAAGAACAACATTCAACAGGCAGCGCGATGCCATTTTGGATATGTTCGGCGTTGCCATTGAATGTAAAAAAAAGGGTGTCAGCAAATACTACATCCTGAATGAGCAGGTGCTGAAAGATGAAACAGTGGCGAACTGGATGCTTTCTTCTCTAAGCATCAGTATGCTGCTGTACGAGAAGAAACGCATCTTCGAACGAATACTGATTGAGCAGATACCATCTGCTGACAATCACCTCGACGTGATACTGGAGGCGATGTATAAGAACCGCAAGGTGAAAATGAAATATTCACGCTACGGTTCAAACGAGGTAAAAGAGAGTATTGCCTGCCCATACTGTCTGAAACTATTCAGCCGACGGTGGTACGTGGTCATGGCAGTTGAGTCGAAGAAACACCAGGAGCAACTATTGGTGGTGTACTCGCTTGACCGCATCAAGCAGATTAAAATGTTGGATGAGAAGTTTACACTGTCTGAAGGCTTCAGTGCTGCTGACTTCTTCAAGGAGTGCTTCGGTGTGGTTGTAGGCGACGGCACCGAGGCACAGGCCATCCGGCTTCGTGCCTTCGGACGTGAGCGTTTTTCACTGAATGATCTGCCAATTCATCACTCGCAACGGCTCATTGCCGAGCGAGACGATTATGCCGACTTTGAACTTCACCTGCGTCCGACGGCTGATTTCAAAGCCTATCTGGCATCAAGGGGCCAGTGGCTCGTTGTTCTTTCGCCTCTGTCATTGGCCGATGAAGTGGTGCAAATCCATAAAGAAGCGATTGAAAAATATGCCTGTATGCGCGAACATAATTAAAAAAATAAAAAATATATAGCTTTATTGTTCAAATTTACTAACTTTGTAGCCAATTAGCAGTTTTTGGTGGAAGCCATATCTGCTACCCGACAAAGACCAATAAGGCTAAAAGCCCAACATATAGACATCAAGAACTCCCTTATAGCGTATTAAAAGGTTTGGTCGCCTGTCGAGACGCTATTTGGGAGTTTCTGCGTAAGAACGATATGCCTAAAAACGAATCTGGATATGTATATATATTAACAAACCCAAGTTTTCGTGAAGACTGGGTGAAAATTGGCAAAAGTTGTAGGCCTGTAGATATCCGTTCAAAAGAATTGGATAATACTGCTGTTCCATTGCCTTTTGATATATATGCAACACTGAAAACAAACAAATTCAACGAGACAGAGAAATTGGTTCACAGTTTCATTGATCAGCTTACTACTCGTCGAATAAGAAAAACAAGAGAATTCTTCAATCTGAGGCCTGAAGAGGCTTTACAAATCTTCCAGAACGTTTATAACTTCTTAGACACAGCCGAACTTTCCCTTTATAAAGACAACAAAGTTTATCAGACATTCACAAAATCGCCTGAAGCAGAACATGTAATTGAGGCAGCTCCAGAGAAACCAGAAAACGAGATTCCTCCGACGGAACGTAATGTTTGGCTTATTCCGTTTAACAAAAAATACTTTGACCTCAAAGGCTGTCTGAATAAATACGGTCAAGTGTATTGGTCAAGGAAATGCAACTTCCATGAAGGTGACACTGTTTATATATACAGTTCTAAGCCCGATGGCAAAATCTCTTATTGCATGAGTGTTGCTCAGGCTATTGTTCCTGCCTCTGAAGAAGGAAACGAGTTTCGCAAAGAATCGTCATCTTCGTTTGAAGAAACTGAGGAGAATGCCTTGCTTCGGCCTGCCTTCGCTACAGATAGTAAAAAGCTGACCTTGGAAGCCATGAAAGAGCATGGCTTAAAAACTGCACCCTTAGGTCCCATAAGACTTTCGCAGGAAAAGTATAGCGCTCTTCTTGATTTCATTCAACATCATACCAAGCCATTAGAGACAGAAGTGAAATTACCCAAACGACCGAACTTCCGTTTCTCTATGTGTGACATAGTTCCAGGTGAGACTGTAACATTCGTACCGCTCAACCTTGAAGTCACGGTCGCAGATGACATGAAAGTTGAATACAAGGGAGAGAAATACAGGCTGTCTTCATTCGTGAAGGCCTTCTTGCCTGACAGTCAAAGAACGCCTTCAAATTCTTACCAAGGCTCCCTTTTTTTTTCGTATAAAGGCGAGATCCTTGAAGATATTCGCAAACGAAATGACCCTAAATTGTAGACATTTTCTAAAGTCAAACATTATCATATACGATTCCTTATTACTTTTAATTCATACGGTTTAGACAATGATTAAAGAATTTGCAGAGTATTTATCCTTGACGGTATGGGATTGGATCGCAGTTTTCGTTGCACTGTGCTCATTAGGAGTTGCATGCGCTTCTCTAATTATTGCTAAACGTACTCTCTCGTCACAAAGGCAAACTGAAAAAAACACTTTACCAATCATTAATCTTCAAACTCAAGATGTACTGTTGGATAGATTATATGAAGAATTATTTAATGCAAACATTTCTATCAAAGCTATTCAAATATATCTTAAAGATGGATATTCCTTGCATTTCTCTAAATATTTTTTACAAGACATATTATTAGACGAAAATTTAGTTCATTTGGAGCTATTTTATACTAATCCATCACTTTATGTTGATATGAACCGATTGCACAGAGCAGTTAAAGAATTTAATTTGCTTCTTGATACTGCAAATGATGCTTTTTTGAAATATAAAGACGGAGATAATAGGCTTGACAAATTTTTTAATATATTACTCAATAATTTACATTCATTGCAAATGCTTTGGATTACTTGTCTGGCAGAGATGGGTAACGGAGGTATGGGCTCACGCTTAGTTAAGATTATGCAAGATTACTTGGATGAAAAAAAACGGGATGAAGAATTTATGGTGAACTTAACTAATTCCCCTAAGTCTGATTATTCTAATGACATGCATTATATTGAACTTTATGATTCATATAAAAAATTATCATTTGTTAGAATACTAAAAGGTCTATCTTCTGGAAATCCTATAGATGATGATATTTTTATAAACTCACTTGTAGAAAGAATGGTTGTTGAAACATATAACAAAATCAACAGTTTCACTTATTACGGTATGGTTAAACTATAATATCATACAATGGACCTCCCCAAACAGTTTGACAATATCAACCAGCGGGTCATTGATGACTTGAAAGTGTCGCTGAAAAGCGGCTCCAAGGTTGCTATGGCTGCTGCTTCTTTCTCTATATATGCTTTCGAAGCTCTTCAAAAGGAACTGGAAAAGGTAGAGGAGTTACGCTTTATCTTTACTTCCCCCACATTCAACAGAGAAAGAGAGAAAAAGCAGAAGCGCGAGTTTTACATCCCGAAACTCAGCCGTGAGCGGACGCTGTACGGCTCTGACTTCGAGATTCGCCTACGCAACAACTTGACCCAAAGAGCCATCGCAAAGGAATGCGCTGACTGGATCCGGCAGAAGGTTCGCTTTAAGACGAACACCTCTCAGATGAATATGCCAGGATTCCTGAGTGTAAGAAACGATGAAGGCATGTTTACATACATGCCCTTCAACGAGTTTACCACCACCGAACTGGGCTGTGAACGTGGCAATAACATCTTTCAGTTGGTGCAGCGCCTGCCGTCACCTATAGCCGATGCCTATATCAAGAACTTCAACGACTTCTGGCAAGACAATCAAAACTTCGCTGACGTGACGGACACGATCATAGAAAACATTGAAAATGTTTATCGTGAGAACGCGCCTGACTTCATCTATTTTGTCACGCTCTACAATATCTTCAGGGAATTCCTTGATGACATCAGCGAAGATGTGCTGCCCAACGAGGCTACGGGCTTTAAGTCCTCTCAGATATGGAACAAACTCTATAACTTCCAAAAGGACGCAGCCCTTGCCATCATCAATAAGCTCGAAACATACAACGGCTGTATTCTCGCTGATAGTGTCGGTCTGGGTAAGACGTTCACTGCCCTCTCAGTCATAAAATACTACGAGAACAGGAACAAGTCGGTGTTGGTGCTCTGTCCGAAGAAGTTGTATGACAACTGGAACACGTACAAGAGCAACTACAAAAACAACCCTCTTGAAAAGGACCGTCTTCGTTATGATGTGCTTTTTCATACGGACTTGTCACGCGACCATGGACTGAGCAACGGCATTGACTTGGCTCAGTTGAATTGGGGAAACTATGATCTCATTGTCATAGACGAGAGCCATAACTTCCGCAACGGTGGAAAAATCACGACGGACGAGAATGATGACAACCCCCGCGAGAACCGCTACCTTCGACTGATGAACATGGTGATTCGGGCAGGAGTACGTACAAAGGTGCTCATGCTGTCGGCAACGCCTGTGAACAATCGATTCAATGATTTGAAGAACCAGTTGCAGCTTGCCTATGAAGGTGACCAGTCGCTGATAAACGACAAACTGAATGTTGACCGTCCCATCGAAGAAATCTTCAGGACGGCACAACTTCAGTATAACACTTGGGCAAAATTGCAAGACCCGGCTCTGCGCACGACTGAGCGCCTGTTGGATATGCTGTCGTTCGACTTCTTCCAGGTGCTCGATGCTGTGACCATTGCGAGATCACGAAAGCATATCGAACGCTACTATGATACGGCTGACATAGGTAAATTCCCGACACGTCTGAAGCCAATTTCCAAACGTCCGAAGTTGACGGACTTGAATGAGGCGATTACCTATAAAGAAATTTCAGGTCAGCTGGATGACTTAAACCTTGGTGTCTATGCTCCCTCTGACTATATCCTTGCGTCGAAACGGGCAAAATACGAGATTGACAAGGATGGTGAAGGCGTTCATCTTGGAATGTCTGGACGTGAAAAGGGCTTGAAGAAACTGATGGCTATCAATCTGCTGAAACGTCTGGAGTCCTCTGTCAATTCTTTCCGCCTGACTTTGGAACGTGTGAAAGAGCAGATTGACGAAACGCTGGAAGCTATCAACAATTTCATGCTTACTCGACAGGAAACGAGGCTGGAGGTGCAAGCATTAGACGGCATGTTGGATGGCGATGACAGCGAGAACGACTTCCTTGTTGGTGGTAAGAAAACGAAAGTGGCACTTGCTGACATGGACTGTCGTTCATGGAAGCGCGACCTTCTTGCAGATCAGGAGATTCTTGGTCTGCTGCTGACCATGCTTCAGGATATAACACCTGAGCATGACAGTAAGCTCCAGATGCTGAAAGAAAACATCAGACACAAGTTTGAGAATCCTATCAACGGCACCAACAAAAAAGTGATTATATTCACTGCCTTCTCTGATACGGCTGAATATCTTTATAAATGCCTGGCAAAAGATATCTTGGTGAAGCACGGCCTACATACGGGCTTGGTGACTGGAAACGGTGTTGACAGCACCATCGCTGGCGTAAGGGCTGACTTCAACAGCATCTTGACATTGTTCTCCCCTGTTTCTAAGGAAGCGGAGAAACTGTTGCCAAAGGTGCATGACCGCATCGACGTTCTGATTGCCACAGACTGTATTTCTGAAGGTCAGAACTTGCAGGACTGTGACTACCTGATAAACTACGATATTCATTGGAACCCAGTTCGCATCATTCAGCGCTTCGGTCGTGTGGACCGTATCGGCTCAAAGAATGATGTGATTCAGTTGGTCAACTATTGGCCGGACATTGAACTGGATGACTACCTGAAACTGAAGGGTCGTGTCGAGGCACGAATGGCAGGAATGGATATCACAGGCGCTGGCAGTGGTAACGTGCTGCTCTCAAATGAAGAGCAAGCAGATCTTGACTACCGCAAGAAGCAACTGCAGCGCCTGCAGGAAGAGGTGGTGGATATTGAAGACATGGACACGGGTATCAACATCATGGACTTGGGGCTGAACGAGTTCCGACTGGATCTGCTGGCATACATGAAAGATAACCCGGACATCGAGCACACACCATTCGGCATGAGTGCTGTAGTACCGTCAAATGAAATGGCACAGCCGGGTGTTATCTTCATACTGAAGAACCGCAACAATGCCGTGAACATCGGCCACCAGAACTTGTTGCATCCGTTCTATATGGTGTACCTCGCTGATGATGGGACAACGATCATCAATCACCTTGCACCGAAACGCCTGCTTGACATCATGCGTTCTTCATGCAAGGGGCGCACCAAGCCTGACTTGGAACTATGCCATACCTTCAACCGCGAGACGGCAGACGGTAGGCACATGAAACACTACAATGAGTTGCTGCAGCAAGCTGTGGCCACCATCGTTGAGAAGAAAGAAGAAAGCGATCTCGAAAGTCTGTTCTCCTTCGGTGAAACGACAGCTCTGGTCAATGATATTTCCGGGCTGGATGATTTTGAATTAATTTGTTTCTTAGTAATAAAATAATGAATACATGAAAAAGAAATATTGCATCACAGAAATTGGGCATCTGCCAGGAGAAGCTTTTGGCTATGAAAAAGTGATTCTTGTCAAAGTCATCCCCTCTGATTTTGTTCACTTTTTCTATAATGAAAAGTCAGATCCAGATTATGAGGAAATTGTCGCTAACAATGAAAAATTGTTACTATTCAACAATTATCCAGGTAAAGAAATGTGGCTTAGCAAGAAATGGCGACAAACTGAAGATGGTGAATATTGGGAGCTTGATTTGGAAGATTTCACGCCACGCCAAGTAACGGAGAACAGACCTAATGGGGAAACATGGCTAAGAACGATGTATGTTGTAAATATGGCTAATTCTTACATGGATTCCGTTGAAGCCAAAGAAAGCAATCTCACTGTTAAAGTGAAATCTGGTTCAAATAGAATTTTAGATGAAATTGGTTTAGAAATCGTCGGTCAAGATGACAGAAAATATTATATTGTTGGTTATGACAACGACGGTTATGCTTATGGCATCTCATTTAGTTCTCCAGAAAAAGACGAAGGTGGTAACTTTATTGTTGAAAAGCTAATTTATGAAGAAGATGATACTGCTGAAGGAGGTATCAGGATTATCTATGTGGACAAGAAAGAGGCCGGAATCTATGCATATCTAACGAGACAATTCTTTAAATTCGCAGATTAAGGATGGATAATATTCTTCATTTCCCGCAAGAAACCATCGTCGGGCGAGTGGTGCCAAAGACGATGTTCTACCGCTTTATGGAGGTGAACCCTCGCATAAAGACGCGGTTCGTTAATGACGTGGTGAGTATAAACTGGCTATATAAACTTTCGGCTTCCACGTTAAACGTAACAGACACGCAGGAAATGAAGGAGGTAGAAGTGTTTGTGGCTACGCTCAAACAGCCAGACTGCCCACCGGACTTGTTTACGTTCATCGACGCAAACATGCCACACCATATCGTGTTCGTGCTGCTGCACGAAAATAACGCTATGCTGCTTATCAACTACAAGGAATGGGCAGACAATACGCATACGAAGTTCCGCATCACTCAGGCTTTCACGTCGCCGTGGGTGAATGTGTCAGAGCTTTCGCTGAAGATTGAAGGGCAGTCATTGCCCCGTATCTATGACAACTTCGTAGCGCAGGTAAGTGGTATCGGTGAGCACAAGGCTGGCAAACTTTCAGAAATCGTGCAGTTAAAGAAAGAGATTGCCAAGGCAGAATCCGATTTACAGGCACTCCAGAAGAAAATGCGAAAAGAGCCACAGCTTGACCGCCAGATGGCAATGAACAAAGAAGTCAAAGCCAAACGTGCCGAGATTGAAGAAATGAAAGTCAAACTTGAAAATTTGAAATAATGGATAGGATATATTTACCTAAACGGTCTAAAGAAGTTCTTCTCTTAATCAAGGAAGATAAATATAGGTACATAGAATCAGACAAGAGGGATATGGACCTTCTTGAAGAAGAAGGTTTAATAAATCCTGAATGGACATGTGATGGCCCTTCCCCAAGGCTATTAGAAAAGGGTGAAGCATACATATATGTAAATCCTAATTTGAAAAACCCGTCAATATGGGAAGATAAGAAATATTGGATAACAACAGTCATTTCATTAATAGCATTAGCATTTTCAATAATTGCAATATTCAAATAAATTATTATGATAGAACATATTGACAAACAGACTCCTAACGGAGTACAGTTCAACCTTGAAGCCCTTTACAAGATAGCACCTTCTTGCTTCACAGAAGCGAAGGGAGAAGATGGAGAACTTCATCGTGTAGTGGACTTCACGAAACTTCGTCAACTCCTTGGAGATGCAGCAGTCGAGGATGCCCCCGAAGTCTACGACTTTACATGGGTAGGCAAACGTGCTGCCATGCGTGAGGCTGCAGCACCCATCAGGAAGACGCTGCGTCCTTGTCCTGAGGAATCGGTGGACTGGGACACGACGCAGAACCTCTATATTGAGGGGGATAACCTTGAAGTTCTTAAACTCCTTCAGAACTCCTATATGGGCAAGATCAAAATGATCTATATTGACCCGCCATATAACACAGGCAACGACTTCGTCTATCAGGATGATTTCCACCGCTCACAAAAGGAGGAGGACGAAACTGCTGGTGTTATCAATGAGAAAGGAGAAAGAATGATTCGCAACACAGAGTCGAATGGTAAGTTCCATTCGGACTGGTGTTCCATGATCTTTGCACGTCTTCTGGTTGCACGTAGCTTGCTCAAAGAGGATGGCCTGATTTGTATCTCTATAGACCATCATGAGCTGGTGAACCTGACTAATATATGCGATAATATATTCAGTGAAGGGAACAGAGTGGGAATTCTTTCAGTCGTGAATAACCTGAAGGGCCGCTCAGATGATGCCTTCTTTGCTACGTGCAACGAGTTCCTCTTGGTCTATGCAAAGAACAAGTCTATACTGAAGCTGAACGGTTTCAAACTGGATGATGAGGAACTGGATAATGACTATGAGAAGCAGGATGAGATTGGCTATTATAAGCTGATCGGATTCCGGAAGACTGGCAACGCATGGCAGCGTGAGGAGAGACCGTTGATGTACTACCCAGTTTTATATAAGGATGGGGAGTTTAGCACAGCGGAGAAATCGGAACTGGAGAAGATATACAACTCGAAGACCGCCACATTTGACGACGAGTATGTAGAAGAACTTCATCAGAAGTATTCGAATCTTGGATACCGCGTGGTTTGGCCCGTATCAGAAAACGGTGATATAGGCAGATGGAGATGGGGCGTAGATACATTCATGCAGCAGAAAGAATATAACCTGGACTTCAACAATGCGGGTACATTATGTACGAAAATGAGAGCAACCTTTGAAGATGGGTCTATTCGTGTCAAATCAGCAAAGACGCTTTGGTATAAACCTGAATATGATACAGGTAGTGCAGCCAAGGTGCTAAAGAGAATTTTTGGAAAGGCAGACTTATTCGACAACCCAAAGTCATTGGTATACATAAAGGATATAATGACTGTTGCAACAGGTGATAACGACCTGGTATTGGACTTCTTCTCAGGATCTGCAACTGCTGCTCATGCGGTGATGCAACTGAATGCCGAAAATCAGGAGAAGCGCAGGTTTATCTTGATTCAATGGCCTGAGGATACACCTGACGGAAGCGCAGCCAATAAAGCTGGATATAAGACGATCTGCGAAATTGGAAAGGAACGTATCAGGCTGGTTGGAAAGGAAATCAAAAAGGAGCGCACTTTCAACACACAAGACCTTGACACTGGCTTCCGTGTCTTCAAGTGCGACGAGTCAAACTATAAGGAAGTAGCCTTCACACCGAAGGACTACTCTCAGGAGAGTCTGGACTTGTTCACCGACAATATCAAGGATGACCGCTCAGACCTAGATCTGCTCTTTGACTGTATGCTTCGTTGGGGAGTAGAACTTTCTATGCCACTAAAATCATCAAATGTGGACGGCTGCACCATCCACAATGTAGATGATGGCAACCTTGTTGCATGCCTGAATGGAACCGTCACGGAAAAGGTCATTGACGTTATTGCATCAATGAGCCCACTCCGTGTGGTATTCCGTGACAGCAGTTTCACAGAGGCAGCAGCAAAGATGAACCTCTTTGAACTGTTCAAGCAGAAATGTGGATGGAGTGAAACGGAAGTTAGAAACAATGTCAGAGTAATATAGAATATGAACGAGGAGCACAACATAATGGCCACGTGCATCATAAAGGCTTTGCAGGAAGAAAAGGCGGTCACCTCATTCGGGCGCCTTATGGAGCTTATAAAGAATGACATCATCAGCAGTACTGAACTAAAGAAATATACCACGAATCAAAAAGACTGGGCATTTGAAAATGTTCTAACTATGCTTCAGAACGATTACGCCTTATTAAGAATTGAAGGAAAAAGAGCGAGTGCGGATCGTTCTTTTGAACTTACCGCCAAAGGTTACAGCGTGCGGTTGTACCCTGATTTTAACGGATACCTCTTTATAAAGGAATTTACAAAGTATTTAATCTATGGAGTTCCCTTGATTTCTTCGGCTGTTGCTCTAATCATAAGCTGCAAGTCACTCATAGAAAATAACCTCAATTGGCCAGTTCATATCTATATACTTGTTGCGCTTCTATTAGGAATTGTAATAGGTTACGAGTTAAAACAAAGAATCTAAAATATATCAACCGATTATGGAACATATACAAAAAACAACCACATCGCATACAGACTTCAATATAGAAGGTCTGTATAAGCTATGCCCTTCTGCTTTTACAGAAGTGCAGGGGAGCGATGGCAAACTAACAAAGAAAGTGGACTTCGCAAAACTGCGTGAACTTCTCGGTGACTTCGCCTTTGATGATGCCCCAGAAGTCTATGACTTTACGTGGGTGGGTAAACGTGCTGCCATGCGTGAGGCTGCAGCACCCATCAGGAAGACCCTTCGTCCGTGTCCCGAAGAATCAGTTGATTGGGACAATACACAGAATCTTTATATCGAGGGTGACAACCTTGAAGTTCTGAAACTCCTTCAGAACTCCTACATGGGCAAAGTTAAGATGATTTATATTGACCCCCCTTACAACACAGGAAACGACTTCGTTTATCATGATGACTTTGCTCAGTCTTCCGATGAATACGACGAGGCAAACAGAGACGAGGAAGGCAACCGCTACCGTAAAAACACAGATAGTAATGGCCGTTTCCACTCAGATTGGTGTTCAATGATGTATGCAAGGTTAATGGTAGCGAGAACATTATTAAAAGATGATGGAGCTATCTTTATTTCGATTGACGATAATGAACAAAGAAACTTGAAGAATATTTGTGATGAAGTATTTGGACAAGTTAATTTTGTGGCTCTTATTCCATGGAGAAAGAGAACTGCCAAATCAGATGTCCCCTTTGGCGTTTCACAGGATTATGAATGGATACTTATATACGCGAAATCTCAATCGTTTGTCGCAAGTATTGAAGGAAAAGAGCGGAAATATCATACTACTCCAGATTTTCCTAATCGTCCTTGGCGTGTACACGACTTAACAAAACAAACAACAGCGAGCGAACGTCCAAATAGTTACTTCACTATCATTAATCCTAAAACTGGAGATAAATATCCTGCAAACCCCAATAGAACTTGGGCAATAACAGAGGAAACTTTCGAAGAATATTACAAACAAGATAGGATAGTTTTCCCAGGCGACTATGACTTCCTAAAGATAGCCAAACCAGTGCTTCGTTATTGGAAAGAAGATGATGTCAAGAAGGCAGGAGAAGCTTTTGGCCGAGTTGCTGTAAGTACAAAGTTACCTGATGAGATAGGAATGTCTCAAGATGGCACTAAAGAAGTTACAGATATATTTAATGGTAAGATTTTTTCTTTCCCCAAGCCATCATCTCTCATAAAGTTCTTTTTAAAGATAGCGCATGACTCAGATGCCCTTATAGTTGATTTCTTCTCAGGTTCTGCTACAACGGCACAAGCGGCAATGCAACTGAATGCTGAAGATGAAGGCAATCGCAAATATATTTTGGTTCAGTTACCTGAAGAAACATCGAAAGATAGCGAAGCTTATAAGGCCGGCTACAAAAATATCTGTGAAATAGGAAAAGAACGCATCCGCCGTGCAGGCAAGAAAATCAAGGAAGAGAATCCTGATGCAAAAGACCTTGATATCGGCTTCCGCGTATTCAAATGCGACGAGTCAAATTATAAAGATGTTGCCTTCTCACCAAAAGACTACTCACAGGAGGAACTGGACATGTTCGTAGACAACATCAAGGATGACCGCTCGGACCTGGATCTACTCTTTGACTGTATGCTTCGTTGGGGCGTAGAACTGTCTATGCCGCTGAAATCATCAAAAGTAGACGGCTGCACCATTCATAATGTAGATGATGGCAACCTGGTGGCATGCTTCGATGGTGTTGTGACAGAGAAAGTCATTGATACTATCGCTGCCATGTCCCCAGTTCGTGTCGTTTTCCGTGACAGCAGCTTCACAGAGGCAGCAGCAAAAATGAATCTCTTCGAGTTGTTCAAGCAGAAATGTAACTGGACAGAAGAAGATGTAAGGAAAAATGTAAGGGTTATTTAATTTTGATTATATGGAATATTGTGATATTTTTTTAAGTTACAGCAGGAAAGACATTATTGCTGTAAAACAAATAAAGCAGGAAATTGAACAATCCGTCAAGACTAAATGCTGGATGGATTTAGAAGGAATTCCCTATGATTCACCCGACTTTACTAAGGTAATAGCACCTGCTATCGAGAATGCGAGCATTTTTATTTTTATTCTCACAGAAGATTCACAGAATTCCCGTTATGCAAAAAATGAATTAATGTTAGCAGAAGCAAGGGACAAACATATCATATTTATAGAACCATTCCCTTGCGAATTGAGTTCTCACTTTATTCTTGCTTATGGTCATCATAATCGCAATCATTTTTATATAGACTACGAAAAAGAAAAATTATATGCTGAGATAATTAAGTATCTAAATAGTTGTCAAAGACAGCTGGAGAAAGATGGACCGATACCGATGCCTGAAATCTTTTATGACGACGGATTCGTGTAATGGGAAAAAGCGTGTAATAGCAGGAAAAATTTCTTTGGATCAAATAGTAACAAAAATGGGTGCAGAAAAAGCTGATGACAAAGTGAAAGAAGCCCGAGATACACATAATAGTACAAAAAAGTAATAAGTCATAGACAGAGATAAAAATGGCTAAAAAACTAACACTGAAATTCAAAAACCAACAGTTCCAAACGGATGCTGCCAAAGCGGTGACCGATGTCTTCAAGGGTCAGCGCAACCAGGCATTGGTAGAGTTTACACACGACATGGGTGTGGAGAAAGACCAATCACAATCTTTTGAGGATGTGCTGGGCTTCCGTAACCACCCGCTGACGGTCAATGCGTCACAGTTGCTGGAGAACATTCGGGGTATTCAGATGAATGCTATGCTGAAACCGTCTGAGACGGTAGATGCAAACGATCTTCGCTTGACTATCGAAATGGAAACGGGTACGGGTAAGACGTACACCTATATAAAAACAATGTATGAGCTGAACAAGCTCTATGGATGGAGCAAGTTCATCATCGTAGTACCGAGCATCGCCATCCGTGAAGGTGTCAGCCGCTCATTTGAGATTATGAGCGAACACTTTGCTGCTGAATATAGCAAGCGTATTCAGTCGTTCATATACGACAGCAAACACCCGAATACCATTGACCAGTTTGCTACATCGAATGGTATGTATGTAATGATCATCAATACACAGGCTTTTGCAGCCAAGGGTGAGGATGCCCGCTTAATCTATGTGAAACAAGATAAGTTCCGCTCTAGGAAACCCATCGATGTAATCAAATCAACGAACCCCATCTTGATAATAGATGAACCGCAATCAGTACTGGGTGCAGACAAGAAAAACGCTACTCGCACAAAACTGAAGGAGTTTAATGCGCTCTTTACGTTGTTGTATAGTGCTACCCACCGCGCAGACGATATACAGAACATGATTTATCGTTTGGATGCCATGGACGCATACAACAAGAAACTGGTGAAGAAAATCAACGTGAAGGCTGTCGAACAACACGGCTCTACAGCGACGAATGGCTATATTTATTTGGAAAGCATCGAACTGTCAAGCGGCAACCCTCGCGCACGCATCGGATTTGAGAAGAAGCAGGCAAGCAGCGTAAAGCAGGTTATCCAACTGGTGGATGATGGCTTCGACCTCTATCAGCAGTCCGGTGGACTGGAGGAATACAGCGATGGCTACAGAATTGAGTCGATTGATGGTTACAACCGTACAATTCGCCTTCTGAATGGTACTGTCCTCCATGAGGGCGACACATTTGGCAAGACAAATGAACTGTATATCCGTCGCCAGCAGATTCGTGATACCATTATTTCACATATCAGGAAGGAACGGCAGTTGTTCAAACTCCGCATAAAATGCCTCTCGCTATTTTTCATTGATCATGTGGACAACTACCGTATCTATGAAGCAGGCGGTGGTACGAGTAAAGGTGTCTTCGCTCAGATGTTCGAGGATGAATACAAGGATATCGTCGGCTCTCTCCAACTGGAGTTTTCCGATGATCCGGAATATGTGAAGTACCTGAAGCGTGATTCCGCTGAAGATGTTCACAACGGCTATTTCTCTAAAGATAAGAAAGGCCATTTCATTCAGCCGTCTGCTTCGGAGTTGCGCAATGAGTCTTCAAACGACGCATCTGCTTACGACCTTATCATGCGTGACAAGGAAAAGCTGCTTTCTTTTGAGGAACCGACGCGTTTCATATTCTCACACTCTGCACTTAAAGAGGGATGGGATAATCCTAATGTGTTTCAAATATGTACGCTGAAGGATAGTGATAACCAGACGAAGAAACGTCAGGAGGTGGGGCGTGGTATGCGTCTATGCGTTAACGAAAACGGCGAACGTCAGGACGAAAACACGCTAAATGGTGATGTTTTCTCTGTTAATACACTGACAATCATCGCAAGTGAATCTTACAATTCGTTCGCTTCAAAACTACAGACAGAAATTGCCGAGGCTGTGGGCGATCGCCCAGTGAAGGTGCAGCCCAGCTTGTTCAATGATATGGTGGTTACCAACGCACGAGGTGAGAAGCAAAAACTTGACGAACTGCAATCGAGTTTCTTATTCGTTTCGCTCAGTAATCAAGGGTACGTCAACAGAGACGGACAACTCACTCAAAAGTACTACGATGACAAGAAACAGGGAGTGCTTGACTTTGGTGAACAGTTCAATGAGTTCAAGTCGGACATCGAGAAACGTCTTGACTCAGTCTTCAATCCTAACAGTGTCAAGCCGGATAATGAAAGAAAAGTTCGAGAAGCTAAATTCATCGAGAAAAGGTTTGAACTTAAGCAGTTTCAGGATCTGTGGAAGAAAATCAACAAGCAGACGTTCTATACGGTGAACTTCGACACGGAAAAATTAATTGCAAAGGCTATCTTGGAACTGGATAATCACCTGAGGGTTTCTGAGATAAGCATCACCGTTACGGAAGGTACGCTCGATGAGATTAAGAGCAAGCGGCAGTTGGAGGCTGGCAACGCAATGAAGATTACCAATGCCGAGACGACACACGTTCATGAACTGCTTAATGAACATGTGAAATATGATCTCATTGGGAAGCTGGTTGAAGACACTGGCCTGACTCGCAGGGCTATCGTTGCCATTTTGAAAGGTATCAGACCCAAGACGTTCAACTATTTTAAGGCCAACCCAGAAGAGTTCATTATCCGAGCTGGCAATATCATTAACCAATGTAAGGCGGAATCAGTCATTGAACATATTGCCTACCATAAACTGGAAAAGGAGTTCGAGGCGGATATATTCTCAACGGCAACGCTGAAAGGACAATTAGGCATCAATGCAATCAATTCGGAAAGGTCTTTGTTCGACATGGTGGTAGTGGACTCGCAAGGCATTGAAATGGACTTTGCAAAGGCACTGGAGAACCACACAAACGAGGTGGTGGTCTATACGAAACTTCCCAAGAAGTTCTATATCAACACCCCCGTCGGCCACTATAGTCCTGACTGGGCCATCGTCTTCAAGGACAACCCTGACATCAAGCACGTCTATTTCGTGGCCGAGACTAAGGGCTACAGCCACGACCAAGTTCTTGACTTCAGAAAGATTGAAGACGTGAAAATAGAATGTGCCAGACGTCACTTCAATTCTATCTCTCAGTCAACAGTCACTTTCGACTTCGTGAAGACATACAAGGAACTTCGTGATATTATAACTTCAGACTAATTAATGACATTTCAAACTATGTATTACAGATACCTTATAAAAAACATCAAAGAGAATAAGGAGATGTTAAGGGATGACCCCAACTACATTCCTACAACCTTGATTGAAGCACAGTTAAAGCAAAGCTTTTGGAGTAAACTCATAAAAAAATCTGAGTCAGTCTATTTTACAGTTTTAACTGATTCTACTCTCCACAAGAGGGCAAAATCTGCTTTCACTTCAGATTCTTATTGGGAGATAGACCTGGATGACTTTACTCCAAACCAAGTTGATGGCAGAGAAATGTTTCTGGCAAAAGATATTGTAGTAGAAAAAGAGAAGCGAGCAGAAACAAGAAAAGCGAAAAGGGCTGAACAAAAGGCAAAGCAACAGGCTGAGCAGCAAGTTAAACAAAGAAAGCCAGAGGCTAAAAAGGAAACACCAAAGCCAAAAACTTCTATTCAGAAGCAAGCAACAGAAGAAGTTGATTTGAACAATATCCAACCTTGCTTTAACCCTATGGCCTTGCCTAAGGTGAAGATGACAGAACAATTCTCCATGCACCCAATTACTGAGAATAATTTGGAGAATGATGCACACACGCTTTCAATCATGCTAATGTTTGATGAGGATACAAGAAAATATATGCATGATTTTGCAGGACCAGAAGCAAGGGAGAAGATTCCCATGTATCTTGTAAACAGCGTGATGACACAATCTATGGGCATCGCTTTCTGCTATATTATCAGAATGAATGCCGGAATATGCGGCTTGATCAAAGTCACAAGCCCAACACACAATAAGGTTACCAACAACTTTAATCACTGGCTTATTGACTATATCCTTATTCCGCCATTGAGAGGACACAAAATCATGAAGTCCGCTCTTCCTATTGTATTTGACATTATGAAGAACAGACTTGGTATAAATGACCCAGTTTATGCTATGGTTATTCCTGGCAATGATGTTTCTATTCACTTACTGGAGTTAAACGGCTTTAAGTTAGACGAATCAAAAGGAATATCAGTAGACCCTGCAACAGGTGACAGAGGTCTTGTATATAAGAAAATATTGTAAACAATTTAAAGGCTTTTCTTTATTTATTATAGAATGAGAGAGGTAAAAGTAAAAGATCTAAAATATTATAAGATTATCCTTGATTCAACATGGAGCGGCATTCGCGAGTTGAAGGAAAATGTTGGTGAATCCATAAATAAATATGGATTCGCACAATCCTTCAAGCCCGTGCATAAAGATAGCGACATATACAAATGTATTGTACCTGATGAAGAGGAAAAATATTATTTGCTTTGTCAGCAGTCAATTTCTGATATTAGGAAAATAGTACACGAGCATCCTGAAATTCCTATCAGTAATTTAGAAAAAGAAACAATAGGCGACATGCTCTACATGATTGACCTATATTGCGACTTGTACGAAGAAATTGATTTGGAGGGCTCAGAACGATTTACTTGTTGGGACTGGTGTATTGACCCTCGCCCTCCAAAGGGCTCATTAGAAGAAAAGATAACTATCAAAAGGAAAACTAATTTGAAAATGACTCATGATACAGCAAAAAAGATTCTCGAAAAAACTGATGGAGAAATATGGGATTGGGAAGAATACAAAATTAGAAGAGATAATTCTACCTATTGGCATAAAATAATCAATGAATGTAATGAAATTCTTGAAAGATATGGGATTGAACTCCCTGAATTTATGGACAAGGTAGATTATGATGATGAGGGTAATATTTTCTGGAAAGCAAAAACAAAATATCATCTGCTCAAATAAATCACAAGGCATATCCAATCTTTCGAGGTTCGTGTTGTAGAGTTGTCCATGAGTTTAAAATTCTATATTATTCTATGAGAGTAGCATTCAGATTTATATACAATAAGGCTATAGCACCTTCATGTTACATTATTGACATGAACGATGAGATATGGAAACAGTTCTTGGAAGGCAATCAAAAGTTGGTTGCCTGCCAATTGCTTGATATGGAAACTGAAATCGATAAGATTCGTATTTTACAATGGATGCCAATAGATGAACTTGAAAAATTCCATCAAAGGGTTCTTGATGAAAAAGATATTAGCAAAATCTTGGATAAGGGAACACTGCAAACGTGTCTCCGGCCTTTTCTTAAAATAAATACACAGTTGTCATGGAAAGAGGTGTCGCTCATCGTAAATATTGTGAAAGAGAAATACGGCTACAGAAGAAATCAAAAATCTACAGTTAAGGACCTTGCTTCTCTTACAGAAGAAGAGGTTGCTAACTCTGAACGCATTGGTAAAAGAAATTTTGAAATTCTAAAAGACCTGTTGACTTGTTATGGGCTGTCGTTTAGAAACGATTAAAATTCGGACACAATGGAATTGACTTTGATTTATATTATAAGTGCATGCATTGTCATCGGCTTGGTTCTTCTTGCTGTTTATAGTTGGAAGAAATCAAGAAACCTGCGCATCATGGGTTATGAGTTCGTGTATGACTACATGAAGGAGTGCGGCAACCTGGATTACTATAGGGATAAAGGAAGACATATCAACTCTAAGTTTGAAGGAAACTATTTTTCTCTAGTAGAGAATAGGAATAAATGGTATCTTTTCTTTGGGACCAAAATAGTTATTGAACGCCTGATTAACTTCTATGAAAAGGCTGAAACTCTGACAACTGGGGCAGCACCTTTCTTTTCTCTTAATCACTTCTTTGCTCACTCTGAATGTATGAAGTTTAATCAGATAGTGAGAGACTTGGAAAAAATGATGGAAACGATTGTCAATGAAGAATGCCAAGTCTATATCAATGAAAAGTATAAAGACACTGAGTTTATGAAGTTCCCCAAAGAGAAACTATATCAACATGGTTTCTTGAAAATGCGAGACGTGCATAACAAGGAGTTTGTTGAAAAGGAGCTTCGTGAGAACAAGTCGTATTTTGATACAATACTCAAATATCCGTTAGACCCACAACAGCGGGAGTCTATCGTGCAACTGGAAGACAACTGCTTGGTAATTAGCAGCGCAGGTTCTGGCAAGACTTCTACCTCTATTGCTAAGGTTAAATACTTGCTGGATAAAAGAAAGCTCCGAAAAGATGAAATTCTAGTGCTTTCATATAATAGGAAGACCGCAGAAGAGTTCCAAGAAAGACTAAATGTAACTGGACTGACTTGCCGGACATTCCACCGATTTGCTTGTGATATTATAGCTGATGTTGAAGGACGATTTCCTGATGTTGCTGAAGCAGAGTTCCTGCTTCAATGCTATTATCAATTGATTAAGAAAGATGAAAACTTCAAAGCGGCTGTCACTAAATATGTGGGTGAGGTTGCTGACCTTACGAAACTTGAACATCAGTATGAACATGCCGAAAAGTATTATGAAGACCGCGAAACTTATGGACGTATGGCTCCGTATGGGGATATGAATGGCAACCCTGTCTTCACTCGATCTCAAGAAGAGAAAAAAATCTGTACGTGGCTTTCGACACACAATGTTGATTTCCTATACGAACAGAACTATCCGAAGGACATATCGTCTAAGTTCCACCGCCAATATAAACCGGACTTCACGATTTATTATGAAGTGAAAGGACAACGGTACTATGCTTTCCTGGAACATTTTGGTATAGATAAAGACAGCAAAGTGCCTCAGTGGTTTGGAGAAGGCAAAGAAGGCGGCTTCGAGGCTGCAAATCGTGAATATAATAGAGGTATTGCATGGAAAAGAAGTGTTCACCGTGAGTTTAACACGCACCTCATGGAAACGACTAGTGCTATGTTCCATGACAAAACGGTATTTAAGAAACTGGAAGAGCAACTGAGGAATATAGGTGTTGTTCCTGTGGAACTGTCGGAGGAAGAAAAATACAAGCGTCTGTTTGAGCGAAACAAGACGATGGAAGAGAACATCATGAACCTGTTCTCATCGTTTATCTCCTTGATGAAATCGAATGGCAAAACATTCGACTCGATAATGAAGACCATCAAAGAAAGTGGCCAGCCTGAAGATTTCTGTGAACGCTGCAGGTTTTTGATGTACGAAGTAATAAAACCACTATATGAAGAATATGAAACGGCACTTGCTGAGAGAAAGCAAAGAGACTTTACGGACATCATTCTTTGTGCGGCCAAATATTGTGAGACGGGAAGATATAAATCTCGCTTCTCGTATATTCTCGTAGACGAGTTTCAGGATATATCTGTTGACCGCTATAAATTCATTGTGTCCCTAAGACAACAAGATCCTCTGACCAAGACATATTGTGTCGGCGATGACTGGCAATCCATTTACCGCTTCTCTGGAAGTGATATGAACTTATTCAATCGCTTTGAGGAACATTTCGGATTTACAGTCAAATGTAAAATCGAAACTACCTATCGCTTTGGCAACCCACTTGTGGAACGTTCTTCTGAGTTTATCCTGAAGAATCCTTCACAAGTTCAGAAGACGGTGAAACCGCTTTCTGATAATGTCTGCACAAAGCTATCCTTCGTTCCTTTTTCAAGAACTACTAACGAGACGTATCTTAATACAATTAAGACAGTCATTGAGAGCATACCCGCTGACGAAACGGTGATGCTGATTGCTCGCTACAACTATGAGGTAAAAATTTTCCCTAGTTATTGTGTGAGGCAGCAGTCACCGACATCAAAAAAAGCTACGGTTACTTTTGCTGGACGTACCATGCAATTTCTGAGTGTGCATGCAGCAAAAGGTCTTGAAGCTGATAATGTGATCATCCTCAACTGTAGCCAGGATGGAGGAGGATTCCCGTCCCGAATCACGGACGACCCTATTTTGGGCTATGTGCTGAGTGAGATAGATAACTTTGAGTATTCAGAAGAGAGACGCTTGTTCTACGTGGCCATCACACGCGCTCGAAAGCATACGTTTGTGATGTACAATGAGAATATGCCATCAGTTTTCGTCACAGAAATGACAGAAAAAGACGATGCCCACCAGCTACGTTGTCCTGTCTGCAAGAAAGGTCTATTTAAAGTTGTTAAAGAGGATATCGCAAAGAACGGGAAGCACTACCGTTTCTTCCTTTGTTCGAACAACGTAGCCGGATGTCAGAACAAATGGATAGTATTCTATGATAATGAGAGTGAAATCATGCCTCAATATCAGTCCATGGTACATCGAGCCGAACAAGCACGTCAGGCTGATGAAATGCGTCGTCTTATGGAAGAACAGCAACGGCAGCAGATAGAATTGATACAACAACAACAGCAACAATATGGTTATAACCCTACCTTCAATAGGAGAAGACGATAGTCAATAATATTCGAGTCGTGAGACTCCAACTTTTTTTTATTCAGCGCGTGGGCATTGCTACTTATTCTCGAGTTTTACTTCGTTGAATTTCCGGCATGGTTCATGGACGTCGAATAAATAGCAAACGCTAAATAATTACCACAAAATCACAGAGACGGCAGACCGTGAGGTCCGTCGTTTCTTTTTAAAAGCTCCAGTCATGATAACAGCATATACTATATTCTTATTGATTTGATGAATTGCTGAATGTCCTGTATGCTGATTAGTGACAGCGATTGTAACACATATTTTTTGCTCCTATGATTTCATCGCTATAATCTTGTCTATATGCTGCTTTCAAACTCCTCATACTCTTCTGCTTGTACCGTCTTCCGTGACAGCACTGCCACCATGCTCTTTTTGTAGATGAACTTCCGCACCACGTCGCTTCTCCTGCCTCTAAGCGGTATGGTCATTTTCTATCCCTCCCTTCTCATTCATGCCTGAGGAACACCATTCAATCTGATTTTGGTTTTGCTCACACCATGCGCTCCTTTGCAAGAGTCAGACTTATTACTGCCTTGTGTACTGCTCTTGCAGGCACGGGCTGCAGGCCCTCGACAGCCACCGCCCAGATGTGTTCTTGCACGGGTTGACTTTTGCGGCTGACCGTTTTGACATTTGCTTTTCCATGATTCGCTTTTGACTGTCATACGTTGATGATTCCTGTTAATCTTTCATGGATAGTACTCATGTGGCTATCTGCCTTTATTCATCGGTAAGCGGCCCTCTGTCTCTGCTGCCAAGGCAACTGTCTTAGCCTCCATACACCTCATACTCATTCGCCATCATCCTTGACGTGATGACTACACCGCCATGGGAGATTGCTTCCAAATGGCCTGCTATTGTTATGAAGCATCGCATCATTGAATCGGTAATTCTGTTGTTAGCCCTGTCTGTCATCGTCACTTCGTTTTTCTGCACATTTCTTTTGTCATCTAACCTTATTATGCTAATGCCAAAGTACGCTCATTTATTTTTCCTTTGCAAAGATAGGCGGGCCCGTTCCCGGCAAGTACTGGTCGCTGGCTCCCGATTTCCACACAAAATTCCAGCAGCCTTCCGCATTTATTTTCCGACAGGCGATAAAGGCCAAGGCCAAAATAAATGTGGTTTTCCGAAATTTTGCTCGAAATTCCTTGCCTCATGTCACTAACACCCCTGCCTCCGTATTGCACGTAAAAATTACAGAGCGCTTCGGCGCTAATAAGTTTAACAAAATAAATTGAAAAATAAAATGACACATCCAGTTCAAACATTACCGCTTTTCAATAGCTGCAAGCTTCGCCACAAGCAGTCCTACATGGGCAATCTCTACCAGGTGGTGGTCAACACGGAAGATGGCGAATCTTACGAGTACGAGGTAGAGGCTGACAATTTCGCCAAGGCTACTGAGATTGCAGAGGGCTTCGCCAATGATCTCATGGTAGATATTACCTACATCGAGTGCTATCTCATGGATTAACAAATATAAATCATCAACAATAAGTATAACAATCAAAAACATTTAGAATCATGGAAGCAAAAGTGATTATCGCAACAGTCGCAAAGACAACACGTGAGAACAAGAAAATCTGGTCAGTGGGTATCGAGGGCGAAGAGCAGCCCGCAGCATTCTGCAAGAGCGCTTACAAGGCAATGCGTTTCTGCTTCTTGCTGAAGAAGCACACGGAGGGAGCAAGAATCTCTCAGGATTGCCTGGTTGTCCTCTCAGCTGAAATCAAGGAAGAGAAAGCGGCATTGGCCAATGCCGAGGGGCAGGAGAAGCTGAACGAGGTGCGCCAGGAGTTCATCGAAGAGCACAGCGTCGATGCAGTGCTGGCACAGCAGCCGGAGCAGGAGCCGATGGCTGAGCCTGAGAAGCCGAAGAAGCAGCGCAAGCCTCGCGCAAAGAAAAATGAACAAGCAGCAGATGTGATAGCCTTCCAATAAGGAGGCTATCACTTAATTGAGTTTTCCAAATGTCAAACTTAAAGATCAATAGTCACATGATTACAACGAACAAGGATTTCACAATCGCAGCCCAGGCAGAGAATGATGCTTATCACGAAAACATCGCCGTGTATGATGTCCTGAATGATCATTTCGATGGGAATTGGAAGGATGTCTTGACTGCGAACTTATACACTCCAACAGGTGAGCGTATCGGCTCGCTTCGTGAGTTACACTTCATATATGATGTTGAAAACAACAAGCTCGAAGGTGCTTGGTGATGCTTTCAACGGTCAGAAAGAATGCCCAGTGCAAAGCATCGGGTTTCTTTCTGTCTTTTCCCCACCCACCGCCCGTTTGTACCTTTGCGCCAAAAAAACAGCGCAATGGCTACAAACATCACTAATATCTCATCATCGAGCATATACCTCACTTCGCATCTGCCGGAGAATGTCTATGTCGCAACGGATGCTCAAAGTATAGTGTTCACCGTCTCCGTGGAAGGCGACGATGTGTTCACATCGGTCTATTATCCGTACAACAATATGGTCTGTGTAAGGGATATTCGCTCCATCGTGGAGGATGCCATGTTTGAACAAGACCTCAATATTGCGACTCTGGTACTGGAAGCAAGGGAGGGGAGTGGAGCCAATTCGGTGATTGACGATGTGAGGGTCATCTGCAGTGACTTCAAAACAACGGTCGCAACGGAGACGTTCCTGAGAAGAAACTTCCTGACAACAAGAAAGAGTGCGCTGGTCCCGAATGATGGATGGGTGGACTTACATAGCTACATAAAGGCGTTCGAGAGAGAAAACCAATATGCTAACATTTACTACACTTTGCCTTTTAGACCAGACATGATAATGTCGTACACCCTCAATATGGAAGAGGTACTGATCGAAACGGATGGGATCGTCATGAAGACCTTGACGAAACAGTATCTTGAAAATCTGATGTGGGAAACGTATGAACGCAGATGTGTAGTGGGGGTTGAGTATCATATTGGGAACCGTTCATTTAACGTCTTCTTCACTGACGAGAGACCAAGTGATGTGTTCTCTTTCCTGAACGCATTCAATATACCTGAAAGGGCGTATCTCTACGGGGCAACGACAACCAAGACGGAGGTAAACAGAAGTGAAGCTGTCATCGGAAGGAAGACTCTGTTCTATGATGAGACGGTAACGGTCAAGCATGAGGTGGAAACGGGTCCGATGACTTATGACGAGGCAATGTGGCTCAGCCAGATGTTCGCGTCGAGATGGGTGAGCAGGATTCTGCCAAACAACAAATCGGCCGAGATACTGATCTCTGATATATCATCGGAGGTGACGGACTCGAATAAGGAATTGATGAAACTGAAGTTCTCATGGAAATATGCCGAGGGAACGGAATGGAACTATAATGAAACAACGAGAATATGAATAGCATACATATTTCTACGGCTCGCCTGATACTCAACAGACCTGACCCCGTGGACATCAGACTGTGGACTAAGACTGGGGAAATACAGGAATGGAAACGGTGCATCTGCATCAAGTACGAACACTATAAGGGGACGAGGAAGTTCAAACTGCTCGACAGCAACCAGATCCGCATGTGCCGGGAGTGCTGCATCTTCATGGTCAACGGAATGGAAGTGTTCCTTTGAAGCAACTTTTCAGCACGTTCACACTGATTCTTGAAAATAATTCGTATATTTGCACCGTGATTGTCAGGGTGCAGTGGCACTGACTCTCATACTGCCTTGTGCCTTAAAGCATTTTTGCAGTCACTTAATGGAAACTGAAGCGTTGCGCTTCTGTCTTGTGAATCTGAATCCGGAAAATTCAAAAGCATACAAGATGGAGTTCGACGGTTCACGCTTATACGTGGGCTTGTCGTCTCATAGTCTGTATGCAGGGTCTTTCCGGAACCTAGATTCAGAGACGTGGGATGATAACCCACGTTCTTTGTGTCGGTACAAGAAAGACCAAGCGCAACAGCTAGGAAATACTCTTGCATAGGATAATACCACCTGTGAAGGTCGTATTGTCCGGCGGTGATGCCGAAGGGCATTGACCGTTGTTCTTAATTTTACATGTTTGGTGGCCGTCTGGGAAGATGGCCACCTTTTTCATGTCTTTTCGTGTTCAATGGGCTGTGCATACCTTTGCGTCAAAACTAAGCAAGACAATGAACAACTATTCTTTTAATTCCGTCGTTGACATTCCTGAACTGAAGGCTTCTGCGGCCTTTACAGTCAAATCCTCCGAGGTGTTCAAGGAACAGGAGGATATGCTGCCTGTGACCATTGACGAGGGCTACGAGTATATGCCGTGGGGGGCTGACAACCAAATGCCTTACAAAATACTTGAACTCATAGAAAGCGACGAGACACTTTCTACCTGCCAGCTGTTCAATGCGGAGGTATGCTACGGCTCGGGACTGGTCTATGACTGCACCCAAGCCAAGCAGAAAGTCCAACAGGAAGTAAACGACTACCTGATGGACAACGACATTGCATCGTACTTCCTAGGGGTCTGCCAGGACTTCAAGCATTTCGCCTTCTGTGTGTCGGTCATCATCCTCAATGCAGAAGGATCGAAGATAGTACGCATCCTTAGAAAGGAGGCGTGCTATTGCCGATTCGCCCCGGCTGAGACGGACGGCCATATACCGTATATCCTCTATGCCAACTGGAGAAAGTGCATTTCGTCAAAGGACGAGGTGGAGAAGATTGAACTGCTCGACCAGCATGCTCCTTGGGCCGACCTGCAGGAGAAGATGCAGGCTGTTAAGGGGAAGAAACCGAAGGCTTCTACCCGTAAGTTTGCCATCGTCAGCCGTGTGCCGACTCCTGACAGCACGTATTACCCGATTCCGTACTACGGTGCCCTGTTCAAGGGGAACTGGTACAACATCAAGAAACTGATCGGCATGGCGAAGGAGGCTAAGCTGAAGAACTCAGCGCCCATAAAGTACCACATAGAGATTGCCAACCGATACTGGGACGGCATCTTCAAGGCGGAAGGTATCACTGACCGAAAGAAACAGATGGATAGGGTAGTGGAGGAAAAGGAGAAGATCATCAATTTCCTCACAGGAATGGAGAACAGCGGAAAGGCATTGTTCTCTACGTTCTATATCTCGCCGGATGGCAAGGAACAGCACGATGTGGTCATCAATAAGGTGGAAACGGACAAGGAGGGCGGCGACTGGTCAACGGACATCATAGAGGCCGTTAACATGGTGTGCTTCACAATGCGCGTACATTCGAACCTTGTGGGGTCTGTGCCTGGCAAGAGCCAGAGCAACAACAGCGGTAGCGACAAACGTGAACTCTACACCATCGCACAAGCCCTACAGAAACCGTATCACGACCTGCTCTTCACCGTTCATCATATAATCATAAGGTATAACGGATGGCAGGGCGTGAAGCCGGATTGTCCGTTCATTATGCTGACCACACTGGACGAGAACAAGGATGCCAAGCTGGTAAGCAGCAATAGGCAGAAGAGGGAAGAGGAGGAAGAATAGCATTCATTATTCCACCTCTCCAACAAAGCCCATTAAGCCCATCAACAAAAACCTATTCACCCCATGCAAATCATCACTTCAGACGAACAACTCCGTAAGCTCATCCCGCACGTCCTCGCTACTGTCGAGGGCGAAGCCACACTCTTTGAAAAACTAACGCCATTCCTCGAAACATCCGAGGAATGGCTAAGGCAGAACTTCATTCCTGATGACCTTTTCGAGACTATTGCTGCTGCGTCAGAGGCGGCAGAGTCCGCATCTGACTCCGCTGCAATAGTGGCTCTGAAGAAGCCTGTCGAAAAGGTCATTGCCACTCATGCGTTCATGTCGGCAGTGCCTTCGCTCGATCTGGTACTGACACCAAACGGCTTCGGCATCGTATCGAACACAAACATTGTGCCTGCCTCCAAAGAGAGAATTGAAAGGTTGCTGGACTCGCTCGAAGCAGAGCGAGACACCAACCTCGAACAGCTGCTGCTACGATTGGCCAGTCAGGGCGATTGGCAGCAATCTACGCAGGGCAAATTCTTTGCCGCCACGCTGTTCCCATTCATGAGCCTGTGCCGTCGCTTGGCCATCCGTGAACATGTCTGGGACGAGTACCAGCATCTGCATGACCGTCTCATCAAGATTGAGAACGTGCTTGCAGATACCTATTTCTCGCAGGAGCAGATGACAGTGTTCAGACAGCATGTGATGAATCAGATGCGAGAGTGCAGCACACTCGAAGAACATGTCATCCGCTCCCTACAGTCATTAGAGATGATGCTCGTCTCAGACATGCAAGTTCACCCACAGTCGTTCTATGACTTGGTGAACATCATACGGGAACACGAAGAAACTTTCCCTGCATGGCACTCGTCAGACACCGCCAAGTTGTACTCTCCAGCCGTCTTTGTGAACAAAAAGAAGGCCGGAGGATACTGGTTCTAGTTTATTTATCTTAAGATGAAGAGAGTTAAAATATATCAAAACAACAAATACAATTATAAATTTTGCTATATTTGCCAAGAATAAAGTATTACTCCTATGAAAGAAAAACTTTTATCATTCTTGTTGCCACTCTTATTTGTGGTTTTCATACCCTCAACAGCATGGTCTCAAAACCCCAAAATAAACCAGGAGACTTTAGGCATCGTGGAAAGATGCAACAAATTGGTGATGAAGGGTTATAAGAAAAGAAGTAGAGGAAAAAATGTTGAAAATAATGTGACAGAAGATGAAACCGAAAAAATAGAATTCGAATATGTACCAGGTTCGAATGGTCACATTATGCTGTTTGTTAGGGATAAAAACAATCCGAAAAGTGCAGCAAAGAATAATATTGGTTTTATCGCAAAAAACAGTGACGTAAGAACGAAACAAGAATATACAGATGGACGACTGAGATATTACTTTGTGAACAAAACTGCTGAAACTGTCATGGCGGTCACGTGCGAAAAGGGAGAATTTACGCGCTCTGCATATTATTTAACTATAGGTTACAAACAGAATGATGATTTTATTTCTGATGCTCATTTAATTACAAGAGTAGAATTTTACGAAAGGGGTGCTGCGTCCCCCAGTTTGACGGTGTTTCTTCTTACAGAAGACTATTCCGTTAACTTATTCAAGTTCTTTTGGGAGAAAATGTTGGAGAATTACCAATAATACAGCCATACTTATAAATTCAAGAGCGACAAGTTTTGACAGCCTGTCGCTCTTTTTTTAAAAACATAAACAAAACCATAAAGGTTTCCTGTGAAATGTAGATTTTTCGTACCTTTGCAGAAGAAAAAATGCGTATGAGTAATATTAAGATAAAGAGAGGTGTCTTCGATACCAAGCTGGAGCTACAACATGCTGGGATAAGAGCTGGTTTTCCTTCCCCTGCAGAAGACTATGTCCACGAGACACTGGATTTTAACCGCGACTATATCCTTCACCCAGAAGCATCGTTCTACGGCGACGTGGAAGGCGACTCGATGAAGGATGCAGGCATCTTTAATGGCGACCGCGTAATCATCGACCGTGCGGTGGAACCGCACAACGGTTCAATCATAGTAGCCTTCTGGAACGGGGAGTTCACGATGAAGTACCTGGATCTCACGCATAAGAAAGACGGCTACATAGAACTGAAGCCTGCTAATCCCGACTATCCTGTGTTTAAAGTGGAAGCCGGAGATAATTTTGAAGTTTGGGGTGTCGTGGTACACCTTATTAGAACCTTCGAAACCTAATGATGTATGTACGGAATAGCTGACCTCGATAATTGCTACGTGAGCTGTGAACGTGTCTTCAGACCTGACCTGAAAGGCGTTCCGGTGGTCGTGTTGTCGAACAACGACGGCTGCGTAGTGGCACGTAGCAACGAGGCCAAGGCTATGGGCGTGAAAGAAGGAATACCATACTTTCAACTGGCCCAGCAATTCCCGAATCAGAAGATTGCCGTGTTCTCCTCGAATTATGAACTCTACGGAGAAATGACAGGACGGGTGGTGAGCATCATCAGAAAAGAATCACCGGCTTATTTCCGATACTCAATAGACGAGTGCTTCATGTACCTTGACGGTATAAACCTTGACAAGCTTCAGCAATGGGGAGAGAACCTTCATAAGCGCGTAAAACGAGAAGTAGGAATGCCTATCAGTATCGGTCTGGCTCCTACAAAAACGCTGGCGAAGATTGCCTCGAAACTGGCAAAGAAGTTCGAGGCATACCGCCACTGCTGCATGATTGACAATGACTATAAGCGAGAGAGAGCGCTGGAATGGTGCCCGATAGAAGACGTATGGGGAATAGGTAGAAAGTACGCTGCAAAGTTGCAGGCTTTAGGCTGTAAGACGGCACTAGACTTTGCCAAGCATAATAAGGGCTGGGTACGCATGACATTCAACAACATCAACATCGTGCGCACCTGGCAGGAACTGAACGGTGAGGACGCTATGCCTAACGAGGAACTGGCCAAGAAGAAATCAATCTGCACAAGCCGCTCGTTCAACGGAATGATCTCTGACATTGACACTTTACAGACGCATGTTTCTAACTATGCAGCCCGCTGTGCAGAGAAATTACGCAGACAGAATACGGTAGCTACTATCGTGGGCGTTTTCGTCAATACGAATACTTTCCGTGAAGACCTCGCTCAATACTGGAATTTCCAGGAGGCTCGGTTAGTAACTCCGACAAATAGCACCATCGCTATTGTCAAAGCAGCTGGCGACGTGCTGAAAAGAATCTACCGCCCAGGCTATCAATATAAAAAAGCTGGTGTGATTGTCATGGGCATTGGCCCTGACAGTCCCATACAGCAGGACTTGTTCGACGTAAACGCCGAACAGATAGAGAAGATGCGACGCCTCGATGAGGTCGTTGACCGCATCAACCGCATGCATGGCACCGAGACTGTAGTCATTGGTTCCCAGCAGTACACCAAGAAAGACGGCAAAGGAAAGGCTGAAGTCTTCGCTAATGCCATCAAACATGATTTCAAGAGCAAGAATCCTACCACACGATGGTCGGATATTATTAAACTAACATAGTTTTAGCTACTAGTGCAGTGCCATCCCCAGTCGTTCTACGACCTGGTGAATATCATTCGTGAACACGAAGAGATATTCCCTGTATGGCACTCGTCGGACACCGCAAAATTGTATTCTCCTGCTGTTTTTCGCAATAAAAGACATTCAGGAGGATACTGGTTCTAAAAAAAATGTGTACCTTTGCTAAACAAAAACGAAGAAGTATGTCAAAGCGTAGCATTATAGTTTCAAAATATTCAGAAACAAAGTATAGAGAAATACTTGACCCAAGTAATTTCGATGGAGGAACAAGAACAGAAAAGTATTTGGGTGAAACAAGAGTATTTGTAGATATTTATGATGAAAATGAGGTTACTGAAAATAATCTCAAATCATACTATAGGGATGATAATTATGAAAGATATGTTATTTATGAAGAAAAAACAACACCAGATTCATTATTCCTAAATAAAATCATAGAATCATTAAATGTCTATTGCAAAGAAAAAAAACATGTAACATTATATATTGACAATTTAAAAGAGGATGAGATTGCTTTTATAAACGAACATTTCCATGATAAAATAAGTATTCGGAAAAAAACCAAAAGAAATAGATCATGGAATATTAAATTTTAATTTCATAAAATTGTCTTTTCTACATACAATCTGCTTCTATACCTTTGCGGTATGGAAGCAGTTTTTAATATCTCATTGCCCACATCGTGGGAAGAACTTACCGACAAGCAACTGCTGCTCGTCTTTGATCTCTTCGCGCGTGACTTGTCGGCGGCAGAGGTCAAAACACTCTGCCTCATGAAATGGAATCGGTTGAAGGTGCTCTGCCAACTGCCTGACAAACGCTTTCTCATCAAGAGAAAGGGAGAGCCGGAAGTGCCTCTCAGTGCCAGGCAGGTTCAGAAAGCAGCATCAACACTCGATTTCCTGGATGCCTTTGCGCCCGTGCCTGTACGCATAGCACGTATAGGCAGGCACAAGGCCATTGCCGCTGACTTCGAGAAAGTACCCTTCGAGCAGTATCTGTACGTCGATAACCTCTTTCAGGGGTATCTCAATACGCAGCAAGGCGACTTGCTGGTACAGATGGCTCAGGTGCTCTACGGCAGCGACAAAGTGAAGCCATCTGAGGCGCACCTCGTCGGGGTCTTCTACTGGATGGCTGCACTCAAACAGTATTTCGCGCAGCTGTTCAGCAACTTCTATCGCCCGGCTCCCAATAATGAGGATGGATCACTGGGCGATAAGCAAGCTGACCTCTTCAAACAGCTCCGTGACAGCACGAATGCTCAGATTCGAGCACTCACAGGTGGCGACATCACCAAGGAGGATGCCATCATGAAGATGGACACATGGAGGGCACTCACAGAACTGGATGCCAAGGCAAAGGAGGCAGAGGAGCTACGGAAAGCAGCAAAAACATCATAATTGTCATGTATGCTGCAATGGTATTGCAGCCCTTTCAAATCATTTATCACGCTCATGGAAGATAATTTCAATTGGAATGCCACGGCATTCTTCGCGGACCTGACCAAGCGAAACCGTTTCGCTGTCGCTAACGGATTTCGCTTTTGTAAGGTCAGCGGACTGGAAGGCTTCGAGGAAGCGCTTGCTGCCATGCAGTCGCACTCAGCATTCGTCTGTGTGTCCGATATATCACAAGGCTATACGGACATCAACAACACACCGCACACTCGAAGAGTGAAGACGGTGTTCATGGCCATGAGACATGCCATCGACAATATGGATGCCCGAATTGTCTGCATGGATAAGATGCGAGAGCTGTTCAGGCAGTTCATGTCTGTTCTCATTCTGGAACAGACGAAACTGCAGCAACATGCCATCTATCTGGATCCGCGTATCTCATTCCAGGAAATAGACCGCTATTTCTTCTCAGGATGCGCGTGCGCATACTTCCAAATCGCAGTAGAAACCTACACCAATCTGAGCTACGACATCAACGAATGGGTCGAAGATGTGACTTATGACAGAATCTTTAATCAATGTTTCACCAATCAATTCGCATGACTATGAACTTAAATGAAGTAAAAGCAATGATCACAGAATTCAAGGCAACGAAGTACAAAGGGGCTATAACACCCGAAACGCTCGGCTGTCTCCTTGAATCTATAGTGGAATCACTGGAAACGCCCATCACGAAAACAGTTGAGCTGACAGTAAACGTGTTTGAGGACAAAGAGAAATTCGTGGAAAACGAAAACTGGCTCATCATAAAACAAAACCTTGGAGCATTGGAACAATTCAATATCTACGTCACCGCATGCTATTCCTCAGGGCTGAAAGTACGTTTTCATTCCACTTGCCAAAAGGCTAACTATATTAGCCTGAATGCAAAGGCTGGATCATGTGAACTGCATATCCTCGAAACGGGAAAATTCACCATCGATGGAAAAGCTCTGTGGTAAGATACAAAAAGATGAAGGTGCATCACAAAAACAATTTCTATGAGTGAGACCGAGAAACTGGACGGATATGAGCAGAGGGAGAAATTTGTAAACGCCTTCAATGACACCATGCTCCACATCTGGAGGGAGCAGATAACGCTACTAGGTGTCATTGACTCAGGGCGACTGCTGGCTTCGCCGAAGGCCCTGCCTGTCAGGGCCGATGGCCGATTCATCGAGGTGGGACTGTCACAGACTTTCCTAGAATATGGACTGTGGCAGGACTTCGGCACAGGTAAGGAAATACCCCGTGGCAACCACGGGGATATTGGACGTGAGAAGAAACGCAAGGCCAAGAAATGGTTCAGCCGGAAGTATTATGCTTCCGTCATGAGAATCAATGAGTTCATGAGTGAGAACCTAGGAGAGGAAATGGTGGGTGTAGTCGCAAAGGCTCTCGATGACAACTACAGAAGGTACAACCACTAAGCAATATTCATTAAGATTCAAAAATGAATTATATCACGGAAGCCAATTATCTGCATCATCTTCAACTATGATATTTGTATTAAAGTCTGCTTCATCATAACCGTCAGAACGTAAGTCTCCTGCATCGACCCAAGTACTAACACTGACCTTTCCTTTAATATTTATCATTTTCGTTTTCTTTTTAGGTGGGTCATTTTTATGTAATTCATTATATTCTTTCATTTCTTTCCTACTTGCCCTATAGTGTTCTTCTGTCATACTTATATAATTGCCATCTCCACACGGAATACTTATTGTTCCATCCCCATTGTGTATAATAGTATCACCATATTCTGTTACTTCTCTATTTTCTTCAAATAGGGGTAATGGTTCTTGTTTCGGTGTATAAAAAGCGAAACAGACTATACCAATTATCAGAATCCAAAACAAATACCGTTTCATACCTTTGGTGTATTATGTTATTTGGTGAAACTTAATTATCAGCCACAAAATTACACTTTTCATCGGTTATCACCAAACATAATATTCAAACTCGTTATGTTTTTGAACTTTTTTAATAAGACTTCGGAACAGGCAAAGAAATTCCCCGTGGCAACCACGGGGATATAGGGCGTGAGAAGAAACGTGTCGCCAAGAAATGGTTCAGCCGGAAATACTACGCATCCGTCATGAACATCCGGGAATTCCTCGCCGACAACCTCGGCAACGAGTTCGTCGGCATCGTAGCTAGGTCACTCGATGACAACTACAGGAGGTACAACCACTAAATTATTCTTCTAAGCGACGAATAATGAGGATATCATCTAAATCAACAAATTGGCTATCAGGAATTCCTTCTGTTACAGTATTATAATTGAAAGGTCTCTTCCTTGTATGGCTTACTTCTATTACAGCATTCCACCTTTTCTTAATATTGATGTAATCACCACTAGGGTCAAGCAAGAAAACTCGCGTAATATCGTCACCATCCTTTTCATAGCCAACAGCAAGCATAGCATGGCAAAGGCTGTTATTTGAAACAGAAATGATTACAGGAATGCCAGTATCTATTGTGGTTACAATATTGTTCAATGATTTCCACCCACCTTCTTTCGTATTGGTATGCTGAACATCTATAACCTTGCTGAAACTATCCATAAGCATCCTTTGGATTTTATAGAAAGTTTGCCCATCTCTGTGCATTCCGTAGTCATTGCAGAATACATTGAATAGCTTCTTTATATCTTTATTCTTATGTTCAACGCATATTCGAGTATCAGTATCACTAATTACCCCTAAAATGAGTAAGTTCATTACCACAGAATATGTTGCACAGGCACCATCTAATGACCCTTGCTTCTTAAAAACAGGACATGATTTGCCGTTTTTGCCTTTGCAAACTAATTTGTTACTGTCATTAAAATATAAATTAGAAACAAACTTTTTCATAAGACTAACTCATATTCGACTTTCTAAATAAAATTATGCCATCAAGTTCCTGGATGTCTCCATCATCGGGTCACAAGGCTTTTCCAAATACTTCACAGTTTTTCCATGCGCTTCAGCGTAGGCTATTTCTTGCTTCGTACTCTCACCGATATAGCCATCTAGGTTGATGACGTAGATTTCATCGGCCATGTCTATCTTGCTCAGGTGCATACGGTCGAGCATGTCTTTGATGCCAGGCTTCCAGACTTCTTCGTCGCCTGAATGTCCAAAGAGTCCGACGGAAACAACGATGTTCCCTTCAAGCGTCAAACGCTTCTGTGCTTCAAGAAACGCATTCTTGAAGCGAGTGCTACCGCACAATGTGATTACCTTAAATTCGTTGACCATAACATGATTTTTCTGCAAATGTACTACTTTTTCGGGAAATATTCTCTAAAACATTATCAAACTGTCTTTTGGCAAGACCAAAAGCCTGGTTACTTTTGCCGTGTAAACCAACGCAAAAGTATTTTCTACCTATGACTACAAACAGCAAAGAATGGATACAGTACTGCACCGCTGCACTCATGGTGGTATCGGGTGTTGTCCTATCTTTTATCTCTTTCTTCACGAAAGGAGACGTTACGGATGGTGTGCTCTGGTACATGGCACAGGGCCTGACCTTCGCTGGTGCCATCTTCGGTGTCAGCGTGTACTTCAAGACGAAACTCGGAGAATCTGAGTATCGTATCAAGGAATTCCTATCCAAACAAATCCACAGCAATGAGAAGAATCAATGAAATCATCGTCCATTGCACGGCTACGCCTGAAGGTCGGCATGTGACCATCGCCGACGTGGACAAATGGCACCGCGCAAGGAAGTTTAATGGTATCGGCTACCACTTCTTGATCTACCTCGATGGAACCATCCTTCGAGGCAGACCCATCGAGAAGATAGGAGCTCACTGTATCGGACACAACCGCTACAGCATCGGCGTGTGCTACGTTGGTGGGCTTGCCAAGGATGGCAAGGCCACCAAGGATACGCGCACACCGGAACAGAAGGAAGCATTGGCGAAACTCCTGACGGATCTTCACCAACGCTTTCCATCAGCCACGCTCCATGGCCACCGTGAATTTGTGTGCACCCGTAAGCAAAAGGATGCCAGCATCTCTTGTGCTGACTGCTTACTCCAGTACAAGGCCTGCAAGTTCGCAGCGAAGACATGTCCGTCTTTCGACTGCCACGAATATGACTACATCTTTAGCCAACAAAAATAATTGTTCCAATGAAAAAGTTACTCTTCTTCCTTCTTCTTTCATGCACGGCTCTGTTACTTTCTTGCAAGACTACGAAAGCCAGTGTGTCGGCTACAGAGAAGAGCGAGACGGTGGCAACAGCTGCCAACCGTCTCTGCTCCTCTCTGACGACCGACTCCTTCAGCCATCGGCTCACGCTGTCGGTGGACAGCATGATTATCCTGTTCGCACAACCGTACTCACAGCAGCAAAGCGAGATGCCTTTCATCATTGCTGCCCAGGAAAGTACGTCATTAAGAGACGCTGGGGCAGCGACTCTTGATGACATGTACTCTCTCGGCAACAAACCTCCTGCCGCTAAAGACGGCAAAAGTATCCCTTCAGGCAACAAGCAGCATACCGCTCAGCAGCCATCGGCCATTAGCATCTACGGACTTCATATTGACAAAGGCGACAATAAGAAGTCCATCGTACAGGCTTCGGCAAAGGATAGCATGGCAGTGACCAAGCAATCCTATCATGCCGAAGGAAAGAATGTGCGGAAGGCCGCATCAAGCAGCGCTCCAAAATACATCTTCTATATCATGTTGATTGCAGTCGCAATCTGGATATACCACAAACTACGTTCATAGGCCCGCCCCAGCCCCCTGCGTGTTCCTAATCGCCTGTCGGTAACGGCAGGCGATTTTCTGTGTGGTCGTGTCGGCAGTCCGTTCGTTTCGTTCCGCTCTGAAGAGGGTAGGCACTGCTGATGCGGTGAATGGCATGGCTTCAAAGGAGCAAGTATCGTCTGGCACTGTAACAAGTTCCAGCACCATACAATACACGCTGCTTTGTCCAAGGGAACAGTCATGCTATTCGCCGCGCAGCACCTACGCACTTCTGCCACTTCCACTACACGAAGCGGATCTGCTCGACACGGCCACACAGAAGGATGGCAGCGCCATCGGAACACTTGCCTTTTTATCTCTTCCGACATCTTCACCTAATCGGTGACAATTCCTATCGGACGTTTATGCCCAAGGGCATCTTTGACTTCTTCGGCTTATCTGTCATTGTGAAACCGTGGCACAAGGCCGACGGATTCACAATGAATAGCCGACAATTCCTTTCGGACGTTTATGCTCCGCATGGGATGTTTATGCCCTGAATGGGCATCCTCTTTAGGCATTTTCTGCTACTCGCAGAGGGAGGCTTATGCTCTTGACGAGCATCGGATGTTTATGTCGTTCCGACATCATGCAATCACTTCTGCCCTTTATCCCAATGAGAGACGATGCCATGACTGGCGATCGTCTCATCATTGGAAGGGCAGACTTTTCTTCCGACATCTTCGGCTATGCGCCGACAATTACCGCAAGCGGACACTTCGCTCTAAGGAGCGATAATCTGCCCACCCCAGGCCCCTGCGTGTTCCTAATCGCCTGTCGGTAACGGCAGGCAATTTTTTGTGTGGTCGTGTCGGCAGTCCGTTCGCTTCGTTCCGTTCTGAAGAGGGTAGGCACTGCTGATGCGGTGAATGGCATGGCTTCAAAGGAGCAAGTATCGTCTGGCACTGTAACAAGTTCCAGCACCATACAATACACGCTGCTTTGTCCAAGGGAACAGTCATGCTATTCGCCGCGCAGCACCTACGCACTTCTGCCACTTCCACTACACGAAGCGGATCTGCTCGACACGGCCACACAGAAGGATGGCAGCGCCATCGGAACACTTGCCTTTTTATCTCTTACGACATCTTCACCTTACGGTGACAATTCCTTTCGGACGTTTATGCCCAAGTAGGGCATCTTCATCTTTTCGGCTTGTATTTCATCGTGAAACCGTGGCACAAGGCCGACGGATTCACAATGAACAGCCGAAAATCCTTTCGTATGCCTTTGGCATCATCCAGCCGTAAAAGGCAATGGCTCCCGTTGCCATATACGGCTGCTGCTTTGTCGCAGAAGTGTACTGAAGCAAAGAAATCTTCGGCAACACTAAGGCTACAGGAGCCACGTTTATGCTGAAGATTTCTTTGCTTCAGTACACACCTGCCTGATTTCCGAACAAGTCCGCTTTCTTCAACATCACGCAATGCTATGATGTCTATTTCACTCGCATGGCGAGATTTATTAGAGGCTGACAAACATCTGCTATGACTGCAATCAGATAGAATTGCGGTCGTAGCAGATGATTGTCTGGTAGCCCAATGCCACAGGTGCGACAAGAAACCCTCTGACACGTCGGAGGATTTCTTGTCGCACCAGTGGCTTGTTACCGCACAAGCGCTTTATCTCTCGCTTGCGAGAATAGTTGAACAGGAGGCAAGGTCAGTAATTTGTCAATAAGCCCAAGTCAAAAAGGAATACTCATCCTTCTACTGGCTGCACCGCCAGCATCTTCTTCGCTCATATCAGTATTGACATCTATCTTCGTGGTATCGGTATTAGTTGAGTCAGTGCCGAGCGAATCCCAGTTAATGTGGATAGTGTCGGCCCATGTGGTGTCGATTTTAAGAATCGTAATTCCATTGCCACCTGAGGCGGTGGTATCTGTGGAGTCGTTGCGTGTATTGTTGTTGGTTGGAATGTTAGGCTCTATTACATCTTTCTCACATGCCGTCAAGACGAAGGGCAGGAGAAAGACAAATAGTAAAGCAGGAACGGTGAACACATTGTAAACAATCCTTTTATTCACCTCACTATTCTTGAAATTTATAAATGAGTATCTTTTCATCGATTATCTTCCGATTTTTCAGTGTGCAAAGGTACGATGAAGCGATTAAAATCCCAAATATATTAAGGATTTTAAGCGTTAATAACAAAAACGAAGTTCAAAGGTACGCAGACAGACATACTCGTTGATTTCAATCAGATAGATTGAGGTCAATGAGTATGACTGTCTTGATGCGTCATTACACAGGTGAGCCGCAAAAGTCCTTGGTCAAAAGGACAAGCCTTTATTGACTAAGGATTTTTGTGGCGCACCCGTGGCTCTTTACCGCCCATTCGGGCGAAAGGCGCAGCTATCATCGGGGCGGCTCTCACTACATCAAGTGACCTTCAACCCTTTCGAGCGGCAGGGGGAAAAGTGGGATTAGTGAGACCATCAAGCCGTTTTCGTTGCGGCGTGGAGTTCCTTTTGTCATCGGGTAACTATCGGCTTTTTCTGTAGCGGTCAGCGTTCACGGCATCTTGCAACCCTCAACCCTTGCAGCGGATAGCGCGGCCTTTGGAGCGGCTGCAACATCCTGCAACCCTCAGCCATTGCAGCAGATAGCGTGACCTTGGAGCGTCTGCGACATCGTGAGACTTTCAGCCATTGCAGCGGATAGCGCGGCCTTGGAGCGTGTGCAACATCTTGCAACCCTCAGCCATTGCAGCAGATAGCGTGACCTTGGAGCGTCTGCGACATCGTGAGACTTTCAGCCATTGCAGCGGATAGCGCGGCCTTGGAGCGTGTGCAACATCTTGCAACCTTCAACCCTTGCAGCGGATAGCGCGGCCTTTGGAGCGTGTGCGGCATAGGGAGACTTTCAGCCATTGCAGCGGATAGCGCGGCCTTTGGAGCGGCTGCAACATCTTGCAACCCTCAGCCATTGCAGCGGATAGCGTGACCTTGGAGCGTGTGCGGCATCGTGAGACTTTCAGCCATTGCAGCGGATAGCGTGACCTTTGAAGTGTCTGCAACATCGTGAGACTTTCGGCTTTTGGGCATCTGCGAGACGAAAGGGCGGTATTTAACAATCGAGACGAAAAACATTAATTTCTTAACATTTGTTTACATATTCCGCTTTATCAAGGGGTCGGGCGAGGTCAGCGAGGACAGGGCGCGTGGGGGGTGTCTATTCCGACGGGTTAAGGGCGCTGCCCTTAACAATCCCGTAATTCATTGGTAATCAGCACCTGTAATAGTTATTAACTTAACTATTCCCGATTTTAACTAAATCTGCACCCCTCTGAAGGGGTGTCCGTGCTGCTTGATGCGTCTTTTCACACCCGATTTTTACTGCCTACCTTCGCCCAGTCAAGTCTCAGGCAGGACAGCATCGGATGTGGTGTCTTGTCTGGAGGCAGTAATAATACAACGCAAGAACTATGTCATCAATTAACGCAAACGCTACCGTAACCCTGACCGTCAACGGAAAACAGGCTCAGGAAATGCTCGACAGCCTGAAGAAGAAATCACAGGATCTTGAAAAGGCCATCGAGAATGCTGCAAAGGCTGGGAACAAGGCGCAACTGACCCGTCTTCAGAAGGAGTTGCGACAGACGAACCGACAGATCTCACAAATTGAAAGTGCGACCGTCGGGGTGGAAAGGGTATTGAAGAATCTGGACAAGGCTACGCCGAAGGAACTGAACAAGGTGCTTTCCACACTGCGAAGCCAGCTGAACGGCATCGGACGTGGAACGGAGGAATGGAACCGACAGTGTGAGGCCATCAAGAGGGTGAAAGCGGAAATTGCGCGTGTCAATGCCGACCTTGCTGCAGGTGAGGGCTTCTGGGACCGCTTTAACCGCAAGATGAACGAATGGCAGACAACGCTCATGGGATTGGCTGCTGTCATTACGGGACTTGTCATGGCCGGACGGTCTGCGGTCAAGGCGTTTGCTGACATGGATGCTGAAATGGCGAATGTACGCAAGTTTACGGGCATGACAAAGGAACAGGTGGAGGACTTGAACGAGGAGTTCAAGAAGATGGACACGCGCACAAGCAGGGAACAGCTGAACGTACTCGCTGAGGAAGCCGGACGACTGGGCAAGACAAGCAAGGAGGAGATCCTGGGATTCGTAAGGGCTGCCGACCAGATCAATGTGGCGCTCGATGACCTGGGGGACGGGGCTACGCTCACGCTCTCCAAACTCACTACGATCTTCGGCGACGAGGAACGACTGGGTACGGAGAAGGCGCTTCTGTCTGTGGGCAGCGTGATCAACGAGCTTTCACAGAACTGCACGGCAGCGGCTCCATACCTGGCCAACTTCGCTAAGAGAATGGCAGGTGTCGGCGCACAGGCTGAAATGACCATACCGCAAATCATGGGCCTTGCCGCTGTGCTGGACTCACAGGGACAGGCGGTGGAGATGTCGGCGACTGCCGTCTCCAAGCTGATTATGGACATGTTCAAAGAACAGGACAAGGTGATCAAGGCAACGGGCATGAACGCGGAGAAGTTCAAGGAGGCACTGAGCCGTGGTACCAACGAGGGACTGCTGATGCTGCTCGAAACACTGCATGAGCTGGGCAACATCGACGTGCTGGCGCCTGTCTTCAAAGACATGGGGGAGAACGGGGCAAGGGCTGCTCAGGTGATTTCGGCTCTGGCTGGCAACCTTGACATGGTGAAGTGGGAACAGGAGGAAGCGGCAAAGGCTTTCAAGGAGGCTTCGTCGGTGACGAAGGAGTATAACGTGCAGAACACAACGGTACAGGCAGGTCTTGACAAGGCGAAGAAGCGCGTCAAGGAAATGGCAGTGGAACTGGGGGAGAAGCTGCAGCCCGTCATGCAGCATGTCATCTCCTCCACAACATTGATGCTCCGTGCATTGTCTGCCATCGTGGACTTCTGCATCAAGTACAAGGCGGTCATCCTGACCGTGACGGTGGCACTGGCTGGCTACTGGGCTGCTGTGAAACTGCAATACGTGTGGTCTCTCCGCTTCGTAGCTGTGCAGAAGATGAAGGTGGCGTGGCATGCCGTGGAAGATACTTGGCTGGCTGCATCGATCCTGAAGCACAGGGTGCTGACAGGACGGATAACGGCAGCGGCAGCGGCTCAGACATTCTTCAACAAGGTACTGAAGATGAACCCGATGGGAGCGGCCATCGTGGTAATGACTACGCTCATTGGACTGTACATGAAGTTTGCCACTGCTTCCGGCTCTGTGGCAAAGGCGCAGCAGCGACTGGCTGAGGTGGAGGATGAATCGAGCAGGAGCACGGCTGAGGAAATCAGGCGCATTGACACGCTCAGACAGACCATCGAGAATGAGAACGTGTCGGTAAACAACAGAAGGAGGGCCATCGAGCAACTGCAGCAGATTGTGCCGGACTACCACGCAAGCATATCGGAGGAGGGCAGACTGTACGGACATAACATCAAGATTCTCGCCAACTACACGGAGCAGCTGAAGAACTCAGCGAAGATAAAGGCGGCTCTGGACAAGCTGCCTGCAGCGGAGGAGAAACTGAAGAAGCACTTCGATGGGGCTTCGGAAAATATTCAGAATGCCTATTTCAACGAGACGGTGAACGGCATGGCTGAAAACGAGGCCGTTGCAAGTGCGTCGGCAGGACCGTCGGCTTACAAGGCATGGAAGGCACAGCTGAAGGAACTGGATGATGCTGTCAGACAGTATAACGGCATCATCGACAAACTCACGGCTGAGAACCAGAGACTGGCAGACGAGGCAGAGGCCATGAAGGGGGATGGAGATGGAGGAAACGACGGCAATGATGAGCCGACAGTGGAGGACAAGACGAAGGCCGAACGCTTCAAGGCAGAAAAGGAATGGAAGGACAAGGAGGAGGCACTGAACCGCATCGCGTATGCCACGGGGCAGAAGAACTATGAGCAGTACATGCAGAGGATCAGTGAGATTGAACAGGAATACCAGAAGAAAATCCTTGCAAGGACTGACCTGACTGACAAGGAACGGCTGGAGGCACAGGCGGCTTTCCATGAGGCAAGGAGAAAACAGGCCGAGAACGACGTGAAGACGACGGCGGAACAGGAAAACGTGCTTTACAATGAGGCGGTGGCCGTGCAGAAACAGCGGTACATCGACGGAGAGGTGGAACAGGAGGTGTACGAGCAGACGATACAGCTGCTGGAGCTGAACCATCTTCGCAGGCTGCTGGCTATCTACAAGGATGGCACGAACGAACACCTTCAGACACAGAGGGCGTATCAAGACAAGCTGATTGCAGACCAGCAGAAAAGACAGCAGGAGACGGAGGCTGCGGAGAAGAAGCATCAGGACAGGCTCGCAAAGATAAAGAAGGAATACTTCGGCAACAACAGGGGGGAGCGCTTCGGAAAGTACATGAGCGACATCGAAGCCCTGAAAAAGGTCTATCAGATGGAGGTGGAGGCAGCAGGCGACTGCGCGGAGGAGAAGCTGCGCATCGAGGAAGCATATCAGAAGGCAAAGAAAGCACTCCGAAAGCAATATGGCATCGATGAACTGGATGATAACAGGAACTTCCTCGAAGAATGGACTTCGGACATGCAGAACTGGCTGCAGTCGGACATGGGAAAGGCGGTCACTGGCTCCCTGGACGTCATCAGCTCAGGCATGAGCAGCATCTTCCAGCAGCTGTCGTCACTCATACAGGCTGAATGTGACATTCAGGTGTCGGCCATCGAGAAACGGTACAAGACGGAGATATCCAACGCTGAGGGCAACAACTACATCATGAAGAAGCTGGAGAAGGAGAAGGAGGCCGAGATCGCCAAGGTGAAGAACGAGGCGAACAAGAAGATGTACACGATGCAGGTCATGCAGGCTGTCGCACAGACGGCTACTGCGGCCATCAATGCGTATAGTAGCGCGGCTGCAGTGCCTGTCATCGGCTGGGTGCTGGCTCCTATAGCTGCAGCAACCGCCGTCGCTGCAGGCATGCTTCAGATTGCGGCCATCAAGAAACAGCAGGAGGCGAGTGCCGCACAGGGCTTTGCAGAAGGCGGCTTCACCGGAGAAGGAGGCAAGTATGAGGTGGCCGGGGTCGTTCATAAAGGGGAATGGGTGGCTTCGCAACAGCTGCTGCAATCTCCCGTGGCACGCCCGATGATTGAGGCACTGGACTATGCACAGCGAACGAACACTGTTGGATCGTTACGCTCGGATGACGTTTCAAGGACGATAACGGCACCAAGCGTTTATGCACAGTCCAACCAGCCTAAGCAGACAGTCATCGTGCAGCAGCCAACGGATGCACAGACGGAGATTGCTGCAACTCACACGGCCATGAAGGAATATGCAGAGGTGATCAAACAGCTGAAGGACCGACTGGATGAGCCGTTCGTGACCGTCAACACCGTGACGGGGGACACGGGCATCAAGCAGGCACAGGACGAGTATGAGCTCCTAATGAGAAACAAAACACCTAAATCAAGGAGGAAATAAGATATGGAAATAATGATCAACGGCAACTTGGCCGTCATGAAAAAGAATACGTCGTTTGAGTATATCAGCGAGAACAGCCTCTTCACAGGGTCGGACAGCTATACACTGGCCATCACCTTCCCACTGAAAGACTGCCCGGAGAACATACGCATCTTCGGGCATGTCCACCGGAAGGACGTGGAGAAGAACAAGGTGGTCTTCGACTGTGAGATCAGGGACAGGGATTTCTACAAGGCTGGCTCCATCACCATCACGCAAATATCGGAGGTGGAGGTGAAGACGCAGTTCCTGGAGGGAAGAAGCGAACAGAACTATGATGATTCATTTGATGAGATACGCCTGAATGAACTGAACCTTGGCTATCCTGATGCGGCACAGCGCAATCCGGCCAACGTCAGTTTCAATACGGCTTGCTGGAACTGCTACCCGACGGTGAACTGGGTGGCACTGCCGTGGGTCAACAACACCTCAGGAAACATGCAGAACAAGGTGTATATCAGCGAATCGGGGGACTATAGCTGGGCGCAATCCACGGAATCAATCACATTCCAGCCTTACCTTGTATATATACTGGAAAAGATCTGTGAGGTGCTTGGATACACAGGCGACTTCAACGCCATCAGAAACAGCAGGTACAAGTACTTGATTATTTGTAACACGCTGCCTTCGACATGGGCACCGTGGAACTTCGCCATCGCTCTTCCCGGCTGGACGCTCACAGAGTTCTTTGAACAGCTGGAGATAATGATGGGAGGCGAGTTTGCCATCAACCATAAGGCCAGGACCATCACGTTCGAGTTCTCACACAGGATAGCAGCACGGACGGCTGACGAGCATATTGAGAAGATTGTCAACAGGTACACGGTGGAGGTGACGAAGGAAAACAAGTCGGACTATGTCGGCTCAAAGAACATGGCCTATGCCGACAACGACAACAGGATGTGGGCATACAAAAGCTGCCAGTGGTACATCGACGACCATAAGGACGAGGCCGTCGTATATGCAACGCTGGCGGAACTTCTGGCATGGGCTGCAACACAGAGAATAAGCGGCTACCAGAGATGGGAAACGGCTCACGGCTACAGGGAGAGCTATTCAAGGGGATATGCATGGAACTCGGAAGCACACAAGCTGTTCTACGCAAGGGACGTGGACACCTATTTCATTATGTGGTGCTACAAGGCGGAACTGCTGAACTCAAACCACATCGAAAGTACCAACGAGACGTTGAACTGGTATAAATACTATAACCGGCTGGAACCTGTCAACCAGTTCGGAAAGAAAGTGGTTGACAGAAAGGCAGAGGAAACGGAACTCAGCATCGTCCCGGCATGGATTGACGACACGGACGAGGCACTGGGGCAGTGCCTGTTCCTCGAATGTGGAGAGGTGGAAAGTTCATTCTCATGGACGGGGGAGCCAGGTGAGGTCATACCCACGTCGGGAGGAGTGGGGTATGGCAATGCTCGTACGGGGTCGGGCTCTACTCAAGGAACGGACCAGACGGACTACAACAGCGGGGCATTGGCGCAGACGAAAACAGGAAAGGCCATCGCAAAGGGGGAAAAGGAGAAAAGTGATGCTTACTTTGACTGCCTCTATGTGGCTTACTGGGATGGCTACAACAGGCATCCGGGAAAGCTGCCAAGACCCATCGTGGACAAGATAGAGCTGGATGCTGACTTCACGGTGAAATATACACCGTATTCCTTGCGCATCAATATGCCGCAGGAAGAGACTGATGAGTATGGCTTCTCGATGAAGTACACACATGAGATTGACAACAGCAAGAAATACACATTCTCGTTCTTTGCCGACGTGATCCCTGACCCTCGCGCACTGTTCTTCATCGAGGGAGGAAAATACGTCTGTGAAAAGATAACTGCGACCTTCCATGAAAATACTGGAAAGTCGCAGCTGCTGAAAGGGGTGTTCTATCGCGTCATGGAACCTACTTCAGATCCTTGAGCTTGGTGCTGACATTCTTCTCGACATTGGACTTGAGAATCTTGCCGTAAATCTGAGTGGTGGTGATGTTCTTGTGGCCGAGCATACGCTTCAGGTTCTCAATGGGAAGGTCGTAGGAGAGTATCAGCGTGGCGAAGGAGTGACGGGCGATGTGGCAGGTCACCTTCTTGTTGATGCCAAGGCGCTCACGGAGGATGTCAAGGTAGTCATTGATCTTCTGATTGCTGATGACAGGCAACTTGTAGTTGTACTTCTTCAGCACGTCCATGGCAGGGGGAAGGATAGGGGTGAAGAAGTTGGAACCTGTCTTCAGACGGGAACCGTCAATATAGGTGTAGTCGCTGTGCGCTTCGGTCATGGTGCTGAAGTTGAAGGCGGCCATGTCACAGTAGGCCAGCCCTGTGTAGGCCATAAATATAAAGAGATCACGCGCGCGCTCGATACGACCGCTGCACTCGGCTTGGCGTATCTTCACCAGCTCGTCCTCCACAAGAGGAACACGCTCCTTGTTGCTCCCCTTGGGGAAACGGACGTACTCGTAGGGGTCGGAGGCTATCATCTCCAACCGCCACAGGATCTTGGTGTACTTGCGGACTTTCTTGTGGTAGCCGTTGATGGTGTAGTCGCTCTTGTTGTTCTGACGACGGAGCCAGGCATCAAAGGCAATGACATTGGCCTTGGTGAGGTCAGCAAAGGTGTTGAGAATGCCGGACTCTTCAACGGCATTGAAGACTACCTTGTGGTCCTTGACGGAATTCTTGGCAAGGCCTTCCTTCTCCAAGTGTTCACGACAGAACGCAACGAAGCTCTGACGGAGGTCGTTGCCGTTGTAAAAGTTAGATTTGTCAGTATTGGCAGTTACGACATCTTCCATAGTGTGGTTATTGAAATTCTCAATGGTCATATCCTCATTGAGAGTTTCCATAGCCCGGATAATGCTCTCGTAATACTTAATTTTGGTACGGACATTAACACTCTGGGCCAATACTTCCCAATCATCGGGGGTAGCATTTCCAACAGTTACCCACTTGCGCTGAGTCCATGTGAGATAGATCTGAAGCTCAACTTTTCCAACTCCAGTCTTCTTGACTGTTCCCTTGCGGTCATAGACCACTTTCACTCTTTCTTTCATTTTTAGTTTTTTTTAAGGCAGTCAGATTTCATTTCTGAAAGGAAAGAGCGACAAACCATCCATTTCCCACGTTCTAAACGGAGATTTGGTAACAGGTTTTGGGGAAGTGGTAACAGAATTGGTAACAGAATTACGCTTTCCAAGACCATCCAAGCCGTTCCATATCATTCCAACAAATTCCAATCGAACTGCGTTGTTCAACAATAAATTTTGATATTGAACTAACTTGAAATCAAAGAGTTAGGCGACTAAGTGCCTGACTTTCAATGAAAAGTGGCAGGATTTATGTCCTGCCAACTTTCCGATACTTAGTACACCCGCAGGGGCTCGAACCCTGGACACCCTGATTAAGAGTCAGGTGCTCTACCAACTGAGCTACGGGTGCATCCCGTTTTTGCTTTTCAAAAGTACACCCGCAGGGGCTCGAACCCTGGACACCCTGATTAAGAGTCAGGTGCTCTACCAACTGAGCTACGGGTGCATCCTTTTTGAATTGCGGGTGCAAAGGTAGATATTTTTTTTCATTCTGCAAAACTTTTTTCTCCTTTTTTTTGAAAAACGAGTTTTTATGCGATACTTTGCGTATCTTTTTCCAAGTCGTGGGATGTAGAAAATGAAAAATCCGCGATCGAACTGTTGGCCAGCCTCTCGCGGATTCTTCAAGGTGATCTGGTTGGGACTCGAACCCAAGACCTACTGCTTAGAAGGCAGTTGCTCTATCCAGCTGAGCTACCAGACCCCACTCGTTTTCAGAACATATATTGCCTCAAAGAAATGGGGCGCTTCTGAAAATAGCGGTGCAAAGGTAGGCATTTTTTTGCTATCTGCCAAATTTTTCAGACTCTAAATCTGATGTAGGCCCTGTCATCGAACGAATTGTTTCCTTTAACGAAGGCTTTAGTGGCTTTGAACTCACCTATGTTCAGCGGATCGGTCTCCCGTTGGTGAGCCAGTCGCTGCTCTGAGGCTTCAAGCGTAGGTTCGAGGAAAGGGTAGCCGTCGGAGGCAAGGATGATTTCCCACGGTTGGAAGTCGAGCGTTAGGATGCGCACCTTCTGCTCTGGTATGACGAAACCATCGACTACGGCATAGCTCTTGTTCTGCTCCTGCATGGTCTCGATCATGCGAGGAATGATGGCTGCTCGGGCTGTGTCGTCGGTGAGGAAACTGTCGTGTGGCTGACTGCTGCTCCTGATGATGGCGGCTCTCTGCTCGGCCAATTCCTGCTCGTAGGGCTTGGGGTTGTCATAATAAGAATAGGTGGGAGTGGCAGATGAAAGCGGAGCCAGCATGCACTGGCAGTCGCCCACCATCCAGATTTCACGGCGCAGTCGGCTATAGACGATGCACGAGGCGGTGAGGCGTTCTTCGGGGTGTTCGATGAGTCGCGGAATGTCGGATTGCTTGTATTGTCGGGCAATGGCGCGTGAGGCTCCTGTGCAGAACTGGTGACAGGATATGTCCTTGGGTGCCTTGCGAAGATACTTTCCGATGAGCTGCATCGCATAGCGACCGTTGGAGCGGAAGAGGCTGTAGCGGCGTGTGGTCTTCGAGGTGGAGCCGTCGATGACAGCTATGAAATTATTTGTGACGACGATTCCGTCCTCGCTTTTCTTGTCGGGATTCTTCGGAACGATGATCTGTTCGATGATGTTCATTGTGGTATGGTGGTGTTGGGCAGAGTAGTCGGATGAGATCAGGGCGGCCTATGCGTCGGAGCGACTGCTCAATGCCTCGGCGCTCTTCGGGCTTGTACCAGAAGAAGAACTGTCGCTGGGCCTGTTTCTCTTGCGGTGTCTTGGCTGAGAAGACAGGTTCGAGTGTGTAGGGGTCGTAACCTGTGTACCACATTTCGGTAGCGATGGTCATAGGGGTGGGGGTGAAGTCCTGAACTTGCTCCAGTTGGAAATCAAGCTGTTTGGTGATGACGGCCAATTCAGCCATGTCTTCCTCCCGGCAGCCGGGATGCGAACTGATGAAGTAAGGTATGATTTGCTGGTTCAGTCCCTCCTCACGATTGATGCGGTCGAAGATGCGCTTAAAGTCCTTGAACAGTTGGAACGTGGGCTTACGCATGAGCATGAGCACGCGGTCGCTGGTGTGTTCGGGTGCAACTTTCAGGCGACCGCTGACGTGGCGGCAGATGAGCTCGCGTGTGTAGTCATCGGCTGCACGGTTGCAGGCTTCGTCCTTGCTGCGATGGAGCAACAGGTCGTAGCGAACGCCACTGCCGATGAAGCTCTTCTTAATCTGCGGAAGGGCATCGACCGCGTGATAGACCTCCAACAGCTTGGCGTGGTTGGTGTCGAGATTGGGACACACCTGCGGATGAATGCAACTGGGACGGCGACATTTCTCACAGGCTTTCAGGTTGTGTCCGTGCATGCCGTACATGTTGGCTGAAGGCCCGCCGAGGTCGCTCAGATAGCCTTTGAAGTCGGGCATCGCAGCAACTTGCTTCACCTCTTTGAGAATACTCTCCTTTGAGCGGCAGGCAATGAACTTGCCCTGATGGGCCGAGATGGTGCAGAAGGCGCAACCGCCAAAGCATCCGCGATGGATGTTGACGGAGAACTTAATCATGTCGAAGGCTGGGATGCGCTTGCCCTTGTATTTAGGGTGAGGCAGTCTTGTGTAGGGCAGGTCGTAGGAGGCATCGAGCTCTTCGGTCGTGAGTGGAGGAAACGGAGGGTTGACCATCACGAACCGACGGCCCACCTGCTGTAGCAGGCGCTTGGCGTGCATCATGTTCGACTGTTCCTCGATGTGGCGATAGTTCTCGGCTTCAGACCGCTTGTCGCGCAAGCATTGCTCATGGCTGTGCAGCACGATGTCGTCGGCACCGATGCCGCCGGGAATGTCAGCCTCGCTCGTGAGCCAGACGGTCTGTTTGATGTCGCGCAGGTTGGCGATGTGCTCACCCTGACTGAGTCGCTGTGCCAGTTCCACGATGGGCTTCTCGCCCATGCCGTAGATAATGAGGTCGGCTCCGCTGTCGCAGAGGATGCAGGGGCGCAGCTCGTCTTTCCAGTAGTCGTAGTGGGTGAGACGGCGCAGCGAGGCTTCGATGCCGCCCAGTACGATAGGCACGTCGGGATAGAGCTGCTTGAGAATCTTGGAATAGACGATGGTGGGATACTCGGGCCGCATGTCGTGACGACCGTCGGGCGAGTAGGCATCTTCGGAGCGCAGCCGTCGGGCAGCCGTATATTTGTTGACCATTGAGTCCATGCATCCAGGGGCGATGCCGAAGAACAGTCGAGGCCGTCCCAGTTTCTTGAAGTCACGAAAGTCGCCGTGCCAGTCGGGTTGCGGCACGATGGCTACGCGGAATCCCTGCGCCTCGAGCGTGCGCCCGATGACGGCAGCACCGAAGGAAGGATGATCAACGTAGGCATCGCCTGAGAACAGGATCACGTCAACGTCGTCCCAGCCTCGCAGCTCCAGCTCTTTCTTCGTGGTGGGCAAGAAATCGGTCAGTCTGTACTCCATGCCTTGATTTTTAATTGTTGGCGTCTTCAGCAGGCTCTTCTGCGGGACAACTCGTCTTTTCTTTCCAGTTGATGTAGAGCACGACCAGCTGCTGCAAGCCGAATGCTTTCATGTTGGGGTGGTAGATCACGTCGAGACAGAGGTCGAGCAGCTGCTTGTCCTTGCCAGCTTCCGACTCTAACAGCGAGCGTATGTTCAGCTTCAGTTTCTCCAGTACTTGATCATCGACATAGCCTGTCGAGTCGATGAGGTCGCGGAAAAGCTGATAGCGGTCAATGGTCTGCAGGTGTTCGTCGCTCACCTCTATGTTTCTCGTTCCAGTAATGTTGGCTTGAATCTTATTCATAGTGTTTATTTATAATAATGTATATATGCGTTATTCAATCAGAAAATTGAGAAGTCCCTTCATGATGGAGGTCCGCTTGCGGCCATCCTTGATGCACTCCCATGGGAATCCCATTACGAACGCGCGATAGTTCTTGTCCTTATAGGCTGTAGCGGCACTCGTGCCGTCGGGGTAGAGCATGGCGCTGAAAGCCCCTTTCTCAGTGGGCATGAGCACGTCGCAGCTGGTGGCTGCATAGTGGTGCTCGTTCAGCTGGTGATAGATTTCCATCGTAGTGCCCATTCCGCTGATGCTCTCTGCCTGTCCGCGATAGGTGCCAGCACTCTCACATTTCAGCACATGGCTCAGGAACCTGCGTTCCTGTTCATTCTGCATGTCGGTACCGATGTAAGCGCCGCTTATCAAGAGTCTGCCTCCTTGTGCGGCATATTGGCTGAGCGATTGCTGCATGGCAGTAGTAAAGGACTTATACATAATCATGCTGTATCCGTCGTTACGTTCCAATCCCAGTGCCAAATCAATCAGGTCGTACTGATAGAGCTTCAGGTCAGGTAACGCCTCAGACGAGCAACTCAGCACGTTGTATTTACCGATGTTATGAATGGCTGTGGCATGGGTGCGCACGTAGTTGAAATCGTTGCCAGCTATGAAACGTCCCTCAAAGTCGTTGTTGGTATAGCCAAGTCCTGTGGAGTCGTTCAGTCCGATGCGCGACACATCGAATGCACGCTGGTGTCCCAAGATACCGCAAGTGCGACCGAAAGACACGCCGGGGTCTTTGTCGAGGTCGAAGCCGCAGGCTACCACCTCAGGAGATGACAGCCGATGGAAGCCATCGACCACGAGAATGGTCTTGCTCTTGTCAGACTGGTAGCGGGCTGACATCACTTGTGAGGGGAAACTCTGGCCGCCAGCATTGACTGCTGCCACTCTGAAATTCATAAGCTCGCCCCGTTTCAGGCGCACGACAGCACTCGGTTCCTTGAGCAACGTGCCGTTGTCGAAGTCGTCGCCGTTAGTGGCTGTGTAGAGTATGTAGCCTGTAGGCATTGACGTGGGTTCTTGCGGATCGATGGTGGGCGACCAGCTGATGCGCACAGCTCCTCGCTCCTCGGGCACAAACTCTATGCGTAGATTCTTCGGGGTGAGAGGGGTGACCACGTAGTCGCGGTCGTGCTTCTTGCAAATGTAGCGCAGGAGTGTCTTGTAGATGGAGCGAGCCATTGTGAACCGAAAGTTGGGGTCGAGACCGTGGCGCATGTCATTGAAGCTCTGGTGCGACAGGGTCTCAAGGATGGCAGACGGAACGAGTGGCAGGCGAGTCTCCGAATAGTTACGGTCATAGACTTCGCGAGGTGTCCATTTGCGATACCTGAATTGCAGGTCGGCTGTTGTGTTGTCGAGCAGTTCGTTTGCCAGTTCCTTCGACATTTCGCGTGAGCATCCTGCGGCCAACAGGGAATCGCCGTAGTGAGTGGTGCAGATGGTGAGCGTGCCGAAGACCCCTTCACCATAAGGCTCGTTGTAGCCGGCATCGCTGTGTACTGCCAGTGACAGTTCAATGGGTACGCCACGCCCGACAGAGTCAGGGGCATAGACAGAACCGCCGCACAGTTCGTTGAGCATCAGCGATCGGGCGTTGATGTCATCGGCATAGTCGTTCTGGCCGTCTTTCGACGAATAGACAGAGTAGGGCATGCCAGCCCACTGCGCGAAGTAGCGTGCTCCCTCTAAGCAACGGGGCAGTTGGCTTACCTCACCGCCTCGCTCAATGTTGCCCATGCCGCCTCCGAATCTCACGGCATCGGTCGTCACCACGCCCGATTTCTCACTATGGTTGTCGAGCACTACACAGTTGCGTGCGTTGCACCCTGCATCGAACTGGAAAGCTCCCAGATAGACCCATGTAGAGCCACCCATGCGCTGGTTGACCTTGAACTCGGTCTTCTGCCCTTTGTGCCACACCGTGTAGTGGGCATCGTCAATGCTGTTGGGCAGAGCCTGATAGCTCACATAGACACCATAGCGACCAGCCTCAGGCAGATTGGGCTGATAGGTGACGGTGCTGATTTTATTTTTGTTTCGCGTGGCATCAATCTTTTTCGCAGTGCCTGCTGTAAAGGGATTCTCGTTGTCGGTGTAGTGTCCTGCATGCAGGGCAAAGCCAGACTGGTCGGTCGGTTTCCATTGCTGAGGCCCCTCTTCGCGATAGGATAGTGCCGTCAGTTGGTCGTTATCCACAATCACCTCGTTTCGCTGCCAGTCGCGCTCCCGTGGAGAGAACACAACAGCCCCTGCATTTTCGAGCATCGGCATGAGGAATGGCACCACGATTGTCTGTGTGAACAAATCTTCGCAAGTGGTGTAGAGTGGAGGCCGCTGCCATCTCCAGCATTTTCTCGCTATGTCATAGTATTTTCCATGAGAAGCCCAAAGGCAGACGTGTCGCCCACCGAGTCCCTGAGAGACAGAGTAGGGCAGTGATACGTTTTTCACCCAAGGCTCGCCCTTGTGGTCGATTCCTTTCCAGGTGGTGGGCTGTGCCTGGGCGTTCAATATGAAAAAAAGTGAGAGCGGCAGTGTGACAAGCAGCTCTCGGAAAAAAGATTTCGTCATTCTGAAATATTTCCAATCGTAAAGTTCTCTGGCCGTTTACCTTTGAAATTCTTGAAGTATAGTTTAATCTCTTTCATGTCTTTTTCAATGTCGCCCGACGGCCAGATCGTCTTTGTACATTGGATGAGTTTGCGTTCGTAGTCGATGCCGTAGAGCAGAATGGGAATCTGTGCGCCCTGAGCAATGAAGTAGAAGCCCTTCTTCCACTCCTCAACCCGTTTGCGAGTGCCTTCAGGAGTGATGCAAAGGTGGAATTTGTCAGCTTTCTGTGCAGCTTCAGCCATTGCATCGGTCATGCGCATGTGCTTCTGCCTATAGACTGGGATTCCGCCCAGTCTGCGAAACAAAGCGCCCAGTGGCCAGAAGAACCACTCTTTCTTCATGAGGAAGTTCGAATCCATTCCCTCGGCTATATTATATAATTGTCCGATAATAAAATCCCAGTTGCTGGTATGCGGTGCGAGGCATATAATACACTTTTCGGGATAGACCTCCGTGACGTTGGTGGTCCATCCCAAGTGCGTGTAAAGAAACCAATTACAAAATCTTCTCCAAATCATGTCTGTCTTTTTAGTTTTAGAGGTAGTTGATCTGATCAACGATCTCATTCACCTGCATGGCGAATTTCTCGCGAAGGGATCTATAGTACTTCTTTGCCGGCATGCCTGGTTCAGGATGACACACACGGCAAGTGAAGTCTTCCTGCAGTCGAATGATGGAGAAGAGCAGCGCATCGGCGTTATCCTTGTTGGCCCCAGCGCCGTAGAGCGAAGCAGCCACACACTCTGTGAACAACTCTTCACAGATTGAATTGATAACGTGCTTTAAAGATCTTTTGTTAGCCATAAAAAGAAGATTTAATGGTTTTATTGACAAAGATAGGCAAAATTATTGAGATGGCAATGTTATGATTCGAAAAAAAACTTAATTTGTCGGATTTTTCTTTCGGTTTGTCATTTCAGCATAGCAAAGCAACACCCGAAGAAGGCTTATCTGTGTCAAAAAGTGCAAAACTTGCATGTATTTCATGGGAAATGTGTAAATTTGCACGCAAAGGAAAACAATAATAATTCATTTTATTCACAAAAAGTAAAAAGAGAAATAATTATGCAGAAAAGTGCATTGCAGGTGGCAAGAGCTGCCTATCAGCCCAAGCTGCCACGTGGCTTGCAGGGCGCAGTGAAGGTGCAGGAGGGCGCACCCACGCAGAGTGTTGACAATCAGGAGGAAATCAAGGCCCTCTTCCCCAATACTTATGGCATGCCTCTCGTAGAGTTTGTTCCCGGTGAGGAGCAGAAGCACGAGCCCATGAACGTAGGTATTATTTTGTCGGGTGGTCAGGCACCTGGCGGCCACAACGTGATTACAGGTCTGTTCGACATGGTGAAGAAGCTGAACCCTGAGAACCGTCTCTTCGGCTTCATTCTGGGTCCTGGCGGTCTGGTGGATCACAACTACATGGAGCTTACTGCCGACATCATCGACGAATATCGCAACACGGGTGGCTTCGATATGATTGGCTCAGGACGTACCAAGCTGGAGAAAGAGGAACAGTTCGAGAAGGGACTGGAGATCATCCGTCAGCTCAACATCAAGGCCATCGTGATTATCGGTGGCGACGACTCGAACACCAATGCTTGCGTGCTGGCTGAATACTATGCTGCCAAGAAGTATGGCGTGCAGGTCATCGGATGCCCCAAGACCATCGACGGCGACCTGAAGAACTCACAGATTGAGACATCCTTCGGCTTCGATACAGCTTGTAAGACTTATTCTGAGCTGATTGGCAACATTGAGCGCGACTGTAACTCAGCCCGTAAGTACTGGCACTTCATCAAGGTGATGGGACGCTCGGCTTCTCACATCGCTCTGGAGTGCGCGCTGCAGACCCAGCCCAATATCTGCCTCATCTCTGAGGAGATAGAGCAAAAGGGAATGAGCCTCGGCGATATAGTGGACTACATTGCCAAGGCTGTGGCTCAGCGTGCTGCCGATGGCAACAACTTCGGTACGGTCATCATCCCCGAGGGCGTGATTGAGTTCATTCCTGCCATCAAGAAGCTCATTGCTCAGCTGAACGATGTACTGGCTCTGCCCGAGGCTAAGGAGATTAGCCGCGATGAGCAGGTTGACTTCGTCAAGAGCCACCTCACCGAGGAGAACCTCGCTGTGTTCAACTCGCTGCCTGTAGGTGTGGCCCGTCAGCTGGCTCTCGACCGCGATCCTCACGGAAATGTTCAGGTGTCGCTCATTGAGACTGAGAAGCTGCTCTCTACGATGGTGGCTCAGAAGCTGGAGAAGATGAAGAAGGAAGGCACCTTCAAGGGCAAGTTTGCTACTCAGCACCACTTCTTCGGTTACGAGGGACGCTGCGCAGCTCCTTCTAACTTCGATGCTGACTACTGCTATGCTCTCGGCGCCAGCGCAGCCCAGCTCATTGCCAACGGCAAGACGGGCTACATGGCCATCGTGAAGAACACCACGGCTCCTGCTACTGAGTGGAAGGCTGGCGGTGTGCCCATCACGATGATGATGAACATGGAGAAGCGCAACGGCGAGATGAAGCCTGTGATTCGCAAGGCGCTCGTTGAGCTCGACGGCGCTCCCTTCAAGGAGTTTGCTGCTCATCGTGACGAGTGGGCTCGCCAGACGGCCTACGTCTATCCCGGTCCTATCCAGTATTGGGGACCTTCTGAAGTCTGCGACCAGCCTACGAAGACGTTGGCTTTGGAGCAGAAGTAATCTTCATATAATAAATGTGTGTCAAAGGGGAGTGTCCTTCTTCTCCTTTGACACATTTTTTTGAATTCTAAAAAAATGTATGCTTCCGTTGGTGAGGCAACAACAGATTAGCTTTGGTAGAAAAGAGAAATACTACGAAAAGAAAGTCACCCCGTCGTTCGAGCCCTGTGCGTCACAAGCGACCAGGCTTTTTTATCCGTCTGCTACAGAAGATGCCCCGCTGGGCCTACTGGGTGGGCTGCATTGGCGTGGTGGCTGTCTATATGTGGTTCTTCTACTATTTCTTTGTCTCTCCCTATGGGTTCCGTTGGCGTGCGCTCTATGGCGACGTGACCAATCCAGACGGCTATGAGATTCACGGCATTGACATTTCCCATTATCAGGGTGAAATAGACTGGGAACTGCTGCGCAATCAAGGCATGATAGACAACTGCCCGGTGCGCTTCGTGATGATTAAGGCTACAGAGGGAGCTGACAGGGTGGACCCCAAGTTTAAGGACAATTTTGAGCAGGCCCTTGAATATGGCTTCACACGTGGTGCCTATCATTTCTACAGCAAGCGCTCGAGTGCCAAGGAGCAGGCGGCTTTCTTCATTTCGAATGTTCATTTGCAGCGAGGCGACCTGCCTCCGGTGCTCGACATTGAGCACAAGCCGCAGAACCAGTCGGACGAGGATTTCAAGAAGAGTGTGCTCGAGTGGCTCAACATTGTGGAGCAGCACTATCAGGTGAAGCCCATCCTCTATACTTATTATAAATTCAAGATGCAGTACTTGTCCGACAAAGTGTTCGACGAGTACCCATACTGGATTGCCCACTATTACGTGGACAGTATAGAATATAAGGGGGCATGGAAATTCTGGCAGCATACCGATGTGGGCAGGCTGCCAGGAATCAATGGCTACGTGGATTTCGATGTCTATAACGGTTCCTATTATGATTTGCGCCAACTGACCATTGGCAGTCAGGAACCTATTGGAGTGGAAGCCTATCGTGAGGAAGATTAGGCCGTGGTAAACGTCTTACTCGCTTAGATTACTGCTCGATACAAGTATGTAGGCATTCCTGCAAGTGAAAACAGATGGTATCGTGTAACTGATGCCGTCAACCGTCAACGTCTGTCCTCCAATCGCGTCAATCTCATCATCTTCGTCATAACATTTGAAATTCTGTGTACTCAGGATGCTTGGAACACTCTCTTTCTTACCGATGCCCATCACGGTGCCACCGTTAAGGAGGAAAAAGCCGTCGCAGTTGAATGCCTTTCTCGTTGAGGCTACGTAAGCCTCACCACCCGTGAAAGTGATGTTGCCGTCGGCCTTGATGGCATGTGGCTTGCTGAGCGATTTCGTACCCGTGGTGGTGACGCAGAGCTTTCCGCCCTGTTGTTCAAAGTCCAATGAGCAGTTGATGCCCTTGCCGCCATCGCCTGTGCTCACGATGTTGACCACTCCGCCACTCATCAGCAGCAGACTGTCGCTCTTGATGCCGGCACACGATGTAGTGTCTTTCACACCGTTGACGGTCTCTATCTTGCAACCGCCTGAGGTAGTGATGTTCAGGTAGCCTCCCTCTATGGCGGTGCGTGCGTCGTTCTTGATGCCACGTGCTCCGTCGGCTTTCACTTCGATATTGAGCGTGCCGCCTTTGATGGTGAATCCATCGTTTACTTTTATACCGTTCGACCCCGTGTTCGAAGCGCTGATGTTGATGTTTCCGCTTTCCATCACCACATAGTCGTCGCTGGCGATGGCATTCTTTGCGTTAGCGTTGATGTTCAGCGTGCCGTTGCCTCTGAGATAGAACTGTCCTTCGCTGAAGAGGGTTGCCTTCTGGTCGATGGTGTCGCCTTTCGCGTTGACGGGAGCTGGGGCATAGGTTGTACCGTCGGTGAGTGTGTTGGTGGTGCCGTCGGCTATGTTGATGTAGAGCGCCTTGTTGCCCTGGTTGTTGATGGCTGGACCGTCGCTGTTGTTGATGCTGACACCATTGAGCACAATCGTGTAGCTCCTGAGATTATAGACCAGTAGCGAGCCTTCCGATGTCGAGCCGCTCAGGGTGATGGTCATGTTGGCAGTCGTGTTGTTGGCTCCGTTCACGGTCACGTCGGCTCCGTTCACGCTGACGAATCCGTTGGTGTCGCCTGTGACTGTGGCTGTAGTGCCATTGAACACGATATCAATATCGCTCTTGAAATTGCTCATTTCATATTTGTCGTCCTTCACGCAGCCGCTGAGGATAGCGGCCAGTAGGGTCATGCCGATAAGTTTCTTCTTCATATTCATCGTGAATGCGGATTAGAACTTGAATTTATAGGAGAGTCCCACCAGATGCCTGTCCGATTCTCCGTCGGCCTCATTGTCTCTGATGTCCTGATAGCGGTAGGTCAGCTGGAACGTGTGCTTTTTCTTCAGCTTATACTCCACGCCTACCTGATAGCGCACTTTCTCCAGTGGCCATCCGTTGAAGAGCTCCACGTTGGCAAAGGGGTCGAACTTCCAGTGGGGGAAGTCGTAGCTCAGTTGCAGACGGCTGCGCAGGATGTGCTTGTTCTTGATGTTCACGGGGCTCCACGTCATCTCGTCCACGTCGTATTTTTTGTCGCTGACCGAGGGGCGATGTGTGAACTGCCATCGTTCGCGCAGGGATATGTTGAGCCTGCCCAGATTGAAACTGCCCGTGAGCGACACGTTTACGCGATGGCGCAATCCCCAGTAGCTGGGCATCCACTTCTTGATTCTCACGTTGTCTGATTTCAGGCTCACCTCCTCTTGGTTGTTGTCGTAGAGGAAGGTGTAGCCCGCCGAGGCTTTCAGTCCCTTGATGATTTTGAATTCGGCATATACTCCGGCGCTCCATCGGTCGGCTGTGCGCGTGTTGTTGCGTGTGCGGAACTCCGTTTCAGCTCCCACGCTCACCCATTGTGCCAGCTTCTTCTCGGCTGCCAGCTCATACCACATGCCGAAGTCGGCCTGCGCCCAGACGGGACTTAATGCGAAATGATAAAGGATTAGTGACAAGCCAGTCACCCACCAGTATCTTTTGCCGGTATTGCAAGTTTTCATACAGTTGTTTCCTTTGCGTTTGTTCTTATGCAGTTAGTTGTTTCCTTCACATTCGTTCTGATGCAGTTTCTACACTTCTCTCCATTGCGACTTTCTCACTCTGAACAGACCATCGACATCGCTGGTATGGTCGGCATCATAGGTGACGCGCAGCACGACGGTGTCTTTCAGAAAGTCGATGCCGCCCACGTCAATCTTCATAATCTTCAGTCCTGTGCGGCTCTCTAAGTCGGCTATGAGTTCTTCGCGCTTCTCGGGCTTCGTCAGCTCCACGCGGTCGTACTGTATGAGCTTTGTGGCATGCACTTTGAATCGCATCTCGCAGATGACGATGGCCGTGACGGTCAGCATATCGACCACAAGGAGCTCGCCGAAGTCTTCGGCCATAGCGTGAACCACCGACAGGCATACGATTAAGAATAGATAGGTCATTTCCCTCACGGGCATGGCATCGGTCCTGTAACGCATGATGCTGAAGATGCCGAACAAGCCCAGGCCTACGCCCATAGTGGCTTTGCCTCGGTCCATGCCCATCATGAAATAGACCAGGAAAAAGATGGCTACCGTCATGAGCATGAAGGTGAAGTAGAAGTCGTTGCGATGACTCTTGCGGTAGTACAGGAAGTGGATGATACTCCAGTTCACTACGATGCAGATAAAAAACCTAATGAGCGTGTCGCCAAAGGTCAAAGAAAAAAGCTCTTCCATATTCATTATTTATTATTAATTACTCATTCCTAATTATTCATTCCTCAAGATTTTCTCCACGTCTCTCAGCTTGATTTTGAAGAGGTTGACGGGCAGCTGACTGTTGGTCATGGCCGCCCCCATGCAGTATTTGCTGAATCCATGTGGATGAATGCGCAGTTGGCGCAGCATCTCCAGAACGGGCGAATAGACCAGTCCGTCGCGTTTCAGTTCGATAATCACCAGATTCCCCATGTGTCGGTCGGTGTCGGTCTGCACGTTGTGAAACTGCAAGTCGGTGTCTATCGTCAGTCGTTCCGTCTTGGCCCGGTTCACTAATGTGATACGGTGGAAGTGGTTGTGCATGTGAGGAATGAGCGTGTTCACATCGAAATGCAGATGTTCGGTTATGAATGTGCGCTTTGCCTCGTCGTGCAGGTCCATGTCGGTCACCTCAATACGCTTCTTCTTGGTGCGCCCGTGGTTGTTCTTCGTCTTGATTTCCATGAACTGCAGGTTTGAGCTCACATAGGTGCGGAAGCGTATCTTCTGACGGTTGGTGTGCCCGGTCTGGTGCTCCCTATACATGCCATAGTCCTCTGTGTCGAAGTAAGTGGTGTCGTAGAGCATGTTGCGCTCGCCGTCTATCACTTGCGCATAGTAGTCGCCCTGTGCCATTTCCAGTAGTTTCTCGAGCATGGGCAGCGTGGTGACGAACTTCGTGTCTGTACGGTTCATCAGCTTCACGCTTTTCATCTCGGCCAGCGTGATAGGTGCAAAAATGGAAAGAATACTGTCAATCGACATGGTAAAAATAGTTTTAGGCAAAGGTAGTGGAAAAAAGGGAAGCCCGCAAGTGTTTTCAGTGAACCGCCCTTTTTATTCGGTGAATTTTCTATCTGAACCGGCGCAGTGCCCCCAGTAGCTCGCTGTTCTCGCTGCGTGTACCAATGGTGATGCGCAGACAGTTCTGGCACAGTTGTATGCGAGAGCGATTGCGCACAATGATGCCTTCGTCCACCAGATAGTCGTAGATGCGCTGTGCATCGGTCATCTTGGCCAAGAAGAAATTGGCATCGCTGGGATATACAATCTTGCAAACAGGCAGCATGCGGAAAGCCTCCATCAGTCGTCCGCGCTCTTGTAGCAGAATGCTCACCCATTTCTCTACTTCGAATTTGTCCTTTAATATCTCAAGCGCTTTCTGCTGGGTGAGCAGGTTCACGTTGTAGGGGTACTTCACCTTGTTGAAGAGACCGATGATCTCTTTCGAGGCAAAGGCCATGCCCAGTCGGATGGCTGCACAGCCCCATGCCTTGCTCATCGTGTTGAGCACAATCAGGTTGGGATGCTGGCTCAGTTCGTGCCTGAGAGGCTTCTGTCGCGAGAAGTCGCTGTAGGCTTCGTCCACGATGACGATGCCCTCAAACTGCTCAATCACCTTCACCATCTCCTCGCGGTTCAGATTGTTGCCCGTGGGGTTGTTGGGTGAGCAGAGCCAGATGATTTTCGTGTGTTCGTCGCAAGCTGCAAGCAGCTTTTCGGCAGTAAACTGGAATTGCTCGTCGAGCAGTACGGGGCGGTATTCGGTGTCGTTGATGTCGGCACACACCTTATACATGCCGTAAGTGGGCTCTATAGCCACTACATTGTCCTTTCCTGGCTGGCAGAAGCAGCGGTAGGGCAGGTCGATGGCTTCGTCGCTGCCATTGCCCAGGAAGATGTTTTCGGCAGGCACTCCTTTCTGGTTACTGATGGCCTGCTTCAGTTCTTCCTGTAGTGGGTCGGGATAGCGGTTCAACGGAGAATTATACGGATTCTCGTTGGCATCGAGGAAAACACGTGCCGTCTTTCCGGCATACTCGTTTCGTGCGCTGCTGTAGGGAGCCAGCGACCAGATGTTCGGTCTTGTTAGCTTTTCGAGGGGAGTCATGTTGTGGGTATTATGGGTGGGTGATGTAGGTGGTTGTGGGTGATGTGGGTAGAGTGGGGATGGGGGATAACTACAGGCTGTTGAGCCTGACGGTCATGGCGTTCTTGTGAGCATCGAGCTGCTCGGCCTCTGCCATGAGCTCTACGGCACGCCCTATGTGGCGCACTCCCTGTTCCGTGAGATGCTGGAAAGTAATCTTGCGGCAGTAGCTGTCCAGATTGACACCGCTGTATGCGGTGGCATAGCCGTGGGTGGGCAGTGTGTGGTTGGTGCCGCTGGCATAGTCGCCGGCACTCTCGCAGGCATACTTGCCTAAGAACACACTTCCTGCGTTGACCACCTGCTCAGCCAGTTGCTCGTAGTCCTTTGTCTGAATAATCAGATGTTCGGGCGCGTAGAAGTTGGCGAGGGCAATGGCCTCTTGCGCTGAGCTGACCAGCACCAGTCGGCTGTTCTCCAGTGCCTTGGCGGCTATCTCCTTGCGTGGAAGCCGTTCCAGCTGGCGTTCCACCTCGGCTTTCACCTGCTGCAGCATGACGGCTGAGGTGGTGATGAGCAGCACCTGCGAATCGGTGCCGTGTTCAGCCTGCGAGAGCAGGTCGGCAGCCACGAACTCGGCATTGGCGGTCTCGTCGGCTATGACGCACACCTCGCTCGGTCCAGCGGGCATGTCGATGGCTACGTCGTGCAGGCTCACCTGTTGCTTGGCAGCCATCACATACTGGTTGCCCGGGCCGAATATCTTATAGACCTTGGGCACCGACTCGGTGCCGTAGGCCATTGCTCCGATGGCTTGCACGCCTCCAGCCTTGAATATCTTGCTCACGCCTGCTGTCTTCGCCGCAACCAGGATGGCCGGGTGCACCTTGCCTTCACGGTTGGGAGGGGTGCAGAGCACTATCTCCTTGCAGCCGGCAATCTTAGCCGGGGTGGCCAGCATCAGCACGGTAGAGAAGAGTGGGGCCGTACCGCCCGGAATGTAGAGGCCCACGCGCTCAATGGCCACGCTCTTTTGCCAGCAGGTGATACCGGGGCCGGTCTCCACCTTTTCGCCGTGGAAGCGCTGTGCCTCGTGAAAGGTGCGTATGTTGTAGTGGGCCAGACGGATGGCGTGTTCCAGGTCTTCGCTCACCAGCTGTTCTGCCTCCTCCATCTCGGCCTCGGTCACGGCCAGCTGACTGAGCCGGGCATGGTCGAACTTCTCCTCATAGGCCATCACGGCTCGGTCGCCGCCCTCTTTCACGTCGGCCAGTACTGAGGCTACCGTGGCATTCAGTTGTGATACGTCAAGGTGCGGACGGGCAGCGATGCGCGTCCACTCCTCTTGTGCAGGATATTCTAATAAGATGTTCATGGTGTTCTTTCTTTTTTACAGTATCATTTTCTCGATAGGGGTGACCAGAATGCCCTGTGCGCCCAGCTCCTTCAGCTTGCCGATGATTTCCCAGAAGCGCTTCTCGTCGAGTACGGTGTGAACCGAGCACCACTCCTCGTCGGCCAGCGGAATGACGGTGGGGCTCTTCAGTCCGGGCAGCACGCCGATAATCTCTTGCAGTCGGGCTTTCGGCGCGTTCATACGCACATATTTCTTGTCCTCGGCCTGTCTCACGGCCTCGAAGCGGAACAGCATCTGTTCGAGCACCTCGCGCTTCTCTTGCGACATGCCCGGATGGCCGATGAGCAGGGCCTCGCTCTGCATCACCACTTCCACCTCGCGCAGATTATTGCTCACGAGTGTCGAGCCTGAGCTCACGATGTCGAAGATGGCATCAGCCAGACCGATGCCCGGACTGATTTCGACGGAGCCAGTGATGACGTGAATCTCGGCATGTATGTTGTTCTTATCCAGAAAGTCTTTCAGAATGACGGGATAGCTTGTGGCAATCTTCTTGCCTTCGAACCACGATAGCCCTTCATAGTGGATTTCCTTGGGGATGGCCAGCGACAGGCGGCACTTCGAGAAGCCCAGTCGCTTGATGATTTCGGCCTCGGCACCGCGCTCGCAGTATTCGTTCTCACCTACCACACCCAGATCGGCCACACCAGATGCTACGCTCTGTGGAATGTCGTCGTCGCGGAGATAGAGTACCTCCAAGGGGAAATTCTGTGCACTCACCAGCAGGGTGCGCTTCGAAGCCCCTACTTTGATGTCGGCTTCGTTGAGCAGGTTCATCGTGTCGTCGAACAGACGGCCTTTTGATTGTACGGCAATTCTTAACATAAAAATCTCAAAATAACATGAAAAACTTGCTGCAAATATAAGCAAAAATTCTTGATTATGCAATAAAAAGTGTATTTTTGCACCTAAATGCAGATTGAATTGGAATCAAAGGGCATATTTATACTTTTTTTAATGCTTGCACTGCTCTCTTGCCAGTCGAAACGCGAACGTGTGGTGACTCCCTGGGGCGAGGAACTCGTGATGAACGGTGAGGACGTTGAACAGCCTTCCGAAGAGGAAGAAAATGAAAGCTTCGACCTTGACGAGATTGTGAAGGCGGGCGAGTTGATAGCCCTCACCGTCTCAGGACCGCAGACGTGCTATGACTATCGTGGCAGCAGGCTCGGACTGCACACCATGCTGTGCCAGCAGTTGGCCGACTCGCTGGGCATTCGGCTGCGCATGGAGCTCTGTCGCGACACGGCTGAGATGTTCCAGCGCCTGCATGCCGGCGAAGCCGACCTGATAGCCTATCCCGTGGCGCCGCTCACCAACCAGTCGCCGGGCTGGGTGGTGCCCGAAGAAAAGGCGCAACTGGCCGCCCTGCTACAGAACTGGTATTCGGCAGCGCGCTTGGCCAAGGCGCAGGCCGACGAGCAGCAGTTGCTCAGGACGGGAGGCGTGAAGCGCACGGTCTTTGCGCCGATGCTCGACAAGTCGGGAGGCGTAATCTCGCGCTACGACGGACTGTTCCGCCGCTACAGTCAGCCCATCAAGTGGGACTGGCGGCTCATGGCAGCACAGTGCTATCAGGAATCCACCTTCGACCCTAAGGCGCTCTCATGGGCCGGTGCACGAGGGCTGATGCAGATCATGCCGCAGACAGCCGACCACTTGGGGCTGCCTCGCTCGCAGATGAACGACCCCGAGCAGAACATTGCTGCCGCCGCGCGCTATCTGGAAGAGTTGGAACAGACTTTTGCCGACATTCCCAGCAGGCATGAACGGCAGAACTTCGTGCTGGCTGCCTACAACGGCGGCAGTCACCACATACGCGATGCAATGGAGCTGACGCGCTTGCACGGGGGCAATGCCCGGCGCTGGGCCGACGTGGCGGTCTATGTGCTCAAACTGAGCGAGCCTGCTTTCTACCAGCACCCTTCGGTGCGCTACGGTTACATGCGAGGCAGTGAGACCGTGGACTACGTGCGAAGCATTCGCCAGCGCTATCAGCAGTATCAGGGCGTGAAGGCCAAGGCTCCTCTCAATTCGTCGCCGCAGAAATCACGCAACAAGAAGCATCGGCAGAAATTTGACGTGTGAAGTCTTTTTCATGCCTATGAAACGTGTCCTCTCCGTTTGAACTCGGCACAGGTGATGGCTGTGGCGATGGCCACGTTCAGACTCTCAGCCGTGTCGCCTTGGCGATAGCTGGGAATGAGCAGGCGGTGGGTGATCAGTCGGCGTATCTCGGGTGAGATGCCGTTGCCCTCGTTGCCCATGACGATGATGCCCTCGGCAGCCAGTTCTTGCGTGTAGAGGTTTTGTCCGTCGAGTAGCGTGCCATAGACGGGGAGGGCGGTCGTCTTCAGCAGTTCGGAGAGCTGTAGATAGTGAATGCTCACGCGCGCTATGCTTCCCATCGTGGCCTGCACTACCTTGGGGCTCCACGCATCGGCGGTGTCGGTGGAACAATAGATGGTGTCGATGCCGAACCAGTCGGCTATGCGGATGATGGTGCCCAGGTTGCCGGGGTCTTGCACACCGTCGAGTGCCAGGCTGAGGCCGTGAGGCTGGGGCAGGAGGCTGCTGTCGGTAGCCGGATGCGAAGGCAGATGGAACACGGCCAGCACCTGTTGGGGGTGCTGCAGGAAGCTGATGCGTTGCAACTCCTCCTCGCTGACCTCGGTAGGCTGAGGCGCGGTCAGGGCTTGAGAATCGGCGTATGTGGCCGTGGCAAACACCTTGTGGGCGCGAAAGCCGCACTTCAGCAAGTCGCCTACCACCTTGGGCCCCTCAGCCACAAAGAGGCCGTAGCGCTGCCTGTATTTCTTCTGTTCCAGCTGTCTGATCAGCTTCATCTCGTTTTTGCTCACCATCATTCTTATTGCAAAAAAATCGTTTTCTTCGTGCAAAGTTACACATTTTTCTTATACATTACTATCGAATGTTGCGGTTTTTGTGTAAATTTGCAGCCAAAATACATTTTTACAGTCAACGATGCTCCAAATACGCTGCAAAAACAACAACATGACGAAGAGCTTCCCTGAAGGGACTTCTCTGCTCGACGTCTATCAGGAGTTTGCCGATGATATCAAACTCCCCTTTCCCGTGGTCTCGGCTAAAGTGAATAACGCTTCTCAGGGGCTGAAGTTCAGGCTCTATCAGAATCGCGATGTTGAGTTTCTCGATGCGCGTGAGGGCTCTGGCCATCGCTGCTACGTGCGCTCGCTCAGCTTCGTGCTCTATAAGGCTACGCAAGACCTCTTCCCCGGCTCCAAGCTTTTCATCGAACACTCCATCTCCCGGGGCTATTACTGCAACTTTAAGAAGCGCAACAACGAACCGCTGACCAATGGCGACGTGGAGCGCCTGCGCGACCGCATGCAGGAGATTATCAGTCTCGACATGCCTTTCCGTCGCAATGAAGCCACCACGGAAGAGGCTGTCCGCGTGTTTGCCGAGCGCGGCTTCTCCGACAAGGTGAAACTGCTGGAGACGAGCGGACAGATCTACAGCGACTATTACATGCTGGGCGATACGGCCGATTACTATTACGGACCGCTCGTGCCTTCAGCCGGCTATTTGAAGGTATGGGGACTGGAGCGCTTCCACGACGGACTGTTGCTGCGAGTGCCCGACTGGAACAATCCGCTGCAGTTGGCCGAGAAGGTGGACCAGCCCAAGACCTTCGAACTGTTTGCCGAGAAGGTGCGTTGGGACATCATCATGCGCCTCTCGAATGCAGGCGATGTGAACAAAGCCATTCTCAAGGGACATGCCTCGGAACTCATTCAAGTGAGCGAGGCTTTGCAGGAGAAGAAAATCGTGAAGATAGCCGAGGAGATAGATCGCAGGTTCCATCGCGAGAAAGACCCCGTGAGGCTGGTGCTCATCACAGGACCTTCGTCATCGGGAAAGACCACGTTCTGCAAGCGCCTTTCAGTTCAGTTGCTCGCCTGTGGACTGCGTCCTTACTCATTCTCTACCGACGACTATTTCGTGAACCGGCTCGACACACCCAAGCTGCCTAATGGCGACTACGACTTCGATAATATTGAGACGGTGGAGTACTCGCTGCTCGAAGACCATCTCACCCGGCTGATGCAGGGCGAGCGCGTAGAGATTCCAGAGTATAACTTCACTACAGGCAAGCGCGAGTGGAACGGAAAGAAGCTGAAACTGGCAGGCGACACGGTGCTCATCATCGAGGGCATTCACGCGCTGAACCCGCTGCTCACGAAAAAGATTGCCGACTCGGCCAAGTTCAAGATATACATATCGGCGCTCACCAGCATCTCGCTCGATGACCACAACTGGATTCCCACACGCGACAACCGACTGTTGCGCCGCATCATCCGCGACTACAACAAGGGGGCTTTCACGGCTCGCGAGACCATCAGCCAGTGGAAGAACGTGTGCGATGCTGAGGATAAGTGGATATTCCCCTTCCAGGAGACTGCCGATGTGATGTTCAACTCAGCGCTCAACATTGAATTTGCCGTACTGCGCACGCATGCCGAGATTATCCTTGCCTCCGTGCCGAAGAACTGTCCTGAGTATGCCGAGGCCCATCGGCTGCTGAAGTTCATTCACTACTTCATTCCCGTGAGCGACAAAGAGATACCGCCCACGAGCATCATGCGAGAGTTCGTAGGCGGTAGCAGTTTCAAGTATTAGGCAAGCGCTCTTCCTGTCTGTCTTAAACGCTTCGTCCGTTTGTTCTGAACGCTTTGTCCGTTTGTTTAAAGCGCGCTATGCGTTTATCTTATACACCACTCCACTTCGTGGCATCAGGCTTACGCTGACGGCGGCATCACGCTTCAGCGTAAGTTTTGTTTTTGTGTCGCTCAGCAGATCGGTGGCAGTATAGGTGTTCTCCTTGATGCCCATATAGTCGAAGGCATGAGCGGGCAGGGTGATGGCGGTCTCTACAGGCACGTCGTCGAAGTTGACGACCACGAGCAGCAGGCTCTTCTCGCTGCGGCGCAAGAAGGCATAGCGGCGCTGGTCCTGCTGGTTCACGTACATGAGATCGAACATGAGCCCCTCGCTGACGGCTTTCTCCTTCTGTGCAATCTTCATCACCTTATTATATATATCGGCCAGCTGCTGCTCCTCTTCGCTCAGTTGGCCAGAGGCGGCACGGCAGAGCGTGTCGATCGACCAGTAGTCGAAGATGGTGGTCCGTCCGTCGCGTCCGCTGAAGCCCTCGGCGTCCATGCCGCGCTCGCCATATTCCTGACCGGCATAGAGCATGAAGGGGTTTTGCTGCAGCAGCATGTTGGCGATGAGTGCTGGCACGGCTTTGCGTCCGTCGCCTGCAAAGAAGTCGCTGGCCACGCGCTGCTCGTCGTGGTTCTCAAGGAAATAGAGCATGTGCTGCCGAATGTCGTCGGTCTGCTGCCAGGCATGGCTGATGGCGCTGGTTCCCTGGCGGTGACAGATCACGTCGCGCGTGGCATCATACATGCCCACCTTGTCGTAGAGATAGTCGAAGCCGGAGGCAATGTAACGACGATACTCGTTGGGATTATAGACCTCGCCGATGAACAGCAACTCGGGATACTGCTTCTTCACCTCCTTCGTGGCGTAGGCCCAGAACTCGGCAGGCACCATCTCGGCCATGTCGCAGCGGAAACCGTCGATGCCCTTCGAAGCCCAGAACAGCAGGATGTCGGTCATTTTCTGCCAGGTGTTGGGCATGGGGAAGAAGCGCCCCACACGGCCTGCATAGTAATCCACGCCGTAGTTCAGCTTCACCGTCTCGTACCAGTCGTTCTGTCCGGGCGCATTGTTGAAGCAGTCGTTGCCCGTAGCCTTGGCTGGCTCCTCATGGTAAGGCTCCGTCTCGCCATGATACAAATCCAGATAAGGCGCGAAAGCCTGTCCGGGACAGTAGTAGAAATTGTTCTGAGGGTCGAATCCGTTCTGCTCGTTGTCGCCCTCGCCCAGATCCTTCACACCCTTAGGCGCGCAGATGCTGTGATATTGGCGGGCCACGTGGTTGGGCACGAAGTCGATGATCATCTTCAGACCGGCTTTGTGCGTGCGGCTGACGAGCTGTTCAAACTCCTTCATACGCTTGTCCACGTTGACGGCCAGGTCGGGGTCAATGTCGTAGTAGTCGGCAATGGCGTATGGAGAACCGGCCTTTCCCTTTACCACGGCTGGGTGCTGGCGGGGAATGCCATAGGCCGAGTAGTCGGTTTGTGAGGCATGCCGAATGACACCTGTGTACCACACGTGGGTGATGCCGCGCTTCTGCAGGTCCTTCAGTATGGCAGGCGTGAAGTCGTTCAGCTTGCCGCAGCCGTTCTCCTCGAGTGTGCCATTAGCTTTACGCGCCTGACGGCGGTTGCCGTACAAGCGCGTAAAGATTTGGTAGATAATGATTTTATTCGATGCCATGAGCAGTCACTTCCTTGTTGATTTTTGCAATCATGCCTTGCAGCGCCTTGCCGGGTCCGCACTCTGTGAAGTCGTCGGCTCCGTCGGCAATCATCGACTGCACGCATTGTGTCCAGCGCACGCTCGATGTGAGCTGAGCTATGAGGTTCTGCTTGATTTCAGCAGGATCGGTGTGGGGCTTGCCGTCCACGTTCTGATAGACGGGGCACTTCGGTGTCGTGAAGTCCGTCTTCTCGATGGCGGCCTGGAGCTCGTCCTTGGCAGGCTGCATGAGGGGAGAGTGGAAAGCGCCACCCACCTTCAGCGGTAGTGCGCGCTTGGCACCGGCAGCCTTCAGCTGTTCGCATGCCTCATTGATGGCCTCCACGTTGCCGCTGATGACCAGTTGGCCGGGGTTGTTGTAGTTGGCACACACCACCACGTGACCTTCGCGGTTGATGCCTGCACAAATCTCTTCCACCTTCTCGTCGGGCAGACCGATGATGGCTGCCATCGTTGAGGGAGCTGCCTCGCATGCCTTCTGCATGGCCATTGCGCGGGCATAGACCAGCTTCAGACCGTCTTCGAACGAGAGTGCGCCAGCGGCTACCAGGGCCGAGAACTCACCCAGTGAGTGACCGGCGGTCATGGCAGGCTGGAAAGCGTCGCCCATGCAGATGGCCGAAATGACGGAGTGCAGGAAGACGGCAGGCTGGGTGACCTTGGTCTGTCGCAGGTCCTCGTCGGTGCCTTCGAACATGATATCTGTGATTCTGTAGCCCAGAATCTCGTTAGCCTTTTCAAACAATTCCTTTGCGGTTGCGTTGTTGTCGTAGAGGTCCTTGCCCATGCCTACGAACTGTGCTCCCTGTCCGGGGAAAACAAATGCTTTCATTTTTTTTCTTTCTTTTTATTTAAAGATTGGTTCTCTTTTTTTGGTTTGGGGGGAGTCCTCTGAGTTCTCCGAGTTCTCTGAGTTCTCCGAGTCCTCTGAGCTCTCCGAGTTCTCTGAGCCCTCTTAATAGCTTCTCGCGATAATCACCCGTGCCTTTGCAGGCTTTCCGCTCACCATATCCACACCGGGTGTCTGCTCAAAGGCGAAAGGCACGCAGCGGATAGTGGCTTGTGTGTCCTCCTTGATCTTAGCCTCGGTCTCGGCAGTGCCGTCCCAGTGGCAGAGGAAGAAACCGCCGTCCTTCACGCGCTCCTTGAATTCCTCGTAGTTGTCGCACTCGTAGATGTGGGCGTCGCGATAGTTCTTGGCCTTCTCGAAGATGTTCTTCTGAATGTCCTCCAACAGCTGCTCCACATAGTCCACGATTCCCTCTAAGGGTCGGGTCTCTTTCTCCAGCGTGTCGCGGCGCATCACCTCGATGGTGCCGTTCTCCAAGTCGCGCGCACCCAGCACTAAGCGCACGGGAACGCCCTTCAGCTCGTAGTCGGCAAACTTGAATCCGGGACGCTTGTTGTCGGCATCGTCGAACTTCACGGATATGCCCTTCTTGCGCAGCTGCTCAATGATGGGTGTCACCTCCTTGTTCACCAGCTCCATCTGCTCGGGCTTGGTGGCAATGGGGATGATGACCACCTGGATGGGGGCCAGACGCGGAGGCAGCACCAGACCGTTGTCATCGCTGTGGGTCATGATGAGTGCGCCAATCAGGCGAGTCGATACGCCCCATGACGTAGCCCACACGTATTCGGGCTTGTTCTCCTTGTTCAGATAGGTCACTTCGAATGCCTTGGCAAAGTTCTGACCGAGGAAGTGGCTGGTGCCGCTCTGCAGTGCCTTGCCGTCCTGCATCATGGCCTCGATGGTATAAGTGTCGAGTGCACCGGCGAAGCGCTCGGTCTCGCTCTTCACGCCCTGAATCACAGGCACGGCCATCCACTGCTCTGCAAACTCGGCATAGACCTTCAGCATTTTCTGTGCCTCCTGCTCAGCCTCTTCACGCGTGGCGTGGGCAGTGTGTCCTTCCTGCCACAGGAACTCGCTGGTGCGCAGGAACGGACGGGTGCGCATCTCCCAGCGCATCACGTTGCACCACTGGTTGCACATCAGGGGCAGGTCGCGCCAGGAGTGAATCCAGTTCTTATAAGTGTTCCAGATGATGGTCTCCGATGTGGGGCGGATGATCAGTTCCTCCTCCAGCTTGGCTGCGGGGTCAACCACCACGCCGCCGTCGGCGGCTTTCAGTCGGTAGTGCGTCACCACGGCGCATTCCTTGGCGAAGCCTTCCACGTGTTCGGCTTCTCTTGAAAGAAATGATTTGGGAATGAGCAGGGGGAAGTAGGCGTTCTGAGCGCCCGTCTCCTTAAACATCTTGTCTAACTGCTGCTGCATCTTCTCCCAGATGGCATAGCCATAGGGCTTGATCACCATGCAACCGCGCACAGCTGACTGCTCGGCCAAGTCGGCCTTCACCACGAGGTCATTATACCACTGACTGTAGTTCTCGGCCCGTTTTGTTAAATCTTTTAATTCTTTTGCCATGATTTTTCTCTAAGAATGATTTTTGGGTGCAAAAATACTAAAAAAAGTTGGAAAACATACAATTATCCGAATAATTAGCTTATCTTTGCAACTCAAATAGTTACGTTTAACACATTATTTATTAGATTTTAGAGTATTATGAGAAAGTTAAAGGTAGTTATCCTGACTCTTTGTGCAGGAATTATTATGGCAGGTTGTAACAATCTGGGTAAAGGTACGGCTATTGGTGCCGCAGGTGGTGCTGTTCTCGGAGCAGTAGTGGGTAAGCTGGCCGGCAACACGCTGGTGGGCGCAGCCGTGGGTACGGCTGTAGGTGCCGGTGCCGGTGCTTTGATTGGTAAGAAGATGGACAAGGTAAAAGCTCAGGCCCAAGCCGTTCAGAACGCTCAGGTAGAGGAAGTGACCGACTCTCACGGTCTTCAGGCTGTGAAGGTCACCTTCGATTCTGGCATCCTGTTCAATACGAGCAGTGCCGTGCTGAGTCAGACAGCCATGAATTCGCTGTCCAACTTCGCTAACGTGCTGAAGCAGAACACTGACTGCGACGTGAGCGTACAGGGTTACACTGATAATACTGGCTGGAGGAACAGCACCGCAGAGCAGAGCGTTCAGAAAAACCTGGATCTCTCGCAGCAGCGCGCTCAGGCCGTAACTTCTTACCTGCAGTCGCAGGGAGTGGGCGCAACGCAGATTCGCAGCACTCAGGGCTTTGGCGAGGCCAGCCCCGTTGCCGACAACTCCACTGAAGCCGGTAAGGCTCAGAACCGTCGCGTCGAGGTCTATATGTATGCCAGCGAAGCCATGATCAAGGCTGCCGAGGCTGGCACGCTGAAGTAGTTTTCGGGAGTAAGAATGATAATTCGCATTTAGCTTGAAAATTCTTGGATTATTAAGAAAGACAATACAATGGATCGTGGTGGCATTTTTTGCTTCCACGATTCTTTCTGTTGTCATATTTCGATTCGTGCCCGTAGTGGTCACCCCCCTGATGGTGATCAGAACGGTGGAACAGGTGGAGGAAGGACGCGAGCTGAAGATGAGCCACGACTGGGTGTCGCTCGATGAAATCTCGCCTTCGCTGCCGGTGGCTGTCATAGCCAGTGAAGACGGCAAGTTCCTCAGTCATCACGGCTTCGACTTCGAGGCCATTCAGCATGCGGCCAAGCGCAACATGGAACACCCCGAGAGACAGAAGCTCGGCGCATCGACCATCAGTCAGCAGACGGCCAAGAACGTATTCCTCTGGCCGGGGCGAACATGGTGGCGCAAGGGTCTGGAGGTCTATTTCACATCGCTCATCGAGCTACTGTGGTCAAAGCAGCGCATCATGGAAGTCTATCTTAACTCCATCGAGATGGGCGAGGGCATCTATGGGGCCGAGGCCGTGGCGCAGGAGCATTTCGGCTGTTCGGCTCAGGAGCTCACGCGCAGCCAGTGTGCGCTCATTGCAGCAACGCTGCCCAATCCGCGCCGTTTCAGTTCGAAGAATCCCAGCCCCTACATGCTGAAGCGTCAGAAACGCATAGAGCGCGAAATGAAGTTCGTGCCGCCCTTTCCCAAGAAAGGAGAGGACGTAAAGAAAAAGAGGTGATGCCTCAACTCCAGTTCCCAGCAAAGTCCCAGCAATCTCCCAGCCCGTCCCATCAAAGTCCCAGCCCGTCCCAGCAAAATCCCATCAAAGTCCCAGCCCATCCCAGCAAAATCCCCCCCCCCCTAAAAAATAGCACAAATCATGAAACCAGAACATATTTTACAAAAGCTTCGCATCGACAGCCTGAACGACATGCAGCGCGAGGCTGCAGGAGCCATCCTGCACAGTCGCAACGACGTGGTTGTACTGTCGCCCACGGGCTCTGGCAAGACACTGGCCTATCTGCTGCCTTTGGTTCAGTTGCTCGATGCTTCAATCGACGAGGTGCAGGCCCTTGTCATCGTGCCTGGCCGCGAGCTGGCATTGCAGTCCGACCGCGTGTTGAAGTCGATGGGAACAGGACTCCGTTCGCAGAGCTGCTACGGTGGAAGAGCCGCCATGGACGAGCACCGCGTGTTGCGACAGAACCGTCCGCAGGTGGTGTTCGGCACACCGGGCCGACTCAACGACCATCTGGACAAGGGCAATATCACAGCCGACAAGATTCGGATACTCGTGATCGACGAGTTCGACAAGTGTCTTGAGATGGGCTTCCACGACGAGATGCAACGCCTCCTGCAGAAGCTGCCTGCCTTGCAGCGCCGCATACTGCTCTCGGCTACCGATGCCGAGCAACTGCCTCACTTCGTTGAGATGGGGCGCACCACGCGACTCGACTATCTCGTCGAAGAAGAGCCTGTATCGGGTAGGGTAGAGATCTATCAGGTAGATAGTCCTGAGAAAGACAAGCTCGGCACGTTGCGCCGTCTGCTCTTGCAACTGGGCGACGAGCAGAGCATCGTCTTCCTGAACTATCGCGACTCCGTGGAGCGTGTCGATCAGTATCTTCGCCAGCAGGGCTTCGTCACCAGCGCCTTCCACGGCGGACTGGAACAGCGCCAGCGCGAGGATGCACTCTATAAGTTCTCTAACGGCTCGGCCACTGTGCTCGTTGCCACCGACCTTGCTTCGCGCGGTCTCGACATTCCTCATCTCGACAACGTCATTCATTATCACCTGCCGCAAAACGAAGAGGCACTCATCCATCGTGTGGGGCGCACCGCCCGATGGGATCAGATGGGCCGCACCTTCTTTCTCGTGGGACCTGAAGAGGAGCTTACCGCCCTCTCCAACCTCCCCCAAAGTAGCGAGGGCCTGCAGCACTGGGATCTCACGGCAAACACGCATTCTCCCTCCGGGACGGATGGCGAGAAAGCTCCCCAGCCCCGCATGTCCACCATCTACATCGGCAAGGGTAAGAAGGACAAAATCTCGAAAGGCGACATCGTGGGCTTCCTCTGCAAGATAGGCGGACTCACTCCCCAGGAGATAGGGCGCATCGACGTGAGCGACCGTTACGCCTATGCAGCCGTCAGCCGTACTCGACTGGGTGCCTTGTTGAGAGCCGTCAAGGGACAGAAGATAAAAGGATTGCGCACAATCGTAGAACCCGTGAAATAGTAACGATTAACTAACGAAATAAAACAGCATAGACTTATGCCTAAGAAAGAAACCGGGATGCCCTTTGAGGTGCATCCTTCACCCATGAAAAATGCTGAGGGCCGCAACCTCCTCTACGCCATACCCATGCAGCGGCTCTCCACCACACTCGATGAGCTCGATGACTTCTGCTGCACCAATAGCGGACTGTCACGCAATCAGCTCGTCAGCGTGTTCAACTATTTCGTCAATGCCGCTGCCCAACATCTGGCTCGTGGTGAGCGCATCGTCACCCCGATGGGAACCTTCGCGCCTCGTCTCGCATTAGAAGGCCAGTTCGTTAATCCTGCTGAGGTGCATGCCGACGACGTGCGTCTTCGTGGCATCGATTTCCAGCCTTCCAAGGCATTCATGGATAAGGTGCTCCGCTGGAACAATGGCTTCCATGCCGCCCCCACCTCTCCGAGCACCGACCGTCGTCCTGATGAGAAGCAGTTACAGAAAGCCCTGCTCCAGAGCCTGAAGAGCAACGGAGGCAGCACCACCGTCACCTTCTTCAAGGAGCACAGCGGTCTGAGTCGTCATCTTGCCCAGCGCTATCTCGATCAGCTCTGTGAGGGCCCTCGTCCCCAGCTGAAGCGCATTCGCATGGGGCATGCTTTCATATACACAGAAGTGAAATAGCCTCTTTTCCCTCTATACCTATTTTATTATAGCCTCCCACAGCGATTCACCATCGGTTGTGAGAGGCTTCTTTGTTTCAGTAGGAGGTTCCCTTATGTCATCATCGATTGTAAGATATTTCCTTGTTTCATTATCGATTGTGGGATACTTCTTCATATTTTTGAGGGTGAAATGTCCTGTTCTTCGGTGTCATTTAGGTCATTTCAGGATAATCCGCTGCAGCGGATTACATAATCGGCTATAGCGGACTATATAATCCGCTACCGCTGCTTATACTCATATAACCTAAATTGCCCCTTCGTCTTGTGCCTTTTCCCCAGTGATTCATCCACTCTCATTCCGCCATTTCGCATTGGTAGCATTGTGATTCAATAAAACGCTCGAAATCATAGATTTGAGCATAATTGGTAAAACTAACCTATTTCACCTAATAATACATAAAAGGTATAGGCAAAGGGAACGATATCACATAATAATTCGTAAATTTGCACAGTCGAATTAGAACTAAGAGTGTGTCCGACATTCAACAGGACAAGGCGTGTGTATAAAATATCAAAATGATTTGAGTGCATAGACCTTAGTCAGAACGGCAAATTAAATGAAAGTAACAATTGAAGCAGAAAGATGAAAACAATGAAACTCTGGAGAATCGCCTTCATGATGCTTGCTGCTTTCTCTCTCGCCTCTTGCAGCAGCGACGAACCAAGATATGCCGACCCGGAGGCACACGAAAAGACCGTGAAGCTGAATGAGCAGTACGGGCCGCTCATGGTCGGCACATGGCACTACGAAAACATCAGCGACACGCAGCGTTACTTCGAGCGCCTCACCTTCCAGGCCGATGGCACGCTGACAGGTATGCGCAAATGGCAAACCCGCAAGCTCGTCACCATCGACGGGGAGCAACTCTATACCGATTGGGAGAATGTGGAGCCTTTGGAAGGAACCTTCTCAGGCACATGGAAACTGAGTTACTATAGCCCAGAAGGGGAAAATGGCGAGAAACGCAACTGCCTGTTTTTGAATGCTCAATATGAAGGTGCTAATAGTGGACACATGGCCTATTCCAATATCGCCACCTTCGACTACGCCGACGAAAGGACGCTTCGATTCGAAGGATTTTACTTCAAAGAAAAGGATGGATGGATTACCTTCCTGCGTGGCGAGGCAGAACCGGGGTTTTGAAAGAAACAACTAAGAGCAATCAAGGTTTTCTGACACAGAAACAAAGACAATTTCATGCAATGAAAAGTATTGAAGTCGTAGCAGCAATTATTCGAAAGGGAGAGAAGGTCTTCGCCACTCAGCGGGGTTATGGCGAGTGGAAAGACTGGTGGGAGTTCCCGGGCGGAAAAATAGAACAGGGAGAATCGCCCGAAGAGGCGCTGTGCAGGGAAATACGCGAGGAACTGTCTGCGGAAATCAGCGTGGAACGGTTCGTGTGTACTGTGGAATATGACTATCCAAAGTTTCACTTGACCATGCATTGCTACCTCTGCTCGTTACAGACCGAGGCGCTGCATCTGAATGAGCATGAGGCTGCACGCTGGTTAGGAATGAATGAGCTGGACAGCGTGAGATGGCTGCCTGCCGACGAAGAGGTTGTTAAGAAGGTAAGCAGCTGACAACTGAAGATTACAAAATGATAGCAAAACAGGCGCTTTACATTAAATTGTGCCAAAATATTTGTCTATATCAGGGAAAAGTTGTAATTTCGCAGCGTAAAAAGAAAACGTATTAACACCTAATTAATATTTTATTAGAATTATGAAGAAGTACAACTTCAACGCAGGACCTTCGATGCTTCCCCGGGAGGTGATTGAGGCCACTGCCAAACAGTGTTTAGACTTCAACGGCTCTGGTCTCTCGCTGATGGAGATCAGCCATCGTGCAAAGGACTTCCAGCCCGTCGTTGATGAGGCCGTGGCTCTGGTGAAAGAGCTGCTGCAGGTGCCCGAGGGCTATTCGGTTATCTTCCTTGGCGGTGGTGCCTCGCTCGAGTTCTGCATGATTCCCTACAACTTCCTGATTAAGAAGGCTGCCTACCTGAACACGGGCGTTTGGGCAAAGAAGGCCATGAAGGAGGCTAAGTTGTTCGGCGAGGTAGTGGAAGTGGCTTCTTCTGCCGATGCCAACTATACCTTCATTCCGAAGGGCTGGACGGTTCCCGCCGATGCCGACTATCTGCACATCACCACAAACAATACAATCTACGGTACTGAGATCCGCAAGGACCTCGACGTGCCTGTACGTCTCATTGCCGATATGTCGTCCGACATCTTCAGCCGTCCTATAGACGTGGCCAAGTATGATGCCATCTATGCCGGTGCTCAGAAGAACCTGGCTATGGCAGGCGTGACCATCGTCATCGTGAAGGATGATGCACTGGGCAAGGCTCCTCGTGAGATTCCTACGATGCTCGACTATCGCACACACGTGGATAAGGGCTCAATGTTTAATACTCCTCCTGTGGTGCCCATCTATTCGGCTCTGGAGACACTGCGCTGGATTAAGAAGAGCGGCGGTGTAGAGGCTATGGACAAGTTGGCTAAGCAGCGCGCAGAGATCGTGTATGGCGAAATCGACCGCAATAAGATGTTCCGTGGCACTGTCACAGCCGAGGAGGATCGGTCGCTGATGAACATCTGCTTCGTGATGGCCGACGAGTATAAGGAACTGGAAAAGGACTTCCTCGACTTTGCTACTTCGAAGGGCATGGTCGGCGTGAAGGGACATCGCTCGGTGGGCGGCTTCCGTGCTTCTTGCTACAATGCTCAGACCATTGAGGGCTGTCAGGCACTCGTGGCATGCATGAAGGAATTTGAGGCTAATCACTAATATGCGTGAAAAGAAGATGAAAGTATTAGTTGCAACCGAGAAGCCTTTTGCAGCAGCTGCCGTAGAGGGCATTCGCAAAGAGATTGAGGGAGCTGGCAATGAGCTGGTTCTGCTGGAGAAATATACTGAGAAGGCACAGCTGCTCGATGCAGTGAAGGATGCCGACGCGCTAATCATCCGCTCGGATAAAGTGGATGCCGAAGTGCTCGATGCTGCCAAGCAACTGAAGATTGTGGTGAGAGCAGGTGCAGGCTATGATAACATTGACCTCGCTGCTGCAACCGCTCATAAAGTGGTGGCCGAGAATACACCCGGACAGAATGCCAACGCAGTGGCTGAACTCGTGTTCGGTCTGCTCGTCTTTGCCGTTCGTCAGTTCTATAATGGCAAGGCTGGTACTGAACTGATGGGTAAGAAACTGGGCATTCTGGCTTTCGGAAACGTAGGACGTAACGTAGCGCGCATTGCCAAAGGATTCGGTATGGAGGTCTATGCCTACGATGCTTTCTGCCCCGCAGAAGTGATTGAGAAGGCTGGCGTTCACGCTGTGGCTAATCAGGACGCATTGTTTGAGATGTGTGACGTCGTTTCGCTCCACATCCCTGCAACACCTGAGACGAAGCAGAGCATCAACTATGCACTGGTGAACAAGATGAAGAAGGGCGGCATACTCGTGAATACTGCCCGTAAGGAAGTCATCAACGAACCGGAACTGCTGAAGCTGATGGAAGAACGCCAGGATTTGAAATTCGTGACCGACATCATGCCTGATGCCAATGCCGACTTCCAGAAGTTCGAAGGCCGCTACTTCTCCACTCCCAAGAAGATGGGCGCTCAGACCGCAGAAGCCAATACCAATGCCGGTATTGCAGCCGCCAAGCAGATCAACGCCTTCTTCAAGGACGGTGACACGAAATTCCAGGTGAACAAATAAACCTACACCTTATATATATTATATATGGGCGATAATCATCCCGATGCTCAACAGAGTATCGGGATGTTGTGTTAAATAAATATAAACTTATACTTACGAGAGTTTTCTGTATTCGCGATTCTCAATAAATAATTGTACCTTTGCAGTCCGATTATTAGGGGAGAGACTTAGAATCCCCGTGAGTGGCGTGTAAATAGTGACCGTCTTTGGCCAGACGGCACGGTTTGTGAATCGTCAGTCAAACAATTGAGAATGCGGCTCGTCCGCAAGAATTTTAAAAAACTGTTTTTTAGTAAATTAAATTTAAGTAATGAACACTTTAAGTTACAAGACCGTCTCCATCAACAAGGAGACTGCCAAAAAGGAGTGGGTCGTCATCGATGCTACCGATCAGGTGGTAGGTCGCCTCGCTTCAAAGGTCGCCAAGCTCATTCGCGGTAAGTATAAGCCCAGCTTCACTCCGCACGTAGATTGTGGTGACAACGTTATCATCATCAATGCTGCCAAGGTGGTATTCACCGGCAAGAAAGAAACCGATAAGGTTTACACACGTTATACTGGCTATCCTGGTGGTCAGCGCTTCAACACACCTGCAGAACTTCGCAAGAAGCCCAATGGCGTAGATAAGATGATTCGCCACGCCGTTAAGGGCATGCTGCCCAAGGGCCCCCTCGGACGCAGCCTGCTGAACAACCTCTATATCTATGAGGGAACAGAGCACAAGCACGAGGCTCAGCAGCCAAAAGCTATTGATATTAACCAGTATAAATAATAAAAGAAAATGGAAGTAATTAACGCAATAGGTCGTCGCAAGAGCTCGGTAGCTCGCGTTTATCTGTCAGCTGGTACTGGCAAGATTACGATCAATAAAAAGGACTTAACAGAGTATTTCCCCTCTGCAATCCTGCAGTACGTGGTAAAGCAGCCGCTGAACCTGCTGGAGGTTGCTGAAAAGTATGACATCAAGGTGAACCTCGACGGTGGCGGCTTCACAGGACAGAGCCAGGCTCTGCGTCTTGCCATTGCTCGCGCACTGGTGAAGGTTAATGCCGAGGATAAGAAGACTCTTAAGGCTCAGGGATTCCTGACACGTGATAGCCGTGAGGTTGAGCGTAAGAAGCCAGGTCGTCCCAAGGCACGTCGTCGCTTCCAGTTCAGTAAGCGTTAAAATCTACTGGACCTGTTTAGTATCTAAACTGGTAGGACTCATGAGGCATCAATGGCTTGTGATTACCCATCAGTTGATTCTGGACAATGAAAGAATTAAAAAGAAAGTAAACAACATTTTAAAGAAAACGAAAAAATGGCAAGAACAAATTTTGATATGCTGCTTCAGGCCGGATGCCACTTCGGTCACCTGAAGCGTAAGTGGAACCCCGCCATGGCTCCCTACATCTATACCGAGCGTAACGGTATTCACATCATTGACCTCCACAAGACCGTCGTTAAGATTGACGATGCTGCAGAGGCTTTGAAGGCCATCGCCCGCCAGGGCAAGAAAATCCTCTTTGTAGGTACTAAAAAACAGACTAAGGAAGTGATTGCCGAGAAGGCAACCAGCATCAATATGCCTTACGTGATTGAGCGTTGGCCGGGCGGCATGCTCACCAACTTCCCCACCATTCGCAAGGCAGTGAAGAAGATGGCTAACATCGACAAGCTGATGAACGATGGCACATTCGGCAATCTCTCGAAGCGTGAGCTCCTGCAGGTGACTCGCCAGCGTGCTAAGTTGGAGAAGAACCTTGGCTCTATCGCTGACCTGACCCGTCTGCCCAGCGCTCTGTTTGTGGTTGACGTGATGAAGGAGAATATTGCAGTGCGCGAGGCCAACCGTCTGGGTATTCCTGTGTTCGGTATCGTTGATACTAACTCTGATCCTAAGAATATCGACTTTGTGATTCCCGCAAACGATGATGCTAAGGATTCAGTAGAGGTGATTCTGAACGCTTGCTGCGCTGCTATCGCCGAAGGACTGGAAGAGCGTAAGGCTGAGAAGGCCGACGAGAAGGCTGCTGAGGCTCAGGTCGAGGCAGAGGCTGAAGAGAAGCGTCCTGCACGTCGTGCCCGCAAGTCTGCCGAGGAGGCTGCTCCCGTTGCAGAGGAAGAGGCTCCCGCAGCTGAGTAAATCCTAAGCCCCCTAAAGTTAGGGGGTTGGGAGTCTGAACAAGCGCAGATTCCCATCCCCCTAATTCCATATTTTTACAACAACTTACTAAAAGGTCTGATTACGCTTGTTCAGACTTATTTCCCCAACAGATAGGGGACTCATAACAATGGCAATTTCAATTGACGATATTAAAAAGCTGCGCGCTATGACTGGTGCTGGCTTGGCTGATGTGAAGAAGGCTCTGACTGAGGCTGAAGGTGATTTCGACCGTGCTAAGGAACTGCTCCGTGAGCGTGGACTGGCAATCGCTGCTAAGCGTAGTGATCGTGAGACTTCAAACGGTTGTGTACTGACTAAAGTGGAGAATGGATTTGGCGCAATCATCGCCTTGAAGTGTGAGACTGACTTCGTGGCTAATGGTGCTGACTTCATCGCTCTGACTCAGAGCATTCTGAACGCAGCTGTGGCTAACAAGTGCAAAACTCTTGACGAGGTGAAGAATTTGGACATCAACGGTCAGAAGGCTGAAGATGCTGTGACACAGCGCTCAGGTATCACTGGTGAGAAGATGGAGCTTGACGGCTACCAGATTCTGGAAGGTGAGAACATTGAGGTTTACGACCACATGGGCAAGCACACACTTTGCACCATGGTTCAGACTTCAAAAACAAATGCTGAGGCAGGACACAAGCTGGCTATGCAGGTAGCTGCCATGAAGCCTGTAGCTCTTGATGCTGAGCATGTTGAGCAGAAAATTCTCGATGAGGAATATAAGACTGCTGTAGAGAAGACTAAGCTGGAGCAGGTTGAGAAGTTTGTGGAGATGAAGCTGAAGAAGGCTGGTCTCAACCCCAACCTCGTTGATAGCGAAGACCACATTGAAAGCAACATGTCGAAGGGATGGCTCACTCAGGCTCAGGCCGACGAGGCTCGCAAGATCATTGCTGAAGCTAAGGTTGAGGGTGAGGCTCAGCTGAAGATGCAGATGATTGAGAACATTGCTAAGGGTCGTGTACAGAAGTTCTTGAAAGAGAACTGCCTCGTTGATCAGGAATTCCAGTTCGGTGATGGCGACAAGGCAACTGTTGCTCAGTGGCTCAGCCAGCAGGATAAGGAGCTGAAGATTTGCGACTTCCGTCGTTTCACGCTTGCTGCAGAATAATTTCTATTATAAAGCTATATAAAAAAAGAGCTCTTGCAATCGCAAGAACTCTTTTTTTGTTTGAACTTCTACGTTTGGAGTTCTTTGCTTTGACTTCTCTGCTTTAATCTCTTTGCTTTGATTTCTCTGCTTTAATCTCTATGTTTGAATCTCTTTGCTTGAAGTTCTTTGTTTGAAGTTTTTTGCTTGACCTTCTTTTATTCGGACATGAAGGAGAGGCGGGAGGCTTGCTCCATGATTATGTTGGCTAACATTTCATTGTTTGGAGAAGAGCCGTTCACAAGATTGAACATCTGGCAAAGGCCCAGACGACCGCGACCCGACTTCAATATGTGGACAATGCAAAGATTCTGCAAGCCGATGCTTCCGGAAAGAATGTCGATGTCGGTACTGCCTAACTGATAAAGAGCCAGCTGATAGGCATCGTCAAAATCATTCTGAATCATTTGCTGAACATCGTTGAGCGTTTTCATGTCGAGTGACTTTAGTACGGCCAAGTACGGCATGAGGTCAGCCTCCATTACCTCGGCAGCTGTGATGTCGGCAATTTTTTTGTTCAATGGTGCAAACGGAGATTGCTTCAGATAGGCTCGGAACGTGTCGCCATCGAGCATGGCTTCTTTGAATTTTCCATTTTTTACCATCACGCTGGCTCTGCGCCTATAGTCGGCAATGTCGGATCGAATGCGACTGAACTCATTGTCGGCCAATTCCAAAAGTCCTGCCAGACGGCTCAAGTTCCGATGATATTCTTCAGGTGTTTCAATATCTGTCTTATAGCCAATGTCATGCTGAATAGCCGACCACACATGCTGTAAGGCAGTGCGCATCTGCAATTCAAACGGAATCTCGTTTATTTCGGGATGTTCTGCATCGTGGTAGAGATTAGCTGGTATGCGGCAGATATAGTGTAGTGAATTATAGCCGAAGCTGTTGTATTGGTGCATTTTGCGCTTGTCAACCGAATTGTTCCAATCCACGACAAACAATTTCTCGGCTATTGATGCTATTCGATCGACGTCCTCATTATAGAAAGCTATAATGCGGGCGCCGACGAGGTCAGTAATATCTGTGATAGATTGGTACTTCGACCCTTTTCGAGCCAATTTGCCAGCGAGTGACTTTTCCTTTTTCAGTCTTGTCTCGATAGCATTCAGTTCGATACCACTTTGCTTGATGTGCTCGGTCAGTTCTTTAGAAACGATATTGCATAGTTCCTGATAAACCGATAATTTCTCCCGATACTCATCAAGGAGCATGGATGAGTGAAGGTCTAATCCGTAATCGTTCACGCGTTTTTGATTTCGAACAGGTTGAAGAATCCTGTCATCATAAATACCTTCTTGATTTCGTCATTGATGTTTTCAATGACCACCTTGCCACCTTTGGCAGCCGTTACCTTGCGGAGTGTGAGGAAAAGTCGGAGACCGCTTGAGCTAATGTATTCCAGCTTAGTGCAGTCGAGCGTAATCAGTTTGTTAGCGTTTTCCAGGAGGGGAGCGATGTCCTGTTGAGCCTTTACGGCTGATGGCGTATCCAGGCGACCTTCGAACGTAGCAGTCATTCCGCCATTCTTTTCTTCAATTTCGATATTCATTTTGTTTATTATTTATTTTGGTTACTATTTCGTTGCAGAATCTTCGTGCAATATTACTTTTTTTATTGGTTTAATAATCTACTTGCAGAATTTAGTTGCAAAATTACTTTTTTTTCCTGAAATAGAGAAAAATAAGGCAAGGAAAATGATTATTTTGTATTTTTCTGTAACTTTGCAGCATAAAATAGCATTCAGATGAAAATATTTGGTATTGGCATGAATTACATCATGCATACGGTTGAATTAGACGGCCAGGCATATAGGCCGGAGACTCCAGTGATTTTTACGAAGGCCGATTCTGCTTTGCTGAAAGACGGAAAGCCTTTTTTTGTTCCTGACGACATGGGGCGTATTGACTATGAGGGCGAGCTTGTCGTCCGAATCTGCCGCTTGGGCAAGGCCATTCCTGAGCGATTTGCCTATCGCTACTACGATGCCGTGACAGTGGGGCTCGACTTCACTGCGCGCGACATGCAGGCGAAAGCCCGGAAGGAGGGTCTGCCTTGGACCATTTGTAAGGGATTTGACGGAAGTGCCATTATTGGTGACTGGGTGCCGGTGAGCGAATTGCTGCCTGATGACAAGCAGCCCAGCCTTCAGTCGCTTCATTTCCGTCTCGACAAGAACGGAGCCCCCGTGCAGCAGGGGTTCACGGGCGATATGCTCTTTTCCGTTGATGCGCTTATCAGCTATCTCTCGCGTTATTTTACGCTAAAGACGGGCGACCTGTTGTTCACAGGAACGCCCGTTGGCGTAGGTCCCGTAGCAGTAGGCGACTTGCTGGAGGGTTACATTGAGAATCGCAAAGTGCTTGAGTGCCGTTGCAAATAGATTCCTTTCCGCATGATGGAAAGACTCTATTTGCAACGGCACTTAACCTGCCTTATCGCATGATGGAAAGGAGCCAGTGCCTTACCTGATAAACAGCAGCTCCCGATACTTTGGCAGTGTCCAAAGCCCGTCCTCTACAATCATTTCGAGATGGTCGGCCTCGTTGCGAATGAGTTCCATGTGCGGACACACCGTGTCGTGATAGCTGATAGCCCTTTGGTGAATGTCAGTTATCTTGTTGGCCACCCTTCGTGCGTCGGTCAGTTCCTCCACCAGTTGCTCGATTCTTTCCGTGCGCTCGGCAATTTCCTCAATCAGTTTCATGTTTCGGGCAGAAAGCCGGTTGGCTTTCTCCTCTGAGAACACGCTCTTCATGCCCTGTACGTTCTTGATCAGCTGACTCTGGTAGTGAGTTGATACAGGAATGATGTGGTTCATGGCCAGGTCGCCCAGCACACGTGCTTCTATCTGAACCGTCTTCACATACATTTCCCATTTCACCTCATTTCTTGCTTGCAGTTCCTTGCGGTTCATCACCTTCGTCTGCTCAAACATCTTGATGGAAGTCTCGTCGAGATAGTGCTCGAAGATGACGGGACACGACTTCTCCACGTCCAGTCCTCTTCGTCCGGCCTCTTTCACCCATTCCTCGCTATAGCCGTTGCCGTCGAAGCGGATGGGCTTGCAGGTCTTGATGTCTTCGCGAAGCACATCTACGAGTGCGTGGAACGTAGCCGTATGTCCCGTACCGTCAGAGAATTCCATTTTCGTAGAGTATTCGGCAATCTTCTCATCTACCCGTCTCTTGAAGTTGTTGAGTGCTTCGGCCATAGCGGCATTGAGCGCAATCATAGCCGAGGCGCAGTTCACGCTTGAGCCCGGTGCGCGGAACTCGAAGCGGTTGCCGGTGAATGCGAAGGGCGATGTGCGGTTGCGGTCCGTATTATCTACGATGAGGTCAGGAATCTGCGGAATGTCGATCTCCATGCCCTGTTTGCCTTTCAGGTTGAACAGTTCATTGGTGTCGGCCTTCTCTATATGGTCGAGCAGTTCGGTGAGCTGAGTGCCCAGGAACGACGAGATGATGCTTGGCGGTGCCTCGTTGCCTCCCAGTCGGTGTGCGTTTGTGGCGCTCATGATCGAGGCTTTCAGCAGTCCGTTGTGGTGATATACTGCCATCAGTGTCTCCACGATGAACGTGATGAACCTCAGATTCTCCTCCGGCGTTGTTCCGGGAGCATGCAGCAAGATGCCGGTGTCTGTTGACAGGCTCCAGTTGTTGTGCTTTCCGCTGCCGTTGATGCCGTCGAACGGCTTCTCGTGCAGCAGCACGCGGAATCCGTGTTTGCGGGCCACCTTCTTCATGAGCGACATGAGCAGCATGTTGTGGTCAACGGCCAGGTTGCACTCCTCAAAGATAGGAGCCAGCTCAAACTGGTTCGGAGCCACCTCGTTGTGTCGCGTCTTGCACGGTATGGCCAGTTCCAGAGCCTGTATCTCGAGGTCTTTCATGAACGCCTGCACGCGGTCGGGTATCGTGCCGAAGTAGTGGTCGTCCATCTGCTGATTCTTGGCGCTCTCGTGTCCCATCAGCGTGCGTCCCGTCAGCATCAGGTCCGGTCGGGCAGAGTAGAGCCCCTCATCTACGAGGAAGTATTCCTGCTCCCATCCGAGGTTCACCTGCACCTTCTGCACGTCGTCGTAGAAGTACTGGCACACCTCCTTGGCCGCCTTTCCTACGGCATGGAGTGCGCGCAGCAGTGGTGCCTTGTAGTCCAGTGCCTCGCCCGTATAAGCAATAAATATGGTGGGAATACACAGCGTGTCATCTATGATGAATACGGGCGATGTGGGATCCCAGGCCGAGTAGCCGCGTGCCTCAAACGTGTTTCTGATGCCTCCGTTGGGGAAGCTTGATGCGTCGGGTTCTTGCTGCACCAGCAGTTTTCCGCTGAAGTTCTCCATCATTCCGCCTTTGCCGTCGTGCTCCACGAAGGCATCGTGCTTCTCAGCCGTTCCCTCCGTGAGTGGCTGGAACCAGTGCGTATAGTGCGTGGCTCCCATCTCTGTGGCCCACTGCTTCATGCCGTCGGCCACGGCATCGGCAATCGAGCGGTCGAGCCGGGCGCCATTGTCTATCACGTCTATCAGCTTGTCGTAGATGTCTTTTGGCAAGTACTGATACATCTTCTTACGGTTAAAGACATACTTGCCGAAATATTCTGACGGTCGTTCACTGGGTGCTTCAACGTCGAGCGCTCTTTTCTTGAACGCCTCTTCTACTACCTGAAATCTTAAGTTGTTTGCCATTGTTAGCGTTGTTTTTGCTTGGATTTTTCTTTATTCTAAATACCTCTTGGTGATCTCTCCATAGTTCTCTATGCGGCGGTCGCGCAGGAAGGGCCACCATCGGCGCACCTGTTCGGCCCTTTCCATGTCTATTGACACGATGATGCTCTCTTCCTCTTGGGTCGATGCTTCATAGAACATTTCGCCTTGCGGTCCGCACACGAACGACGTTCCCCAGAACTCTATTCCGTTGGTCTGCCGGCTCGGGTCGGGCTCGTGTCCCACGCGGTTCACCGCCACCACCGGCAGTCCGTTGGCCACCGCATGCCCGCGCATCACCGTTTGCCAGGCCATCCGCTGTCGCTGTTGCTCCTCTGCCGTGTCGCTGCTCTCATAGCCGATGGCCGTAGGGTAGATCAGTATCTCCGCCCCGGCCAGTGCCATCAGTCGTGCTGCTTCGGGATACCACTGGTCCCAGCACACCAGCACGCCCAGTCGGCCAACGCTGGTGTCAATGGGCCTGAAGCCCAGGTCGCCCGGCGTGAAGTAGAACTTCTCGTAGTAGGCTGGGTCGTCGGGTATGTGCATCTTGCGATACTTTCCGGCCATCGTCCCGTCCTTCTCGAACACCACCGCCGTGTTGTGATAGAGCCCGGGGGCTCGGCGCTCAAAGAGCGATGCCACCAGCACGATGCCCAGTTCCTTGGCCAGCTCTCCGTAGAACTTGGTCGAGGGTCCGGGTATGGGCTCGGCCAGGTCAAAGTTTTCCACATTCTCCACTTGGCAGAAGTAGAGTGAGTTGTGCAGTTCTTGCAGCACCACGAGCTCGGCGCCGCGTCGTGCCAGGTCTCTGATGCCTTCGGCCAGTCGGCTCATGTTGTTGATGGTGCTTGCAACATTGTGCTGTTGCAGGAATCCTATGTTCAGTTCTTTCATTTCGTATCTTGTTTGGTGTCTGTGAGTACCCCTTCCGGGAATTGCATCGTGCAGCAGTGCAGCGAGCCGTGCTGTTTGATCACCGTGCGGCAGTCTATGCCTATGATGTCGCGGTCGGCAAACACCTCGCCCAGCAGCCTTAGGGCCAGCGCGTCGTTGTCGGGCTGGTTGTAGGTGGGGCAGAGCACGGCCCCGTTCATCACGAGGAAGTTGGCGTATGTGGCCGGCAGTCGCTCGTGGTCGCCGTCGTAGATGGGGCGGGGCATGGGCAGTTTCACCAGCCTGTACGGTCGGTTCTCCATCGTTCTGAGGCCGCGCAGCTGTTCTTCCATCAGCCGCAGCTCCTCATATTGCTCATCGGCAGGGTCGTCGCAGCCCACATATACGAGCGTGTTGTCAGGGGCTATGCGCACCAGTGTGTCAATGTGTCCGTCGGTGTCGTCGCCCGTCAGCTGTCCGTGGTCTATCCACACCACGCGCTCGGCGCAGAGATAGTCCTTCAGCCGCTCCTCAATCTCCTCCTTCGTCAGCGGCTGGTTGCGGTGTGGGGCCAGCAGACAGCCCGTCGTCGTGAAGATGGTGCCTTTGCCGTCGCTCTCTATCGATCCCCCTTCCAGCACGAAGTCCAGGTGATCCACATACTCTCCTCTGAACCGCTTCTCGTCATACAGGCGGCGGTTCAGCGCGTTGTCCAGTCGGGAGGGAAATTTCTCGCCCCAGCCGTTAAACTTGAAGTCGAGCAGTAGCGGCGGCTCCCCGTTGTCAGCAATTAGTGTAATGAACCCGTGATCGCGCGCCCACGTGTCGTTCGAGGGCGGTCCCACGATCAGCAGCGCCTCACGTTTCTGAATCTCTTCGGCCATTTCGCCGTAGGTCTTCTGAATCTTCTTCAGCAGCGGTGCCCAGTCCGTATCGCTGTGGGGCCACGTCAGCTGTATGCCGCTTTGTGGTTCCCATTCGGCAGGCATTCGGTAATGTTGGTTTCGAAACATGGTGCAAAATTACGAAAAAGCGAGGTAGATGCCAAAAAATGAGGCTGATTTTTCGCAATAACTTTTCGATTTTCAAGACAAATAAAAATTTCATTCTGGAGAAAAACCGGGGCTTTTTCGCGTTCCATGCCCAAACGGGTATTGTTCCATTTGTCGGCTGTGATGGTCTGATTGTCTTCTCTTTCACATTTCTTCACATCTCTTTGGGCGCTTTTCCTCGTTTTTCCGTCTGTTCTGCCTCCGCTTTTAGGCACGTTAGCGGCAGGTTTTCGGCGAAATCACGGTGCGTTCTTGGAAACATCATCTTCCGATTTAGGTTAAATCGCCTCCTGATCTTTCCTAAATGGCGTTGCAATCTGTCCGCCGTGGCAGTGTGAAGCCGCCTGAATCGCCCGAAACCCCTGCTCCAAAAGGCATTCCGAAAGTATTGATTTTTTAACCTACTGAAAATCAGCGAATTGTAAAATGCTCAAAACTCGCGAATTTCAGACCGAATCAGGAGTTGGTGAATTTTTTGCGAGTTTTGAGCGAGCTTTTCGAGGGTGCCATCATTTTTCCGTAACTCTGGCTTTGCCGAAGTTACTGTACTCGGCAATGCAAAAGAAAATCACCCTTTTCTTTTGCATTGCACTCGTTTTTTCGTAACTTTGGAAGATTTCTCAGCTTTTCTTTGTATAAAGGCAGTCTGAGAGATTGAGGAAAAACAGGGTTACGGATTGGAGACCGTACTCAATTCCACGTTATGCTATAAATTGTATTCAATGATTACCCGATGAAGAGTCACCAGCCGTTTTATGACTCATTGTCGAGGACAAAAGTACACATTATAATTGAAATGAGCAAATATTTATGTGATTTTTGGTAAAAATCATTGTTTTATGGAAAAAAAAAGGCTATATTTGCAACCGATAAAAGACATTATGTAATTTGGAGGACGTAATTATGTTAGGAGTTAATTCACCAAGAGAGCCGATTACACCTGAGTTTTCTAGGAAGATTCGGGCAGCGTTATGGCGTGCAACGACTGGCAACCTGACTCCAGAGGAAAAGGATGCCATTCGTAGGGGACGTGAAGCTCGCAAGAGATGGAAGATTGTATGGGAGGACAAGTAAAATCATTTCTTCAAGAGTTGCGAGTTAAGCCACTCCATGATTTCCATTGCCTCGAAACGTTTTGCTCAGGCGTCGAGTCAATGGACATTTTTATTCGTAATGATTTCCGCATGAGCGTTGAGAACCATTATTGTGCTGCTTATGTGGTAACATATCAAGATGAGGTTGTGGCAGTATTTGCCTTAAGTTTTGACTCTCTCGACCTTGATTCAGATGACAAGGAAGAACTTGAGGCGGGAATATCATCTACAGGAACGCCAGACGTAGATTGGAACTACAAGGACACATTCTATTCCAAGCCACGATATCCCGCACTTGATATTGCTTATCTTGCTGTCCAAGAAAAGTGGCGGGGACAAGGTGTGGGACATCTTTTAGTAGATACCATTGCAGAACAGGCCCGTTCTCAGACTTTTGCAGGATGCCAGTTTCTGACTGTTGAGGCTTTAGCTACCAGCGAATATAGTGCAGTGGGGGTTTATCAACGATGCGGATTTACAGCCAACGAGGTTCGCAAACCATATAAAGACACACTTCGTATGTTCCGTACTCTATATGCAAACGAGGAAGAGTTCGTTGGAGATGAATAATGGCACTATTTCACGATGAAGAGCCTACATCAGGATTCGTCAGATCGGATGACATCCTAAGAACAGATCGATTCACGGTTTTTTCCACCGTGCCCAGCAGAGGATATAATCTGCTGGTACGAGCAAAGCGTCATGGACGGTGGTGGATGCTGAAAGGACTGAAGGAATCCTATCGGAATGATGCCGTCTATCAGGTTCTGTTACAAAAGGAGTATGAGATAACCAGCCAGTTGCAGCACCCGATGATAGTCTCCGTCTTTTCCCTTGAAGAGGTTGAGGGATTAGGACTTTGCATAGTAATGGAGTGGATAGAGGGCCTGACGCTGAAGGAATGGCTGGCACAGGGGAATCACTCGCGAAAACAGCGCCGCCACGTGGCAGACATGCTTTTAGAAGCCTTGGCCTATGTGCAAAGCCGGCAGACACAGCACCGCGACTTGAAACCCTCGAACATCCTAATCACGCACAATGGACAGTACCTGAAACTCATCGACTTCGGCCTGTCAGATACAGACAGTCATGCCATACTGAAAGCACCTGCAGGCACAGAGGGCTATATGGCGCCAGACGGACCTTCTGACATTTATTCGCTGGGCCGCATCCTTCGTGAACTACGCTTAGGATGGTGGTCGTGCTTGGTCATTCGAAAATGTTGTGCGCCAAGCATTCAGCGTTATACCGATATTAAGACTATCAAAAGAGATTTGCACCGTTGTTGGCTGTGGCCACGTCGAATTCTTCTTTTCATCTGCTTTGTGGCTTTGGTGACAGGTCTCTATCAGCAGAACCGTGTGCAAACACAACAAGGCTTACAAACGGTCAGTGATTCGTTGGAAGTTCTCAAAAAGGAATACAAGACTAAGATGACTGTTGAACAGGCAACAACAGACTCACTGCGGCTTCAAATAAAACAAGTCAATGAGCAGCGAGAGGCAGAACATGCACTCATCCAGAAACGCCAAGATGACATTGCTGCTGCAAAGAGAAAGATAGATCAGCAGATGACGGCGTATGGCATTCAGCAGATGTTCGACACCGTAACATGCCAGCGTAACATCACCATTCCATTCTTACGAATCGCCGATGAACTTATCAAGAACACCGAAGAACAAGAACTAAAGGACTATATTAACGAGCATTACCGCAGACCTTGGATAAAACGAATGAATGAACTGCCTTTTGATTAGCCACAAACACTTATCACCACCCCGTCACGCTGACCCGCCACGTATGCTGTCTCAGGAAGTCCCTGGTGGACTAATTCGTCTAAATAAAGTGGTTCATGCTGTATCATCAGATGACAGCGAAAAGTGTCGCCCACACATAGTTTCGTGTTCTGAGCTTCCATGATTTCAAACCTGCTGCCGCCCAAGTGCCTGATGACTATTCGTCTGTCAGGATGCCAAGTAATGACAAGCCGCTGCCCCAACCGCATTGCCTCTGTTGACACTCTTTCTTCAGTACGGATGCCGCTCTGCACCTCGTCCGAACTATCTGCATGACTACAGAAGTCAGCATAGTCCTTGTAGCCCACAAACCGTGCCAGCACATCGAGCGTATGGGGCCTGGTCTGCACTTCCTCGTTCTTCAGGTATCCCCAAAAGCGTTTCAGAGTTGTAGGTGACAACCTCTCGCGCGTATGCGATAACAATAGGTGGCTCAATTCTTCGAAGTCACGTGCCTCTTTCAATTGGTGGCCAAACGTCCGCTCTACTTCCTGTTTCAGCAAGTCCTGTTTCATTATTTATTTAGCCTGTAATAATAATGATGGTTTAGAAATTCTTGACAAGCCATAAGGCGAAGAATAAATCGTAAACCTTGTAGATACCCTTATCCTGAGTGAGCAACCCTTTGTCTATCAATGCGGGGATGGCGGATTTTACAGAATTGGGTGACAAAAGGCCGTGGCGTTTGATGAACTTTCCACTGGTCACATTCTCTGCACTTCCGTCCTTTGCCACAGCAATCAATACGCGACTCTGTTTCTCTGGCAGTTGATACATCAGGTCCTCGTAAATGGGAGATGACACAGCAATGATCTCATCCACGGCCTTGCTGACATCGTCTTCAACACATGTACCATCTGTTGCCGTCCTGCTGAACAATTCGTTCATGACTCTCTGCATGTAATAGGTGACCCCATCAAACTGACTGTAAATACGACTCACGACTGTATCATCAAGTTTTTTACCCTTCTTCTTAAAGTGGGCAACGCAGAACGCAGTATATCTGTCCAATGGCAGTCGGTCTAAATGATATAGGGTGACACTCTGGTAGAAAGGTCTTGCTGGAGAGGTAAAAATAGCCCCCATCAGTTGCCTTCTGGAACCAGAAAACACGAAATGGGCATTGTTGCAATATTGAACACGGGTCCTAATCTCTGCTTCAATATTCGGGTCACCATATTTGGTTATTTGCTGGAACTCGTCAATAACAACCAAACAGGGACGGTCTGCATTTTGCAGATAAGTAAAAATCTCGTCGAGCGTAGATGTCGGTGATTGGATGTCACCAACACTCATGGTCCATGACGGTTGCCCATTTATGTCGAAAGATATACCAGAGCGCACCGATGCAAGAATAGCGAGAAACTTCTCCCATGCCTTCTTTCCATTCGGCTTCAAGGTCTCCAAGATGGCACTACCGAGTTTGGCAACCATCTCCGCCACTGTCTTGGTGGAATAGATGTCGACAATAAACGTATAATAATTGTCGGCAATAACCTTCTGAGCGAAGCAATGCCGCAGCAAGTCACTCTTGCCATATCTGCGCGGTGAGATCAACGCGACATTATTGCCGTTAGTCAGGTATCGGATAATGTCCGCAGTTTCTTTTTCCCTATCGCAGAAGTATTCGGCACCTGCATAACCAGTGGTTACGAATGGGTTGTCAATCTTTACTTTCTCCTTTGTCATATACGTTTATTTTTTGCTTGCAAAGATAACGATTTTTCCATAAAACGGAAATCATAAAACGGAAAAAGATGACGTCGTTAGCATTTTTTAGCCTATTCTGCCAACAGAAAACTCCGTGGAATCGGCAAAGATATATGAACCGGGAATGTCGGCTTTCTGGTCATAGGTCGAAGATACGAAAGTTTAGTGAAACGACTGCCAAAGACGAAAAGGACAGAAAAGGACTTGCACATTTCTCCCTTTTGCCATAATTTTGCCGCCAAATATAAAAAAAAACAGCTCACAAATGTTGCAACATTCAGAAAAAATGCCTATCTTTGCCGTGTCAGTTGAGAAAGACTGGCGACATCGAGGAGAGCTATTAAGCTTTGACCCGCTAGAGAATCTGCAAAATTCAATGTGTACGGGTGAGAAGTCTGAAAGCTGCTTCTCCTGCAGTAGCATATATACTACTTACTCCGTTATGGAGTCGGTTCGCATATATACCTGCAGGTGTGAGCTGATTTTCATTCTTACGTACACAGGTATTGCAGAACCTTCTAGCTAAGGATGCGAGAAGGCTCACACTCTTTGTGCTTTATATAAACCAATAATTCAAACAGAATGGAAGAATTTATAAGATATTGGGATAAAGTTATTCAAGATTGGTTCTGTGATAAAATAGACACAGAGCAACAACACTATGGCGACTTAGTAAATCCCAACTATCTGCCTGAGCCTTATATGGGCAATCCAAGGCAATGTTCGTTTGTTATTGTAAACTATAATGCAGGAGGGGGAGACAATCGTGATCCAATGATTTGCAAAGACTGTGCTGACTGTCCTAAAAATACTAAAAGTCTAATTAGTTATGTAAAAAAGAGAAGTTACAGTGAAGTGATGACGCAGTTTCCATTTCTTTTGACAAAAGAAGAACTTGGCAATAGAGAATTAAGAGGCATAGAGAAGTATAGTGGTTACAAATGGTGGCAAGCCAAGAAGGATTGGATAAATCATGTTGCAAAGGTTGCCAATGTACCGACCACAGATGACGGTCTCATGCCTTTTGCTATTGAGCTTTGTGCATGGCATAGCAAGAGTTGGTCAAACACAGAGATACTGATAAAAGAACCACTAAAGGCTGTTGTAGAGAAACGAGTTATCGACATTATTATCAAAGCTACCAAACAATCTAAGGCTCATTTCGCATATTTCATTGGCAAGAAGCATATAACCGTGTTGGAAGACTTTGGCTTTCATCACATAGGTGGCGATTCTAAAGAAGCGAAAGATAAAAAGGGAAGAAACAGATACTTTGCCATTTATCAACATGAAGCCTCAAACACTAAGGCAATAGTGACTTGGACTATTGGCAGTAACAGCCATCCTGGAAAAAACTTCTTCAATAGAGAAAAGGAAGTCATCATTGAGATGATGAAACATTCTTAGAAAATCAAAGTCATAAGGAAGAAGCCGAAAATCCTTCAAAGAGTAGGCAATAGAAGAAGTCGAAACGCTATAAAGGAAGTAGACATTAACACTAATACCTTACAATTATGAAAGAGTATTCTGCACCGCAAGCACTTACTACACTCGTAAAGGAGAATAAATCCTTATTGGGAAAGGCAATCGCAAGTGGCGACATGGTTTGTTGTAGCAAATGCTAATCGCGAAGAGGAGAGTGTGTATTAAACACACTCTCCATTAATAAAATGTCAATCAAAATGAAAAATATATTTGTAAAATTGTCAAAACATAGTTTCATTCGCATATATGATGAGGGGAAACTTGGATATATTCTAAATCAGCGAACAGAATTAGATAGGGTGTACAATGATATTGGTGCAGATTTCTTATCACAAATAACGCGTACTCCTCGTTCTTTATATGAAATAGTAAATAGTCTTTTGGGAATATACAAGAATGTGAGTAGAGAGGCTATTTCAAACGATTTTCTTTCCTTTATAGAAGAACTTCACAAATATGGATTTGTCGAAGTTGCAGAATCGATTAATCTATTTGCGGTTAATGAAATTCCTAATCAAGAAGTTGTCCTTTCGGAAACTCACAAAAAAGAAAATCCTGGTAATCAAGAAAAGAAGTCAAGTCGATATTTTTGGTTTAAACACGATGCAACTAATCCAATACTCAGAACACTTCATGTGGAATTGACAAGCAAATGCAATGAAAGATGCATACATTGCTTTATCCCCAGTTCTGCAAAAGATGTGGGAGTAAATATGTCATTAGAACATTTCAAGACTATTGTTGACCAATTCCGTGAAATGGGTGGTTTGAGTATAACATTGTCTGGTGGAGAGCCGATTTTGAACAAAAATGTACCAGAAATGTTGTCATATTGTAGACAAAAAGATTTGCGTATATCGCTATTTTCTAACTTGTTGGCAATAAACGACAACCTTATACAGGTGATGAAAGACGTCAATATGTCAAATGTTCAAGTTTCATTGTACAGTATTGACTCATCTACCCATGATGAAATTACACAAATTAAAGGATCTTTTGAAAAAACCTTTTCAGCTATTGAAAGATTAAAGGAGAATGATATTCCTGTAACTATTTCCTGTCCATTGATGAAAACGAACAAAGATACAATGGGGCAATTGATCAAATTTGCAAGAAGTAAAAATATTTTTGTGAAACCGGATTATATAATAATGGCACAATCCAATTTTGACAAAACGAATCTTGCAAATAGAATGTCAATAGAAGAAACAGAAAAAGCATTACGTGATATTATTGAAAATGATATTGAAGGTATACATATACAGGAATCAAATGCGAGTTTAATACAAGAAGAAGATTATCAAGAATTGCCATTGTGCAGTGCTGCAACTCATACATTGTGTATTTCTGCAAATGGAAATGTTTCTCCATGTGTAACTTTAACTGGGATTATTGCTGGTAATGTATATAAACAATCTTTAATGGAAATATGGAACACGTCTGAAAAGTTGAAATTAATTAGGTCTCTTCGACAAAGACATTTTCAAAAGTGCATATCATGTGAGGCTAAAAAATATTGTAAAATGTGTATAGGTCAAAATTATTGCGAAAGTGGAGGTGATATTTTTAAAATCAGCCAGAATTTTTGCGATATTGCTTTTTTGACAAAAAGAGTTGTTGAAGAGTGTTATACGAGATAGAGTAAGTTCTATAAAAGATGGAAATTCTTGCCTTCATAGGACTTCTTGTCTTGGTTGGTGCTTATCTTCTTTACGGGTGGCGGCATTCTTGGATGGATAATCAAGGGTATAGGAAGCATCTTTGAACTGCTACTTGACGGCTGGGGTTCGTGCCTGAGGGTGATAGCCTGGATTATCTTGATTTTACTGTTCCTGTTGGCATTGGGATTATGAGTACACCTTATTAAACAGATATGATGGAATTAAGAAAAGAAAATTACAAGACGCTTTGGGACTGCTTTTGTGTTTTTTATCAAGAGCAGTTAAGAACACTTGTCAGCAAGGGTGGATTCAACTTTAATGTGTCTGTTGACTATCTGGATGGCATATTGGACTATCGGGCAAAGCGCGCTATGCAGCGTGCCTGCGATCGATGGTTCGACGACAATGTCCAAATAGCAGGTGATGTAGCACAGCAGAACGCCTCCTTATATGACTTCTATAAAAACTTGCCAATGCCAAATCTCAATGATGAAGATGCCAGACTCAGAAGCGATTGTACAACTATGCTGAAGAACGTGATAGTCCGGAAGAATGAACAGTTGATGAGTCTGTTGCTTACTGTGACAAAGAAGTATTTCACTTCGGGCAAATATCCTGTCATTGAGGATTATCAGCTCTATCATCATTTCACCTATTATTATATCATGATAAGGGACAAGGAATGGCCACGAGGCTTCGATTTCGGATGGTATCCCTTAGGAATGGAAAAACTATGCAAAGACAGGGCACTGACATTGTATTTCAACTTCAATGGTCAACGGCTTGACAGTAGGCTGGAGGGCGAACTAACCACTGGCTTCAGCTATCATGAAAAGTCGAAAACGTACAGGACGGCGATAGATGTTCCTGACGCGCAATCTTTCCTGGGGTTGAATGAAGAAAGTCAGAAGCTGTTTCTTGAAACTGCTTATAACGAGTATGTCATTCCCGTTATAAAGAACGTGCTGCCAAGAATTGTTTAAAGAAGAATGGAGATACTTACAATTATAGGTCTTATCGTATTGGTGCTCATCGTTTTTACAGGTGGGGGCATTCTTGGCTGGTTGTTCAAGGGGATAGGAAGTATCTTTGAGTTGTTGCTTGATGGCTGGGGGGCATGCTTAAGGGTAATCGTCTGGATTATCTTAATCTTACTATTCTTATTAGCATTGGCATTATGACTTTTTAACGCAGTCTTATTGAATTTTTCCCAAATAGTTCATATATAAAAAACATCTTAATATGAGCGAAAGTCATGGGACAAACCCAGAATGAAAAATCATGAGAATTTGTAATTTGTAGAGAATATGACATTAAAAGAAAAAGCAAGGGCCAAGGTGAAAGAGCTGGATGTTTATGTAGAAGAGATGAATGCCAAAGGCAATCTGACAGACGAGGAGTGGAAAGAGGTCTGGAGTGCCATGCTGCAAACCAACAGGTATCTGAGAGCCATCGGAGCCCCAGAGTCAGAAATGTATGACATATAGTTTGGCAATTTGACGGACAGCATTATAAATATCACTTTATATAGCAAAGACGGTTGATTTCATTATGAATGGAAGTTTTTTTGATAAGATTGGAGTAGCAGACATGGAGAAAGTCCATTCTGCTGTGATTGGTTGGATGTTTTCTGATGATTGCTGTGCATTAAACAAGCAACAAAAGTCAGAATTATTATGTTCTTTGTTTAATGTGAGGTCAGTCCAAGCATTTAATTCATTTGAAGTTAAGGTTGAACATCACGATATTGATATTCTCATTATAACAGACAATGATACATGTTGGGTGATTGAAAACAAGGTTAAATCTTCTCAACATAGCAATCAGTTAGATAAATACTATGATATTATCAATGGGATTCCAGTAAAAATAGGTCGTAAAACTCATATTATTGAAGATTATAAAGCACTAAACAAACACTTTTGTTATTTGACGCTTGTGAATGAACAGCCTCAATGTATAAATAATGTATGGGTGAATACTACATACAAAGATTTCTCAAAAGCACTAAAAGATGCACTTTTTAATGTTAATCCAAATGATGATTATATTATTCTAAAAGAATATTTGTGCTGCATTACCAATCTAGCGAAGGCTTTAGATGATTTCATAAATAATCATCAACAGTATCCATACGTCTTTGTTGACAGACCGAACAAAAAGAAAAGAACTGGCAATTATATTGCAGACAACGGCCTTGAAACAATCTTTCAAAAATGCTTCCTTACACATATCAAGAACCAAACTGAGAATTATAAGGTTTTTGATATATCAGAGACTCATGGCGTTGCGTTGGCAGAGAAAAAGGACGTACGTTCAGTTAAAGGATATAAATTGGGAATACAATTCCAAAACGGATCATTCAAGGCTCAGATACTTAATGAGAGTATAGGTGCAACTGATTTTTGGAATCATTGGAATGGAAGAATAACGAAAACAAATAACGGGGTAAAGATAAACAATATGCATTTCTCTGGCTGGACTTTTAACACTTCTAAAAGTCAGAAAGGCTCATATTTTTCTATTTCAAAAAGGATTCCCAATTGGTATTCTAAATCTGCAAATGAGATTGTTTCTGATTGGGATGCTATGTACAACGAATGTATAAAAGTATTGAGTGAATTAGGAAAGGTGATATAACAAATATGAACAAAAAAACTATTAGCAAATATGCCCAGTTTTGAGGTAGATCAGGGGACGGAACCGTCCCCTGATTTATGGAATTAAGAAAATAATAAGCAATGAATAGACAAGAAGCAAACAGGCAGATTCTTGATATGTACAATGACAGTACGTACCAGGAACTAAAGGCGTATTACGAAAAGACCACCATTTTCAATGTGCTGGGCGTTGAGCGGAGCGAGACGCGTCATAGCGCGTTCTTGTGCTGGCTGCTCAATGCCAATGCCAGTCATGGACTCGGCGAGGAACCTATGAAGAAGTTTCCCTATATTCCGTAACTTTGCACTTCCAGTGCGAAGTTACTTGCACTCGGAAGAAAAAACAAACACGTTTGTTTTGTTCTTCTCTCGTTTTTCCGTAACTTTGTCCCCGAAAAATATGTAACTGTTATGATGCTGGAACTGAACGAAGTACTGATAGAGGGCATGAACCGCACGCTCTCGCTGATGGCTAAGGCAGGCGAACTGACCTGTCTGACCGGGGGAACAGCCGCACAGCACACTCGGTGGCTGTTGGCTATGCAGGGCTTCGAGACCGTTACAAACGGCTATATCAGTATCGATGGCGAACCCTTGACATCCCGATCAGCACCAACCTTCAGAAAACTGATGGCATACGCGCCTGACAGACTGTGTGAGTTGGGCGAGGTGACGACTTACGAACCACCCTCGGTGCAGGATGTGTTCAGCCTGAAAGCGAATCGGGAGCTGCCCATCTCGAATGGCATTCTGGGCGAGGAGATGCGTCGCGTGGGCGGCAGTCAGACGGATTCGCGCGTGCAACTGATAGCCGTAGCCGTGCTGCTCAACAAGCCAATCCTGATTGTGAACGATCCTCCTGTGCAGGCTGTTGCTTACCTGAAAGAGTGGGCCAGACAGGGAAGAATCGTTGTGGCGGCCAGTAACGATGAGGAGATGCTGAAGATGGCCGATGTGATTGTGGAATTGTAATAATAACGGATATGCTGATTTCTGATATTTCGCTTTGGGGAATTGTGGCAACCGTGGTACTGTTGCTGACGGTTGTCGCGCTGTTCTCTGTTATTGATCGCAGGCTCATGACGCGCGTGTGGCGTGTGTCGGTATATTTCCTTCTGAGTGTTGCTTTCGTAGCAGCGCTGATGTGGGGGGTGCTGAAGTTGAACCTCTGGTGGGTTGACGTGATATGGGCGGTTCTTCTGGTGCTGTCGGTCTCATATTTCTCGATTCGCAAGGGCCACCTCTCCCTTCGTCCGTTCTTCCTTCCGCTTTCTCTCTCGCTGTTGGCAGGAATGGGCATAGGACTGGGCATGATGTCGCTGCTTGTCAATATTTCGCATAGTGTCTTAATACTCACGGTCTTGTCGAGCATCGCGGCCCAAGTCATACCATCCGTGTCCTCAGCATTGCGGACCTATGTATCAAGTCTCCGACATACACAGGAGCATTGCCAATATCTGCTGGCCAACGGGGCCACTCACGTTGAGGCCACCCTGCCCAGCGTGCGTCGCTCGCTGAGGGCTGCGGTGATGGGAGGAATCCGTCCTTTGACGGGACCGCTGGTACTGGCTCCGCCCTTGTTCTTCGTAGGATTGCTGATGGGGGGCGCTTCGCCTTTGGCGGCTGCTGTAGTGGTGGCGGCATTGTCGTTGGTGGGGCTGTGGGTGAGCGTGATGGCCACTTTGCTCACCATCGTTCTGGTGGACCGCTCTTTGTTTGATGCTTCAGGACGTTTCCTTTATTGAACATACAGATTGAACCGATAGCCTGTTTCCTCTATTGAAATGCAGATTGAACCGATAGCTCGCTTCCACTCACCGCTTACGTCGAAATTCGGTGTTCCCCGTCAGGGGGGCTTAGCCACATCTTTGCTGGGACAAATCGTTTTTGAGCCAGCTTATCGGCAAGCCGAGGCTGTGAGAGGGCTGGAGTCGTTCAGTCATCTGTGGCTGATATGGGGCTTCTCTGCCAATCGGCACGATGCCGCAGGACTGACGGTTCGTCCGCCTCGGTTGGGAGGCAACGAGCGGGTAGGGGTGTTTGCCTCGCGTTCGCCCTTTCGTCCGAATGGTCTCGGCCTTACGTGCGTACATATAATAAATATAGAGATGCATCCACACTTAGGGCCGGTCATTTATGTGCAGGGTGCCGACCTGATGGACGGAACACCCATCTATGACGTGAAGCCCTACGTGCGCTATGCCGACAGTCATCCTGAGGCACAGAGTGGCTTCGTAGATGAGAAAGAATGGAAAAGTCTGGAAGTTGACATTCCGCAGGAAGTGGCTGCCAACTTCACGGCAGAAGAGTTGCAGGGACTGCGCGAGGTGCTTTCGCTCGATCCGCGTCCACAGTATCATCATGATGCAGAGCGCATCTACGGAATGCCCTATGCAGGCAGGGATGTGCGTTTCAAGGTGGCCGACGGCAAGGTGCAGGTCATTGGGCAGACGCCTCTTCGAAAGTGATGACCACATGAGAGAATCCCATGTTGTTCATGAGGTCGGTGATTTGTGATTCCCCGTAGTCTTTGGCATTCTGATAGTTTTCTGAGGTGAGTGCGCGTTGTTTCATCATCAGCTGTGCCTTCTGATACATGCGTTCGCGGTCGGCAGGCTTCCACTTGCCCGTCTCATGGAAGGAACGTGTGTTGGCTTCGTCAATGAAATGTTCGTCTAAAAGCTTGATGGGCGGCAAAGTCATGAACAACGTGTCGTTCTGAATGAAGACATTCTGCTCGCTGAGCTCTTTCAGGTCGATGCCCAAGCGGAGCGTACCTTTATAGATCCTGACGAGATGGTCGTCGGAGAAGATGCCCTTCCGGGTGGTATCGACGAGTTCTTCTTCACTGATGGAGAGAAATTCCCATTGCCCGATCTCCTTGATGGAGGTAATCTGTTGGGGCGTGATGTCAATCTTGTTTTCTTCGATGTGGGCACTAAAGAGCGTGGTACTCCTCAGGTGCTGCCACAAGACGAAGAGCACGATGATGAGCAGCAGGGCGCAGAGGGCATAGAACTTGATGGTACGTTTGATCGTCATTGTCCTGAAGTGTTGAGTTTGACAAGTTTGGTAAGTGATTCGGGCTTGAAGTCGTCAGAGAAAACAATTGTCACGTTTTCCTCCTGGAACCCCAACTGCGTAGCCAGTGGTATGAGCAGTCGAGCCGCGTTTATGCGTGCTTGTTCGGCAATGCCGTAGTCGGGTATCTGCCGGATGATGGCTTCGCGTCCCTGATGCTCCAGTTCGCTGAGTTCGTGGTCGCTGAAATGCGCTCTGGTGAGCGAGACGTATTCTCTCACACCGGCTTGGTCAATCTTCGTAGCGGTCATCATCACCTGTGGATTGGGCAGCGTGATGGTGAGTCGCTCTCCGTCGCGGGTAAAGTTCTCTGGAGTCAGTTGTTCCATATCAATATAGCCCTTCAGCGTGGCATCCATCGGGAAGGCCACCTTCCGATGGCCTACGGGCAGACGGAGGTTGTAGTCTTGATTGAACAGCTTGCCGCTTACGCTGATCAAGTCGTCGTAAGTCACTATCTTGTGGATATGAAATTCGGTGGTATAGAGTCGTGAACACTGTTGAGCCTTCAGCAGAATCGTTTGCAAGGTGTCGATAGGCTGCTCTTCGGCAGGAGGAGGGGCAACTTCCTTGTCCCCACACCCTGTCAGCAACAAGGCGCAAAACAAAAATGGAATGATGAAACAAGTCCTGTTCATGTCGGAAAATGGATAATAACTATGCAAAAATATAAAAAAATACGCGATTGTCAATAAAATCGTAATTTTTTTTGTTCCTCGAATTAAACTTTTGAACTTTTGACACATCAATTATACAGTTGCAACTTAAAAAGAGTGACAAAACGGAAGTATAACGAATTAAAAGTTTACAATTATGAAAAAGATGATAATGGCCCTGGCCGCAGTCTTCATGATTTCGACCAGCGCAATGGCACAAGACGAGAACAAAGCAGAGCGCAAACAGATGACGACGGAGCAGATGGCCCAGCGACGCACTGATGACATGGTGAAGAGATACAGCCTGAACGAGGAGCAGTCAGCCAAGCTGTTGGAACTGAACAAGAAATATGCCGACATGCGGCCAATGGGGCCTCGCGGAGGCAGACGGCATCAGGGCATGCGTTCAGCTGAGGATAGGGTGAAGCCACAAGCCGCCGACAGCCTGAAGCGCAAAGAAGTAAAAGGAATGCAGGCCAGAGGCGATTTTGAGGCGATGAAGAAAAAGATGGAAGAATATGATGCCCAGCTGAAGACCATCCTTACAGAACAGCAGTATGCTGCCTATCAGGCCGATAAGGAAAAGATGATGAAGCGCGGGCCGCAGCGTAGAGGAAACCAACATAGGAATTTCGATAATAAATGAATTGTATTCTACTGAAAGAGAATAAGCCAGACACTCCGGGTGAATGGCTTATTCTCTTTTTATGACTGACGTTCCTACTCTTTGTGACTGACGTTTTCACCAAGAGCGTTTTTTTTAAAAGATTTGGAAAAAAGTGATAATTATGTGAAGAGTTTGCATTTATTTTTGTACCTTTGCACGCATTCTGACAACCCCGTGAGGAGTTGGCATCAGAAAAAAGCATGCAAACAATATTGTTATAACAACTTTTTATAAACTTTATGAATTTCACATTGTTAATTACCGTCTTGCTGACGGCTATTACACTGGTGGTAGCGGCTTACGTGATTGCGAAGCTGATAGGACCTCGGTCTTATGCGAAGCAAAAAGGTGAGCCTTATGAGAGTGGCATCCCCACACGCGGCACTTCGTGGCTGCCCGTGTCGATAGGCTTCTACCTCTTCGCCATCCTGTTCCTCATGTTCGATGTGGAAACGGTGTTTCTGTATCCATGGGCTGTAGTAGTGAAGGAGTTCGGGACGATGGCTCTGCTGTCTATCGGCTTCTTCTTGGTAGTGTTAGTGCTGGGTCTCGCTTACGCCTGGCGGAAAGGAGACTTGGAATGGAAGTAAGAAAACCGCACATCAAGAGTATTCCCTACGAGGAGTGGAAAGACAACGAATCGTTGGAGAAGATTGTTGACGAGCTCCATGAGGGGGGCGTCAACGTGGTGACTGGCACACTCGACCAGCTCATTAACTGGGGACGCAGCAACTCGCTTTGGTCACTCACCTTTGCTACTTCCTGCTGTGGTATCGAGTTCATGGCCTGTGGCTGCTCGCGCTACGACTTTGCCCGGTTCGGCTTCGAGGTGACACGTAACTCTCCCCGTCAGGCCGACCTTATCATGTGTGCCGGAACCATCACCCACAAAATGGCTCCTGCCTTGAAGCGACTCTACGACCAGATGGCAGAACCTAAGTATGTTGTGGCTGTAGGTGGCTGCGCCATCAGCGGCGGTCCTTTCAAGTCGAGCTATCACGTGGTGCAGGGCATCGAGGAAATCGTGCCTGTCGATGTGTTCATCCCTGGCTGTCCTCCCCGTCCGGAGGCCATCATGTATGGCATGATGCAGCTGCAGCGTAAGGTGAAGGTAGAGAAATTCTTCGGTGGTGCCAACCACAAGCAGACGGCTGACGAGAAGGCACTCGGCGTGTCGAACGAGGAGCTGACGTTCCGGGAGAAACTGAACGATCACAGGCGCGAGGCTATCGTAGTCACTGATGTGCCTGAGGAGTTTGTAAAAGAAATGAAATCTGCTCAGGCAGAAGCTAAAGTAGAGGAGGCTGCAAAATGAAATTAGAGTTCTTATCATTCGATTTTGACAAGTTCGCTAAGGAAATGCAGAACTTGAAGGAGAAGAAAGGCTTCGACTATCTCGTTACGATCGTAGGCGAGGACTTCGGTGCCGAAGAAGGTCTCGGTTGTATCTACATTCTGGAGAACACCACGACCCACGAGCGCTGCTCGGTGAAGATGCTGGCCAAATGTCAGGCATGTGGCGATGGCATTGCATCGAACGGCACGGGCGAGACCGACGGGCAGATGATGGCCTATATTCCTACTGTGTCTCACATCTGGCGAGTAGCCGACCTGCTGGAACGCGAGGTCTATGACTTCTTCGGAATCGTGTTCCTTGGCCATCCCGACATGCGCCGCCTGTTCCTGCGCAACGACTTCAAGGGACATCCCTTCCGCAAAGATTGGAAAGGCGACAATAAGTATTCGCTGGAGGAAGACGTGGAGCCCGACTACGGTCTGGAGTACTATTTAGACAAGGACGGTAACCTGCAGTCTAAGCAGAACCGCTTGTTTACCGATGACGACTACGTGATCAACGTGGGACCGCAGCACCCTGCCACTCACGGTGTGCTCCGTCTGCAGACGGTGCTCGACGGCGAGAAAGTGAAGCGCATCTACCCCCATCTCGGCTACATCCATCGTGCCATCGAGAAGATGTGGGAAGGTATGACCTATCCTCAAACGCTTGCTTTGACCGATCGTCTTAACTATCTGGGAGCCATGCAGCATCGTCATGCCCTCGTTGGCGTGATAGAGGAGGGCATGGGCGTAGAACTGACCGACCGCATCAAGTATATCCGTACCATTATGGATGAGCTGCAGCGTCTCGACTCGCACCTGCTCTACGTGTCGTGCGTGGCTCAGGACCTGGGCGCTCTCACCGCTTTCCTCTATGGCATGCGCGATCGTGAGCACGTGCTCAACATCCTGGAGGAGACCACTGGCGGTCGCCTGATTCAGAACTATTATAGAATAGGTGGACTGCAGGACGATATCGATCCCAACTTCGTGAAGAACGTGAAGGCCCTCATCAAGTACCTGCGCCCCATGATTCAGGAGTATATGGATGTGTTTGGCGACAATGTCATCACCCATAACCGATTGGAGAACTGCGGACCGATGAGCCTTGAGGACTGCATCAACTATGCTGTGACAGGTCCTGCCGGACGTGCCGCTGGCTGGAAGAACGACGTGCGCAAGAACCATCCCTACGACATGTACGACAAGGTGAACTGGGAACAGTGCACGCTTACGGGATGCGACTCTATGGACCGCTACCTCGTTCACATCAACGAGATGTATCAGAGCCTGAACATCATCGAACAGCTCATTGACAACATCCCAGAAGGCGACTTCTACGTGAAGCAGAAACCTATCATCAAGGTGCCCGAGGGACAGTGGTTCTACTCTGTCGAGGGACCGGCCGGTGAGTTTGGCGTTTATCTTGATTCGCGTGGCGACAAGAGTCCTTACCGCATGAAGATGCGCCCGATGGGCCTCTCGCTCGTAGGTGCCTTCGACAAGATGCTGAAAGGCCAGAAGTTTGCCGACCTCATCGCTACCTGTGCCGCCATTGACGTGGTGATTCCTGATATTGACCGTTAATAATAACACGTTAGACTACAAAGAATTATGTTCGATTTTTCAATATTTACAAGATGGTTTGACGAGTTGCTTCAGGTCACACTCGGATGCCCTGAATGGTTAGCCATATTGATTGAATGCGTGCTGGTGGGTGTGGTCGTCCTGACTGCCTATGCCGTTATCGCAATGATTCTGATTTTCATGGAACGTAAGGTATGTGCCTACTTCCAGTGCCGCCTGGGCCCGATGCGTGTGGGCTACTGGGGACTGATGCAGGTGCTGGCCGACGTGCTGAAGATGCTCATCAAGGAGATCTTCTTCGTCGATAAAGCCGATAAGCTCCTCTATGCTATCGCCCCGCTGCTGGTCATCATCGGTTCGGTGGGTGCCTTCTGCTTCCTGCCTTGGAACAATGGCGCTACCATTCTCGACTTCAACGTGGGTGTGTTCCTCCTGACTGCCGTCTCTTCTATCGGCGTAGTGGGTATCTTCCTCGCTGGTTGGAGCTCTAACAACAAGTATTCGGTGGTCTCGGCCATGCGTGGTGCCGTGCAGATAATTTCCTACGAAATGTCGCTCTGCCTGTGTCTGATCGCAGCCGTTATCCTGACGGGTACGATGCAGATGTCGGGTATCGTTGAGGCTCAGACCGGGCCTTTCAAGTGGCTTATCTGCCAAGGCCACATTCCTGCCATCATCGCTTTCATCATCTTCCTCATTGCCGGTAATGCCGAGGCCAACCGTGGCCCCTTCGATATGGCTGAGGCTGAGAGCGAGCTGACGGCTGGTCACCACACAGAGTATTCGGGCATGGGCTTCGGCTTCTTCTATCTGGCTGAGTTCCTGAACCTTTTCATTATCTCGGGCATCGCCGCTACGGTGTTCCTTGGCGGATGGGCTCCGCTGAACATCGGTATCGAAGCCTTCGATGCGGTAATGAACCTCATTCCTGGTATCGTATGGTTCATGGCCAAGGCATTCGGCATCGTCTGGCTGCTGATGTGGGTGAAGTGGACCTTCCCCCGTCTGCGTATTGACCAGATTCTGAAACTGGAGTGGAAATACCTCATGCCGATGGGACTCATCAACCTGGTTCTGATGACCGTATGTGTGGCCTTAGGCCTGTATATTAAGTAAGTCTCATAAGTTCCATAAGACCTATAGGACTCATAAGACCCATAAGACTTATATTAAAAAATGGAAAAAGAACAAACATATTTCGGAGAACTCGGGCACGGCATCAAGACCTTGGCTGTGGGCATGAAGACTACTTGGAAAGAATACTTCAAGGACTTCTTTACCAACAAGTCAACAGAGCAGTATCCCGAGAACCGCAAGACCACACTGCACGTGGCTAAGCGCCACCGTGGCCGTCTCGTCTTCACTCGCGACGAGAATGGCGCCTACAAGTGTACGGCTTGCACATTGTGCGAAAAGGCATGTCCGAACGGCACCATCAAGATTACCAGTCACATGGCCGAAGACCCTGAGACAGGTAAGAAGAAAAAGGTGCTCGACGACTATCAGTACGATTTGGGCGACTGCATGTTCTGCCAGCTCTGTACCAATGCCTGCAACTTCGGCGCAATTGAGTTTACCAACGATTTCGAGAATGCGGTGTTCGACCGCTCGAAGCTCGTGCTTCACCTCGACAAAGAGCAGTATAAGGGTGGCTCGCTGCCCAATCTGCTGGATGGCGGAGCCGAGTGGGAAGTCGGAAAGTTCAACACCAAAACGAAGTAAACGACTATGGCAAATATAATCATGTTTTGCATCCTCGCCGTCGTCATTCTGGGCTCTGCCTTACTGTGCGTGACGACTACGCGAATCATGCGAGCCGCAACATTCATGTTGTTCGTGCTCTTTGGCGTGGCAGGCATTTATTTCCTGCTCGACTATACGTTCCTGGGCGCAGCTCAGATCAGCGTCTATGCCGGTGGCGTGACGATGATCTATGTCTTCGCCATCCAGCTCGTTTCGAAGCGAACGCTACAAGGATTGGTAGAGAAAATCAAGACCAGCCGTATGATTGGCTATGGCTTGGTGGTGCTTGTCGCCCTTGTGACGGTCTGCCTCATTCTGGTGAAGGCTGGCTTCGTGTCTAATTTCGATGCCGTGGCCGATGCCGAGCTCTCCATGAAGGAGATTGGCTTCGCCCTGGTCGGCTCAGAGAAGTATCAGTATGTGTTGCCCTTCGAGTTCATCTCGGTGTTCTTGTTGGCTTGCATCATTGGTGGATTAGTAGTTGCAAGAAAGGATCAAGAATTAGAGAATTAAAGAATTATGGTACCTGTAGAATGTTATTTCGTGCTGAGTGCACTCTTGTTCTTCATCGGAGTCTATGGCTTCGTGACCCGTCGCAACCTGATTGCCATGCTCATCTCTGTTGAGCTGGTGCTCAATGCTGTTGATATCAACTTTGCTGCTATCAACCGCCTGCTCTATCCCAATGGCATGGAAGGCATGTTCATGACCCTCTTCGTTATTGGTGTGGCAGCTGCTGAGAGTGCCGTGGCTATCGCGATTATCATCAATGTATATCGCAACTTCAAGAGCGATAATGTAGATAGTATCACTAACATGAAAGGATAAAAAACGCTATGATCTACGAATTATCTTATTTGATTCTCCTTCTGCCGCTTCTTTCCTTCCTCGTGTTAGGACTGGCTGGCATGAAGATGCAGCATAAGACTGCCGGACTTATCGGCACATGCTCGCTTGCACTCGTTACCATTCTGTCATACTGGACGGCTTTCGAATATTTCACAGCCGACCGCGTGAACGGAATCTTCCAGACGATCGTGCCTTACAACTTCACTTGGTTGCCTTTAGGTAACTTGCACTTCGACATGGGTATCTTGCTCGACCCCATCTCGGTGATGATGCTGATTGTCATCTCTACGGTGTCGCTCATGGTACACATCTACTCATTCGGCTATATGCACGGTGAGAAGGGCTTCCAGCGCTACTACGCTTTCTTGAGCCTCTTCACCATGTCAATGCTGGGACTGGTGCTGGCCACCAACATCTTCCAGATGTATATGTTCTGGGAGCTTGTGGGTGTTTCTTCTTATCTGCTCATTGGCTTCTACTATCCCTTGAAGCCTGCTATTGCAGCATCTAAGAAGGCTTTCATCGTGACTCGCTTTGCCGATATGTTCTTCCTGATTGGTATTCTGACCTTCGGCTACTTCACCGATTCGTTCAGCTTCTCTTTTGCTGGCGACATCGTGATGGGACAGGGAACGACTCCTTTCATTGAGGGCAATGCCGCTAAGGCAGTGGCTGCAGGCGCTTGCATCC